>NZ_JAFCGW010000014.1:0-138962 GCF_018604485.1 Sphingobium sp. BHU LFT2
GAAGCCGCGCCGATCACGCGCAGCGCCGATGTCCTGATCATCGGCGGTGGCATGGCCGCCTGCTGGGCAGCGATCATGGCGGCACAGGCGGGCGCCAACGTGCTGCTGGTGGATAAGGGCTTTGTCGGGACGAGCGGCGTCACGGCGACCGGCGGTCCCAATCATTGGTGGGTCGCGCCGGAACCGGGACGGCGAGAAGCTGCGATCAAGGAGCGTTACGCCCGCAGCTTTGGCCTGGCCGAACGGGACTGGATGGCGCGCATCATCGATGAAACCTGGCGTGCCCTGCCGCAACTGGCGGGCTATTATCCTTTCGCCGGCGACGGCAAGGACGGCACTTTCTACTCCGGCGTGCGCGGTCCGGAATATATGCGCGCCCTGCGTCGCTTTGCGCAGGATGCCGGTGTCACCATATTGGATCATCATCCCGCACTGGAACTGCTGCTGCATGCCGATGGATCGGTGGCGGGGGCGGCCGGCTATGCGCGGCTAGAGCAACAGGCCTGGACAGTGCGCGCGGGCGCGGTTGTGATCGCGACCGGAGGCTGTGCCTTCCGGTCCGGGCTGATCGGCAGCCATGGCAATAGCGGCGATGGATTGCTGATGGCGGCGGAGGCCGGCGCGGTGCTGTCGGGCATGGAATTTTCCATATCCTATTCCCTCTCGCCAGCCTGGAATTCGACCCGGACCTTGCCCTATTTCGCGGCCCGCTTCTTCGATACCGAAGGCCGCGAACTGGACGTGCCGCCACCGATGAGCGGGGAGGCGGCGCATCTGCGTGCCCTGGCCCACGCGCTGGAGGCTGGACCCGTCCTGGCCGACCTGTCCGAGGCGCCGGACGCCCTCAAACGGGGCCTGCGCCGCATCCAGCCCGCCTCGCTCGCCCCGTTCGAGCGCAAGCGGATCGATCTGTTTCGCGATCGCTTCCCGGTGCGGATATTCGGCGAAGGCACGGTCCGCGGCACCGGCGGGCTGCAGATCGTCGGCAACGGCTGCGAGACGAGCGTCGCCAATCTCTACGCAGCGGGTGACAGCGCGACGCGCGAACTGGTCGCCGGGGCGACGAGCGGCGGCGGCGCGCAAAATGCCGCCTGGGCGCTCACCTCCGGCCGGATCGCCGGCGCCGCTGCAGCGGCCCATGCGCGCGGGGCCGGACGACGACGTGATGCGCCGGTAAAGGCGGCCGGCACGGCAGGCCTGCGCCCCGCTTCCACGGCACGGCTTCCCGACGCCCGTGAGGGGCTGCCGATCATCCAGGCCGCCACCATTGGCTATGATGCAGCGCTCTGGCGCAGCGCGGACAAGCTTGTGCGGCACCGGGACGCGGTCGAGGCCGTCTGGCGCACGATCGCGGATCATGGCCGTGCGGAGGGGCTGGGGGCGGTGGCCTTGCGCGAACATGCGGCAATGGCGGCGTGTGCGCGCTGGGTCCTGGCGGCGGCGCTGGCGCGCGACGAAAGTCGCGGCATGCATATGCGCATCGATCGGCCGGGGACCGATCCGGCGCAGCAGAGCCGCTTGCTGGTCGCAGGGCTGGATCACGTCTGGACCCGTCCGGAACGGCCCGCTACGCAGGAGATCGCCGCATGATCGCGCAGATATTCGAGGAGCGCTGCACCGGTTGCCAGAGCTGCGTGACGGCCTGTCCCACCCATGTCTTCGACGCCGGAACCGATGGCGTGCCACTGATCGCACGGCTGGATCAGTGTCAGACCTGCTTCATGTGCGAGCTTTATTGCCCGGCCGATGCCCTCTATGTCGCGCCCGAGCAGGAGGGCGAACCGGGTCTGTCTGCCGCTGAAGCGCTGGCCATGGGACAGGTTGGGCGGCTACGCCATGATTATGGCTGGGATCGCGATGCACCGCCAGAGGCGCTGCATCTGCAGGACTTCTGGCAACTCGGCCCCTTGTTGCGTGAAGGGGCAGAGATTGCCGCGCGCCGTTATGCCGGGCGTCAGTCCGGGCGTGGCGACGTGTCGGGCGCGACCTGATCGCAAAAGCCCGAGCACCGCGCTCGCCCATTGATGATCCGGTCATGCAAGTTGCACAGGCCATTGCCATTGAAGGTCGAGGCCTGGGCCGAAGCGAGCGCGCTCAGCCCAGGCATGGCCGCTTCGATCCGATCCGGTGCGCGATCGAAATGCCGGCAAGGGGCGCAGTCTGCGGTGGAAGGACCTGGCCGCGTCAGCAATGCCGCGATCCGGGACAGGGAGGTCATTGTCCCAATCCTGCCCAATGCGCGCCGAAAAGATGCACCGACAGGACATAGCCCAGCGCCAGATTGACGGCGACACCGGCGGTGAAGGCTATCAGCGGCTTGCGGCCGGTCGCCGCCAGGTGGCCGATGCGAGTGGTAAGGCCGATGCTCAGAAAGGATAAGATGAACGCCCAACTGCGCAGATCCTTGATCGGTGCGATCAGGTTCGGGATAGCCTCCCTGTTATAACTCGCCAGGTCATAATGGGCGGTCGCCGTGGACACGAGGGCTGAGGCGAGGAAGAAGCCGAGTATGAATTTGGGGAAGCGTCGCCAGATTTCCCGGACATCGGGGGCGCTGCCGGCGGGGCGCTCTTCCCATCGCGTGGTTGCGACAATCGCCAGCACGACCGCCCAGATGCCGATCCAGACGTCGCGGCCGACGACCTTCACGAGTGTGAAGGCCTGCAAAGCCTGATCGGCAGTGCCGCTGATCCCGTCCACCTTGCCGGCCAGGCCACCGTAGGTCTGGGCGGCAGCGATACCGGCTGCATCGGCAAATTCCGATGTCCCGATCCATGCGCCGGCGACGCCGGTCGGCAGATGCAGGCCACGTGCGACGAGGGGGAGGGCGAAGATCATGGCGATCGCCCACAAGACCACGATCGAGATTGTGATGGATGCCTGTTCCTTGCGCGCGCCGACCGCACCGGCGACCGCGATCGCGGCCGAAACGCCACAGACAGCGCCACCGACACCCAGGGTTGCGGCAAAGGGGCGATCAAGGCCAAGCCGGACGGCGATGCCGAAGATGACGGCGAAGGTGACAATCGAGACGATCGATGCCTGCACGATTGCAATCGGCCCGGCGAGGAGGATCAGCGAGAGCGGGACAGTCGCACCGAGCAGGACGATGCCGGTCTTGATGTAGAGTTCGCCCCGCAACGCGGGCGTCAGCCAGCGCGGTACGCCGATCAGGTTGGCGACAGCCAGGCCAACAAACAGGGCGACCAGCGGCGGTTCCAGATTATAGCGGACCGCGCCTTCCCATTGCCCCAGCACGAAGATGGCATAGGCCGCCAGATAGAGAAAGCTGAAGGCGGGGACGAACGTCCCTATGTTGCGACCAAGAGCGCGCAGGGCGATTGCGAAGGCCGTGAGCCAGAAGAGATATTGGGCACCATAGCGTGGCCAGTGCGTGACGAGATCGGCTGCGACTTGCGACGGGCTCGCCCATTTGGGTGGCAATGCCGCGATCCAGCGTAGATTAGCGCCATTCCAGAACAGAACAGATCCGGTGAGGACGATGGCAAGGCCGATCAGGATCGCCCAGCCATCCTCCTTGGCGAACCAGGCGGTCGGGCCAGCGGAAGGCTCGTTCGGCGAAACGGACCGGGTAGGCGTCCTCATGCGTATCTCCCCCTCTTGCTGCTCAGATCGGCCTGATCGTCGGTGCCGGTGCTTCAACCAGGCTGCCCGGCGGGACGTCCTGGCGCAACCAGACATTGCCACCGATCCTCGAACCCGCGCCGATCGAAACCCGACCGATGATGCTCGCATTGGCATAGATGATCACGTCGTCGCCGATCAGCGGATGACGCGCTACCGCATGCTGCGCCTGACCGCCCGGAATGTCCGGGTCGCCACCCAGCGTCACGCCCTGATAGAGGCGGACCCGGTCGCCCAGGATCGCGGTCTCGCCGATGACGACGCCGGTGCCATGGTCGATGAAGAAGCTGCTGCCGATCCGCGCGCCGGGATGGATGTCGATGCCGGTCTTCTCATGCGCGATCTCGGCGACCACCCGGGCGACCAGCGGAGCGCCGAGCCGATAGAGGCTGTGGGCAATGCGATGGTGGATGACGGCCGTCAGCGAGGGGTAGGCGAGCAGCACCTCATCGACGCTGCGTGCCGCGGGATCCGCCGCGTAGCCGGCGTCGACATCACTATCGAGCAGGCGCCGCAGCGTCGGCAGATAGGCAGCGAAGCGGCCGATAATCTCCTCGACTTGAGTGGCAATCGCCGACTGGTCGCTGTCAGGCTCATGATAGCCCCGCTCCAGTCGGATCTGTGCGGCAAGCTGGGACAGGGTCGATTCAAGGGCCGCGCCGACATAGGCATTTTCATTCTGTGCCGTCAGTTCCGGCGGACCGAAGCGCAACGGAAAGAGCGCGATCGCCAGCTCCCGGCTGACCCGCTGGAGCGCCTGACGCGACGGAAAATAGACACCTTGCTCGGCCTGGCGCTGATGCCCGGCGCGCCAGTCGAGACGGGCCTGATGCAGTCCCTCGACCACCAGATCGACCTGCTCGGGAAAACGGATGATCTCGATCAGCGGGTCGGAATTGGGGGCAGGCGACATGCAGATGGTCCTTGCGTTCGGGATGATCGGTGGCGAGTGACCCGGCTCCGACCTTGGCTGTTGCGTTTATCTACCAAATTTGTAGTGATTTGAAAGAGGGTCAACTTGATCACCTAAAAGCTGCTGTTTTTGCGAGCTGTTGGCTCCCCTGGAAAGAAAGAGGATCAGATGATGAAATGGATTGCGGCGACTGGGATGGCGGCGCTGGCCTTGACCGGCATGGCCCCAGCCGACGCGGCTACGCGTGCGCCCCGCGTGTCGATCGCCAGCCTGGAACAACTGCCCCAACCTTTGCCGCTGCCCTATGATGTCAACGCCGATGCGGACCGCCAGGTGGCGGCCGCCCGGGCGCGGGCCAAGGCAAGCGGCAAGCGACTGATCATCGATCTTGGAGGCAATTGGTGTGCGGATTGCCGTATTTTGGCCGGTGTCATGGAGTTGCCGGAACTCCGGCCATTTTTGCGCCGCCATTATGAGGTCGTGACCGTCGATGTTGGCCGGTTCGACCGTAATCAGCAGATCATCCGCCATTATGGCCTGGATCGCCTGCAAGGCGTGCCTGCCCTGTTGATCGTCGATCCGCGCAGCGACAAGCTGCTCAACCGTGATCGTCTGTCGGCCTTGGCCGATGCGCGTCATATGACGCCCCAAGCGCTCGCCGACTGGCTGGCGCAATGGGTGTGAACGACGCAATGCCGGGACGAATGCAACGCTAGCGGAAACTGTAGCCGCCGTCGCAGACAGGGGCTGTGCCTGTTCCTCGACATGGGCGTCGCCCGGTCGGGCAAAGTCGGCCGAGCGTCTTTATCGAACGCACCTGAATGAAGGAAAGGGGAGATCAGCCCGGCCGGGCTGGTCTCCCCTATCGCGTTACCGCCCGAGCGCCTGTGCCTCACCCCAAACCCGCAGCAGATTGTCGCTCCACAGCTTGCCGATCTGCGCCTTCGTATAGCCATGGCTCACCAGCGCGGCCGTGACGTTGCCCGCTTCGCCCTCGTCCGCCCAGCCGATAATGCCGCCGCCATGATTGAAGTCGGACGAAAGCGCCACGTGGTCGATGCCGATACGCTGCACGGCATGGTCGATCGCTTTCACCAGGTCATCGACATTCGCCTTCGGCTCGCTCGCCCGCAATTCATGGTAACGGCGATCATATTCCTTTGCCTTTTCCAACGGCAGCGCAGCGCTGCTGTCCCCCTTCAGCCCATATTCTGCCTTCAAAGCTTCCAGTTTTGCCGTGAAGGCCGGATCGCGTGGTCGCAGATAGGCACTAAAGGCATTGATCGCGACGACGCCGCCATTCTTGCCGAGCGCATCAAGCTGCGCATCGGTAAGGTTGCGGCCATTATCGACCAGCGCCCGGACATCGGAATGGGACGCCACGACCGGCGCCTTGCTGAGCGCCAGCACATCGGCAAAGGCCGCATCCGACAATTGCGAGACATCGATCAGAATGCCAAGACTGTTGAGGCGGACGACGACTGCCTTGCCCAGTGGTGAAAGGCCGCCATTGCGGCTTGCCCCTTCTGCCCGAACGAGCGCCGGGCGGGAACTGTCCGCCAGCCTGTTGTGTCCTGCATGGACGAAGCCGAAGATACGCGCGCCCCGGCTTGCCCATAGATCGACGTCTTCCACCCTGTCGATGAAGGCGCCGCCATTGACGATGCTCTCGACCAGAGCGAACTTGCCTGCCGCAGCGATACGATGCACATCGGCCGGCGTCAGCGCCTGTTCCACCTGCTGCGGGTAATGGCGCACAAAATTGTGGATGGTTGCATCCTGGGCCTCTGCCGCGGCCCTTGCCTGTACCAGATAGGCGGGCGTTTCCGCCTCCTGTCCGACGAAGACGGCAACGGCCGCCCCCTTGAGCCCGCCGCGCTGGATTTTGGGAAGATCGAACTGGCCAGTTGTATCGCCGCTTGCAGGATTGGCCGCGCTGTCAAAGTCCGGGGCGATGTCGACATGGGCATCGAAGGGCAGGATCGCAGCATGGATCGCGCCTGCATCTTCGGTCGCGCCCGCCGGGAGCCCTGCCAATGCAGCTACGCCCAGGGCGAGCGCTATCGCTGCCCCCCGTGCCATGGGGATCTTCATAGTCTGTCCTCCTGTCGGAAAAGTCGGCCGGTGGCCGAAAGTTAGGGATTGAATGATGAGAGATAGCCGCCTTCGATATCGGGCAGCGCGGGTATGATCCCGACGGCGCGATAGCGCTCGAATATCGCGCGCTGCTCCCTGATGAGTTGCGCATCGATCGGCACCGCCGAGCCGAGCGCCGAGGCTGCCGAAAAACGGGCGACCTTGAAGGGAATGCCCGTCTCTGCCGCGAGCACACGGGCATAATCATCGGGATGCGACTGGCCCCAGGCGCGCGCGCGGGTGAGGCGTGCGGTAAAGTCCGCAAGCAGTGCCGCCTTGTCCGCAATGGCCGCATCGCTGGCCGCAAAGAAGACAACACCGGTGGACACGGCTGAGCCATCGGCCAGGATGCGGTCGCCATCTTCCAGCACGGCGATACCGACATAGCTGCCCCAGGTCGACCAGGCGTCGATGGAACCGCTTGCCAGCGCGGCCTTGGCTTCGCCATTGGCCAGATAGACCCATTGCACGTCGGTTGGCTGGAGGCCTGCCTTGGCCAGCAGCTTGAGCGCCAGATCCTGACCCGCCGACCCCCTTATGGTTGCCAGCCGCTTGCCCTTGAGATCGGCGACACGGCGGATAGGGGAGCCCTGCGGCACGACGATGGCCGAGGCGCGACCAGCTTGCGCCTGCGGCGGACGATAGGCAGCGATGGCCTTGATCTTGGCGCCACCGGCATAGGCGAAGGCAAAGGGGGCGGCACCAATGCCGCCGACGTCGACGGCCTGCGCATCGAGCGCTTCCAGCAATGGTGAGGCTGCTGGAAAGAGCGCCCATCTAATCTGGTAGGGAACATGGTCCAGTTCCCCGGCAGCTTTCAGCAGCGCCTGCGCGCCTCCTCTCTGGTCGCCGATGACGAGGACGTGTTGCGCCCCCGCCACCGGCGTGTTCTGGCGTGATCGCCAGAGGAAAGTGCCGGCAAGAATTGCAAACAATAGCAAAACCGACAGAAACCAGATTTTCCGGGTCATGTGGATGCTTTGTCGATCAAAGGTCGGCGTAGAGCGGCTCGTCGGAGATCAGCACGCGCCGCAACAGGCGCGGATAATCGCCATAGTTGCGTACGGCATAATGCACCGCGCCGCGATTGTCCCAGAAAGCGACCGATCCCGGTTTCCAGGAGAAGCGGACCTGGAATTCCGGGCGTTTATACTGATGCAGCACCTCGTCCAGCAGCGCGCGGCTTTCCGCCAGATCGACGCCCAATATTTGCGGTTTCTGGGAAAAATTCACCCACAGGATCTTCTCGCCCGTTTCGCGATGCGTGCGCGCGACCGGATGCGCCACGATCGGATAGTCATGCCCGTTGGCGAGCAGCGCATCGCGATAGTCATGGGTAACATGAAGCCCTTCCAGCCGCCGCTTGACCTCGTCGGAGAGCCCTTCATAGGCGAGGTGGGCATCCACCCAGACCGTGTCGCCTCCCACATCGGGCAGGTCGATCGCGCGCAGCACCGCGCCCCAGGTCGGGACCAGTCGCCAGCTCGTATCACTATGATATTCGTCGCCGCGCCTCAGGTCGTGATGCAGGCGCTTTGCTTCGATCTTGGTCTGAAGCTCGGCGGAGATCGCATGGAGCGGCGTGACCGAAGCAACATCTCTGTTCGCCGGGTGCGTGTAGAGCGGACCGAATTGTGCGGCGAAGGCCTCCTGCCCGGCATCGTCCAGCCTCTGGTCGCGGAAGAAGATGACCTTGTGCTGCACGACTGCGGCGCGGATGGCATCGCGTATCTCGGCCGGCAGCGGCTGGGACAAATCCACGCCATGGATTTCCGCACCGATCGTTGGTTGCAGCGGACGAATATCGAGATGGTCGGCCGTTGGAATGGCGGTCTGGGCGGCAGCGGACATGGCTTCATCCTTTCCTCGCAGGCCGCGCTCTTGCGGCGTGAAAGCTAGAATAAGCGGGTATCGAAAGAGGAATATCGACTTTTGTTCGGGCGCCGATCAGTTCTGCCAAACCTATGAGCAATGCAGCTATTTTACACGCGCAGTATAAGTATGCCTTTGATTGACGGGATCATCTTGACCCCTCGATGTTCCTTTCCAATGCGTGACGGCCGGGCAGGTGTGGGTGGATTGGCTACGTCTGTATGAGCACCGCTTAACGGGCGACGGACTGAACTTGTTTGTTCTTTCCGGACGGCTCCATAGCTTGGTTGCGATCACAGGAGACAGACGCATGGCGCTATTCGTTCCGGGAAAGATCGGCGATCTGGTGGTGCCAAATCGTATCGTCATGGCGCCGCTCGGCCGTGCTCGCAACCATGTGGAATCCCGCGAAGCGCTTGGACGCGCTGCTATTTATTATGCGCAGCGCGCCACTGCTGGGTTCATCATATCCGAGGCGACACATGTTTCGCCGGCAAGTGTGAGCCGTCCTGGGACCGGGGCGATCCATAGTGAGGGGCAGGTCGCTGCATGGCGGGCTGTGACGGATGCGGTTCACCAGGCCAACGGGCGCATATTCCAGCAGTTGTTCCATCTCGGGCGCAAAGCGGATCCTGATCGTCTGCCAGGAAGGCAGTTGCCGGTCGCCCCGTCGGCTATCGCGGCCAACGGCACTTTGCCTACCGCGGACGGCAGCGCTAAGCCTTTCCCGGTGCCGCGTGCGCTGGAAACCAGCGAAATTGCCGAGCTTGTTGAGGATTTTGCAAGAGCGGCTGAGAATGCGCGGGATGCGGGGTTCGACGGGATCGAACTTCACGCTGCCAATGGCTTTCTCATCGAGCAGTTTCTGCGGGATGACGCGAACCAGCGCCATGACCGTTATGGCGGCGGCGTGGAAAACAGGGCGAGATTTCTGTTGGAGATCGTTGACAACGCGATCCAGATCTTCGGCGCCGCAGGCGTAGGCGTTAGAATTTCGCCGCATTTCAGAGGTGATGGTGCAGGCGCGTCTGATCCTTCCACCCTGTTTCCCTATCTGGGGTGGGCGCTCAATCGTAGGAACATAGCCTATCTCCATCTGATCGAGCCTGATGCGACGCCTGCCGCGCGCAAATTAAGGGCCGCTCTACGCAACGTCTTTTCAGGCTCCCTCATTCTTGCAGGAGATTTTACGCGCGAGAGCGCCGATTATGTGCTGCGGGCGGGCGAGGCTGATTTCGTCGCATTTGGCCGGTTGTTTATATCCAATCCGGACCTTGTCGCCCGCTTTCGTATCCCCGATGCGCCGCTCAATGAACCCGATGAAGCAAGCTTCTATGCAGGCGGCGATCGTGGTTACATCGACTATCCCGCACTTGATGCGAAGGCTGCCCTGCTCGCCTGAGGGAGAGGTCGCCTGGAAATAGGCTGGTTAAGGTCTCGTGGAAATTGTCGTGTGCGATTTCACGCTTGGCGTGATTGATAAGCAGATACCGGTGAGCTTGCCACAAAATGCGCAATATCATGACCCCATGATGAGGCTGGCTTGCGCCAGGTTTTTTGCGAGGCATTCCGGTGGTCGCTTCCCTCCTTGAGGAGGGGCAGCACATGGGTCTTACAGACGTCTGGCTATCTCAAGCAAGATGCATGGAAGCTAGTTCGTTATATTATGTCGCTGCTGTAGCAACTGTAGGGGCGGGACTGAACCCGGATCTGCCATGTCGGCCATTCAGCTAACAATCGTCGCTCCGCCAAAAAGCTGCACGCTTGTCGTAAGCCCGAACCCTGCGACTGCGAATACAGGTCATGCGGGCAGAGCGTCGCGACATGATGTCGGCCTGTTCGTGGACGCCATCACGAGAAGCATGCATGCAACCCAAGGCAACGATGTCGCGCCGAACTGATCGAGCAGGGTGCCGCCAAGGAGCGCGCCGCCTGCAATCGCCAGGTTCCATGCGGTGACGATCATCGCTTGAGCGACATCGAAAGCCGGGCCTGCCGCGAAAATTGCCTTTGCAGAACTGCTCA
This sequence comes from Sphingobium sp. BHU LFT2, assembly GCF_018604485.1. Taxonomy (NCBI): domain Bacteria; kingdom Pseudomonadati; phylum Pseudomonadota; class Alphaproteobacteria; order Sphingomonadales; family Sphingobiaceae; genus Sphingobium; species Sphingobium sp. BHU LFT2. The sequence goes on from NZ_JAFCGW010000014.1 coordinate 10,592, forward strand.
GGATGGTGGCCAAGTTCCCTGCTAACTTTAAAGAGAATGTCCGAACATAGAGGCGCTATGAGCACTGGTTAATGGATTGGATCAGCGCGAAGCCCACTGTCTTTTGTGGATGTCTCCCGCGTTGCAAGTACAAATTAACGTATTGGCAGTCGGTCGGTTGCAGTCGTCTGTCCGGCCTACTTATGCAGTTGGTAGGGACTGCTGGCCCTGGGGTCCGCGAACCAGGTCCCAATCGGCTTAACAGGCTCTAACGCCTCAGGCAGTCCATGGGTTGTCCTGGTTCCGGGTCTGACCGGTATCGCCATCACATCGCATCGCGCTTACAACGTCGTGAAGCTGATCTCCTCAGCTTGAGCTCTTAGATGTGTCGATCACTTGCTGCGACGGCATGGCAACCACCATCGTTGCCTCCATGGGAAGGCCTGTACCGACTTCTCCATCAACAATCTGCCGTGCGATAGAAAGCGCCTTCTCAAGGCCTTCCGGAATGGCGATCCCGAACTACGCCAACATACTGCGCATCATGACCACCAGCTGTGTGCGTTGCCCCACCAGCAAGCTTTGGGCGCGATGCATTGACAGCGCGGACTGTTGCTCGCGCGATTTCAAAGCGACAAACGCATCGTTGGGAGCGTGACCGCCTCGCAGATCGCCTCGGCATCGACAGCGTCATTTTTACCGCGTTAACACAGGGTTTGACGCAGGCCGGTGGCATTAGACGCACCTCGTGACCCAACCCGATCAACTCGCGCGCCCAGCGAGGGAGGTGCCGCAGGCCTCGATTTTGACCAAGCATGGCGGCAACTTCCTGGAGAACGGGAGCAACTGGGCTCGGCGCAACGCTTTGCGGACAACGACCTTGCCCGCTGGGTCTATGCCGTGAACCTGGAAAACATTCTTGGCCCCATCCAGGCCGATCATGGTATGTCCATGGCCTGTGGCTCCTCTGCTCGGGTTTACCTGACAGTAACCCAATTTGGCACCTAGATGCCGTGAGCGGGAGCCATCCATCCTATCCGCTTTGCTCTGTCTGAAGGACGGGCCCCAGCAATTGCCAACACTCAGATTGGCAACACGGAATGTCCTCAGCCGGTCGGAATTAGGCTAATGGCATCGCTTCAAATGTTCGAGATGGCTGAGTGCGTCGGCGCATTTGCCGTCCGCCATGAATAAAGTGCTTCCACCGTGACGGAAATGCCTCTTCCATGGCTCTTGGCAACGAGAGAGGAGAGAATCTACGGAACGCGACGCGCTTGCCAGATGGGTAGCACGGGAAATTCTGCCCCATGAACGTGACCTGCGGATCTGGTTGCGGCGGCGTGTGCTTGCGGCGGCCGATGTGGAGGATATCGTGCAGGAATGCTATTGCCGTCTGGCCCAACTGCCCGATGTCGCGCATGTTGCCGTGCCGCGCGCCTATCTTTTCACGGTGGCGCGACACATATTGCAACGACAGGTGGAGCGGGCGCGAGTGGTTCGCATCGAGACTGCGTCCGGCATTGGCGGTTGGGAAGAGGAAGGTGATCCTCTGACGCCCGAGCGCTTCGCGCAGGGGCGGCAGGAATTGGCCAGGGTACAGGCGGCGCTCGCAAAGCTGTCCGATCGTGCCCGCCGTATCTTTATCATGCGCAGGGTCGATGGCTTGAGCCAGAAGATGATTGCCCAGACACTGGGTGTCAGCGAAACCATTGTCGAGAATGAGGCGAGCCGCGGCTTGAGAGCCATTCTTCGCGAACTGACTGAAACCGAACAGGACCAGCCTTCTAGCAGCGGAGGTGTCCATGCGCGAAAGCATTGACGAGGCAGCTGCCAACTGGGCCATGCGCCATCCCTTGGATGCGCATCAGCAGGCCGCTCTTGACGCATGGCTCGCACAGGACAGGCTCCATGCCGGGGCGCTGCTGCGTGCGCAGGCTGCTCTGGCCCTGGTGCAGGATGCGCTTGTTGCCAACGCCGGGCCGGGGCACGGGGCCCATTGGACGCGGCGTCGATGGATGGCAGCCGGGGTCGGTGGTGCCATGGCGGCGGCGATCGCGGGCATGGTCGGGTTTTCGCGATGGACCGGCGAGCATATCGCGACCGAGCGCGGTGAGATTCGTCGTCTTCCGCTTGAGGATGGTTCGGTCGCAACGATCGACAGTGGTAGCGACCTGCGGGTTGCCCTCGACGAGGAAAGCCGACGCGTCACGCTGGCAAAAGGTCAGGCCTGGTTTCAGGTTGCAAAGGATCGACGGCGTCCCTTCATCGTCGATGCCGGCATTGCGCAGGCAAGGGCGATCGGCACGGCCTTTTCCGTCAGTCGGACTGAAAATGGCGTGCAGATTGCCGTGACCGAGGGGGTCGTTGCAACCTGGGCCCGTAACGGGGCAGGGGCCATGACCATCCTCAAGGCCGGAGATTTTGCGACCTTCGAGCGGGGCGAGCTGGTTCCCGCCACTGGCAATTCACCGCAGGCGATAGAGAGGTCGCTCGCCTGGCGAGCGGGCGAAATCGCGCTCGAAGGGGACACATTGTCTGACGCCATCGCCCGGTTCAACCGCTACAACAAGCAGCAATTGGTGCTGTCCGACCCAAGCCTTGCCAATGAGAAGCTGGTCGGCCTGTTCCGGATCGATAATCCGGCAGGTTTTGCGCGGACCCTGGCCATTTCCCTCGATATTTCGGTTACAACGACGACCGAGGAAATTCGCCTTTCGCGAAAAAAGATCGCAGGTAGCTGACGGAAAACCGACCCGCCCGTCTCTTGATGGTCGAGAGCGCACCAGAAAACAGGGCGCCAGACAGGGGAGGATTTATGAGAGCTTCGCGCGCCCATTTTCTTGCGGCTTCAGCCAGCCTGGCCTGGAGCATGGCTTCGCCTGCGGAGGCGGCGGCCCAGATCCGGCGATTTGATATCCCCGCGCAACCGGCGCGCACCGGCATCCCGCTCTTTGCCAGACAGGCGGGCATCGAAATATTGGTGTCGGCACCCACAACTGAAGGCGTTACCATTTCCGGTGTCAAAGGGGCGATGGATGTGTCGCAGGCGCTTCAGCGCCTGCTTGCAGGCACGGATCTCGTCATGGTCAGGGTGGGCAGCGCCATCGTGCTCAAGCGAGGCAAGGCCGGTCCGACCCCGGCAGCAGCTTTCACCATGATGCCGGCCGGCGAGCCCAATCCACAGGAGCATGAAACGGCGGGCGTAGCACCAGACAATATTGGCTCTTCCGACAATCAGGCGGCGCAGGACATCATCGTCACCGGCATTCGCGGCTCGTTGCAGCAGTCGATCAATGTGAAGCGCCGCGCCAGCAACATCGTCGATGTCATCACGGCGCAGGATATCGGCAAGCTGCCTGACCAGAATGTCGCTGAATCCATGAGCCGCATCACCGGCGTCCAGATCACCCGGCGCGAAGGCGATGGTTCCAACTTCACCGTCCGCGGCATTTCCCAGAACCGTCTGGAAATCAACGGCCGCACCTTCCTGGGACCGGGGGCAGGGGGCAGTGCGTCGCTTGAATCGATCAGTCCGGAAATCATCGGCAGCATCGTCGTCTCTAAGTCTCCCACCGCCGACATGCCCGAAGGGGCGCTCGGCGCCACCGTGAACCTCAAGACCAAGCGTCCGCTCGACCTTGACGACCTTGTCATCAGCGGGCGGCTGCAGGGTGCCTATACCGACCAGGCCGATCATCTTGGCTACCGAGGCTCAGCCCTTGTCTCGAAGAATTTCGACGATCGCTTCGGCGTCCTTGCCAGCATCGCCTATTCCAACACCCATACCCAGGGACAGTCGTTCGATTCCGGCGGCTGGACCCGTACCGATGCCATCGACGGCGATGGTGATGGCGTCGACGATCCCGGCCTCTTCCGGCCGAATCGTTTCATGGCGCGCATCTATGATCGGCGGGAGCAACGCCTGACGCTCAACAGTTCGCTGCAGTTTCGGCCTGCCGACAATTGGGAGATCATTCTCGACGGCACCTATTCGCGGCTGAAACGGGAACGCAACAGCGCCAATTACCAGATTCTCTTCAACAATAATGATGTCGACGCCGTTGCTGACGAACATGGCACGGTCGTCAGCGGCACCTTCACCGGCGTGACGCTGCGGCCGCTCATCTATGACGAGCCGACCGAGTTCCGATCCACCAATCTTGGTTTCTCGACCAAATATGATGGTGATGTCGTGAAGATGTCGGCGGACGCTTCCTACAGCAAGGGGAAGGGCACGGATGGTGGCCCTGGCGCCTCCTTCACCTATGTGGTGGTCCCGCGTGCCGGCAATGTCACCAATGCGAGCTATGATTTCTCGGCGGGTGGCCCGGTGCCCAACCTCTCGCTCGACACCAATTTCGACCGTAACGATCCGGCGCAATATCAACTGGCATCGATCTTCGATGGTGACAATATCACCAACAACAGCGGCTATGACGGCCGTGTCGATTTCGACGTCCGCACCGATTGGGGCTTGCTCAGCTCGATCCAGGTCGGCTCGCGCTACGAGAAGATCAAATTTTATTCGGAATCGCCACAAAGCGTCCCCTCCGCGGCAAGCCTGCTGGCCGTTGGCGACAAGAATGGCGATGGCATCATCACCGTCGATGAGATGCCGGGGCTCAATTATGACAATAGCATGAGCAGCTTCTTTCCCGGAGCCTCGGGGGATTTTCCACGCGACTTGCTGACCGGGACCGTGGACAAGGATGTTGCACGCGATGCATTTGGCCTGCCGATCCCTCGTGCCGACACGATCCCGCTTGGTCGCGTGTCGATCCGCGACGTGGATCAGGACACGCTTGCCTTCTATGTCCGGGCCAATTTCAAGAGCGAGGTCGGATCGATGCCGATCACCGGCAATGCGGGGGTGCGCTATATCAGTATCGAGCGCATATCCTCGGGCTATCTGTCGGACACACAGGCAACCGCGTCGAAATCGCGCTTCGACTATTGGTTGCCGAGCGCCAACCTCTCGCTCGAGCTGTCGCCCAGCCTCATGTTTCGCGCTGCCGCTGCCAAGGTGGTCGCGCGTCCCAGCCTCAACGATGTCGGGGTGAGCTTCATTCCATTCATCGTCGCCCGCACGGGATCGCGTGGCAATCCCGCCCTGCGGCCGTTCCAGGCAACGCAATATGATGCGACACTGGAATGGTATTTTGCGCCGTCCAGTGCGCTGACCCTTGCCGGCTTCTACAAGGACGTCAGTTCCTTCACCATCAACACGACCCGGCCCGAATTCGTGCCCGGCCTGTCGACGGGACCGGACGACCTGTTCCAGATCACCCAGCCGGTCAATGGCAAGTCGGGCACGATCAAGGGATTTGAACTGGCCTATCAGCACGCGTTGCGTTTCCTGCCGGCGCCCTTCGACAATCTCGGCATCCAGGCCAATTATACCTTTGTCGACAGCAAGACGCCGCTCGTCGACGAGGCGACCCAACGCGGCCTGCCATTGCCGGGCCTGTCGAAGCATAGCTATAATCTCATCGGCTATTATGAGGACGAGCTGCTGTCCTTCCGGGTCGCCTATATCCACCGAAGCAAATATCTGCAGGGGCAGGGCAGCGCCGCATCGGGCGGCAGTTCCTATATGCAGGCCAGGGGGCAACTCGACGCTTCGGCCCAGATCAACCTCACCAAGACGGTCCGCCTGACGGCTGAGGCCATCAATCTCACCCGGTCCGTCGAACGGCAATATCTCCAGGACCCGGCGCGCCTGCTCAGTTCGCTGCGAGAGGACCGCCGTTTCTTCTTCGGCGTGGCGGCGACTTTCTGATGGCTGGCAGGATCAAGGCGCTTCGCCCCATGCTCGCCGCGGCCCTTCTGCTGGCCGGCGCGGCCGACGCCAGCACGGTTGCACAAACACCGGCGGATATCGTGATATATGGCTGCACCTCGGCCGGCGTCATTGCGGCGGTCGAGGCACGGCGGCTGGGCCGGTCGGTGCTTCTCGTCTGTCGCGACGCCTATGTCGGCGGCATGACGACCAATGGCCTGGGCTGGTCCGACACCGGCAATCATCGCGCCATTGGTGGCCTCTCGCTCGAATTTTATCGGCGGGTGAAGCGTCATTATGATGATCCGGCTGCCTGGACCTTTGCCAGGCGTCCGACGAGCGCCGAGAATTTCGTCAATGACGATGCGATGTGGCAATTCGAGCCCAAGGTGGCTGAGGGGATTTACGAGGCCTGGCTGAAGGAGGCCGGTGTTATTGTCGTTCGATCCCAGCCGATCGATCGGCGGGATGGGGCCGTGGAGGTGAAAGCCGGTCGGGTTGTCGCCTTCCGTTCCGGGACCGGTCGTCGTTTTGCAGGACGTGTCTTCATTGATGCCAGCTATGAAGGCGATCTGATGGCGGGGGCAGGGGTGGGCTTTGCGGTCGGGCGCGAAGCAAATGCCACCTATGGCGAGACGCTGAACGGCGTCCAGATGGCCAACACGACCAACCATCAATTCACCCTGGACGTCGATCCCTATGTCGTACCCGGCAAGCCCGACAGCGGCCTGTTGCCGCGGGTAACGGCAGATCCGATCGGGCCGGACGGCACGGGTGACCATCGCATACAGGCCTATACATTCCGCATGTGCCTGACCGACGTGCCAGCCAACCGCACGCCTTTTCCCAGGCCGCGCCATTATGATCCGCGCCAATATGCGTTGCTCAAACGCTATATGGATGCGGGCTATCGGGATTTCTTCCGCAAATTCGACCGCATCCCAAACGGCAAGACCGACACCAACAATTTCGGTGCCTTCTCCTTCGATGATATCGGCATGAATTACCGCTATCCCGAGGGGACCGACACCGAACGGGCTGCCATCATCCAGGAGCATGTGGACTATCAGCAGGGACTGCTGTGGTTCATGGCAAACGATCCTGGCGTGCCGACCGAGACGCGCACCGAAATGTCGCGCTGGGGCCTGTGCAAGGATGAATTCACCGGCAATGGCAACTGGCCGCGGGAAGTTTATGTGCGCGAAGCGCGGCGCATGGTTTCGGATTTTGTCATGGCCGAACCGCATCTGCGCGGCACGAAGGCGACGCCCCGGCCGGTCGGCATGGGATCATATAATATGGACTCGCACAATGTCCGGCGGATCGTCGATGCACGAGGCTTTGCGCGCAACGAAGGGAATATCGAGGTCAGCCCAGAACGCGCCTATCCGATCAGCTATGATGCGATCATCCCGAAGCGCCAGGAGGCGACCAATCTTCTCGTCCCGGTCGCCTTGTCGGCATCGCACATTGCCTATGGCTCGATCCGGATGGAGCCGGTCTTCATGATCCTTGGCCAATCGGCCGCTGCTGCGGCATCCATCGCGGTCCGGGAGGGCAGGAGCGTGCAGGATGTCGATTATGGGATGCTCAAACAGCTTCTCCTGTCTGAGGAACAGATATTGGAGCTGGATTGAGACGTTGGATGGATCACTCGAGCCTCTGGTCTTGAGAAGCTCGGCTACATAATTGCGTTTTTTGCAAGCACGACAATTGTTTGGACGGATGCGCTATTGCCTCCTCAAACGCCCAGTTGATCAAGGCAAGCACCAGCCTGCTGATGATAGGCGCCGCCAAAAAGGCGGACATGGACCAGCAGAGGCCATAGTTGATAGACCGGCTGGCGCTCTTCCCAGCCCCGCGGCAGATCACAGGCGTCATAGAAGATCTGCGGGGGGCGGTCGAATAGGCTCAGCATGGCCAGGTCTACCTCTCGATCGCCATAATAGCATGCGGGATCGATGAGTCCGCTGATCTGGTCCTGGTCGACCAGAATATTGCCGCCCCACAGATCGCCATGAAGCAAGGCGGGTGGCGGGCTCCGGGGAATATGTTCGGCGAGCCTGTCGGCAAGCCGCTCGATCCGGTTGGCCAAATGGATAGTGAGATGCGGAATATGGCAACGTAGTCGGCGTTTGGCCCAGAAGTCGATCCAGTTGCCGGCCTGCCCATTCTCGATCGGTAGCGCGCCAAAACCATAGTCGCGCTTCCATCCATAGGCGGTGTGGGCCGGCGCATGGAGTTGATCGAGCATCTCGGCAAGTTGTGCCCAGCAGCCGGCAAGGCGGCCACCATTTGGCCGTTCCTCAAGCAGGAGAAGATCCTCGGCGACGCAGAATATCTGCGGAACAGGCACGCCCGTCGTGCCAATTGCCTCCAGCATCAGCGCTTCCTCCCGGACCCTAGCGCCCCGCTTGGCAATGATGCTGCAGCCATCGGCCAAGGTCAGGCGGACCATGAAGGAGAGGTCGCCGCCGGCAATGTGGGCAGCGCTCTGCACATTCACGCCCAGAAGCGCAGCGGCTTCTGCGATTATCGCTCTCATGGCCGCCCGTCTTGCTCCCTTCAGGGGCTATCATCGATCAATCATCTGCAATCATAAAGCAAGGTGAAGGAGCGCTTGTGAGGCGAAGGCGGGGAAGGGGGCGTTCGCTTGGAGAAACGGGCTCTCGATTGCGCAGCCACTCGTGATGGCCGATCTTCGCCAAAGATAGGCATCATCGGCAGGGCCCGGTGCCAGCTGTCGATATGACGGCATGCGACTTTGCTTGAGAGATCATATGCAAGAGAATGATTTGATGCGGTAGGGCCTCAAAAATGTATCCAGCCGAGGCGGTGCCTTCTGCCTATGTAATCCGGTCGTCGCAACCCATCGACACGCTTGGTGCGGGGCTGGGTCGATCGCAATTCATGCCACTCTATGTGCCGGAATAGGTGACGATGACCATCTGATGGTCCTCCTCCCTGCCGATGACGATCGACGCCTTTCGGTCTTTACCGATCCCGGACATCATGCCGCTGCCTGCGGAGAAGAAGTCGGATGTTTTCCGCAATCTCGCGGCCGCAAATTTCTCGCGATAGAAGGCCATGACCTTTTCGGCACCATCGGACGTGGTCAGCCGAACCTCGTGATTTTGAGCACCACCGACGTTGGCGCTGTTCACGCTCACCAGAATTGAGCCTGGATATCGGGGTGCGAAATCCGGCATCTCAAAATCGGCCGGAGGAGGGGAGGACTGTAAAGCCGCTTCTGTCGGCTGTTCTGTCGCCATTTCCGGGGCACGCGCAGCATTGTTGGATGGCGCATCGCGGTCCTTGGTCCCGCAGGCGGCAAGCATCATCAATGCGGGGAGATAGCAGCGGCGCATCCGATTCTCCTTTGCTGGCTCGAAAGCTAACCCAAACGTCGAGGCAGATGCAATTTCCCGGCGCGAGTGACGCAAATCATGAGCCCGTCGGTTTCGGGGTGGTAGCCCACCTGTCCTGGTTGCTGGGAGCAGCGATATCAGTTTGGAGGACCGAGATCTGATAGGCGTGAACAGTTGGGCGCGCGGGGTGGCGCTTTTGGGGCACTGAGCCTTACCGCGCCGGCAGTAACCGCCTATGTGAATGCGGACCTTGAGAACTGTCGGGCTGCGCCGAACACCGGCGCGCCTGTCGTAACGAAACTCGCCAAAGGCCAGAATGTCAGCGTGAAGGAGGGCGGTGGGGGCTGGTCCCATCTGGCCACGCCACCATGCTGGGTCGCTTCACGTTTTTGGCCGAGCATGTTGTGACGCGCTCGGCCAGACGCTCGGCCCGCAGCTATACCGGCAATGCCGACAGCGCGATGCGTTCGAGCCGGCACCAATCATCCAGCGATCTCTATACATTCGGATCCTCGAAGCCCAAAAAGGCGCCAAAGACCAACAGCCGTTCGAGATCGCGGAGGTCGAGCAGCGGTAGCGGCTACTATAGGGGAGGCTCCTGTCCCGGCAGTAGTGGGTCCGTATGCATCGGCCCCCAAGGCGTGCGCTATCGCATCACCAGCGGGGGTAATAAGCGCCATGGGATCTGACCATCGACGACGAGGGCATATGGATCAATTAAAGGTCAATTTGCGTAACTCATTGGCAACCCCAATAGTCCTCAAGTGGCGGCGATTTAGGAGCAGAGAACCGAAATGGCCGTCAGTCGTTGTTGCAACGCAGCAATGTGGAGGACATGATGGCGTCTGCGATCGAGAACGGAATGGCATTGTGGATGTGGCCGCTCACGGCCGCGCGTTTGGCCAGCGACTGGGCGGAGACGATGGCAAGCGCGCGTTCGGTCGTGGCCGCGCGCATGCCGACGATTGCGGCTGCGTGGATCAACCCGTTCGCCGCAGACTACCGCGAGCTCACGCGCATGGTCACTGAAAAGACAAGCGCGTTTGGGCACTCCCACAGATCGATTTCCTTCGCCCAAGAAGCTGTCCGGCGTGCAAGCGAGGCCAATGTGCATGCGCTTGGCAAGCTGTCGGACGGCGGATTTTTTGGATGGTCCGAATGGACGAAGCTGGCTGAGCGTAACCTCGACATTGCGACAACGCTCGCCATGCTGCCGACGCGAGCACTGGCGCCGATCCATGCTGAGGCCACCGCAAACGCTCGACGCCTCGCCAAGTCGTAGGCCCTCGGCCTCAGACGGTAAGCAGCGCATGCTCGGCGTCCTTGAGTTTGCACGCAAGGCTCGGTACCTCGCCGGTTTGCCGCGGTGCATCGAATCGCTGCGCTTCTCGCGACAGCCGGCGATTTCGAAGCCGCGCTTTGACCGTGCAAACACCGCGTGGATCTGTTCTGCGGTAGCAGGATTGACGTGGAGCCGACTCTTGCTCACGGGCGCTTTATCACGGGCTTGGGCTTCAACTTGGCGGGTGCCGCTCTGGTTAGTTTTTCCTTCGCCGCTTTGATCATCGGGGTGACTATGCCGCCCTCTTCCGTCTGGGCATCTGCTTTGCCGTTGTGCTTGAGGCCGGGATCCTCGGCGGCGGCACATTTGGCGGATCAGCTTCAGCGGCGTTCTGCCCTTGTTGATGACGATCGCGTCCCTCGCCGTGACGACCACCTTATGCGCCTTCGGGCTCTGTTGATTGAAAAGGCCTAGGCTCTGCAGCAAAGGTTCGCCCGTCACGTCGCCAGCAGTCTCCGTCCCTTCGCCGACGACATCGTGGTCCAGGGCGGCCAGCATATCTTCATTCCTTGCACGTGCGCGAAGGCTCAATCGCTCGTCTCTCACGAGACCTGAGGTTCAACCTTCGGGACGGTGCCGTTCCGAGCTTCCCAAAATCAGCAAAGAGCCGGAATCGCGGCGGGAACTAGTTGTCGCTATCTGGGATTTTGCAGTGATGGCATCTCAACCGATAATAGGCGACAGCGAAAGCGGCTCTGTTGGCAGCCCGCAGGAGGCCGCCGAGAGCATCGGTCTGACTTACGTGAACGACAACGACCCGGGCATCAAACGGCTCAAGCATGGCAAGAGCTTTCGCTACGTCGACGAGGGCGGCAAGCCGATGCGTGATCGTGACACGCTGGATCGCATCCGCAAGCTTGCCATCCCGCCCGCCTATGCCGATGTGTGGATCTGCGCGCGCGAGGACGGGCATATCCAAGCAACCGGCCGGGATACCAAAGGACGCAAGCAGTATCGCTACCACGCTCGTTTCCGGGAGGTGCGTGATGGTACAAAATACGAGCATATGCTCGAGTTCGCAAAGGCGCTACCGACAATCCGGGCAAAAATAGACGAGCATCTCAGCTTGCGCGGCCTTCCCCGCGAAAAGGTGCTCGCGACGATCGTGCGGCTGCTGGAGACGACGATGATCCGCGTCGGCAACGCCGACTATGCCAGGCAGAACAAGAGCTATGGCCTGACGACGCTGAAGGATCGGCATGTCGCGGTGGAAGGCACCCAGTTGCGCTTCAACTTCAAGGGCAAGAGCGGCAAGCAATGGCGCCTCAGCATCCGCGATCGACGGATCGCCCGGATTGTCAAGGCAAGTCAGGATTTGCCAGGCCAGCATCTGTTTCAATATCACGAGGATGATGGCACCCGGCGCGAGGTTAGCTCCAGCGACATCAACGCCTATCTCAAGCAGATTTCGGGCGCGGACATAACGGCCAAGGATTTTCGCACTTGGAGTGGTACCGTCATCGCTGCCATCGCGCTTTCCGAATATGAGAAGGTCGACAGCGCCGCCGCCGCCAATCGCAACGTCCGCGAGGCGATCGAGGCGGTCGCAGCGCGGCTCGGTAACACGCCGACCGTCTGCCGCAAATGCTACATCCATCCCGAAGTGTTCGAGAGCTATCTTAGCGACGCCTTGGTGCTGGAGGCACGCGACGAAGCAGCCAAAGAACTCAGAGACGACATTGCTCGGCTGCGCCCGGAAGAGGCTGTCGTGCTTGCCTTCCTGCATAAGCGGCTTAGCGCCAAGGCGAAGGGCGTTACCGCATAGCGGTTGTGGTCAAAATCGTCTCGATGTCGAGAGCCTCCAATAATTGCTGGATTGGCTGGGTGGGTGCCGCCGCCCCGATGCTAGCCGCGATGATGATCGCCGCCCGCTCTGGGTGCGCGGATCACCGGCCGGAGTTATGTAATCTTCATCATCAGATCAGTGGACTCGCCCATCGTTGGTCTCTAAAGTGGCCAATCCGATCTGGTCGCCGCCAATGCTTTCCTGACGTTCGGCAAGGCTACTCGAGGAGCCGCCCGGCGAGGAGAATGGGCGATAATCCCGGATCAAGAACAACCCAGCCCGCAACGCCTTGGTCGAGCGGGATTAAACGGTGGCGGTGACGCGGCCTGGGTCGTCTTCATCCTGGATCGGGAGTGTCATGCCTGCGTACGCGTAGGCTCGGCCAGACCGGAAGAACGGACGCCCGTGGCTTTCTCTAATTCGCGCCGATCACTGTGTTTCTTGAAGGCATAGGCTCCCGCTGCTGCAGCTATCACTCCAAGAGGACCAAGACGCCGTACCACGACGGGCACAGCGATCCCTAGCAGGGCACCACCCGCGCCGCTTACGCCCTGCACGTGCTTGGCAGCCTTATTACCTATGAGCGCTCCAAAAATCTTACCAATCATGCGGGGTCTCCTTGTCCGCTATTAAGAGTGCAAGATGCAATTGGTTCCGATTGCAGGAGGCGGGGCGCCAAGGATGATTTCCCGGGCATCATGAACACGTCGCGGGACGACGTCCTGGCCGCGCATCGCCTACCCGCCCCAGCCGCTGGGTATGGTGCCGGCGGATGCTGGCGGCTTTTGGGGATGCTACCAAGGCGACTGATCTCAACGAGCAACAGGACTTTGAGGCATTTCGGTTCATTAAGCGAGCATGCGGCGAACAACTGCTCGTTAAAAAAAAAGGGGCGTCAGACGACGCCCCTTTCCAGCTATACCGTTTAGAAGGATCGCTCAGAAGCGATAGCCGACCAGCAGCGCAACCTGGTGGCGCTGGAAGTCAATGCCGGTGTCGCGATACTTTCCGTAGCTGGAGTAGCGATATTCAACGCGGGTGGTGAAACCGGACATAGTGGTTTCTACGCCGGCGCCGAGACGATAGCCTTCAAGTTCGTCGCTGTCGCTGACCGAAACCAGACCATCGTCATACACTGCCTTCACTTTGGCATTGGTATAGCCACCCTTACCATAGAGCATGACGTTGGGAGCAATCTCGCCGCCGATGCGGATACCGGCGTAAAGATCGCGGCCGGCTTTCAGGCCAACAAAGTCACCGGGGACCAAAACGTCGGACACGCCGTCTTTTGTTTCGGAATCGGCATATTCGCCCTCGAGGCCGAACACGGCGCCGCCCAAGTTGATGTCGTAACCGATCACGCCGCCATACATGAGACCGTCGTCATGACCGGAACCGACGCCGGTAGCGCCTACGCGGACATTGTCGTATCCGATCATGCCCGCGACATAAGGCCCCGAAAAGTTCGTGCGGACTTCGTCCTGAGCGAAGGCGGGCGCCGAAGCGGATGCCATAACAATCGCGGCGGCAAGCAATTTCTTCAAAGTGTCTACCTCTAGTGGTTTGTGGGAGGGGGCGCACCTAAGAGGCTCAGAAGAAGGGGTAAATCACAAACCGCGAGCTGGCCGCACTGTCGCTGACGCGCTGTTGTATGATTACATCGATCACCATATTAAGACCTTGAGTTATAACGGTATTCCCTTTTGTTCCGTGATTTTTTGATTAAATCGCACAGGATCGGCGGAGGCAGTGTAGTTTGGTAAGGTCCCTGGAACCGATAAGCCATGTTCCCCTACTTGATGGCACGGCGCTCATGAGACATCCTCAGGCGATGTTTGGTGATTCCCTTAAAGTCGATTGGGCTTCGGGTGAAGTAGTCCAGGGCGAACTACGGTTCCCGGCTATGTTCGAGCGTATCTCAGGGTGGGTGATTTTGCCGGCTGATGAGATGTTGGCTGCCTCCAGTTTGGCAGGCGACAGCGTCCTAATCGCTTTCGGCGGGCTGATCGGTTGGATCGCTGACGCTGCCCAAAACGCGTTGGCCAGGAATGCATTGGTAAAAACCGGCGCGCGTTTCGAATTGCTGATCAGAAATGACGATTTCAGTCTCTCAGTTCTATCGCATGCTATCAATTGAGTCGCCAAGGTCCAAGTGATGCCGCATCGCGTCGGACTCGCCATGCCGCCATCGCCTCGACTGCATAATGCCAGACAGCCGCTTCCAACAGCAAGGTTGGGATTTCAAATCACCCAGGCGAATTCTTTCTGCGATATCGATCTTGACCGCTGCCGCGCAGCCAAGAGTGCCGATCATATACGGCCATCGTCACGTGAACCTGCGCGCATTTCGCCAAGAAACTTCCGGCTTAATGCCAAAGCGCGCGATGGTGCCCGCTTTGCCCACTCCACGGCGGGAAGCCGCCGCTACGCCCCTAGATTTTAGTCCTGAACACCGCCCCAGCGAAGACGTGGATCATCGAATGCGCCACGCCTTTCACCCGGGGTTACACAGCCAGCAGCGCGATCAGCACCGGGTCGCGCGTCTCGCGGGGATTGGCCCGAATGGCCGCCTCCTCTCTCCCTATAGCCCTGAAAATTGCATCGCCAATCTGCCCAGATACGCTGTCTGCCATGGCGCTCAGGTCGCGCCCCGAGGAGGCCGATAGTGCGGTTGACAGAATCTCGAACAGGTCGGAGTGCAGAGCCCGCAAGGCGCCGGGCAGCAGCGCCTCTACGACCGCGCTGCGCGCATTGCGCGCCAGCAGGTCCGTGGCCGTAGTCGGCCCACCTCGCAAGACGGACACGGCGTCCGCCAGCGACATGCTGCGCACCGCGTCCAGCACTACTGGCGCCGCACCGTCGGCCAGATCCACCGCCACGTCGTTAAGTGCACGCCCGACCCGGTCCCGCACGGCGTTCGTCCGCAGAATGGCGGACAGAATAGCGCCGCCCTGCCCACCGAGATCTGGCACGATTATGCGCGTCAGTTGATCGTCGTAGAAACCACCGGGCTGAGTCAATCGCGCAAAGGCGCGCTGGGTGGACATCTCAAGCAATCGGCGTACGCCCTCCTCCAAGCTGTACCGACCCATCGTTGTCGCGCAGCCGCCGATGGCGAGCACCGGCGTGGCAGAAAGCGCTACGAGAATCCCGCGTCGGGCTGAGTTGGTGTCGAGCAAGAAGGGCATGGCGTCGTTATCCTTTGAGCGGGCTTTGCGATATCACCATCTGCCGGACCGAAGATGAAGCTGGGATGACGAAAACCGGCGCGCACAATGGCTTAAGCTGTTAAGTTGTTACACTTGGTGAGGAGATCGATATTTTTCGCGATATATTCTGACACACGGACACAAGTTTGTCAGATTGATGAAGCGAATTTCTGACAAATCACAAGGCCGACACGGGACTTTGGAACCGACGCCATGTCGGAACCAACCGGACGAACCTGGACGCAGTAGGTGAGCGCCCGCTCAGAAGAGATGTCGGCTACTGCAGATAAGCAACAGATTTCGCTATAAAATCATATACTCGCCAAGTCGCCACAAGCGACATCGTCATGCTTTCTTTTCGTGGGAAACGCTGGACTTGGATGGACGGGCCGCCCGCTGTTCTAGGAGGCGCTTTGCGTGCATGCGGCCATTGCAGCTTGAGGAAGGGCCGTGGAACGCCCTAGCATCGCAGGAGCATTGGCATGCATCTTCGCCTGGGCTGATCGGGTGGATATCTACCGGCAAGGCAGCGCGATAGCGCCAGCGAGATTGCGCGTCCGAAACTATATCGTCACGAGAAATGTCGGCACCGGACTTTGCCAAAATCGGGATCTGCTTGTCGGAGTATCAGCGCGGTCTCTCAAAGGCAGACTCATCGTCGAAATGGTGGACGGAAATGCAGGCATTCATACGAATGACAGATCTCTGAACGGCTTCTCATTTCGAACGTTGTTCCCGGAATTCTACGTCTTAAGGTCAGTCAATTCTTCAGCTTGATCGGATTGCTGCGAACCATGCGACGATCCCAAATGGTGCTGCTCGTCCAGAATTGCTGCCCTGCCTGATAGGCGCAGAGGCCTGTGGGACGTTGCATCATTGAGCGCGTGACCTGACTAGGCCAGGTCATGAGGTGCGGCCGATGCCAGCGGCTTATGCAAAGCCCTATGTTAGGCACGGTATAACGATGCCGTCGACGCAGAGACGATGTGCGGAGCGTTCACACATCAAACGATGCGGTTCGTGCCCATAAAGTCGCGAGAACTTCAGGTAAGGCTGTCGCTGCACCAGGTGCGCACCTGTTGACCGAGCAGCGCATATATTTCGGCAACTTTGATGCCCAACGTGCTTGGCGAACGGGCGTCGCCATCCCGGTCGGGATGGTGAAGATGCCGACGGCGCGAGAAATCGTCGATGGGGAAGCTGAACGTGACGTGCCCGCCAGCGCATCAACGTCGTCGCCCTGCTCGCAAAACCACTGCTGCAGTTTTGTACTGAGTTCCGCAAGCTCGACCTGCGTCTCGCCGCCCTGCAGGAGCGTGACAACAGAGCCGGGCGTTTGGCTACAATTTCAGGCATAGGATCGACCGGCGCGATTGCGCTCGCCGCGTCTGTTGTCGTCGCGTGCGAAATGCTATTTTGTGGCTACTGCGATCTGGTGAGCCGTGCCGAGAGTTGCGACATGGCCGCCACTTTGTTTCACTGACCACAATGCGTTTGGCGACACAGCGGTCTTTTCGCTGCTTCCGCCTGTGTCAGAGCTACTGCCTTTCGCGCGTCATCGCGCCCGATGCATATAAATCCTCTGAAAAGTGGCGAGCTCTTTGTGGAGGAGATTTGCCGCGGATCATAGTTGTGCAACCAAAACGATGCTCGGTCGTAATGAAAAGCATGGAATTAGACCTTGAGCGAGGCCGTCGATGAAGTTTCGAGTTATGATGGGCGGGCGATTGTCTGACTTTGATGTTGCCCGTTTGCCCGAGCGGCTGGGGGCGGGCGCGTCGATATTTTTCCCGTCGCGCCACCAACGAGCCGTCGTGGAACGGGTCGATCGTGATCAGGGGCTAATTTACATTCGCTTGCCTGTCTGAACGAAAATGGCTCCGACCATCCAGGATGGTCGGAGCCATAATGCCCGTGAAACCGTCGTCCCTCGAGCGGGTCGCTAAACGCTATAGCGTCAGAATGGGAAGCCGCCAATCATTGCAACTGGCTGGCGCGACATCTTAACTCCCTTGTAGCTCACTCGTGGTTTTAATGGCTTCAAGATGAATGCCGGACAGATGCCGCTCTCGAGCCGCCGCATCCTAGGCTCGCCTATTAGGACAGAAGGAGCTGCTTGGCGGCACGACGCGGTTACCCGGCTATCTGGCGTTGGGAGGCCAGGATATGCCTGCACCCTCCAAAGCGTAGAAAAAAGCTGCTGGTTCCGCTCTTGCGGCCAAGCGTGGCGATCAACCCAAATCGAAGTTGCGCGGCGCTTTAAAGCAAATGGAAGATGCGATGACGGAAAAGCAACCCGAAGAATTTGCGGGCAGCGATCGCAACAGGCTGCCCGAAAGGAAAGGCTGACATTGGCCAGTGACAACAGCCAGACACAAATCATAGCTTGTCCGACGTGCGTGACGCTTAATCGCGCGCCACTGTCAAAATTGGGTGCTGGAGGGAAGTGCGGCAGGTGCGGCTGTGAGTTATTTGCGGCCACGGCTATCGAACTCACCACTGAGAATTTCAATGCGTACGCCTTGCGACCCGATATCCCGTTGCTGGTCGATTTCTGGGCACATTGGTGTAGCCCTTGTCGGCAGATGGCGCCTGCCTTTGCTGCGGCCGCCCCGCAACTAGAGCCTTGGCTCCGGCTCGGCAAACTCGATACGCAAGCCGACCAGGCGGTTGCGGCGCGCTATGCTATTCGGACTATCCCCACTATGCTGATCTTGAAAAAGGGCAAGGAGATTGCCCGCCAATCAGGCGTAATGCCGATACAGGCGATTGTCCTATGGGCGCGGCAGGCGTTGCGATCGTGAGCGAAATGCTGATGTGACGGGCGCTCTTGCGCGCGTCAAAAGGACACCGCCAGACATGCTGGCGGGGTCCTTTAGGAAGGCTACGCAATACACGACACGTCGCCGTGGCGCTTCCTCAATCATAGACAGGATATATGCGCCGCATGCGGGGCGGCGTTCCGTCAGTCCTTGTCGAGTGCTCTGGCCTTGGACAAATGCTTTTCAACGATCGGCGCGATCTCGCCCGCTGCCTGCTTGAGGGATGCGACCGTCCCGTCCGCCGCATATTTGCGCATCAGTTCGAGGGCATCTTCATGCGCATCGGCCTGACCATCCATATATTCCTTGTCGAACTCGGCACCCTTGAGCGCCTTAAGCTCCGCCAGATCGTCCGCTTGATCTTCCGTCAATGTAGCATTCGGCGCAATCGCAGGACTAGCGGCCTTGGCCGCGGCCTTGATCTTGGCGGTCGATTCCGTGTGGGCGGCGACCATCATCTTGGCAAATTCCTTCACCGCAGGAGACTGGGCATTCGTCGCCGCCAGCTTAGCGGCTTCAATCTCGAAAGCGTCGCTCTTGGCGGCCGCGTCAGCAAACTCCTGGCCGGTCGGCGTCGTAGTGAGAGCCTGCTGGGCATTGTCGATCACGTTGTCGGTGGAATTGAGAACGCCAGAAACAGCCGCGCCGGTATCGTTCAACGCATTGTCCGCCTTTTGTTCGGCTTTCGGGCTGCAGGCGCCAAGTGCAAGGACCGCTATCGTTGCGACACTCATCCACAAATGATTTCTCATGACATCCTCCTCTTTGGGTGGTGCTCGAACGCCTGATGACCAACGGCTGTTCCTCCAACCAAGATGACGGAAAAACGTCCTGGGCAGACACGGAAAATCGATCGGTTCGTCACTTTACCGAAGGAGGCAGGATCGAAAATGGTAAGGCGACCCGGCCATCCGCAACGACCAAAAGACAAAAGTCCGCTCGGCATGTGCCGGGCGGGCAGGAAAAGGCCAAAAGCCTCGGGTCGCCCTGAGCGGATACCGGATTGCAGGTGAGTTGCCTTGTACGAGTGGGACAAGGAAACTCGATTTCCATAAGGGGAACGCGATTTTTCGTTCGTCCGTGCGGCGGCGGCAGGCAGCCTGTCTGGAGCAGTCATCAGGAACTAGCCGGTCCCGGGAACGATTGATGGAGCGATAGAGGCAATGGCTGAGGCATCCGGCTCATGAAGATTTTTACCATTGGTTATGAAGGGGCGACCCAGGGGCAATTGATCGAAACGCTTAAGACAGCTGGCGTTGAAGTCCTGGCGGATGTCAGAGCCGTTCCTCTGTCGCGCCGCCCGGGCTTCTCAAAGAATATCCTTGCAGCCGGACTGGGGGAGGCGGGCATCGACTATGTCGGATTCAAGGCGCTTGGCACCCCGCCGGCAGGACGCGAAGCGGCCCGCAAGGGGCAGCATGTACGCCTGGCAGAAATCTATGCAGGCCAGCTCGACCTTCCCGAGGCGATCGTCCAGGCAGCGCAACTGATAGAGTTGGCTGCTGCGCGTCCCACCGCCTTGCTCTGCTTCGAGCGCGATCCAGCAGGCTGCCACCGGACCTTGCTGCTTGATGCCATCCTGCCAGACGCTCAGCGTGTCGATCTCTTTCCCGGCTGATGGCGTCAGGGAGTAGAAACACCGGCGGGAGCGGTACATTCGGGGGCGCAGCGCCTCGGCGCCACGCTCCCGATTTCTCCAAAATCAGTAATCCATCGCCGGCATCGGCGCGGACTTTTCATCCTTTGGCAGCTCGGCGACGAGCGCTTCGGTAGTGATGAGCAGCGAGGCCACCGACGCGGCGTCCTGCAGCGCCGTGCGCACCACCTTTGCCGGATCGATCACGCCCGCCTGGACCAGGTCCTGATACTCGGCGGTCGCGGCATTGAAGCCCCAGTTATATTCGGAGCTCTCCAGCAGCTTTCCCACGATATAGGCGCCATCCTCACCGGCATTTTCGGCGATCTGCCGCGATGGTGCGCGTAGCGCCCGGCGGATGATGTCGATCCCGGACTGCTGGTCGTCATTGGCGGCCTTCAATCCATCCAGCGCCTTGATCGCGCGGAGCAGTGCGATGCCGCCGCCCGGCAATATGCCCTCCTCGACTGCGGCTCGAGTGGCATGGAGCGCGTCGTCAACGCGATCCTTCTTCTCCTTGACCTCGACCTCGGTCGCGCCGCCCACCCGGATCACCGCTACGCCGCCGGCGAGTTTCGCCACGCGCTCCTGCAGCTTTTCTCTGTCATAGTCGCTGGTAACAGTCTCGACCTGCTGGCGGAGCTGCGATACGCGGCTCTCGATATCGGCCTTGTGCCCGACGCCATCGATAACGGTCGTGTTGTCCTTGTCGATCACGACCTTCTTGGCCCGGCCGAGCATGTCGATCGTGACATTCTCGAGCTTGATGCCGAGATCCTCCGAAACGACGTTACCGCCAGTGACAATGGCAATGTCTTCCAGCATCGCCTTGCGGCGATCGCCGAACCCCGGCGCCTTGACCGCGGCGATCTTGAGGCCGCCGCGCAGCTTGTTGACGACGAGCGTCGCGAGCGCCTCGCCCTCGACATCCTCGGCGATGATCAGCAACGGCCGCCCGGACTGCACGACCTTCTCGAGCAGCGGCACGAGCGCCTGCAGGTTCGAGAGCTTTTTCTCGTGAATGAGGATGTAGGGATCGTCGAGTTCGACCTTCAGCTTCTCGGCATTGGTAATGAAGTAGGGCGAGAGATAGCCGCGGTCGAACTGCATGCCCTCAACCGTCTCGAGTTCGGTCTCCAGGCTCCTGGCTTCCTCGACCGTGATCACGCCCTCATTGCCAACTTTTTCCATCGCTTCAGCGAGGATACGCCCGACTTCATGGTCGCCATTAGCCGAGATGGTGGCGACCTGCGCGATCTCGCTATTATCCGAGACCTTGCGCGCGTGGCTCTCAAGGTCCTTGACCACGGCGGTCACGGCAAGATCGATGCCGCGCTTGACGTCCATCGGGTTCATGCCGGCCGCAACGGCCTTTGAGCCTTCGCGTACGATCGCCTGCGCGAGCACGGTCGCGGTGGTCGTGCCGTCGCCCGCCTTATCGTTCTGCTTGTTGGCCACTTCGCGCAGCATCTGGGCGCCCATATTCTCGAACTTGTCGGCAAGTTCGATCTCCTTGGCGACGGTGACGCCGTCCTTCGTGATACGCGGCGCGCCGAAGCTCTTGTCGATCACGACGTTGCGGCCCTTGGGCCCCAATGTCACCTTCACGGCATTGGCCAGCGTATCGACGCCGCGCAGCATACGGTCGCGCGCGTCCGACGCAAATTTCACTTCCTTGGCAGCCATCGCTGCTACTCCTTTCTATATCCTTCCTGAATGTTCGAGTGATAAGGGTGGTCGATCAGGCCGCCTGCTTGAGTGGCTTGGCTTTGTCGATCACGCCAAGGATGTCGCTCTCCTTCATGATGAGCAGATCCTCGCCGTCGATTTTGACCTCGGTGCCCGACCATTTGCCGAACAGGATGCGGTCGCCGGCCTCCACGGAGAGCTCGACAAGCGCTCCGCTCTCGTTGCGCACGCCCTGGCCTACGGCCACGACTTCGCCTTCCTGCGGCTTTTCCCTGGCGGTGTCGGGAATGATTATGCCGCCCGAGGTCTTCTCCTCGGCTTCGATGCGGCGGACGACCACGCGGTCGTGCAAGGGGCGGAAATGCATGGCAAAACCTCCAGATGCAAAACAGATTGTGATGTCCCTCCCGTTCATCTGAACGACAGGTGCGGGTGAACTAGGAAAAGAAATTTTCGGGTTCAAGAGAGTGAGTGAAAATTTTTGGCACTCGCCCTGACAGAGTGCCAAACAGGTATGTTCGGGGCTTTGCGATTACATCATCCCTCTTGACGCGACTCACTCATGCACCAAAATCTTGAGCGGCATGTCTCACCGCATGCATGAAAAGGAGCGACACAAGGAAAGGAGCACGACCATGTCGCAGCCATTTTCCCGTTACTTGCACCCCTTCGACGTTGCGCACCATCCAAGCCTAGAGCCGGAGGTCAAACGCGCGATCCTCGCATCCTGGGCGTCTGATCGCTCTGCGGTAAAGGACCAGCCGGCGATGCGTAAGCCGCCCGGCGCCAAGCGGGCCGTTCCGATCGACGAGGTCTTCGCCGCCATGCGATCGCTCGATGAATCGCGGACTAACTTCCGACAGTTGCAATGAGGGATCGCGGCTTCGTCGCGCAACTGGAGGGCTACGGTCTCACCACGGCCGAGATCCATTACTATCGGCCCGATGCGCCGTCGTTTCTCCAGCTGTTTATATGGCAGGATTATGATCTTGCACCCGATTTCCCGGTGCTGTTCAATTTCCTCGACCATTGGCGGACCGAGATCGAGGCCGCGCTTCATTCGGTGCGGATCGCCCACGGCCGGCTGATTGGCCCCACCGAATGGCGCGCGGTCGATGGCATCATTCCGCTCCCATGACACGCGATTTTGACGATCGCGGGGGTCCCACGAGGCGGACGAGCAATCCGCCTGGTCCTTGTCTTCGACAACATCATGGAATTCGGGCTCGAACTGCTGCCAGTGCCGCTCGATGAGCGTGAAAGCCGGGCTCGGGCCGTCGCTGGCCGCAAGCGGCTCCTCGATCTTTTCCTGCGACCCGGGGAGGGCAGAGCAGCGCATCCCGAGCAATGCGCCGGGGCAAAGCCTGATTACCCTACGTCTGCTGTGACGGGACCTCGCTCGGCTTCAGCGCTTGGCCCGCCGCGAACTTGCTGAGGCCGCTTCCGATGCCGCAATGCTCGATTGGGTTGTCCGGGTGCTCGAAGGCTGCATAGCGACTGGTTCAGTCCGCCGGGAGCGGCGCGGCCGCGAGACCGTAGAAAAGCGAATTGTACAGCCAGCCGGGTAAGAAGCGCGCCGGTGATGCGGCCCACGACGTCGGTACCGGGGCTCCCCAGCAGCAAAACAAGGTGGTCGGCTGCGAGCATCGCGGACTAGTTCGAAACCATGCACACGCCGACCATCGCGAGCACGCCGCCGCCCTCGATCCAGTTATCGATGCGGCCCATGACGAGCACTGCGGCCGCAAGGCTTTCGGGGATCCGCGATCAAGGGGAAAGCCAGCGGGAAGACCGCGATGTTGCCATGCCTTTCGGCTTCACGGGGGCCGCCCTCGCTGTCCGAAGAGAGGCCGGGACAGGAGAATGTGAGCGTCAATGCCTAGAGCAACTGCAGCGCGCCGCCACGCGGAACGCGGCCAGCGAAATACGCAGGAGGGAAAGGACTACGTCGCGCGCTACAGCGAATAGGAGTAACACGACTGGGGCGATCGAGACAGAGCGGGAACGAGGCTGATCCGCTCGTTGCGGTGCATTCCTGCCGTCAGATCGGCGAAGGCCACCGCTGTCTCGATCGGACCGATCGTGACGAGAACGGCGATGAAGCTCAAAATCGGGCCACCATGCGCTCGCAGCCAAATTGCGCGGGATCTGGTATAACCCGGGAGTGGGCCCGGGACCAAAGTCCCGGGCCTGCCTGTCATGCCGCTTTTCCATTGACGGGGATGCGGCGTATGTTTTCGTTCGCTGCCTCCGTCTTGGGCAGTATCACGGTAAGCACGCCGTTCTCGAAGCGAGCGTTCGCCCCGTCGCGCTCGATGCCTCTTGGCAGGGCGATCCGCCTCTCGAAACGACCGTAGCTACGCTCGCTATAGCCACGATCATTATCCTGGACCTCGGACTTCTTCTCGCCGCGGATCGTCAGCGCGCCTTCTCCGATGGTGATCCCCACATCTTCCTCGTCGAGGCCGGGAAGCTCTGCTGTAACCGCGAGTTCCTTGTCCGTCTCTGCGAGCTCGATGTTCGGCCAGGACAGACCTCGCTCGAGACTGCCGGGTGATGGAACGCCGAAGCCGTGGAAGACATCATCGAACAGCCGGTTCACCTCACGGTGGAGCGAGAGCAGCGGGTCGGAATTTTCGTGGCGAGCGCGCTCAGCGCTAATCGGAACGGGGAGCCGGTTCTCCTGCCGGCTCCAGGGTATCAGATCACGGATAGCCATGATGCTTGTCTCCTTTGTCTGGCTAGAGTTGGGCATGGCCCGCCGGCAGCCGCTTCTGGGGCGGCGCCGGCGAGCCGGCGCTCGATCAGATCAGGCCGCCTTGGCGTCCCTAGGCGCCTCGAGGCGATCGTTGGCGGCGCTGCCACCACTAATCTCGATCCTGCGCGGCTTCATCGCTTCGGGAACGACACGCTTGAGCTGGATGCTAAGCAGGCCATGCTCGAACCACGCCTCGCCGGCTTCGATGAAGTCGGCGAGCTGGAAGCGCCGTTCGAACGATCGGGTCGCGATGCCGCGATGCAGATATTCGCTCTTATCACCGTCTTCGGCACGCTTGCCGGTGACGGTGAGCTGATTCTGCTGCGCGACGACCTCGATCTCGTCAGGGCGGAAGCCTGCGACGGCGAGAGTGATGCGATAGCTGTCCTCGCCGTCCTTGACGATGTCGAATGGCGGAAAGCCGTCATCCTCGCGCTGACCTGCTTCGAGCATGTTGAACAGGCGATCGAAGCCGACCGTGGAGCGCCGATAAGGCGCGAAGTCAAAAGCAGTTCTCATTTCCAAATCCTCCGGTTGAGCAATTTGGGCATGAGACGCACCGGAGAGAGCCGGCGCTCTCAATGTCCAGCCGGACCCGGTTCGGCGTCCGGCGAGAGAAAGGTAGGACGACTTGCCTGCGGTTCAAGAGAAAATTTTCCGGCACGTTGTCGCGCCAGAATTTGAGGAAAGCCAGAAGCCAAAAATTCTGTTTTGCGAACCTTGAAATCGGCGTGACCGAAGCAAGATCGAGGCCCGGGGCTCGGCCTTCTGGCGGCGCCTTTCTCAACCTTCAGGATGTTCGCATCGTTTACGCTTGGTGCAGGGATGGCAAGCTTCATCCCGGAGACAGCAAGTGCCTTAGCAACCTGGAAAAATGGATCGAGGCATGAACAGATCGATCGGCCCTATGACATATCCACGCCTTTCGTCGCACTGGAGAGGAGCGCAGTCGGCTGCGAGGAGCATATTCGTAGGAAAAAGCTCGGTGTCTGTCGTAACCTGGCGCTGGGCCTAGGCGTCACGATGCTCGTTATGTCCATAACGCTCATGTTGATGGTGAGCAATGCGCTGGCGACATTCAAACTATGCATCGTAATCTTATTTTTATAAGGATGATATTTCGGTTCTGAAATGAAAATAAAATGAAGAATTGACATTTTTCAATTATGATATATTTGTGGTGATGCTTAACGTCGCCTGCGACGGAGCTTGCCCCTCATTGGGTGTCGCTTCCTTTCTTGCGTTATCAGCTTCACCTGCAATCTTGCGGGTGGATTCTCTATTTCCGTGAGAGGAAGTATTCCATGCCTATCGGTACCGTAAAATTCTTTAATTCTGACAAAGGCTATGGCTTCTTGGCGCCCGAAGATGGTGGGCCGGACAGCTTCGTCCATATTTCTGCCGTCGAGCGCGCGGGAATGATTACGCTGCATAAGGATCAGCGCCTGAGTTACGAGGTTGAGGCAGATCGAAGGGGTAAAGAGTCTGCTGTGAACCTTGAAACTGCCTAAGATAGGCGTCTACCTTAAAGCGTTCCCGGCGCGGCATCCCGTCGCGCCGGTTCGCCTGCTCGCTCTTGCCTGATCATTGGATGGCGGGACGTATGTGCAAGCGCTCCAATGTGGCCACTTTACCCCGCCCAGGCCGTTGCGGGCGATGCTCCGGCTGTTTTTGTGCGCCTTATGCGCCGAAACAATGTGCCGTTGAGCCAAGCTTTTTCATTACATCACGCGCCAGGATGTGTGTTTTAGGAATATCATGAATCTCAATATCCGCTCGAATATGGCTCATGCCAAATTATCACCCGCGACCGCCAAAAGGCCGCGTCCATATTATCAAGGCGCCCCTTGGGGCACTCTGCCCGTGCTCGAATTGCGCAGGGCTGTCGCTGAAATGATCGATTGATTTTCCTCGCAACGACATCCAACTTACAGGAGATCGACATGGTCGCCACGATCGACTTCTATCTCGCCCGCGTCGCACAATGTGACCAAGAGGCGCAGGAAACCAATCTGGCAAATGTGAAGGAGCGCTGCCTGCGGTCAAAAGCTGCATGGCAGATCATGTCTGATCGCGCTCTGGTGGTCCAGATCGACCGTAAAAGAAAAGCGCTGTACAAGATGCGAAATGAAGACGAGCATCTTGATTAAGCCGCCCGGAAGCCGGCTCGTTGGTTCATATTGATCTTTGGATCAGATCGAGCGCCAAGGCATATTCTTGAACTTGCCATAGCGCGATTGGGCGCTCAGGATGCCATAGCATTTTTGAACGGTGAAGATCCCGGCCTCAGTGGCCGTCCGCTAGATAATGTGATGAAAAGCTATTCGTGGCTTGAGGCCGTAAAGCAAATTTTCGTAGAAGCTGGATAGATTTTTCCAGATTAACCATTGATGATTTTGCGCTTAAGTGTCTCCGCGCCGATGGCGCGGGCCTCGATCCCGAACGGCGCAAGCAGGGTTAAAGCGGTCGCGCTTATCACTATGTGCAACTCCCACCATAACCAACTGGCTTTGGATGTGGCCGAGCACCATCATATTCACGGTCAGGGCGATGGGTATGAGGCGTACGTCCATTGGGCGGGGGCAAAATAGGTGTAATTGGTAAGGTGAAGACAGACCGCCAAGGCCATCAATGGTCATGAGCGGGCGCCGCATTTGCTGTCAGAGGCAAGTGAGAGAGGCCTTTCTTCGTTGTCATCCAGTTATGCCGCATTCTTGAACAGGGTGGTGGAGCGACATGTTAGGCAGCTGGGGGGGGCGATGTGAAATCGGTGATTATAATATTCTTGTATTTTCACAATATTATACAGAGATCACAGCCAGACATAACAATCTCATCTTATAAAAAAACGGCATAGCTCACACATTCAGTGAAATTATATGGATTGCCGTTCAAATATATTGCCTTTTTAATGCGGCAAAATAAGTCAATGGGATTTTTCAAGAATTTTTGATTATTTCATAGACTTTGAAAATATTATTTGGTAAGTGTAATTTATTGCGCGAAATTTGCTGCAAGCATTCGCCGTGACTGAGAGACCAACGTGCTCCCGCTTGCCAGCTGAGGGAGCCCATCCGTGGAAGATCTAAATTATTTGCTCAAGCGCGAGCAGGAAGAGTTGTTGCGTGCCCAGAGCGCGCATTGCCGCGCGGCATCCCATGCGCATCAGCGTTTGGCCAACCGTTATGCGCAGCGCATTCGAGAGCATGTCCACCCCTATCGATCGGAGCGTCCCGATGGTTCAGCCCCTTTCGCTTTGAAAAACCAGCGGGACTGTCGGATATGAGCAGGGCCATAAACGTTATGGAGTCGGCCGTTGCCATACGGCTGGTCTGTCAAAAAAACGGCTTCAGGATTTCGGTTCTCGAGGCGCTCGACTCTGGTGGCGTGCGGATCGTTCTCCTTGATCCACGGGATGCTGATTCACTTCGCGTTTTGATGAAGGGTAAACTTATTGACGGCGCTGTAACACGCTCCCGATCGCATGTGGCCCGTCATCATCCGCCGTCAGCACGATGAGTAAATTCTTGGGGCGGTTCGATTATCTTAACCGCCGGAGGTTGGCCGAGTTGAATCATGCTGAGCTCGCGGAGAATTCTGCTATAAGAGCAAAGCACGAGGATTTGGCTCGTGCCTATGCGAAGATCATTTCCGTGTTGCAACGAGAAGAGTCTTCATCGCCTCTACAGCAGTGGCAATCCTGAACTAATCAGGCCAAGTGCCGTCACGACAAGTCACATTTGACGCGCAATACTACCGATATCCAGTCTCCGGCTTATTGACCGGAGAACGGCTCTGCCTGCCAAGCCCGTTCGCGCGCTGTAGCGAATGGAGCCTGGCAGGCTCGGTCTCATGCTCGCAAAGGCGGGTACCGACTGTCAGGCCCCGGCCTTGGCCGCGAACCAAATATTGTGCCAGCGTTCGGCACTGCCGCTAAAGGCTGGCAACAAAATCTCATCCAGGCAGAAGCCAGCCTGCTCCAGCCGTTCGGCAAAAGCGTCATCGCTGTAGGCTGACCATATCGACAGTAGGCCGCCCGGTTTCAGTGCTGCATAGGCCATTTCCAGGCCGTCTGCGGAATAAAGCCTGTCGTTGCTTTTCCTGATGAAGCCGTCTGGACCATTATCGACGTCAAGCAGAATGGCATCGAAGCTATCCTTCTCATGGGCAATGACATCAAACACGTCGGCCAATTGAATTCTGACTCGCGGATCTGTCAGATTGGCACCGAACAAGTGCAATAAGGGGCCGTTGGCCCAGCTTATGATTTTGGGCACAAGCTCGGCAACCGTGATGATCGCGGTTTGCGACCAGGCGTCGAGCGCAGCCCCAAGCGTGAAGCCCATGCCGAGACCGCCAATCAAAATATTGCCGTCACGCTGAACAAGGCGCTCTTGGGTCATCCTCGCGAGAGCCTTCTCGGATTCATGGTCGCGGCTTCCCATCAACTCATCATCGCCAAACTGGATCGAGAACTCTGTCCCACACTGGAGGAGGTGAAGCTGGCCACCGCCCGGAATATCGGCAATATCGACCGTAATTATTGGAAGGCTTTCGTCCAATTTCGCCCCGTTTTCCTGGGTGCGTCTCCTTTTGGGGGATGAATCTTTGCCATTAACCGCATCATAGCAGGCAGGGGGTAACGACCCCGCGATGCGCGTTCCGCTATAGCTCATGGAATTCCTGTCGCGTTCTGGATCAAGCGCGCCGTAAACCGAAGTGGCGTCCATTACGCGGTGACGCCAGACCATGCCTGCCTTTTGGTGGCATGACAAGGACAGTCAAATTGCCTCAGTCAGTCTCAAAAGCTGGAATGTAGCGGCGAACCCGGCAACGCATATCAATTTCGAAAATGGCTGCGGCTGGCCTGCCAACCTTCCGCAGAAACGCGATAGGAGTTGCACTATCATTGACCACTGCGATTTCGTTAAAAATCGGGAACTTAATGCAGAGCAATTCGCTTACCGCCTATCGGTGACATGTGTGGCGCGTCATCGGCTGAGAGACCTTGTGCTCCCGCTTCCAGGGAGAACATATGCTGGCAGGATTGTGCGTGCTGATCGTCGAGGACGATCCGCTGATTGCGATGGCGATTTGTGATAATGTGGAAAGCGTCGGCGGCACAGTCGCCGGGCCGTTTCCAACGGTCGATGAGGCTTTAACTTTCCTGACGCAGGCCAAGATTGACGCTGCCATAGTAGATGCAAATCTTCGCGATCGCGACGTTACGCCTCTCGCACTTTTCCTGATGGAAACCGCAATACCCTTCATAGTGTACAGCGCAGCGGGCCTTCCTCCAGAACTGCACGCGCGGCATCCCGACTTGCCGCTGGTCATGAAGCCAGGGCGACCGTTGGAGAGGCTTTTTGCGCTCCTTCGGAACGGCGCTTCTGAAGCATTATGACGGTGATCCCTCCCATCATCATTCGGGTCAAAAGCCGGGTGCCGAACCGAATTCTTGGGAAGCAATCTGCCAGAGTAAGCTCAATTTTTGGGAAAAGTTTGCATCGTTCGAATTTTCCTCGAGGGATACGTTGCGTCAGTTCCTAGGTTCAGGCGGACTCGCCCACTTATTCTGCCATTCATCCAAAGCCTCGTTCAGCTCTTGGATGTCAGCATTGGAGAGATTAGTGCCGCGAGCCAGTTTCTCCCGTGCAGCACCAAGAAGCGCGGTCAAATGTTCAAGGTATTGAGACGGATAACCGCCGACCCTGTCTTTCGCGCGGAAAAGCATATCGGCAAGGTCGATTGCGGAAGTAGACGGGCACATATGCGTCTCTCCTTTATTTTCAGGAGCGCATACGTCTCCTAGCCATTGCGATTTGCGCAGTGATTAGCTGCCATACCATAGTGGCAGGAAAAAACTAATCTGAACTACATTCCGCAGCGGCGAAGAGCGTTTCTCACCCCCCGATCTGAGGCGCGTGAATAAATTCGGCGTGCTCAATGAGCAGGATGGATGGATCACTGTCATGCTCATCCCGTAAACTCGGGAGGAAATATGCTCCTTTCTCGTTGAGGGCCAGCTGGCAGCGACTGCCGGCCGCAACCTTTTCCCCCGTTCGGGAAAAAGACGGACGGCTAGCTGCCACTATCGGGCATCCAAAATCTGAAAGCGCATTGGTCCCACTTTCGGATGGATCGGGGGCTGAACCGGTTACCAGGGGCGGCGACGAAAAGCCGAGGATACCCGGGTGTCCCTGGCCTGTTGCACTTCATTTATTCTGTTCGAGGGCATCGGCCGTATCGGCGACATAGATGATCCTTCAGACATTCGAATTGATGCAAGGCCTGTCGCGAGATGTGCTAGGATGGTGGATCACCTATATAGTGCCGCAGGCATTTCGTGACAGAGAGACCATCGTGCTCCCGCCTGCTTTCGGGAGAGAGTGATGACTGTGGAATATCCATTCACGCCTAAGGGCAAACCCTGCTGGCTACGTCCATGACCAAATGTACGAGCAGCACGTCCGTAACGTTCAGGGCCCCTTTCCAGTTGCCAGGAATTGGGCTCCTGCCTGCAGGTACCTATGCGATTGAAACCGACGAAGAGGCTTTTAAAAGCAGTGCAGGAACGGTTTATGCCTGGACTGCGACGACGCTCCACATTCCAACAGCTAACGGATTCGAAAGCCATCGGATCGAGCGGGAGGACTTAGAGCAAGCGCAAAAGCGGGACGAACGGACTGAAGTCGAGGCCCGGATCGGAGGAATGCCAGCGGACGGTTCCCGCCTCCTTTTGCCCCCCTCTTCGATGAACTCGTGGCGCTGGGTGCCTTTGTGGGTTCGAAACGCACGGTCGGGGGGGCGACCATGACCATCGCACTCAATAGTGCTTGCATGTGCAGGCAGCAAGAAGCCCTGCACCGCCAGAGGGCGGCCGAGACGCCGCTCGCCCATGTTCGCGCTGTCGCCCTGCGGGCGGCTGAGGCCTGGGCCCGTCAGGCGGTAGAGGCGGCCGACATCGAAGCCGGCGTACGCCATGTGCTCAGCGCAGAGGATGCAGCGATCGCGCTAGAATTCCTGATCGAAGATGCGGCCGAGCCTGCAGAACCAGCCCATCATGTCGTGTCGCAGGGCGTGGCGGAGGCAACCTCAATAGGACAAAGTCCGCTTCATTGCGGGACAGGAGCGCCTCGATGATCCTTCACAATCTACTGCGCCGGCATCGGCCCGATCCGGTCGAGGAGCATGTGGAAAATGGCTTGCTTATGTCGGCATGTCTGCTGTGTGGTCGCCCCATAGTCAAACCTTCGAAACGGGGCTGGCAACTGGCTGGAGGGGTCAGGCCATGACGGATAGCGAAGCGATCGAACAGGACCCATTTGAGGGCATTGCCTTTGGCACCTGGCTGATCGGCCAGCACGGCCGAGACGGCTGGATCGGCGATCTGGCAAGGGCGGCCAAGGCGGATCGGGGATTTCCGCGGCATGGCGACCCGGACGCCGTGCGTCTTCACCTCAATAAGATGCAGGCTGAAAGCGACATGTTTGAAGCGGTCGATGACGCCGAACGATTATGGGCGCCATTTTGATGCGCCTCCGACGTTGTGTCTTATAACGTGCCGCCGCGTTCCCTATATTGACTGGTGATCAGCGGTATCGAGCATGTCCGGTGCCGCTTCTCCAAAAAATCGAACGCCGGTCGAAAGTTTCGACCAAATTTCCAGAGGCTGGAAACACCTGCGTCGCGTTGGACTGGCCCCTCGCGAGCCCGATGGAGTTCGACCCATGATCGCTTGTCTCATCCTCGTGCATCGCTTTCCCGAGCAATTCAAACGCATGTTCCGCGCAATCTATGCTCCAGGCAATCATTATCTGATCCATGTCGACGCCAATTCAGGGCGGAAAATGGCAGCTGACATCGCCGACTTCATCGCGCCCTATAGGGGCAGCGCCATCCTGAAATCGCGTAAGGCGGTTTGGGGCGGTTACAGCCTGGTTGATGCCGAATTGAGGGGCATGGCCCAATTGCTTCAAATGGGTGCGACCTGGCGATATTTCATTAATTTGAGCGGTAAGGATTTTCCGCTCAAATCCCAAACTTACATCGCGGATTATCTCGCCAGGGATGACGGCATGCAGTTCATTCGGGCGCTGGACCAGCAACTTACTCGCCCTGACACGATGAACCGTATCAGCCATTATTTTCTGGAAGCCTTCAGCCGCATCTACCGTACCGGCCTGCCTCGCACATATCTGTCGGGCGTGACGCCCTTCATTGGCACCCAATGGAAAGCGGTGACTCGCGATTTCTGTCATTTCGTCTGCCATGACCGTCGCGCCATCCGGTACAAGCGCTTCTATCGCGGGACTTTTATCCCGGACGCAGCGTTTTTCCAGACTGCCATGAAGAACGAGTTTCCTGATGCCCCCGTCGCTAACGATGATCTTAGAACGATTGATTGGATACCCGACGGCGACATCAAGCTACGCCTGCGCACTTTCACGATCCATGACCAGATGCGGCTGACGCTCAGCAAAGATCTGTTTGCGCGCAAATTCGACAGTAACGAAGATAGCGAGATACTCGATCTGCTCGAGGACCATCTCAACTCGACACAGGCGCGCAGTCTTCATCATGGTGCTTCGTCCAGCGTGGCGGCAGCGCGCTCGTCGCTCACCACCGGCAAGCCTGAGTTCAACGTGGCGATGGCGGCAGGCCGGTGGAGTGATTAGGCGTGACGATGGACAGGAAGCTGCGCCGGTTTCTCTCCTGTCCGGGCCTTGCCGATTGATCGTTCATATCGGTCGCAAAACTGGATAGCGTCGAACACCGAGTGGAATTTAGAATGCCGACTCTAAATCTCTGCACCAGGTGTCAATGCGTCGTTGAGCTGCAAAAGTCAGTCGTAGATCGGCCGCAATTCATTATCCAGGAAGTAGCGGGTCAGGGCCATCGAAGCCAACAAGTCGGGAGAACCATCATATTCGATCGAAATCCACCCTTGGAAGGCATGCTGCTTTAACAGGCGATAGAGGCCGTGCAGATCAAGTTCACCTTGGCCTGGTTCCCAAAACCATCGCGTGCCATCGTCGGTGATTTCGGGATCCTGTGCATAGCGCACGCTATCGGGTTGACTGGCAGACGCCGTGTCTTTGAGGTGAAACGTACTAATGCGATCATGATAATCATCGTAAAATTTGAGCAAATCTTCACCCAGGATCGCTATCTGAGCAGTGTCGATGCAATAGTGAACGAGCTTGGGGTCGGTCGATTCGATCAGCTCACGATGATTGGGGAGGTTGATTGCGCAAAAAAATTCATTGTGCAGGCCGATTTTCACCCCATGATCCGTAGCGTAGAGACCGATCTCGTTCATCACCTTCGCACATTGCTGCACTTCTTCGCGGTTTAACGGACCCGTTCCGTAATAATTCTGGGTAGGGCAGGTGTTCATGTAGGTGCCGCCAAACTGTACGATCGTGTCGACCGCTTCTCGCCCGGCGCGCACGGCTTCGTCGAAATGGTTTGCAGCATGAGAGGCGTGTGCGCCATGGAACATGCCTATTACCTGCACACCACGATCCTTCGCAAATTCGGCGAAGTTCCTGGGCGATCCGAACAGCGGCACGATATCGGCCAGATCCCAGGGCGCGATTTCAATTCCTTCAAAGCCCAATGCGGACTGATATTTCAGTATGTTGTCCCAGTCCGAATAATATGCGCTGTTGGTCTTGTCCTCATAGTAGAACTCGCGGAAATTATCGATCTTGCGGTACGGGATTGCTTTCCAGTGGCACATATTTGCGTAGCGGATGTTCTGCATGACGGAGGCTCCGTTCAATTTATTTTTGTAGCTGATTGAGCAGGATGCGGGTCCGCAGCAACGCCCGGAACGGATCCCTCGTCTGCCGGGCGCTACACGTGATGGCGCCGCGATAGCCCAGCTTGTCGAGCAGCGCCGTGATCCCGGTCAGGTCAACCGATCCCGTGCCGGGGTCACGGAAAACCTGCGTGGCACGCTCGCTGGGAAATTCGGGATTGGGAGATTTCCACACCGCTTGCGTGTCGACAAAATCGGTATCGGTCAGATGCACGCAACCGATCCTGCCGATCTGCGCTTCGATAAAGGCTTCGGCCGGAACACCGGCGATAAAAAGGTTCGCAGTATCAATGTCCAACTTGACCGTTTCGGGAAGCATATCGGCGAGTGCCAAAATCCGTTCACCCCGAAACAGACTCCAGTATTCGTTGCGAAGCACGAGGTTGACGCCCCGCTCCGCCGCGGCGGTCGCAAGATCGGTCAGCAGCCTGGCGGTTCGCGTCGTGAAACTCTCCAGATCCTTGTCGATGTCGGGATGATATTGCGCGACGCGCCCGTGGAAGGGCGACGGACTGATGGCAATATAGCGTGCGCCAAGATCTGCTGCGTGGCCGATGGCTTCCTTCGCGAAGTGGCCGGTGGCGCCAAAATAGAAATCCAGATTGGCGTTGCGCATGAACAGATTGGGATCGAAAGTCACACCGCTGACTTGGCTGATCCCGCTTGCTTCCAGCAAGCTGCGATATTGGATTGCGTCGCCATATTTGGTGTTTACGCAGTAGCGGTTGAACGGCACGCCGCTGCGCCCGCCGAACTGCCAGACCGGCTCATAGGGAATCTCGATGGTGGAGAAGCCGGATGCGGCGATCAGCGTATAAAGTTCTTCCCAGAAATATCGGCTTTCGTACCGGTTCCGGTTAGGCTCCTGATAGTGGCGATTGATCATGTCGAGACTGATCGCGATATTTTCGATATACATGTGGGATATCCAATTATCTCGCGCGAGCGATTGTCGCCGTCGCGCCCTCTTTCCTGACGGCGTTTTTCCGTCAGCAGCCCAGCTTTTGTCGCGTCAACGCCAGCGATTGGTCCATGGGGAGGGTGGGGAAATATTCCAGGCCGATGGCACCCGAATAGCCCAGATCCTGCAAGGTTTGCATGATGTTGGCCCAGTCCAGACTGCCGCTGCCCGGTTCGTGCCTGTCGTCCATGTCCGCGACCTGCACATGGGCCACCAGATGGATGCGGCCCACCAGAACCTCGGCCATCGTCTCACCCATGACAGCACTGTGCCAGACATCATAAAGTAGGCGCAAATTAGGGCTGTTCACGGCCTCGACCAGATCAAGACCAAGCTTTGTGCTGACCAGATACATCGCCGCGAACAATCGGGTATTCAGCGGCTCGAGAAGGAGCGTGACCCCTGCCGCCTCGGCCACATCTGCCGCGGCACGCAGCGCGGTAACGGCATTAGCGAAATGCTCCTCCTCGCTTAGCCCTTCGATCCGGAAACCGGAAGCAACAATAAGGTCGGGCTTGCCCAGTTGCTCCGTGGCAGCGATTGTCTCGCGCACTGCCGCTATCATCTGGTCGCGTTCGGCCGGATCAACAATCGAACGACGCGGATCGACGCATACGCCAGTCAGTCGCATACCCGTCTCGGCAAGAGCGGTCGCCAGCATCTCCACGGGCTTGTCGCGCCAGAGATGAAATTCAGCCCGTTCAAAACCTACCGCTTTGGCTGCGCGCAGTCGCGCGTCAAGTTCCCCCGCTTCGGTAAATTGCCATTCGATACAGGATGAAAGTGGGTAGCACGCAGACATAGGATATCCTTCCCATTCTACGGCCCCGTGGCACCAAAGGCGCTCGTATGCCTGGCGGGTTTGGTCCCGCTATTTTGTGTTGTCCATATCGTTGCATCTGCTGCTCAGGTCAAGCCAGTTCGCTACCCCGCAGAACAGCGTGAGGGAGCTTCCGGTTCTTCAGCGGTTTGGGCTGATGATCTGCAAAGAAGGCGGCTGCCGGCGCTGTGCTAGTCTACTGCGCCTGCGTCGGGTTGGTAATGGCCAGGGCAACTCCTCCTGTTCCCGGGCTCGTAATGTGCCGCGCTTCGAAAGTTTAGTCATGATGCACGTCTCACACGATCAGGACATAGGCTGCGCCCAGGAGAGCGCAGGCTAGGAGAACGGAGATCATGCCGATCTTAAACCTGAAGACGGTGATCGCTGCTCCCAAGGCGAGCACAAGCGATGCAACATTTAGCGAGGTGACCACCGGAACGTCGAACCCCCCGCCGATAAAATCGACCGTGCGGGTGCGTGTGAAAAGCGTGTGTATCGCAAACCAGACAGCGAGATTCAAAATGACGCCCACGACCGCTGCCGTGATGGCCGTCAACGCCGAGGACAGTGCGCGATTGCCGCGCAGTCGTTCGACGAATGGCGCCCCAGCGAAGATCCACAGGAAACAAGGCACAAAGGTCACCCAGGTGGTGAGGATCGCTCCGAGTGTTGCCGCGAAGATCGGAGATAATCCTGTCGCCTCGCGAAAGGCGGCGAGGAAGCCGACGAACTGGGTAACCATGATCAGCGGCCCCGGCGTTGTCTCGGCAAGGCCGAGGCCATTCAGCATCTCGCCAGGTTGCAGCCATCCGTAGGTCCCTACAGCCTCCTGCGCGACATAGGCGAGAACGGCGTAAGCGCCCCCGAAGGTCACAACAGCCATCTGGCTGAAGAAGGTGGCGATCTGCGTGAACACATTATCCGGCCCGGCAAATAAGAGGAGCGCTAAAACGGGTGCGAGCCACAGGACGAGAAGAGCTCCTGAGATCTTCAGCGACCAGGCCAGGTCGGGCCGGGCATGCGCGGGCAGGCCCTCGCCAAGCGCGGTATCCGCATCGTGGACGATGTTGCCGCCTACCGATCCGTGGCCGCCGCCACCCTTGAAGGCGGGTAGACCCGCGCGTCCCCCCAGGTAACCGCCGATTCCGGCCAGTAAGACAATCAGCGGGAATGGCGCATCCAGGAAGAAGATGGCAACGAAAGCAGCGGCGGCGGTGCCTCGCAGAACGTTGTTCTTGAGTGCTCGCGATCCAACGCGCACCACAGCTTGAAGGACCACGGCGAGAACAGCCGCCTTCAAGCCGAAGAACAACCCCTCGATGAGCGGTGTCTGCCCCAGGAGCACGTATACGTAGCTGAGGCTCAGGATCGCAAGGAAGCCGGGCAGGACGAAAAGGGCTCCAGCCACCAGACCGCCCTTGGTCTTATGGAGCAGCCAACCTATGTAGGCGGCAAGCTGCTGTGCCTCGGGTCCTGGAAGGAGCATGCAGTAGTTGAGGGGATGGAGGAAACGCTCTTCTCCGATCCACTTCTTCTCTTCCACCAGGATACGGTGCATCACGGCGATCTGACCAGCGGGTCCGCCGAAGCTCAGGGCGGCGATGCGCGCCCAAACTCTCACCGCCTCGGCAAACGGGATGCCATGATCGCCGGTGCGTTGCGACGGTAACTCAGCGGGTGTGCTGACGGCGCTATTCATTGTGCAGGATTCCTCGCGCTGAAGAATGTATGGAACTGATTGAGGGCCTCGCTGGCTTGAGCGATGCGCTGAAGATCGTCATCTGACGACGCGCACACACCGGAAAGTATAGCGCCCAGGCCAGGCGTCTCCGGGCGGTTGAACTTGCCATCGGCGATGTCGAGATCGTGAATGATCTCGCCGATGGCGACCAGAGCGGGGTCACCTGTGAGACCGGCGCGCAGCACGATCGTCTCGAAGCTGCAGCGGTCCTCCTCGTGAGTGAACTCCGCCTCGGCCATGTCGAAGCGAAGCTCGCCGGGGCCCGGCAGATAGCTGCGAGCGTCCACGAACTTGAAGGTCGCCTCGGGATCCACGAACCGGCGAATGAGCCAGGCGCAGGCTATTCGGTCGACATGGACGCCGCTGCGCGTCACCCAGACTTTGGATGTGAGGTCGAGAGGTTGCTCGGCCAGCGGTTGGGAGCGGCTGACGTCAGGGTGCTCGTAGCGCTGACGATCGAGTTGTTCGAGAGCCGTTTCAGCATCGCGGCGGCCCGGTGCTCCGAAGTAGTCAAGCGCTGTGACCTCGCCCATCCGGTTCTGAAGGCGCGCGATCTCGCTACCGCTTGCAGGCCCCGTCTCCAGCAGGCGGCGGGCGCTCTGCGTGATCTCGTCGTAATCAGTGTCCCGGGCGCCATCGAACAAGGCTTGTACGTCCCCATCCGTCATACCGGCCAGAAGACGAAGGTCGATCAGGATTGCCTCACCCCCATTTGTGACGATCTCGTTCAGCAGTTCCAGAAAGGTCGATTCATGTTCCGGCGTCTTGGGCAGAACATGAACGGCATTCTTGATCGCCACGGCGCCGATCCCCTGAAGTCGGCGCCAGATTTTCACCCGCAGATATGGCGGCTTCGTGGGCAGCTGGTGAAGCAGCGCGATCCACTCGGAATGAGGTGTTGCTCGAATCATGATAGAAGCATATCTCAATGGTCCAGGTGATGGAATAGGTATATCTAATGAGACGTGGGACGGTGGGATGGCTCTCGGGGTACGTGATGGGCATGGCGGCTGCCTGTTCAGCAACTGCGGCACCGGCCCGAGGGCAGGAGGTTCAAGAAGGACTGTCGATTTCCGGGGCGATGCGTCTGCGCTATGAAGCTATCGACGGGCAGCCGCGGGTGGGCTTCAACAGACAGGATGATTTGTTGAACTTGCGTACCAATGTGCTGGCTCGATATCGTAAGGCCGACATCGAGGTCGCTGTCGAACTTTATGACAGCCGGGTCTGGGGTGACCGGGTTGGTACGCCTGTATCGACGAACAAGGTGAACGCATTCGAGCCGGTTCAGGCCTATGTCGCGGGAACCTTCCAGGATCCACTAGGCATTGGTTCGAAAATCACCGTCACCGCCGGACGAATGATGCTTAACCTTGGGTCGCGGCGGCTGGTTGCCGCCGACGATTACCGCAATACGACTAACGGCTATACTGGCGTGAAGGCCGATTTCGCCGCGCCTGGTGGGTGGAAGGGCACCTTCATCTACACGTTGCCGCAGGTTCGGCTGCCAGACAGGTTAGACGAAATTCGTTCGGCCAAAGTGAAGCTCGATCGGGAAAGCTTCGACCTCGTGCTTTGGGGCGGTCAACTTAGCCGTGCGAAGACCGTTGGCCCCGCGACCCTCGAACTTACCTATTTTCATCTGGGAGAGCGCGATGCCCCAGGCCGGCCGACCCGTGACCGTTCGCTCGATACCTTCGGCGGCCGCGTGATCCTAGAGCCTAAGTCTTCGCAATTCGACTATGAAATCGAAGCATTTTATCAGACCGGGTCGGTGAGCACGTCAACAGCTGCGTCCGCCCAGCGCCAGAGCGTGGCTGCCAGCTTTATCCATGCCGACGTGGGCTACACTTTCCCCGGCGCCTGGACGCCACGTTTGTCTGTCGAATATGACCGAGCGAGCGGGGACAAGCCTGGCGGGAAGTTTGGCCGCTTTGATACCCTCTTCGGTATGCGTCGCGCAGATCTCGCACCAGCAGGCCTGTACAACGCCCTTGCGCGTACCAACATTGAAACGGTTGGCATCCGCCTCGAGGCAAAGCCTAGCAAGCGTCTCGACTGGTTCGCCGCCTACCGGCCCATGTGGCTTGCTGCCCGCCAGGACAGCTTTTCGTCTACCGGCGTCCGTGACGCTTCCGGGCGGTCAGGCCATTTCGCCGGCCACCAACTGGAGGGGCGCGTGCGGTACTGGCTCGTGCCCAAACGACTGCAGTTTGAGTTCGACGGCTTGGTCCTCGCAAAGGAACGCTTCCTTGAGGATGCTCCTAATGCCACAGCGGGTAAGTGGACGCGATATGTCTCCTTCAATCTGATCGCAACCATCTGAAACCCTTCCACCAAGTGTAACTCTAAGAGCAAACTAGCGTATCCTAATCACCGCAGCTGCCCGTGGCCGACCATCTTTTACAACCAGTATGATCGGCCGGTTCCTGCGAAAGCTGACAAGTTTAATCCAGATCGGAACACTCGGCTTGGTCGGCAAGGGCGCGAAAGTCCGTCCGGCGCATCCTTGTCCGAAAGCGTTCTGCCGATGGCCGAGGTGGCTACCAGCCGATGGCGCATCACTGCGTCTCAGTTCTGCTGGGGTCCGACGGCTTTCCCGCGCGCTGGCGGTTTCACAGCGTGTGTCAGGGGCTTATGCCGGCCTGGCCCAATTTCACGGTCACGGAAGGTATCACCAGTTCGCCCTATTTCTCGACCGCCACCACCGTCGACGGCAAGATCCACACGCCGTCCTTCCCAGTGCCGGTCACCTTCTGGTGATCGGTCGGTCAGTCGCACACGGCGATGGTGATGGAGCATGGCATCGACCAGCTCGCGCGCCGGGCCGGACGCGATCCGGCCGACTATCGCCGCGCTCTGTATCGCAGGGCCGGAGATAAACGCCGGCTGGCGGTGCTCGACCAGGCCGGCTGGGGCGCCCCAATCGAGCCGCGTTGGGCCCGCGGCATGGCCATTCATGAAGCGTTCGGAACCCTTGTCGGTCAGGTTGCGGGGGCGGTCTGGAGGGTGAACGCCCCTTGGTGCACCGCGTCGCCGCCGTGGTCGACTGCGGGCTCGCCGTCGCGCCCGATCGGATCGCGGCGCAGATGGAAGGCGGGATCGGCTTTGACCCTTTTGCCGCGTTGTTCGGCGCGGTCACACTCAAAGACGGGATTGTCCAGGAACGCAATTTCGACAGCTATCCGGTCGTGGGAATGAACGAGATGCCGCACGTCGAGAAGCATATCATGCCGTCTACAAACAAACCGACCGGCATGGGCGGGCCCGGCGTTGCACCGATTGCGCCGGCGGTCGCCAACGCGGTGTTGGCTCTGACCGGAAACCCGACCCGAAGCCTTCCGTTTCTCAAGAACCAGGCCACCAGTTATGCAGGCCTGTGAACTCCGGGCGCTGGCGATAAGAGGATAGAAGATGTCCGCGACGCGTTTTTTTAACCGCTTCGCCCTTGCCGGAAGCCTTCACGGGCGGGGCACTTTACAAGCGAGGAATGGCAGCTCGCGAACAAGCGGACGTTCATGCCATAGCCGCTTGATGGCGGAAGGTAGTCGCCAGTTGCCGCAATCAATCCTTGATGCCGCGCTTTGAGAACTGCCTAGTGCCCGGGCTTAGACTGTTGGTTGGGTCTAGGTCGCAGCAGTGCTTTTGATGCGGTGGCTTTGCAGGAAAGAGGTGACGACAGACAGATCGAATGGGCCAGGCCACCCGGGTTCGTACTCGTCTCGGTCGCCCGCGCGGATATGGCCGGTTAAATGAGCGAGTTTGCAAACATTGCGGGCGACGCGGCCAATGTGAAGGACCCGACAGCGTTCGAAGGACAGTCGTCGGCTCGAGGGTGCCTCGCATCGTTACGATTTCGCGCCCTCACTTCACCCGCCCTCCCCGAATGGTCAAAAGGCGGGTTCTTTATAGGCGCCTCAATGTATGGTAGAACCTGACGAAAATGCCAATTGGTCCAACAGGTTGCCAATAGAAATATATCCGTCCACCCCTTGCATGTCGCCTAGCAACGCTAGTGCTGTCACGCGCTCCGCGATATGGTCATTGGCGTAACTGCCCCACTGATTTTATATCACGAGAGCTTCGGCCCATATTTGCTTGTCATTCGTAACGTCTACATCTTTTTGAAAGGCATTTATTTATTAAGACGCGCCGCGACGGATGCAAGATCAGAACCCACGACATCTACAGCTTCTCTCATTTGGGCATGATCAACCCGAAATTGCTGGGTCCAATATCGAATTGTTCCTCGCCATTCAGGAAGACTACTCGCGGTCAGCCGGATTGGATGCACCCTTATATTCAGGCATGCCTTACGAGGCGTAACGCAGGCCAACAAACAATGTTGAAGGTCAGGCAAGCGCACTTTGCATCTGCCTAGCGCCCTGCGATAGAATGCACTTGCAGGCAGTCACGCGCCGTCGCGGGCGAAACTATCAGGTGGTAAGTCGCGCGGCGTGAACCGAGTGCAAGACGCGCGCCCTGAACAAATCTGCTTTATCTATATCTCGTTGGTTGGGTTCGAACAAGTCGCGGGGCGGAGCGGATTGCCGATCACGTTCAGGCGGCAACGGTATCCGGAAAGGCTGGCAGAAGCATCTCACGCGCAGCCTTGAGGCAAAGCTCGAATGTCGGGGCGCCGATATGGGACTGGGAACCGTCAAAATGTCGGATGCTCATTTCCCATAAGCTGTTCGACTGCACGGCGCCCAAGCGCATATCCGCGTCGATAAAGGCGATCGGCTCATGGATATGTTCTCGATGCAGCAGATAGCGCTCGACGCTGATGGCGCTTTCCCGATGTGCATTATGCCAAAGCCAGAAATTCTCGGTGTTCGACGATAGCCATTCTAGTATGCGGCAGTCTGACATCCCACTCTCCAAAAACCCAGCCAGCTTGGCGCAAGCTGCGTCAGGGAGACGCGTTAAGGTCACCATTGTTCCAGTAAAGCAGCGCCAGACTAACTTCGCTCAGTATGACCTTTCACGGCAGATCGAGAGGAGCGCGCGGCTCCTGTGATCCGATGATCAAGCCGCGGACTGTTCTGACAGGCAACATGATGGCACCAGGCCGGGGCAGCCAGAGGGGAGAAGGTTTTGCAATTGCCGCAACTGTGTGCCGCTCTGGTTGTTTAACTGCAGCTTGACCCTCTTGAGGAACCGACATGGCGCAACGAACGCTGCTTCAATTCTTCCACTGGTATTATCCAACCGGAGGGGGATTATGGAATGATGTAGCCCAAGAAGCCCAGCGCTTGGCGGATCTGGGGATCTCTGACGTCTGGTTGCCTCCTGCATGTAAAGGGGCATCTGGCGGTCTGTCGGTAGGCTATGACAGTTATGACCTCTTTGATCTGGGCGAGTTCGATCAGAAGGGTAGTATCGCAACCAAATATGGAGATCGAGCCGCGCTGGAGCGCGCTACCACGGCTTTACGCGATGTAGGGTTGCGCGTCATCCATGATGTTGTCTTCAATCATAAGATCGGAGCTGACGAGACCGAGCCTGTATCCGTGCGCCGCGCCAATCCGGACGATCGCACGCAATTAGATGACCAGATCATCAACGCTAAGGCGTGGACAAGATTCTCATTCCCCGGACGGGGCGGCCAATATTCGCGTTTCGTTTGGGATGCCCGCTGCTTCACCGGAATCGATCATATTGAGGAACCGGAAGAAGATGGCGTGTTCCGCATAGTCAATGAATATGGGGAGGGTGAATGGCACGATGAGGTCGATGATGAACTTGGCAACTACGACTATCTCATGGGTGCCGATGTCGAGTTTCGAAATCACGCAGTGTACGAGGAATTAAAATTTTGGGGGCGATGGCTTGCAGATCAGGTCGCTTGCGACGGATTTCGCCTGGATGCTGCCAAGCATATACCCGCTTGGTTCTTCCGTGATTGGGTCGGCCATATGCGTGAAACAATCAAACAGGATCTGTTTGTTGTCGCTGAATATTGGCATCCTGACAAGGCAAGTCTGCAACGCTATCTAGACCAGGTCGACAAGCAGCTCATGCTTTTTGACGTCGCCCTGTGCCATCGCTTCCATGACGCTTCTCTCGCCGGGGATGGTTTCGACCTACGCACGTTATTTGACGAGACCCTGGTCGCTCATTCCCCTGGTCACGCGGTGACCTTGGTCGGCAATCACGACACCCAGCCTTTACAGGCGCTTGAGGCCCCTGTGGCAGATTGGTTCAAGCCGCTGGCCTATGCCCTTATCCTCATCCGGGAGCAGGGCATTCCGTGCATATTCCATCCGGACCTTTATGGTGCCTCCTACGTGGATAATGGCGGTGATGGCAATGAACATCATATCGAGATAGCGCCGGTAGCCTGCCTGCCTAGATTGATCGAAGCGCGTCGCCGTTTCGCTCACGGTAGCCAGACCGATTTGTTCGACGATCCTCATTGTATTGCGGTAGTGCGTCACGGAACCAATGATCATCCTGGCGTGATCCTTGTTCTTTCAAACGGTATCACTTTTGAAAAAAGGGTGAGCCTGGGGAGGGAGCATGCAGGAGCGGCCTTCCGCGACTTTCTGGGGCATATCGAAGGTGAGGTTTTTGCTGACGAAGAGGGTAATGTGGAGGTTGCTTCCCACGCTGGATCCGTGAGCCTTTGGGTGCGATCAGACTGTTTGTGACCCCAGGAATGAAGGGAGAGCAAAAGGGGAAGGCCCGCTGAACTGGCGGTGTCATGGACCGCCGTGCGGGCGGTGCGAATGTTTGCCCTACACACTTCCAAAAGCGCTTCGTGGGATCATGATGGAAGTGCGCGAAATGCAAGACTGCACCAAGATTCGGATCCAGGGCATATATCCGTTCACGATTAGCTCGCACTGCTGCCGCCGGCAAGGAGCCGGTGGCTACTATATGACGCATGATATGGGAGGCAACCCAAACTCTCAGCGGAACACTACAGCGCTGACACCATTGGCTACGAATCGACACGGCCACATAAAAGGAGGATCGATGAAATGGTTCAAGCTTCCGCGCTATTTGACACTTATTCGGAGGCTGAACGAGCGGTCGCCGATTTGCGCGCTCTGGGGGTGGTAGATACCGACCTTTCGGTGATCGCCCACCACGGCGGCACTACCACGACCCGTTCTGGTGATGGCGAGATTACAGATGAGCATCATCGCAATCTGGTTCGTGGTATCTTGGGCGGCGGTGCACTGGGTGCTGGCCTGG
Source organism: Sphingobium sp. BHU LFT2 (assembly GCF_018604485.1). Classification (NCBI taxonomy): domain Bacteria; kingdom Pseudomonadati; phylum Pseudomonadota; class Alphaproteobacteria; order Sphingomonadales; family Sphingobiaceae; genus Sphingobium; species Sphingobium sp. BHU LFT2. Next base: position 55,511 of record NZ_JAFCGW010000014.1, read on the forward strand.
GTGTCGCTGCACTAGCAATCCCTGGCGTCGGCCCTCTTGCGGCTGCCGGCGCCATTGCTGCATCGGCGGTACCCGAAGCCGTCGGGATCGGGGCTATGCTGGGCGCGATCGGCGGAAGTCTGAACGAAGTTCTCACCAAGCACGGCGTAGAGAAAGAGGATGTAGCCTATTATAATGATGGGCTTAAAGACGGTCGAGTGCTAGTGACGGTGACAGATGCCGGCATAAGTGGTGATATCATTCGTAATGTCCTCTACAGGAACGGCGGGCATAACGCCGCTCGTGCTCGAACCCCGTTTGCGAACTAACATAACTCGCAAGAACGACCGTTCCTGAAAGCCCCCACCTGTGCAGATGAGTTCGGTGGATTTGTGCGATAATGGACGACTGGGATAATAGCCATGACCAAAGACAACAGCGAGTTGACTTTTCCGCTGGCACATGAGGAAAAGGGGAATGCGAGCGATACAAAGCCCAGCCCTTCACCATTCAATGAAGAGCCCGAAATTGATCGGGGTCAACGAGCTCAAGCGTTTTCAGGCGCAGTTTCCGGCAGCGGTTCTGGAGCCGGAGGTACGGCGGTGGGCCACGAAGATTTTGATGAGGAAAGCGGGGGTGGCGGGGGCGGTCCACATTTCAAGCCGCATTCTCAAGGAGCAGGTTCGCCGCCAGACGATGAGGGGGATACGGATCGCGACATTGACGTCAAACTGCCGCCCGGCACTTCGTCGATGTGACAGGAAGGCGCGACCATATGAAAGAGGTGCAGAAGGCGGTGCAAGACATCACCATATCGGGAGTTGTCTGCCGTCAACACGACCGATTGCCAACCTACTGCTTAATCAACAGGCACATACGTTATGATCCTGTTATGATTGAATGAGCGAGCCTCCTGCACTCAGATCCGAAATTAACTGGCGTAGGAGGCTTGTTGCATGGCTCTCATAGCTTGGTCGGAAGCGGCGAGGGGACGACCGATCAGGGCATCAAGCGGCAATCACGCCATGTCTCGTCGCCTCGCGGCACAAAAGCGACAAATTTGCCGTCGATAATGAGCGCACCATCCTTGCTGCGAAAATAAGTCCCGACCGGCAATTCCCGGCGAGCCAGAATTATTCGGCGGCCCTCATAGTCAATCAATGCCGCGTCCCTGGTCTGCGTGAAGCGAAAGCTGCGACCCATGGCGCATTGGACAACAACGTCCTTTTCCGGTGCGCGGCCTGGCGGCTCGGATCCGATAGAGGATGCTAAAGCAAAAGCTAAAAGTAGCGACATTCAGAAAAAACCGCTTTCCGATCGAGAGCACGGAGCGTTCAACCTTCGACGGTTTCGCCTGTTCCTTTCTCCCATATATTGATGATCATGGCCGTGAGCGTCTCTTCGGCGCGGAGGCGCACGGCATTATCCTTCGCGGCGAGATCATTACGAACCCATTGCGGAGCCCGGGCGATTGCGCGGGCAATGAGCGATTTTTCATTGTCATTCATCAGCACGTCTATGATGCCTCGATGCCCGCTATGCAACGCCATCAATCATGAATCCGGGCGGCCGTTTGCAAAGCCGTTGTCATGCGGCGCGCGCTCACATTCCGAAGAGTCGATGGCAAGCCGCGCCAGCTTGCGCCGTTGAACCCTTTGGCGCGGTTTCGACAAGACCGTCGCAGCGCGATATATATGTCTCACCCGGGCTGCATAGAATTTTTGGGTATCGGCCTCATTGCAGAAAGTAAGATGGACTAATCAAAGGCGGGTAGTGGTCGCGTATCCAACGATGTATGAAGCAGTTTTCACAGATGGAATGACCTAACCCGTCAATTGACCGGGCCCACTCGCACACTGGATTGGAAGAATATTCAGCTGACCTAGATATCCAATTTTACGATCGGTTTTGTTCTAAATCTGATAAAATGCCTGATGCAAAACTTGTCCGCGTAATCCAGATGCGGCTGCGTCATCTCTGACGACGACATCGTAGCTCTTCAATCCCCGATCATTGATCCTGATAACCTCGCCGCTGAGTAGCAGGTTATGCTGGACGAACTTTGGCGCCAAAATTGGGATGAGACGAGCGCAAATAGGCGTTGACATTGAGGCACCCCTCTCCCGAGGGTTCTTCACTAATATGAAGGGAGCCGGCGATACGCCGCAGGCGACGGCCTTGCGCGAGGCGTAGATGCGGCATGAGAGCCCAGTAGTTCTCGCCGAATAGGCTCAAGCTCCGCAGCTCAACGTTTTGTGCGCCTTCGACTGCATCACACCAAGCAGGCGAGGCTGGTATCGCGCCCTTGGTTATACGGACCCTATGAGCAACTCCGCTACAAGCCATAATGGTTCGCCCGAACGGCAAAAGGCCAACTTGTTAGCTTCGGCATCGCATCGGACATGAGTGTGTCTTAATATGTCGAGGGCGGATCGCTGGCCGGGAAGCTTTCGTCGCTTGTTTCGTCCTCTTTAGTCCATGCCCGTGGCGGCGTGGCCATATTTTCAGGCCCTGCATCACGCACGCTAGGATAAGGTGGTGAAGCGGGAGTCTTGCTACGGTCCCGGGTAAAATGCCTATATATAGCAAACCCGGCTGCAGCGGCGACGAGCGTTCGGATGAAACCCATAAATCATCTCCTTTGATATGTCCGCAAACGCAGGAAACCTCAGGCAGTTGCAACCAGAATGCTCCGGTTTGACTGCAAAATCCGGTGCTACGTAATCGGCGCTTCAGTCACCGGAATCTATGGTCTCTTCTGACCTCAAAAGGAGTGAACAAGAAGCCGTACAAATTCTGATCAGCACCTATCGAAGTCTGATCCTAAAAAATTCAATTTGGCTTTAGTTTCCACGCTGGCAGTAGCTTGCCACTGCTGCAAGGAGTCGAGTTGGAATGCGCGAAAACATGTCCTCCGACTAGCTATCGTGTCGATCATACAAGCGGCTACCGGAAAACAACTAAGAGCCTTCTTTGATTGGGCCATATAGGTCAAGCATCCTCGATCACATGATCGTTCCCATGGATCATTCGCTTCTCTCCGCGGTCGGCGCAAGGCAGCCGCTAAATCGGGTCATCGAGAGAAAGGCGTCTCAGTCTATTTCGCGAACTTTAGCTGGGCTGAGGTTCCGGACTCTAAGCGAGATCGACTTGCCCTTCGTCCCCATGGGGAACAACGCTACCCGTCTTCTCGGGGGGATCTTGTTAGGGCCTTCAACCGCGTTCCCTCATATTTCACGTTTTCAGCCTGATATGTTGCGGTAGCAGATACGCGCCGAGTTAACTTCAGACGACCACCCACTGCAGGCCGCCTGAAGTTAACCGAGAGGGTCGAAAAACCCTGCATCAAATGATGCAGGGCCAGTCGGGTCGCATGCAAGCCATGGAGACTTGCAAAGGCCTAACCATCCTGGCGATTATTGTTTCCACGAAATAATGACGGGAGCGAAATTTTTTTGAGTTGTTGACCCAAGCATTGCGTTTCTCCCGCCTGTCGAGGTGACCGTGAATGGTCAGGCATGCGTTCAGGTCTCGCAGAGCTAACCAGACCATCGCTGATTCATGCCGATTTGGCTTTCACACTCGCGGTAACGCCGCGCCTCCATGCTGGAATGGTTCCTACCGATCCCGCTGAGCACCAGAAAATGAAGAAAGGTGACGTGCTCCCCTTGTTGTCACAATTGAGAGGTAGAGTCTCGCTCCTTGATGAGCCTGTCCCAGTTCTGCCGCCGGCCAGAACGAGAGCTCCGGCGCTTCATCGGCGCGCTTAACCCCGGCCGATGAAGCAAATTCGGCAGGCGTCATGAACCCTAGGGATGTGTGAGGGGGGGGCTCGTTGAAGTCCGTCGGACTGTAGTTATAGCAGCTTGTCCACTCGAACAGGGGCGTAGTCACGTGCATCCACGCCGACATCGAACTGGCGGGGCATGGGCTTTAGCTGCCATGGCTGTGGCCGTGCAGAGTGATCGATCCCCGATACTGGTCGCTCCAGGACCGAAAGGGATAGTGACATAGGATAAGACTGCGATCATCAACTTTAATTTCGGCGTAATCGGTAACGCTCGCCCAGAAGTCCGCGTTAGCGACGATGGCGGGATCGTTGTTGCCGCGCACGAGATGCTTGATACCGTTCAGGTCGTGGACTTGCTTTAACTGCGCCGCGCCATGTGCGATATCGCCAAGGTGCCAGACGATATCGTCGGGACCGACCACCTCGTTCCAGCGCTTCGAGATATGCGCATCCATTTGCGCGACGAAGGAGAACGGGCGCTTATGGATGTTAATCGTGCGGTGATCACCAAAGTGGGTGTCGGCGGTGAAGAAGATAGCCATGATGGCTACGTCCATGAATGCGCAAGAACGGCGACAAGCCCGACGACGGCAATCATCATCTGGGCAGGCCTTATTCGCGCGAAATGGGCGGGCGCGCTACCAGCCTTCGCAGCGCGAGCGTCTAAGATCGCAACCAAGGCATAGCTCGCAATCAGAACGGCCAATGCGAGGACCGGCAGGTCCGCCCAATGCAAAAGCAGCGCGAGGCCCGCTGGCACGAAGTAGAGCAGCATCGCTGCGATTGCCGCAGAAGTTGGCGCCGCTGGAGCCCCGAACCCAAAGCCGCGCCGAACGCCTGCGACGAATGCGATTATGAGGGCACCCCAGAAGGTAACCATGTCGCGCGCGACGTTTGGCCATGGCGGCGGCATCAGCCAGACGCCGATCGCAGCGGCGAGAAAAGGCATCATCGGTTCATAGCCAAAGATCAGGCTATCGAGCGGCACCTTGTCCTCTTGTTGCGAAGTCGATAATTCTCTCATTGGGGTGCCAGAGAAGTCGAAACCGGCGCGGATGGTGCAGCCTCGCTGCGCCCATAGGTGCCGATCAGGACGCCTGCGCCAAGCACCTTGCCGGTCATCGCCTCCATCAGGGCAGAGCGCCCCGGATCGTCCGCTGTTTCGACAGCCGCGCTCAGCGCGAAGAGCTGAAACACATAATCATGATTGCCATGACCTGTGGGTGGATCGGGCGGCAACCATGCGCGTGCTCCATAGCTGTTGCGGCCCACAAGGGGGGCAAGCGTGCCGTCCTTTGCTATTTCGCCTTCCTTGATGTGGCTCTGATCTGCTGACATGTTCAGGACCAGCGCGTGAACAAGCGGATTGGGAGCAGGAGCATCGGGATCTTCCACAATCAGCGCAAGACTTGAGGTGCCTTCCGGCAGGTTGGCCCATAGCAACGGCGGAGACATGCCTTCGCCGTCAGCGGTGAAGCGGTCGGGCAGGCGGGCTCCAGCTGCGAACGCCGTGCTGGAGAGATCGATCATTGGCATATCCGCACTGATCCCTGCCTTCATGATCGCCAGCTTCTCATGCCCTGCGCGAAAATTGGAGAAGAGCTTTCCCATCCAGGCGGGCACATGTTCGAGCATAATCCATTCCTCTGTTTACGAAGAAGAAGCGTTGCATGGGCAAAGCCGTTCCCTGCCAATGAGAGGCAAACGCGGAGAAAAGGCGCGCCGACGCGTTTTGCCATCCTGCCCGTGTTTTTAGACTTCGAAGCCTCCTCCTTGCGGGAGCCCAGCTATCCGAACGAGGTCGGCTGGGTTTTCGAGGCAAGGCCGAGGTGATCCATCCCATTGCCAGAGAGCGGCTGTGCGAAGAGGGGATGTCGCACGATCTCGTCGCGGCCCGCATGGTCGAAGCGTTCGACGGGCATGACCTTGTGGCGAGCGCCCCTTCCTTGGATGGCAAGTGGCTGAGCGTGCTATTGCGCGCAGTAGCTTTGGCGCGTCATCGCCTGCGCGCGTGGCAGCGATCACCCGACGCGAAAGACTGCCGAGAGCATCATGCTGCGCGCGCTGCCGCCAGAGCACTAGTCGCCACCGTCAGCGACATCAGGGCCGAGGCATAGGCGGGGGCGTCGTCGACCTGGTCTAAAAGACCAGGCGTAAGACAAAAGGTCTGGTGCTATTCTCGGGGCAAGCTCGCATACCACTGCGCATAGGGGCCTGTGCGAGCCATATGGCGGTTGAGGTCCGGCGCGCCATCGTCCCACCAGACCGGGCCGCGTTCGCCAAGCGCCACCTTGGCGCGATCAACCGCTTCATGCGCGGCTGCTTCGGCAGCATGATCGGTTTTGCGCCTGGCTGAACCTACGGCACGACGCGCATCCATCAACTCCTTCACCAGATGTTCGCGTACCTCTGGCTCCAGCGCCGGGTTAGTCGCGCGCCAGAGCCGCCCGCGCACCAGGAAATAACGTCCGTCAGGCGTAATCGGGTAGGAGCGGCTGCTCACGCCAGGCGGCCCTTGCCTGACAGGCTTCGGAAGGTGATCGACCAGCGCGGCACCTCCATGGGTGCGATGCTATGTTCCCAGGCGTGGCGCACTTCGCCTGAAAGATGATAGATCGAGCGTGGCGGCAGGCTGACCTTGGCGCGCTCGAATCCGGCGGCATTCCGACGCCGCAGGCGCAGGATAGCCTCACTGCCAAGCGAGATGCCCACGACATGCTCAAACACCGGCCGGTCTTTGTGCCAGCCGATGCCCGCCCCCGGATCATAGCGGATCAGCAGCGCCTGGACGAGATCGTCTGCTGCAAGGCCTGCGATGCCAGCGGCACGGTCTCGCACATCAAGGAGCCAGTCCGGCATCGGCCTGGCAGGCGCGAAGCGGGCATGTTCGAAGTCGTAGTTCCAGCCATAGGAGTAGGTGAGGCGCTTTCCCGTCCATTGCTGGAAGCGGAAGGGGGTAAGCTCGCTATGGTCGATATGCGCGATGAGCGCAGCTTCCTCAGCCTGGGTCAGCACGCCCTCCCGAAGAGCCAATCCGGAAACGGCAGGTGTGTCGAACAGATCGAACATCGCGCTCATTCAAGCCATCGTGTGGCGTTGGAGGGTACAGTCGGGTTCATGTCGTTCCTGAGGATATAGGGTTGTTGGCTGACGATTGCAGGGGGGCAGTCGATTGCGACAGGCCGCCCCGGGTCCGCACCTGGCGAACGATCCCGTTATAGGCGGCGTGCATGCCCTGGCTGCGGCCAATCTCATGATCCGAGCCTGCCGCATCCCAGAAGGCGACCAACCACTCGTCCGGGCAATGACCGCGCAGCACCCAGAGGGCGAGCGCGACCCCGCGCGTACGCGCCTGGCTCTTCATGGCTGCTGCCTCGCGCAGCACATCGAGCGCACGCGTGATCGCGCCTGCCTGACTTGCGGCCATGTCAATGGAAGTCATGGCTGCGGATGGGCAAAAGCTCATCCTGCGGGGCACGCGTCGCGAATGGCGGCGAGGACAATGTGCGGCCACTGGGGAATGCTGGGTCGCGTGGATCTGGACCACCGCCATGTGAGGCGCCATCGCCCCGGCCCGGTGTAACAGCAAAGTCCATCCGCCCGACCGAGCGCAGCATCGCGTCATGATCAACGATGCGATCGCAGATAATGTGGATCACCTCGCCTTCCTTTTGCAGCCGACCCCGCATGGCAATCATCGACGCCGACATCACCTGGCGGCGATATATTTCGAACCGGTCTGGCCAGAGGATGCCATGTGCGACGCCGGTCTCGTCCTCGATCGTGACGAACAGCACGCCCTTGGCGGAGCCGGGCCGCTGGCGCACGAGGATGACACCTGCCACCTCGATATTGCGCCCATTGCGGACGGAGGGAAGGTCAGCGCAACGCACGATCCGCATTGCGTCGAGCTCGTAGCGCAGGAATTGCAGCGGATGGCCGCGTAGCGACAGCTGGGTCGAGCGATAATCCTCCACCACCTCGCGGCCAGCGGTTATCGGGGTCAGCGCGACATCGGGTTCCTGTACTTCGGGCGAGAAGAGACCGGCGCCGGCATCGGCCGCTGCAAACAAGGGGAGGGGCGCTTCGCCGAGACCCTTCACCTTCCATAGCCCCTGCCGCCGGTCCTGCGCGAGGCAATGGAAGGCGTCAGCTTCGGCCAGCCGCTCGATCGCGGCGCGCGGCACCCTGGCGCGCCGCCAGACATCCTCAACGCTGTCATAGGGCCCCGGACCCCGTGCGGCGACGATGACGGCGCCATGGGCATTGGCTAACCCACGCACGCTCCGGAACCCCAGGCGCACGGCCAGATAGCGTCCGCATGTCTGCTCCAGTGTACAATCCCAATGGCTATGATTGATCGAAACAGGGCGCACCTCGACGCCATGATTGCGCGCATCGCGCACGATCTGCGCAGGCGCGTAAAAGCCCATGGGCTGGGCGTTGAGGAGGGCGGCGCAGAAGACGTCGGGATGATGATATTTCATCCAGCAGGACGCATAGGCTATCTTGGCAAAGGACGCGGCGTGGCTTTCGGGAAAACCGTAGCTGCCGAACCCCTCGATCTGCTTGAAGGTGCGCTCGGCAAATTGCTTGGAATAGCCGTTGGCGATCATCCCGCCGACGAGCTTGTCGTAGAAGTGGCTGACCCCCCCGTCAGCTTGAACGTCGCCATGGCGCGGCGAAGCTGGTCGGCCTCCACCGGCGTGAACCCCGCGCCCACGATCGCGACTTTCATCGCCTGTTCCTGGAAGAGCGGGACGCCCAGCGTCTTTCCCAGAACAGCGCGAAGCTCCGGCTTTGGATATTCGGGCTTCTCCTTGCCCTCGCGGCGGCGCAGATAGGGATGGACCATGTCGCCCTGGATGGGCCCCGGGCGAACGATAGCGACTTGAATGACCAGATCATAGAACTCGCGAGGCTTCATGCGCGGCAGCATCGACATTTGGGCCCGACTCTCGATCTGAAAGGTGCCAAGCGTATCGGCCTTCTGGATCATGCCGAAGACGCAAGGATCATCGTCCTGCAGGTCGGCCATGGTCTTTTTGATGCCTTTGTCCTGTTCGAGCAGGGTAAAGGCGCGGTTCATGCAGCCGAGCATGCCAAGACCCAGCACATCGACCTTCATGAACTTCAAGGCATCGATGTCATCCTTGTCCCATTCGATGATCTGCCGGTCCTCCATGCGCGCCGGCTCGATCGGCACGAGATCATCAAGCCGGTCCTGCGTCAGCACAAAGCCGCCGGGATGCTGGGAAAGGTGACGGGGCGTGCCGATCAGCTGGCGGGCAAGATCAAGGGTGAGCTTGAGGCGATGATCCTTGGCGTTCAAGTTAAGGCTCTCGATCTGCTCTTGCGGGATACCGTCCATCGACCAGCCCCAGACAAGGCCGGTCAGCATCTTGGTAAGGTCGCGGGGCAGGCCAAGCGCCTTGCCGACTTCTGCAACGGCGCCCCGGGTGCGATAGCGGGTGACGACGGCCGTCAGCGCCGAACGGTCGCGGCCATAGCTGTCATAAATCCACTGGATGATTTCCTCGCGCCGCTCATGCTCGAAATCGACATCGATGTCGGGCGGCTCGCGCCGCTCGCCCGAGACGAAGCGCTCGAACAGCAGTTCATGGCTGATGGGATCGATCGAGGTGACCCCTAGCAGATAGCAGACGCAGCTGTTGGCGGCCGAGCCGCGTCCCTGGCAGAGAATGCCGCGTCGCCGGCTTTCCGCAACGATGGAATGCACCGTCAGAAAATAAGGTGCATAATCGAGCTCGGCGATGAGCCTGAGTTCATGGTCGATCTGCTTGCGGTAGCGTTTGGGCACGCCGTGGGGGAATTTCCTGGCTGCCGCCTGCTCTGTAAGCGCTGCCAGTGCCTGCTGCGCGGTGCGGTCCTGCATCAACTGCTCATAAGGATATTGATACTGGATCTCGCCAAGGTCGAATGTGCACTGCGCGGCAATGTCAGCGCTTGCCTGTATGGCGTCGGGAAAAGCGCAAAAGCGGCGTTCCATCTCAGCGGGGGATTTGAGATCCCGGTCCATGAAGCGCTCGCGCCGGAAGCCCAGTTCGTCGATGGTGCAGCGCTCGCGAATCGCGCTCATCACGTCCTGCAGGGGACGGCGCTCCCTACTGTGATAGAGAATGTCGCCGGTCGCGACTGTGCGTACGCCATGTGCATGAGCGAGCGCGTCGAGCCGGTGCAACCGATCCAAATCATCGGGGCGGCGGCGCAGCGACAAGGCGCAGAAGCCGCGCGCCCCGAAAGCTTCATGCAGGTCACGCATCCGGCCCTCAGAAAGGGCATCCGGCATGTCGGGGATGAGGATGGCAATCATATCTTCCGCGTGCCCCGCGACACCGGCCCAATCGAGGATGCAATATCCCTTGCCGCCGCGCGCCTTGCCGATCGAGAGCAATCGCGTCAGCCGCGACCAGGCCGCTCGGGTTCGGGGGTAGAGGAGCAATGCGCGCCCGTCAGTGAGATCGACGCGGCTGCCCGGGATCATGCGGACGCCAGTCGCCTTCTGACCTGCCCAGCCGCGCACGACGCCTGCTACAGAATTGCGGTCAGCCAGACCCATGGCGCTATGCCCCAAAAGTGCCGCCGCCGAGAACAGCTCTTCGGGTGACGATGCGCCGCGCAGGAAAGAGAAGTGGCTGGTGACCTGCAGTTCGACATAGGTGGTCGCAGGGATGACGCCGGCGCTCATCCGAACAGCCCATGCATATGCCAGCTCAAGTCGCCGGTGTCAGGATCGACACCATCACCCCGTCGAAACAGCCAGAAGCGTTCGCCGCTCTGGGCTTCAACACGAAAATAGTCGCGGGTCGCCCATCGCTCGCGGTCCGTGCGCCACCACTCGCCATGAATGCGCTCGGGGCCATCGCCCGCTACCACACGATAATTCTGCCGTCGCCAGGTGAAGCGGCGGGGTGGATGATCGGGCATCAGTGCAACGACATTGGACAAAAGTTCAGGCCGGCGCAGCAATCGAACCGGGCGCTTCCATCGGGGCCAGCCCGTGGGCGTCGCAAGGGGTGCGATGCGCCTGGCGGCTCGTTCAGGCACATCACTTTCATGGGAGGTCAGACGAAACAACGCTGTTTCTCCGGCACGCGCGCTGAGTTGATCGATCAGCGGGGCCAGATCGCGTCCCTTGCGAGATGTTTCCAGCAGCGCGCCGATGACTTCAGCGTCAAGCGGCTCGTGATGGGGCACGGCCAGATGCATCGTCTCGATGCCGAGACCGGGTTCCAATTGCGCAAGCCTAAGGCCGAACATGCGTTTGAGGTGCTTGGCATCCCGCGTTGCGCGCGACGCGCCGACCGTCAGGCGCTGCGGCACGCCATCCACCCGCACCGCTATAAGCAACGCCGTGCGCGCGCCAATCCCGCGCTGGAGGAGCATGATCACAAGATCGTCGACAAGATCGGAAATGACCTGCGTGATGCTTTCGGGCGTTCCGATCGGCTCAAGCAGATGACGTGTCACGACGGGCGCTTGTGACGGCACGACCGGGACGATCGGCTCGGCGAGAAGACCGCGCGCCTGATCCAGCCGCTCGACAGTCTTAAGACCCAGTCGCCGGGCAAGTGGTCCGCGCGGCATCGGATAGAGATCAGCGATGCGGTCCAGGCCGAAACGGTTTGCCGAGACCAGCGCCTCTGGTTCAAGGCGCAGCGCGCAAAGCGGCAGATCGGCAAGCGCCTGCGCTTCCTGACCCGCCTCCAGCAACACCATGTCGCTATTGCCAAACCGCGCCAGCGCATGGGCGGCACCGGGCGTGGCAGCGATTGCTACACGGGCCGTCAGACCGAGGCGTTTGAGAAACGCCAGTAAACGGCGACAGAAACGCTCTTCACCGCCGAAAAGATGGGTGGTGCCGGTGAGGTCAAGCCACAGACCATCCTCGCCCGACACGCTTGCAGTCGGCGTCCAGTGACGAGCGGCATGAAGCGCCAGCCGATCAAGCAGCGCGCGATCTGCGTTAGGATCGGCGTCCTTGACCTCAAGATCGGCCACCAGCGCGCGGGCGTGCGCCGCGACCATACCGGGCCGCAGTCCAAGGTCGAGCGCTACGGGGCAGGCTGCAGTTATGACATCGCGCTGCCCCGTACGCAGAACGAGCACGGTCGGGCGTCCCCAAAGGGTTGCCCAGCTAAGAGCAGGCACGGAAGGCACTCGGCCCACTTCATCGGCAGGCATCGCCCTGAACGGATGCTCGGCATGCTCGCTGCGCCGTCCCATCTCGCGCATGGTCGGTCTTTGATGGGCGGGGAGGGCATCGATGTCGGTTTGATTTGGGCGACCGCTGACAACCTCGTCCCGCGCCCACCGCGCGCCCGGCCGCCATCCGCCACCGCGCGGCACCGAGCAAGCGCCCGGATCATCGTCGATGGTTTGCGCCAAGCGCGGTCTCCGGGCCGCGTCAGGCGGCGCGGCTGATCGCGCCATCCCGCGCATCCGCTCGGCGCGGCGCAGCCGCTCGATCGCGAGATGGGGCAGGAACAGCGAGGCGACCCGTGGCATCGCACGCCTCCAGTTCGAGGGAAAAAGGATCGCCGTTACGTTGACGCACAAGTTCAACCTGCCAGCGTGAGCGACCAACGCCCGGCCAGGGCAGCCGCTCGGACGGCACGCAGCCGATCCGCCAGCGCGTCATGGCGGAGGATGGAGAGGCGAGGGGGCAGCGATCACGCATCCGATGGCGACGGTAGAGCAGCATAGGGGTCTGACCGTCCGAGGCTGCTAGCTGCAGCCGACGTGTTGCAGTCATATCCGCTGTCTTTACTTCCGCGATCACGCACGCGAGCGATCCATCGCGCAGCGCATCTTCTGCTATGGCAAGGACATCCACATCCATCCTGCCCTGCGCATAGAGCAGCTTATCTGGTCCAAGCCCGACCTGCTCCAGTCCCACCGCATAAAGATCCAAGGTCGTCATGGCCCAGCAGACGGTCTGATCGCGATCTGCCGCAAACCGCGCCGCTATACCGGCGAGAAACAGCGTGGCGGCGGCATCGTCACTAAGACTTGCTGCCCTGGCAGCAAACTCGTGGAGACCAGAACCGTCAACGCCGCCGGCGGCCAGCTTTTCATCCATTAGATTAATATCAAACGGCAGGCACGGAGCCGACGTTGCGCGCGTTTGCCCCACCGCTTCGCGCAGCTTTGCAATGGGGCTGACCGCCAGCGAGGCGGAAAGGGGCGAGGTGGAGGGCATCGGAACATCGACTCGTATGTTCCCTTTATGTTCCTATTCGAGCTCAGTTTCGTCAAGGCGACAATTTTCCCGCGATAGCGCTTTCTGGACTTGTCTTCCCGCAATCAGTCAGCATGTGCTGAGTCGCGTGCCATCAGATCAACGCGCTCGCGCCGCGATGAAGCGCCAGTCAGCGACTACGGCAAACCGATGCGGTTTCGCGCGACGGGCGTAAACCTCGCTATCCAATATCGCCCGGAGTTCCGCAAAGCTCGACGAAATGTGCGTGATTTTTTTCGTTCCTCGCGCACTATCTCCATGCGGCGCGGCCCGATATATGCGGTGGCCAGACCCGGCGCTATATGGGTGCGCCCTCTCGCCGCCTTTACGGCGATACCATCCGCGCCATCGCGGTAGCACTGATCCTCGCATTTCTTCAGGAAGCTTCCGTTATTCCCAGGCCGCGCATCATGTGGTCGCGTTGACGAGATGGTCCGATACCGTCGGGATGAAGGCGCGAAGACGCTTAAGTCGCCGAAGGTCCCGGTGATACCCCAACCAAATATCTCGCGCTGGCGGCGGCGTGGGTACTTCAAGCCTGCGGATACCGGCAATCTGCTGGCCGACCACGCGGGGCAGGACAGCGATGCCCACACCTTGCCTGCACATGCGTCCCTGGACGTTGCGGTTGTTTGATCGCAGCATCGGTCTCGCATTGGGGTAACTCTCGATGAGCCAAGCAATGTCAGGGAAATGGCCCGTCGACGTGTCATGGGTGATCAGTCGGAAACCGGTCCCATCGCCATATTTGGGATCAGCCGCCTCATCGGCGATGTAGACGCCATATTCGAGCCTGAAGAGCCGCCGCTGAACGACATCGGCAGTGTCGAACGGAACGATACGAAAAGCGATGTCGGCTTCTCGTTGGGCAAGACTGAATTGGCGCGTACCAGTGAGGATCTCGACGTCGACATTGGGGTAGGATTTTGAGAAATCCGCCAGGATAGGCGGGAGAACATAGGCTCCAAACCAGTCCGCCGACGAGATACGCAGCTGCCCTTGAGATCCTGCTCCTGCCCCGCGAGCCGGCGCTGCATGGCCAGGGCGCCTTCCTCCATCTGCTCAGCAAGCGCAATGATCCCATGGCCCTCTTCGGTCAGAACGAGACCGTCTGCCGTGCGCTGAAAGAGCGTGTGACCGACCGCCTGCTCAAGGGCGCGAAGGCGCCTGCCGACGGTCGGATGGCTTGTCTTCAGAGACCGCGCGGCTCTGCCGAGCGTGCCGGATCGCGCGACGGCAAGAAATATTCTGACGTCACTCCATTCCATCGCGACCGCTCACACAAAATTGAACGGGGATAGTACAGTTATGTCAGTTCCAGAACAAATCTAAACGGCTAGATTGATGGCATTGTTTGGAGGTGCTTCCGTAGCTGGATTTCACCCGCCCAATCAGGGCGGCCGCTTGGATGACCTGGCTGTGGGCCCAAGGGATGCTTATCCGGACTAAAGCGAAGAGATTGCCCGAGCCGCGGCAGCACGCAGCGGCCCGCTCCGATTTTTGCATATGAGGATTTCAAAAATGATCACGATGCTGGTGACCTATGCGGGCGATATACACACGCCGTTCGACCGCGATCATTGGATCAACGTGCATTTCCCACTCGTGCGAGACAGTTGGGGACCCTACGGGCTGGTCAGCGCCGGCGGGTTCTTTCCGCAAGGTGATGGCGCCGGGCTGATTGCGGTTGGCGTCGTCAACTTCCACGATGCAGTTGCCATGGAAGCGGCGCTCAATTCGCCGGAGACTGCCCAGATCATGGCTGACGTGGACATCGTCACCGCCCTCAGACCGCAGCGCAGCCTTGTGAAGTTGCTCTAAGCCGCGTCAATTGCGTCGGCGGCTAATCTCTCCAGGTCTGCGTCGGACACCATGATCAGCGAATACTTTGTCTGAAAATATCGGAGAAAAGTTCTGAAAACGTGGCTTATCACGGGCTGTTCAAGCGGCTTTGGCCAGCGTCTCGCCCTGGCTGCTGCCCATCGCGGCGACCGGGTCATCGCGACGGCGCGCAACGTTAGGACGATTGAGGAAATGGCCAAGCCTTTTTGCGGCCGCATGATCACCTTGCCACTCGACGTGACGGATGCGTCCGCGGCCAAGGCAACGGTCGAAGAGGCGGTCAAGACCTTTGGCGGGTTTGACGTGCTCGTGAACAATGCCGGCTACGCATTGTTCGGCGCGATCGAGGAAGGCACGCCCGAGGAGTATCGGCCGATGTTCGAGGTAAACGTCTTTGGTCTGATCGAAACTACGAGAGCCGCTCTACCCGTCCTGCGACGGTCGGGCGGAACAATCGTCAACATGTCATCTAGTGCCGGCATCGAGGGCCGTGGCGGCGGCGGATATTATCACGCCACCAAGTTCGCCGTGGAAGGGATTTCAGAAGCGCTCGCCAGCGAGCTGGAGCCATTGGGCATTCGCGTGCTGATCGTCGAACCCGGGCCGTTTCGTACCGACTTCCTTGGCCGTTCGATCAGCATGGCGGCCAAACCGATGCCGCAATACGCCGCGACGTCGCGCAAGCAATATCGCGACGCCAACAACGGCAATCAAGCGGGTGATCCCCGCAAGGCGATCGCGGTGATCCTGCAAGCGGTTGACGCGGATGACGCCCCGCTGCATCTCCCGCTCGGCCCGGCCGCCCACGCGATTGCCGAGCGTAAGCTGGCGGCTTTTCGCAGTGATATCGACGCTTGGCGCGAGATCACGATTGCCACCGATTTCGACCGGCCCTGAGCATTGGTCGCACTCAGTTAGAACGCCAACATCTCACTGGAGAGCGATTGTGATCCCGACTCTCAAGGGCTTTGCCCAGCAGCTGGTGCCGGTGAATGGCATCAAAATCAATGCCGTCACTGGAGGCTCAGGGCCGCCGATCCTTCTGCTTCACGGCTGGCCGGAAACATGGTGGGAATGGCACCATGTGATGCCGTTGCTGGCCGAGCATCTGAGCGTAGTGGCCATCGATCTGCGCGGCGCGGGCTTTTCCGACTGTCCGCAAAGCGGCTATGACAAAGCGACGATGGCGCGCGACGCGCACGAAGTCATGGTTGCCCTTGGACATGAGCGCTACGCGGTGTGCGGGCATGACATCGGCGGAATGGTCGCCTTGCCGCAGGCCGCCATCTATCGGCAGGCTGTTACTCAACTGGCCGTTCTCGACGTTCCGCTGCCCGGCTGGACCCGATGGGAGTCGACGACCGCTAGGCTCTGGCACTTTGGCTTCCATATGAACCGGGACCTGCCCGAACGCCTGATCCATGGCCGAGAATATGACTATGTTTCGGCCTTCATGGCAGAGCGGTTTTACGATCATAGCAGCTTCGATCCTGTGGATATCGAGATCTATGCCAAGGCGATGGCGCTTCCCGGCCGCACGCGCGGCGGCATGGAATGGTATCGCTCCCTTGCCGCCGATCATGCAGCTGGCCTCGAGTACAAGAAGCAGCCGCTCGACATCCCGGTGCTGGGCTTGGGTGGAGATCAGCGCTTCGGTGCGCAGATGGTGCCGATGCTCAAAGAGTTTGCCACCAATGTGACGGGCGGTTCGATTACGCGGTGCAGCCATTACGTGGCGGACGAGCGGCCGGATGAGGTCGCAGCTGCCCTGATGACATTTCTTGGGATTGATTGAAACGCCCAGCCCGCGCCGTTGTGGAGCCGGGCGGATCGAACAAACAGAAGGAGACAATAATGCCCGCACCCGTCATTCGCGGCGTCAATCATATTGGCATAACGGTGCCCGACATCGAAGCCGCAAAATCTTTCCTGGTGGAAGCCTTTGGTGGCCAGGTGATCTATCAGTCTTTCGGTCCGCAGGATCCCCCGCGGCAAGGACCCGAATTCGAGCGGGCTGTTGGCGCATTCCCCGGCACGGTCGTACACGCACAGGCGATGATCAAGATCGGGACCGGACCCGATATCGAGCTCTTCGAAATGCACGGTCCCGAGCAAGCCCAACCGATCCGGGCGAGCGACTTTGGCATCACGCACTTCGCTCTTTACACCGATGACATCGAAGCATCGGTCGAACGCTCTGAGAACGCGGGAGGCATACCCCTCACCGCGCCGCGCGCAATTCCCTATGCAACCGAGAAAGGTCCTGGAAACAGGGTCTGCTATTGCCGCATGCCCTGGGGCACGACGGTGGAGTTCATCACCACGCCGGACCGCATGGCCTATCGTGACCAGACCGATCTGCGCAGGTGGCAGGACGATGACTGAGCCGGGCGCAAAAAGGCATTCGCATCAGTCAAGTCACGGCAATTTTGGGGTTGCAGCATTGTACATCTAGCTCGCGCATTCGTTATCAATGACTTTAAGGCGAATGTACGCGGTGGGCGCGAGCTGCCCTTTGGGATGGTTCTCTTGCGCGACGGTTTTGACCCAAGACCTGGCGCTCGCTTCTGGCAGCAGGCGACCAGATTACGAAGCTGCGGCGTCCTCACTCGGATCTCTTATACTGGCAAAAGCAGCCGTTGGCGGGCCTGGAGCTCCGATTGGAACTGAGCTCGTTGACGCCATGGTGCCAATCGACCGCCTGGTCGCAAAGGGCGCAACATGCGTGGCGATCTAGGAGGTCCTGCGCGGCTTCTCTAGCCTTAAAGCATGACATTGCCTGCCCTGCTGACCTGGAACGACATTCCCACCCCTCTTCCCGAGATATTCCCTGAGGGCTCCGCAAACCGCGAGCGTTCAGTCTGAAAAAATCGCCGCCAAAACCAGCTTCGTGATGGTCTAAGCCGGCGTGCTCGTGTGCAAAGGTGGTGCCGGCGGAGGCGGCTACCAGCTGGTGACGTTCGCCAAGGGCGAGACCAGGCGCATAGGAAGCGGGCCGAGGATCGACATTTCAAAGGCGGTCATCAAGGTCTTCGCCCCGAAATTTCTGGTCATCTCAACCCTGCGTTTCAGCGGGCGCAGAATCCTGGTTGAGCAGGGCGGAGAGGTCAGGCGCTATCGACTGACAGCGCAAAATTCATGGATGCCGGGGTGCTGGCCGGCCTGACGCTTCGGTCGTATCCCTCTTTATCTATCCACATGGCATGGGTGAGGATCAGCAGCATAAAGCGCTGCAAAATGTTTAACCTGGCCCCGTCCTAGCAAGCGCGACAATAGACAGGATCATCTTGCAAGCCGGCTAGGCAATTCCATATTGTGCAGTGCAGCATAAATGGACCGTAAACGTCTGACATATGATCGTTGCAGCACAGGAGATTTTCGCGTGACCCGATTATCCGCTACAATCGCCCGCTTGGCAGCCATGCGAGCCCGCCACACGACCCAAGCTAGCGCCAGTGGTCCCGGCCGGCTGGCGGACCTCGATGTCTTTGGGACAAACCCCGGGGCGTTGAGCGCCAAAATCTATGTCCCCCAGAAGGTTGCCGAAAAACCCGCGCTGGTCGTAGTGCTTCATGGTTGCACGCAAAATGCCGAGGGCTATGATCGCGGCTCCGGCTGGTCGCAATTGGCCGATGAGCAAGGTTTCCTGCTGCTTTTTCCAGAACAGCAGCGCGCAAACAATCCTAATCTATGTTTTAACTGGTTCTCTCCGCCGACAACGGTCGTGACCGAGGCGAGGCGCTGTCCATTCATCAGATGATCATGGCGATGGTGGACATCCATCGTGCCGATCCGACCCGCATATTCGTGACCGGTCTTTCCGCCGGGGGCGCAATGACCTCCGTCATGCTTGCCAGCTACCCGGAATTGTTCGCGGGGGGTGCGATTATAGCCGGGTTGCCGTACGGATCGGCATCCACTATCCCGCAGGCACTAGAAGCCATGCGCGGAGCGGCAGCCTTCAGCGCGGAGGACATGGGCGACCGGGTCCGCCACGCGTCGGACCATGATGGCCCTTGGCCACGCATCTCGATATGGCATGGCAGTGCCGATGCGACGGTCAGCAGCACCAACGCCGACGCGATTCTTGCCCAGTGGCTGACAGTCCATGGTCTCGAGCCGGCGCCGGACGCTTCGGAGCAGATAGCCGGGCATCGCCGACGCGCTTGGAACGATGCGGCAGGGCATCCGCTTGTCGAAGATTATCGAATTGCCAATATGGGCCACGGCACGCCACTGGCCACGACCGGCCCGGAGGCTTGCGGCATGGAGATGCCGCACATGCTCGAAGCGGGTATCTCATCCACGCGCCGGATGGCGTCATCCTGGGGTTTGCTGGATGCTGGGACGGAACGAAAATTCGCGCAATCCCTCGGGAAAGCGCAGAAGGGGGCAGCGGGTCTGCCAGTATCAAGGATAAGCCGGTTGGAAGAGTGGCCCGGCGAACCCCCACGCCCGAAAGCATCAGGGAAAGCAGGCGTCGAGAAAGTCATCCACGACGCACTTCGCGCCGCAGGGCTCATGCGATGAACCGGTCTCACCTCCCGGATCGCAAGCGGCGGATCCGGTAAGGACCTTCACGAGACGCCAAGACCTTTCCCTTCCAACTCAGCTCAACCGATCCAGCGGCAACTAATTGGTCGATCGCTGCGTGGACGACTGGCATCGCCGCACGCCACGAGGCTCCTTTGAGGTCAGCGCCGGCTTCAGCCGCAATCATCCTTGCGATCTCGCTTGGACAAATTGTCATCTGGTCCGTGCGGCGCTCTAGCAATTGTAGGGCCGCACTGCGGGCATCGTCTATCCAGCCAGGGGCAATGTCAGGGGTCATAATAGTCAGCGCTGGCGAATGCCGGATTTGGGGCGTTCACCGTCAGGCTGGGGCGAGCCGCCTTGCCTGCGGCAGCGCTCCGAACAAAATCGGACCTGCTCCCAGTCGCGTTCCCATTTCTTGCGCCAGATGAAGGGGCGACTGCATCCAAGGCAGACCTTGGAAGAAAGCTTAAGCTTATGGTGGGTCATGGCAGGGTCAGAGTCCGATATCTTCGAGTGCAGAGGCAACCTCGGGATCCATGGCTTGTTCGGATCTGGGCGTCAGGCGATTGAGCGCGGTACGCAGCCGCTGTTGCGCAACCTGCAATGTCTTATGCCGCACCTCGCGCGTGGCATTGGTTCGCCACGATCGGCTCTCGCCGAGCAGCACCGCCCATTTCGATTCTTCTGCCGCCAGGATCGACAATGCCAGCCGAAGGCCATCCCGACGGCCACGCGCATAATCCTCTTTCATCACCACCACTCAAAGATTTCACATTCGGTGCATTGATGGCGTGCAACTTCAACGATTGGCTCGAGCGGCACTGCCGGTGAGTTGTCAGTAATTTGCATCACTTTCCGACGTAAACCCCTGAATTGCCTTCACGACGCCGAACCCGACAGCGGCCAGCACACCGACCTTTACCACAGCGCCGAGAATGCGAGGCGTGAAGTAGCCAATGATGGCCCCCTTCGCACCACTGTCGCCGTCCTGCTGGTCAAGCTTGGACCCAATGACCGCACCGATGATTTCCGTGATCATATTCTGTTCCCATGTTGAGTTTCAGAGGAGCGCGCGACATCGCTTGAGGTTCCGCCATTATCGTCTGGACCATATGCGGGCGACCCAGCACATTCTCTCGACTTTTCTCAAAGCCACCTCCTGACATTGTCTATGACGAAATTTTCCCCCCGGACGAACCCACCGGACAGGCGGAACATAAGGCTATCATTTCAGTCGTTGTCTCCGCGCCTGTTCATCTTCCCCGCGGATGCGGCGGGTGATCACTGGTGACCTTTCGTGCAACGGTGGAGCAGGTTCGTGCTGTATCGGCATCGAAATGCCTTTCGGAATCGCCCCTATGGAAGACCGGTTGGCGACCGGCGGCCTTAATGGCGGCAGCCTGCATAAGTTTGCCGCAGCATCTCCAGTCTCAATGATGCCGCCGCCGCCACTTTTGTCCTCGCTGGCATAGCCGCGCGCTTTGCGTCGGAAGCTGGTCAGGCCGTGTGTCAGGCCATGACCGCCTTCGATCTATATGCGCCGGGCCAGGAGCGGATCGGTCTAGAGGCCGCTAAACTATTTTGCGCGCAAAATCGAAAAGGATGAGTATGTGCGCGCCATCGTCGAGGATGCGCTGCGCGATGGATAGCTCGCCTGCGTGATCGCGTAAGCGAAGTCCGCGGACATGACCGCGACCCGCCGGCTGCAGCGTGCCACTTCTGAGGAGCAGACAGCTTGTTCCTCTACCCTTTTACCCAGGCAGCGTAGCGTTAAGACAGATGGGCTTCATGTGTGGCACAATATCCAGCCTCGTGGTGCGCTAATGTCACACCGGCCCATCGAAATGAAACAGGTGCGAAACTTTCTTGCGAGCGTGTAATTAAGCGATCGGGGCGCCGTTGCGCCCGCGTTCCGATGCGGGTGGTGGAAGATTTCGCTGAAGGCGGCTTCCCAAACATGGTTGCGATCCGGCTCGCTTGAGAACGCCGGAGGCTCAGGAGGAATATCATGATGCATAATTTCCGCTCATCCGCGCTCAGGCTGCTTCTGGCCGGCGCCGCCCCCTTCGCCCTGCTTGCCGGCGGCGCGATGGCGCAGACCGCCCCTGCCGCACAGGATGCGCCTGGCGTGGCGGCCGATGAGGATCAGGCCGACATCATTGTCGTCGGCACCGCAGGCGCCGGCACCCGCCGTCAGGACGCGGCCTTTGCCGTCACCAGCCTGTCCAGCGATGCCATCGCCCGCGCTGCGCCGAACAGCACCGCCGACCTGCTTCGCACCATTCCTGGCGTCAGCGCAGAAAGCTCCGGCGGCCAGAACGGCGCCAACATCTTCGTGCGCGGCTATCCGTCGGCCGGCGACGCGCAGTTCGTCACGTTCCAGCTAGGCGGCGTGCCTTTCTTCCCTCCTTCGACCCTGTCCTTCCTCGAGAATTCGCAGCTGATCCGCCTCGACGAAACCGTCGATCGTGTGGAGGCCGTGCGCGGCGGCACGGGTTCGCTCTTTTCCAATGGCCAGCCGGGCCTGACCGTGAACGTGCAGCAGCGCGAAGGCGGCCAGACGCTCAAGGGCTTTGCGAAGCTATCCTACACCGATTATGACGAAATCCGGGGCGACGCCTGGATTTCCGGCCCGATCAGCGAAGACACGACCTTCATGGTAGGCGGCTATTATGCGCAGGGCAACGGCATCCGCGATCCGCAATTTCGCGCCGAAAAGGGTGGTCAGATTACTGCGAACATCCGCCATGATTTCGACGGTCGCGGTTCGCTGCTGATCTACGGCCGCTATCTGAACGATCATGGCCAGTGGCTGCTGCCTATCCCCGTCAATCAGGACGGCAGCAAGATCAGCCAATATGCTAATTTCGACCACGGCACCGGCGCGCTTGCCGGTCGCGATGTGCGCGTCACCACCAACAATGCGGGTCGCACCGTGGATCTGGCCGATGGTCGTGGCGCGAAGCTGGGCAATCTGGGACTGAGCTTCGACTATGAGCTGGTCGATGGCCTGAGCATTCGCGAGCGTGCCAGCTACTTGTGGGGCACGGCCAACACCATCGGCTTGGTTCCCACCGACGCGCCGATGAGCGCGGCGGCGATGGCCACCACCTTGGGCGGTGCGGGCTCGACCGTGGGCAGTCTGACCTACGCATCGGGCGGCGGCGCGGTAGCGGCCGGCGCTCAGGTCATGCGTGCGGGCATCTGGGAGGTGCGAAAGCGGATCGACGCTTTCGTCAACGATATGGCGCTGGAGTTCAAGACCGGCGGTAACACGCTGACCGGCGGCTTCTATCTCGCCAACTACACCACTCGCGACAATTGGGCGCTGGGCAATGACATATTGTTGACCGCCGAACCCAATGCACAGCGCCTGAACCTGACGCTGGGCGATGGCCGGGTCGCGACCCGCGACGGCTTCACCTCCGGCGCCAGCTTCCTTGTGAACGGTCGCTATGAAGGGCGCGATATCGCTTTCTATGCGGTAGATGAGCTTCAGATCACCGACAGGCTGCGCGTCGATGGCGGCGTGCGCTGGCAGCGTCACGAAGTCGTGGGCGCTGTCGCCACATCCGGCGCGGCCTTCGATCAGGATGGTAACGCCGCCACCCTGTACGACCGGACCGTGCAGCTGGGCGGAGCGAGCGGCATTGACTATAACGCGTCGCGCTGGTCGTGGACGACGGGCGCCAATTTCGAATTCACCAGCCAGATCGGCGTCTTTGCCCGGTACAGCCGCGGTAATAGCTTCCCGCAGTTCGATAACTTGCGCGAAGGGCTGACCATCATCTCGAAGGTGGATACCTATGAGGGTGGGGTGAAGGTGTCGACCCCGATGCTGAACCTCTACGCGACCCTGTTCCACAACAAGTTCGACGGTTTGGCCACGACGCAGATCATCAACGGCGTGCCCAATGAATCGGTCGGCGGCGCCAAGGCGACCGGCGTCGAACTGGAAGGCGTGATCCGTCCGTTCGCGGGCTTCAGCATCGCGGCGGCGGGCACCTATCTGGATGGCACCTATCGCGGCTTCTTCAGCGGCAACGGCACCATCGACAATACCGGCAACCGCGTGCAGCGTCAGCCCAAATGGATGTGGCGCGTGACCCCCAGCTATGAACTGAGCGTGGGCGATTTCCGTCCGTCCATCTTCGCCACGCTGCAATATACGGGTGATCGCTTCTCCGACCCGGAGAATGCACAGCTGTTGCCCAACTATTATCAGCTGGACGCAGGCGTGTCGGTGGACGTCAATCAGCGATTGAAGCTGGCGGTGACCGGCAACAATTTGACCGACGAGCTGGGCCTGACCGAAGGCAATCCGCGCATCATCGGGTCGCAGGGTGCAGGCACGATCCTGGCCCGCCCGATCCTGGGCCGGTCCTTCCGCTTCAGCGCTGCTTACAGCTTCTAAAACATAGGCCGGGAAGGGGCCAAGTGATCTTATTGCCCGGCCCCTTTTTCGTTCAGTCCGCCTTTTCCATATCGGCCGCTATGTCGGGATAGCGGTCCAGCAGCGCGCTGGTGACGCCGTTGGTCCAGCCGAACCCGTCCTGAAGCGGATATTCGCCTCCGCCGCCGGGCTTGCGTTCTTCAACGTCATATTTCTCCAGCATCTTGCCGGTTTCGGCATAAGCTGCCGCGACCGTGGCGATCCAGCGTCCGGCGATATCGCGTGCGAGCCTCTCCTGCCCGTTCCGCGCTAGCCCGTCGATCGCCACCCATTGCAGCGGCGCCCAGCCATTGGGCGTATCCCACTGCTGGCCGGTCGCATTGGGCGTGGTACGCAGACCGCCGCGGCCCAGCAGTTTGGCGCGCACGGTGGTCGCAACGGCGGTAGCCTGCGCGGGTGAGGCCGCGCCGACGAAGAGCGGATAGAGGGTTGCGGCGGATAGGATGGCTGTCGGCTTCTTCGCCTTGCTATCCCAATCGGCATAGCGGCTTTCCTTAGCCACCCAGAGATAACGGTCGATCGCGGCCCTGCGCTTGCGCGCCAGCCCTGCAAATTCGGTAGCGCAGGCGCTGTCATCCGCTTTGCGGCAACGCACCTCGATCCGCTGTTCCATCGCCAGCATCAGGCTGTTGAGATCCACCGGCACGATGTCGGTGGTGTGGATGGTCGCGATCGTTCGTCCGTCTGCGAACCATCGCGAGGTGAAATCCCATCCGCTTTCCGCGCCGGCACGCAGATGACGATAGGTGGTGGCCTTGTCTCCCTTTGCTTCTGACGCTGTCGCTACATCCTCCGCATAGGATTCGTCGCGAGGCGTATTTTTGTCGTCCCAGTAGCGGTTGAGCAACGTGCCGTCGGGCATCCGTACCACACGTTTGCACGCCCCGCTGGGCTGCGCGCAGGACGCGCCCTCCATCCAATAGGCGTGTTCCGCACGCAGCGCCGCCAATTGACGGGTGGCGGTTTCGGCGCTGTCATCCTTCGACAGATCCACCATCAGCGCATAGAAGGGCGGTTGCGAGCGGCTGAGATAATAGCTGCGCATCCCGTTGGGGATGTGGCCGTAAATCTCGATCGTGGAGGTGAAATCCACCAACATGCTTTCGATCAGCGGCTGCTGGCCATCGACTGCCAGGCCCAGCATCGTGAAATAGCTGTCCCAATAGTAGATTTCGCGAAAGCGCCCGCCCGGCACGACGAAGGGTGCGGGCAACGGCAACGCGGAACTACCCGCCTGCCGCTCGACCGGCTGGCGAACCAGAGTGGGCCACAGGGTGCGCACATGGGCGCGCAAGTTGGACGCGCCATGATCATTGACGCCGGGCACACGGAAGTGGCGCAGCACGAAAGCCCTGAGCGCATCCTTGCCCTGGGGTGACTGTTGGCGATAGGCCGCCATGATCGCAGCCGGGTCCGATCGCGGCGTGGCGTCGACGAAGGTCTTGCCGTCGGGGAACAATTTTTCAAGCTGAACGCGTTGGAACAGATCGCCGTACAGTTCGGCTGGGGAAGATTGCGCCCAGCCCGGATTTCCCAATGCAAGGAGGGAAACAAGGCCGGCAGCAACCAAGGATCGACAATTTTTCATGAGCCCTTTTCGAGCGCCCCGACAGCCTTTGCAACGGCAAAATCGGATGACCGACCTGGACTAGGGCGTAGCGCGACAGCGTCGCTATAGTCGCCCTTGTCCTCCCAGTTACGGTCATAGGCTCGATGTTAGGTTTCGGAAAGTTGCGTGTCTCGGTCACGTCTTACCAAGGTCCAGACAAGCTGCCATATCGCCAATCATTTCTGATTTATGTTAGTTAGCTTAACAGCTTAGAGTGCTGGGCAGGCGCTCACGGAGCAGGTAAGCTTGGTACATGGAAGATGCCCATCGCAACGTTGAACGACATTTGCTGATCGGTGGCGGGGGCGCAGCCGAACTTATCCATCTGGTGGATTGGGGGGCAACGCCACTCGGCCCGCGCCATCCACAAGGCCTGTTCTTCAGAGCGCTTCTGGTGGGGGATATCGCGCGCCACCACGATGAGCCGCCCCGATGCATCGGTAGTCCTGTTTATTGCGATGTCAAACCAGCGTCGCGTGTTCGCGCTGGAGGAAAGGCCGACTATCAGATTGGCGCGGTCACCGATTTTTGCGCCTGCCAGCGCCGCAGATGCGGCGGCACGGTCATTTTTGGGAATTTGATCCAGCCAGTTCCGACCGATCAGACTTATGCTTCCAGGCCTGTCCTGCTGCCGGTTGTAGAAGATGATCCGATAATCCTCCTCAAGTATGAGCATATGATCCGGACTGGATTGGAGGATCGTGTCGGTAAGCGACTCACTGCTGGAGCGCGGTCATCCACGCGACCAGCATTTTGTGGAGCGAGAAAGACGCCGAAAAGATGGTGAGGATGAAGATCGGCAACTGGATGCTGATCACCGGCAGGATCGCCTCGCTGGTCAGAAGCCCGGCGATCGCGCAAGGACCAAAGGCAAGGCAGACCATGGTTGCAGCGAGGCGGGGCGTACCGAAATTGCGCAGGCATATGCCGCATACCATGGCCGCAGCGGACAAGCAGGCGATGGTCGCCATGATCCAGTCGCCGCTCAGAATGCACATGGACGTACCGATGCCGACCGATACCGACCATAGGCAGGATAGTAGGGCGGCAAATCCCCTCGGGGGCGTGCCGTTCGCCGCGATGACCTTCTTACCGTGGATCAGCACGAACGTGCGCACCAGTCCCAGGCCAATTTCGAACAGCAGCCAGCCGATGAAGGCTGGCGTGGGATGCCTCAACGCGGCAATTGCTGCAACGGCGGTGGCGATGAGCACACCGCCCAGAAAGATAGGCACGGAGGAAAAAAGACCGTCTTTGAGTTGGCCCGTCATCTCATTGGGAACGCGACTGCGCGCGCTCAAGAGCCAATTGCTCATCCTAATGATTAGTGACACTGGCACTTTCACACTTTCTGCTCGGCCGACCATCTCGCAGCTCACTGCAACATGATGAGACGACACCAGTTCTCTCCCTCAAGGCGAGACGAGGGAGTGTGGCAATCCGATTAGATTATATTGGTTTTCAATAGCCTAACATCGGAGAGGTGAAATGCATGCATGAAGCTTTGGGAGTCCGGACCACTTCGCCTGACACCAGTCCCTGAGCAGCACCCAAGTCTCTGGATATTTCGGATCCTAAGTTTGAGCATCGTACGCGATGCTGCGAAAGCGCAATTGCTGCTATTGCCGACCCAAGGAACCACGGGCCCTCTCCAGGGCGGCCATTTCATCGCCAAAAATGCGCATGTATTGTTTGGTGGACACCTCCAGGGAAAGCGGACGGGCTGAACCTGGGAATCGAAAATTCGCAGCTGAGCGTCCGGCAGGGGGCGAAGGGAGAGGGGGCCATCCCGAGCGACGCGCCTCGCCCCCGATCATCGAGAAAATGGAGCGACACGCTCCATTTTTCTTCCAGCTTCAACCTGCGGCCTCATCCCAAAAGCTCATTAAGGACGTAATTGCGGCGTCGATCTGCAACAGAGGCACGCCATCTCTTGCTTCAAATGACATACCGCTCAAGAAGGTGCTGAACATCCTTGCCATTGCCACCGTGTCAGTGCTTGGGGGCAGGTCTCCGTTCGCTTTAGCTCGCGCCACATGCCGCTCGATACCTTGACGATTGCGTTCTCGCTCCAGTGCCAGAAGAGCTTCGACCTGCCGGTTTTCGGGTGAGCAGTTGCTGGCGCCCAGCATGATCAGGCAGCCTGGGGGATGCGATTGTGCCGTTTGCATAGCTGCGGACTTACGCATTGCCATTTCGATTGCATCGCGCGGCGCGAGGGTGTCGTCTTTCAGACTGGCGGTCACCTGTCCGTAGGATCGGATATATCGGTCTACTACCTCGTGGAACAAAGCCTCCTTGGAGGTGAAGGCGGCATAAAAGCTGGCTGAGGATAGCCCCCCCATGCTTTCGCGCAACTGCGCCAAAGAGGTAGGCTCGTAGCCCTGGGCCCAGAAAAGCATCATGGCAGTATCGATAGCGGCATTTCGATCAAAGGCGCGCGGCCGTCCCGTGCGTGGCATTGCCATCTCCATTTATGGATCGGGCAATCTATAAATCATTGCCAGTCGGATGTCACTTATGTATTTCTGGATCGATCAGTCCATAAATGTGAAAGTTTTCATGCTGAACGACGTACCCAACCGGTCCAATGACGCCATGCCGGTTTCCGCGCTTCTCGCGCTTGCGATGACTGGTTTTATCTGCATCGCTACGGAGACCCTGCCCGCTGGCCTTTTGCCGCAGATATCTTCTGGCATGGGCATTTCATCAGCGCTCGCGGGGCAAACTGTCACCGCTTATGCGATCGGCTCGCTGATCGCTGCCATTCCCCTGAGTATAGCGACGCAAGGATGGCGGCGGCGCAGCGTCCTTTTGCTGACGATTGTTGGCTTCCTGATCTTCAATTCGATAACCGCGCTCTCGCACCATATTGTTCTCACAATGACCGCGCGCTTCATGGCCGGCATGTCGGCGGGACTGGCCTGAAGCCTGCTTGCAGGATATGCGCGCCGGATGGTCGCCCCTGAACAGCAGGGCCGGGCGATGGCGATCGCCATGGTGGGAACGCCCGTAGCTTTGTCATTGGGTGTTCCATTTGGAACCTGGTTAGGCTCCGTTGTCGGCTGGCGTTCTGCCTTTGGGGTGATGTCATTTCTTACGATTGTGCTGATCCTATGGGTGTTGGCGAAGGTCCCTGATTATCCCGGCCAGCTCCGCAGCGCACGCATGCCCCTCTATAGCGCGCTCACGACACCGGGGGTTCGTCCCGTCCTTGGCGTGGTCATCAGCTGGATGCTCGCACACAACATCCTTTACACATATGTGGCGCCGTTTGTGACACTTGCTGGCCTGGCGGACCATGTGGATCTTGTACTGCTCATATTTGGCATGGCCGCTCTGGCCGGGATATGGGTGACCGGGAAACTGGTCGACCATTTCTTGCGGTTGACCGTGCTTGCGAGCCTTGCGTTGTTCGGCCTGATCACGCTGATATTTGCGTTGGATGCGCAATCCGCCATCGTAATCTACGCCGGCACCGCGGTCTGGGGGCTGACCTTTGGTGGAGCGGCGACTTTGCTCCAGACCGCCCTCGCAGATGCAGCCGGCGCCAGTGCAGACACGGCTCTTGCGATGAATGTCGTTGCCTGGAACGGTGCGATAGCAGCGGGCGGCATTGCTGGCGGCTTCATGCTTGAGACATGGGGGGCAACAATATTTCCCTGGGCCATGTTTGCGTTGATATTGGTTGGATTGATAGTGGCATGGTCAGCACGTGCGCATGGTTTTCCCGCAGGAAGCCGTAAAGGAGATGTTTCGGTCATCGGGCATTGAGGTAACGCGGTGGTGTTCCCGCACGAGTGCAGCAAGGACTTCGAGCTTGCTGCACCATGGAGTAGCCGGGACTACAAGCTGCCTGTCTGTAATTGGAGAACGGAAATTGGCCGCTGGACGTCTGATTGGGGTCGAGGTTGGCAAAGGCTTGTATGCGCCCATTTTTGCCGTCCCCGGCCGCCTTCACAGACTCTGAAGGCGGCCGCTCGTTCATCTGCCGGGAACGGTTCAATCGATGCCCGCTTCGGAGGGGTTAGGACGATCAGCCGATCTTCATGGAGAGTTCGACGTCGTCAGCGAATGGGATCGAGAGATATTCGCCGCCGATGGCACGAACCCGTTCCAGATATTCCGGGCACATATCGGCATTGTCGCCCAGGAGAAGGGCCCCAGGACGCAGGCGGCTCTCCAGTAGGTCGAGGATGTCGTTGTAGAGGCCCTTGGCGCCATCGAGCAGGACGAGATCGATGCTGTCAGGCAGATCGCGGCCGAGAGTCACCAAGGCGTCCCCCTCACGGATCTCGACAAGGTCGAGCAGGCCGCCGGCCTCGATATTCCTTCGGGCCCGCGCGATCTTCGACGGTTCGAACTCGGTGGTGATCACTCGACCGCCGCCATTGTCCCGAATCGCGGCCGCCAGATGCAGCGTCGAGATGCCGAAGGAGGTGCCGAATTCGACGATGGAGCGTGCGTTTCCGAAGCGCGCGAGCACGTAGAGCAGCGAGCCGGCTTCGCGGGAGACGGGAAGGGGGAGGTCCTTCATCCGCGTATAGAGGTCGAGATACTCGGTCCGGCTTCCTAGCATAGCGTGGGCCTGATCGTCGGTCATGCCGGCGAAAGCGGCGGGGATGTCGATCCGGCTCGCATCGGCCTCGGTGAAGAGGCGGTCAAGCAGGGACGCGACAGGCTCGGAATTCAGAGTCGTCATGTTCTTCTCCGTGATTACCAGGGCGACCTTGCGCCCGTCCTCAAAATACGATTAATTCGTCGCATTAGTTATTCGCGTTCGGGAGGCTGATCGTGGCAGGTCGTGAAAAACCCGGGATTTTCGTGCGCAAGGCGCCGCGCCAGGCCCGTTCGAACCAGCTTGTAGACGACATTCTCACAGCTGCTGCTCGCGTTCTGGCCGAGCAGGGTGCGCACCGATTCACTACGGCACGAGTCGCGGAGCGGGCAGGGGTAAGCGTGGGCTCGCTCTACCAGTATTTTCCGAACAAAGCCTCGATCCTCTTCCGCCTGCAGACCGATGAGTGGCGCCAGAATGTCGAACTGCTTTGCGGCATCCTCGAGGATCAATCGAAGCCGCCGCTTGAGCGCCTGCGTAATCTCGTCCACGCCTTTGTCCGGTCTGAGCGCGAGGAGGCGGAGATGCGCATCGCGCTCGCCGATGCTGCCCCTTTTTATCGCGACGCCGAACTCGCGGACGATCCCCGTGAAAGGGCTACCGGGGTCATGCGCGACTTCATGGCGGAGCTACTCCCCGACCTTCCCGTGGGTCGGCGTGAGATCGCGATGGAGACCATCAAGATGACCATGTCGGAGACGGGCAAGCGCATTTCGGAGGAACGCCACCTATCGGAGCGGAGCGAAGTGTATGCCGATGCGATAGCGGACATGTTTTGCGCCTATCTCGTTCGCCTCTCGGCCGACGGCTGAGCCGCCCGCCGGTCGCCTCTACGTCATTCGACCGACTCGGCATCTTGAGCGGATATCAGCCTCACCGCTCATGCACAGGTGTGAGTTGGTCGTCATGCCCCTTTGCTGCATTCACCAGCGCACGAACTTTTTCCTCATCGACGCGGGTTGCGGGATTGTAGACGATCATCCCCAGCTCGGGCCTGCCTTCAACAGCGAAGGATGAAAATTCCAGCTTCACAAGGCCTGCTGCAGGATGGCGTATATGCTTCACGCCCTCGCTGTGAGCGACAACGTCATTATCCTGCCACAGCTTTTCAAATTCAGGGCTCAGACGACTGAGTTCCTCGACGAGCCTGGCGGCATCTACGCTGCCGTCCGCGCCAGCCCTTGCCATATCAGCTCGAAAGGCTCCAACCACGAACCTTGCAACGCTTTCCCAATCCTCGTTTCGACTGCGCCCTTTGCCATTCGTGAACATCAGCCGCAGGATGTTGCGCTCGCCCAACGGCAGCTGCGAATAGTCGGTTAGCAGCGCCGCCGCGGCCCGGTTCCAGCCCACTACATCCCAGATTGCGTTTTTTATAATCGCCGGGCTCAGCACCATTCCGTCGAGCACGCGCTGCAATCGTGGGGTGATGCCATCGGCCGGACGGTAGCGCGCTTCGGGTGGACGCCCAAGGCCCAGCATGTAGAGATGTTCGCGCTCGGGCTCGGTCAGCATAAGCCCCTTGGCGATCCGATCGAGCACATCGGCGGACGGAGCCCCGCCCCGCCCCTGCTCCAGCCAGGTGTACCAGGTCGGACTGATGTTCGCGCGGCTGGCAACTTCCTCACGGCGCAGTCCGGGCGTACGCCTGCGACCACCGCCGAACCCGAAGGTCGCGGGGTCTAATCGCGCGCGGCGATCTCGAAGATAGGTGCCCAGTCGGTTGGAGGCATCACTGGCCATAAATGATCCTGTTGTTCGTTATACCATGATAAGATCACTACTTTAACAGGTTCGAGGCTGCGCCGATACAGTGCCTCCCCAGAAGGAGATTTCTAATGCGCGTGTTTCTGACCGGAGCCACGGGCTTCATTGGCTCGCACATCATTCCAGAATTGCTCAACGCGGGACACGATGTGCTTGGCCTCACCCGTTCTGAAGCCGGCGCCCGCCAACTCGAAGCAGTTGGCGCTGCGGTCCACTTGGGAGATCTGGATCAGCCCGAGACCCTCGCCGACGGGGCGGCGAGGGCTGACGCAGTAATCCATTGCGCGTTCGACCATAATTTCAAAAACTTCTTCGAGAAAACCAGGAAGGACGAGCGCAATATCGCCGCGATCGGCGAAGCCTTGGAGGGGACGCGCAAGCCCATCCTGATCACCTCGGGCGTCGGTATCGGCACGCCGCTGAATGGCGGCCTTGCAACTGAAGACGTGCTCAATCCGCATCACGGCAATCCCCGCATCGCAACGGAGCTGGCCGGCGCGGCTCTGATCGCGCGGCGGATCGACGTGCGTACGATCCGGTTGCCGCAGGTTCATGATAGGGTCAAGGCCGGGCTGATTACGCCCTTGATCGCCGAGGCTCGCCGGGCCGGAGCGGCGGCATATCTTGGCGAGGGGCAGAGCCGCTGGGCCGCCGCGCACGTCAGCGACGTGGCTAATCTCTATGTGCTCGCTCTGGAAAAGGGTGAGCCGGGCGCGCGCTATAACGCGGCGGTGGAAGAAGGCGTAACTGCGCGTGCCATCGCCGAGGCGATCGGAAAGGGGGCCGGCTTGCCGGTCCGCTCAATCAATGTCGACGAGGTTGAGCATTATTTCGGCTGGATGGCGCCTTTCGCCGGGCTCGACATGATAGCGGCGAATGCGTGGACCCGCGAGCGGCTTGGATGGAACCCTACGGGCACCGATCTGCTCTCGGATCTTGCCGCCATGGATTACTCTGCGCCTTCCGCCGCTGCGCTCTCGACCTCTTGATCGTGAACGTGTCCCCTCGCCCAACGGCAAGTGATTTCGCCATTGAAGGAAAGCGGGGCGCGGTGATCGACGGCGTTCCCCCGGTCAGGAGCAGAAGTTCAGCGGCGCGGATATGAAAAGATTTTCTAGTCGCGAACTGCCGGAAAAGCTGAAGGTCTGCACCTGGGGAGCCGAATTTTGGCTCTGAGCGGCCGGAAAGGGGCGGCCGTGTATGGAAACTCTCGGGACGGTCTGCTGCTTGCGCGCATTCATCTCTGTCTCAAACTTGTGCCGCGAAGAACGGACACGGACAGAGGATGCAAAGCAGGCGTCGCATCGACGAGCATCGCACTTCCTGTCTGAGCAGTTCCGCCAGGTTGAACGCAGTCGCGCTTCTTCCGCAGGCAACACTGGCCAATCGAGGACAAGACGCGATATGCGGGCAGAATGACTGATCCGACCGAAGACCAGCTCGCCGCGCTCGCCACTGCGTTCGACACCTTCGCGCGGCGATACAAGCTGGCCGACGCCCGGCGTTCCGAGCGGCCGCTGGCCGAACTGGACAAGGCCGTGCTGCTCTATGTAGCGGACCATGCCGGCTGCGGCCCAACCGATGTCGCGCGCTTCCTTGCGGTGCCCACGACGACCCTGTCCTCGGCGACGGACCGGCTCGTAAAGCGGGGCTTCCTCAAACGCGAGCGCATCGAAGCCGATCGACGGGCGGTCGCGCTCAGTTTGTCGGAGGCTGGCGCAGCCCACGCCCGAGCCCAGGTCGCGACATATCGAGAAATGTATATGCTGATGCTTTCGCGACTGTCGGCTGAGGAACGGGATCGGTTCATCGCGATGATCACAAAGATCGTCTACAACGATGATTGAATAGTCCGAACTTCGTTGTATCTATCAGGCTATGTCGAACGGGCCACGTCGCGCCAACGGATGGAGCCAAGTCATGACGATATGTGTGAACGGCACGGAAGTTCCACCGCCCGGCGATGCCTGGGTCTCGCTGCTGGATTTACTACGCGAGCATCTTCATCTCACCGGTACCAAGAAGGGGTGCGACCAGGGTGCATGCGGCGCCTGCACGGTTCTTCTCGATGGCCGCCGCGTCCTGTCCTGTCTGACCTTGGCGGCTCAGGCGGACGGTAGCGAAGTGCGGACGATCGAAGGCCTAGCTGGCGACAGCGGCGATCTTCACCTGTTGCAACAGGCCTTCATCGCGCATGACGGACTGCAATGCGGCTATTGCACCCCCGGCCAGATCTGCTCGGCGATCGGCATGGCTGAGGAACTTCGCCGGGGTGACCCCAGCTACGTGACCTTCGATATCACCGCCTCACCGGTCGTGACGCGCATGGAGATACGCGAGCGCATGAGCGGTAACCTGTGCCGCTGCGGCGCCCATAATGGGATCGTCGAGGCGATCGAGGAGATGCTGGCGGAGACGGCGGCATGACGCCGTTGACCTATGTTCGCGCGGGCGACCGGGCCGACGCCATCGCCCGCTTTGAGAGTGGCGCCCGGTTTCTGGGCGGCGGGACCAACCTTGTCGATCTTCTGCGGCAGAATGTCGAACAGGCGAGCCACCTGGTGGACGTCAGCCTCTTGGAGGGCGCCATTCGTGAAACCGATGGTGGCGGACTGTTGATCAACGCGTCGACCAAGAACGCCGCCGTTGCCGCCGATCCGCTCGTGCGCCGTCGCTACCCGGTGCTTGCGCGCGCGCTGCTCGCCGGCGCCTCTGCACAGCTCCGCAACATGGCCACAGTGGGCGGTAATATTCTCCAGCGTACGCGCTGCATTTATTTCTACGACGTCGAAGGCGCGCGCTGCAACAAGCGGCAACCTGGCGCTGGATGCGACGCGATTGACGGGTTCAACCGCTATCATGCCATCTTGGGCGCGTCGGATCAGTGCGTCGCCACCCATCCCTCCGATATGTGCGTGGCGCTCGCCATGCTCGATGCCGTGATTCATCTCTCGGGCCCCGCAGGCGAACGGTCGGTGCCGCTGAATGATTTTCATGTCCTCCCAAATGCTACGCCGCATGCGGAAACCGTGCTGAAACCGGGTGAACTGATCACCGCCGTCGAACTGCCGCTACCTTCTGACGCGATGACTAACGCCGAATATCGCAAGGTCCGCGATCGCTCCAGCTACGCTTTCGCGTTGATCTCCGTCGCGGGTGGCCTGGCGCTCGCCGATGGTCGCATCACGCAAGCGCGCATCGCGCTCGGCGGCGTGGCGGCCAAGCCGTGGCGGGCGGGGAAGGCAGAGGCGGCGCTGATCGGTGCCGCGCCGACACCCGAGGCTTTCCTTGCTGCGATCCGCCAGGAGCTGGCCAGCGCGCGGCCGCTGTCGGGCAACGGATTTAAAATCGGCCTTGTCGAACGAACGGTGGTCGCCGTCCTGACCGCACTTTCAGGAGCGCATGCATGACGAAGCTGCAAAACGCCATCGTCGGCGGCGTGCGCGCCGTCATCGGCCAAGTGCCGGCAAGCTGGCTACCTGGAGGGACGCCCGATCCGCTGATCGACAAGCGCGTGTCGCTTGGCGAGCAGCAGTCGCGGATCGATGGGCCCGACAAGGTGCGCGGGGCGGCGCGGTTCGCCGCCGAAGTGCCGATGGAGGGTCTTCTCTACGCCGCCTTCGTCCATTCCACGATCGCGCGCGGCCGCATCGCCGATATCGATGTGTCCCCGGCCGAGGCGGCACCCGGCGTCGCGCTCGTCATGACCTATCGCAACGCCCCCAAAATGAGCGTCCCGCCGCCGATCGGCATGACCAACCTCAAGGCCGCGGGCAATCATACATTGCCCATCATGCAGGATGCCGAGATACGCTGGAACGGTCAGGTCGTCGCGGTGGTGCTGGCCGATACGCGCGAGCAGGCGGACCATGCGGCCACCTTAGTCCGCGTGCGCTATGACGCCGCCCCGGCGCGCACGCGGTTCGAGGAAGGCAAGGCCAGCGCCTATACGCCGCAGTCCATCCTCGTCGAACGCAATCGTCTCGAGAAAGGCAGCCCGAGCCGAAAGTTCGCCGAGGCCGCGTTCAAGATCGACGCCGTCTACACAACGCCCTGGGAGAACCATAATCCGATCGAGCCGCATGCCGCGACGATCGTCTGGCGGGACGGTAAGCTGATCGTTCACGACGCGACGCAGATGATCCACGGCACCGCCGGTTCGCTCGCGAAAATATTCGGGCTGAAGGCCGCCAATGTCGAGGTAAGCTCCCCCTATGTGGGCGGAGGCTTCGGCGCGAAGGGCCTTTGGGATCATCAGATATTGGGCGCGGCCGCGGCGAAGCTTGCTGACCGACCCGTGCGTGTCACCTTGTCACGCGCCAGCATGCACCGGCTGATCGGCGGGCGCATGCAGACCGAGCAACGAGTGGCGCTGGCCGCGAATGCCGACGGCAAGCTCAAGGCTATGCTGCACCATGGCTATGGCGTGAGGCCGCTGCACAGTATCTGCGACGAGGGCTTCACGCTGACAGGTCGCTCCCTCTATGCCAGCGAGAGCTTCGATATCGTCCAGCATTATATCGACCTCGACATCTTGGCGAATAGCTTCATGCGCGGGCCTGGCGAGACCCCCGGCACCTTCGCGATCGAATGCGCCATGGACGAACTGGCCTACGCCATCGGCATGGACCCTATCGAGCTGCGCCGGCGCAATGTCGCGAGCCGCGACCCCGTGAGCGGGGCACCCCACTCGCAGAGCGCGATGATGGAGGCCTATGACCTCGGCGCGGCGCGCATCGGCTGGGACCGGCGGGTCGCGGAACCGGGGATACGGCGCGAGGGCGAGTGGCTGATCGGCATGGGCTGTGCCAGCGGCACCTTCCCTTTCATGCGCATGCCCGGCACGTCCGTGCGGATCACCATCGACGCGAGTGGCAGCGCCCATGTCGCGAGTGCCGCCCACGAAATGGGCATGGGTACCGCAACAGTGCAGCGGCAGCATGCCGCCGATCGGCTGGGCCTCCCGCTCGATCGCGTCACGGTGACGATCGGGGATTCTGGCCTGCCGTTCGCGAGCTTCGCGGGCGGGTCGTCCCAAACCGCCTCCCTGGCTGCGGCAATCAGCGCAGCGAGCGGC
Organism: Sphingobium sp. BHU LFT2; assembly: GCF_018604485.1. Taxonomy (NCBI): domain Bacteria; kingdom Pseudomonadati; phylum Pseudomonadota; class Alphaproteobacteria; order Sphingomonadales; family Sphingobiaceae; genus Sphingobium; species Sphingobium sp. BHU LFT2. The sequence goes on from NZ_JAFCGW010000014.1 coordinate 92,444, forward strand.
AGGCTGGTGACGGACTTGCTGCGGCTGGCCGGCAACGACACGCCGCTAGCCGGCCTCAAGCCAAGCGAAGTGAAGTTCGTAGACGGGGGCCTCCGCAGCGTCGAAGACCCCGCCCGCCAGGAAAGCTTCGTCTCCATCCTGCGCCGTTCCGGCCGAAGCGAGGTTAGCGCGGTCGGCGAAAGCGGCGCGCCGCTGGAGATCATGAAATATTCGATGCACAGTACGTCGGCCAACTTCTGCGAACTGCGCGTCAGCGAGGTCACAGGCGAAATTCGCGTCGATCGCCTTGTGGGCGCCTTCGACTGCGGCCGCATCCTCAATGCCAAGACCGCGACCAGCCAGTTCAAGGGCGGCATGATCATGGGCCTGGGTATGGCGCTGACCGAGGAGACGCTGCTCGACGAGCGCAGCGGCCGCATCATGAGCACGTCGCTCGCCGACTATCATGTGCCAGTGCATCTCGACGTTCCCGACATCGATGTGCTTTGGACCGACATCCCCGACCCCCGCACACCGCTCGGCGCGCGCGGGATTGGTGAAATCGGCACCACCGGCGTCGCGGCCGCCATCGCCAACGCCGTGTTCAACGCAACCGGCAAGCGCGTGCGCGACCTGCCCCTGACGCTCGACAAGCTGATCTAGTCCTGGCCGGAATATCCGCACTGGAACTAGCTGACTGTCAGCACTCAGATCAGCAAATTTGGGCACGGACGGCCGGGATGGGGCGACAGCAGAGATGGCCGGTGCGCGCCCCTTCACCGTTCGAGCGAAATTATGGTAAACCAATGGGCGGACATTCTGCTTAGGACCGGGGCTGCGACAAAGCCGTCGGCAAAGGCCACAGCCAAAAACGTCGGCTTTTGAAGAGACGGGACGCTCGGGCGGCTGCGGCGCTTGCGCGTGCTTGCACCTTGACTTCCCTAAGGTGCCACGTTGTTCTGCGCGTATGACGTCCCTTCGTCCAAACCTTGTGAAGCGCATCGACCGGCTGGCGAAGCCGACTTCGCTCGCGGCGGCAGTGCAGCCTCTGTTCGAGGCGATCAGCAACGCCGTCCCTTCGGTGCGGAGCAAGTTCGGCGTGTCGGTGACGATAAAGGGGGGCGTCTTCGCGACCGTGAACACCAATTGCAAGAAGGCCTTCCTTCAGGGCCAGATGAACTGACAGGAATAAAGACATGTTCACCGCCATCGCCGTTGCCGCAGCACTGATTGCGACACCCGTGTCGTCTCCGGCCGATCCGCTGACGACGGAAATCGGCGCGCTCGATGCCAAAGTTTTCGAGGCCTACAATCGCTGTGACCTGCCGACCTTCTCGGGCTTTTTCGATCCGAAAGTGGCCTTCTATCACGATACCGGCGGCGCAACGTTTGAGCGTGACGCGATGGTGGACGGCGTTCGCAAATATATTTGTGGGAAGGTGAAGCGCGAGCTGATCCCGGCGACGTTTCGCGTCTATCCGATAAAGGACTACGGCGCGGTCGAGGAAGGCGAACACCGCTTTTGTGAGCTGGCGACGAAACGGTGCGAGGGTGTCGCCAAGTTCGTGATGGTCTGGGCAAAGCAGGATGGCACTTGGCGGATCACCAGCGTGCTCAGTTACGGACACCGCACCGCGACGCCTACGGAGTAGCGGAGCGCCGAAATCCGATCATCTATCAGTCACGGCGCAGTTGCATGAAGGCGGCTATTAGCAAGGCAAAGATCACCACATAAATTGCTAGGTCCAAGACTGTTTCGGACATCTGGCTGACGTGCCTCTTTTGCTATGCCAGAAAGGTGGAGATCTTGACCGATCAACCCACTGCAAACTCGGCCAGGATCGCAGAGGCGCATATCACTGCCGCCGCAGCGGTCAAGCAGCTAATGTTTAGCCGCTGGCCCTCGTCTGCTTTGGCCAATCAGCAAATCGATGCGATCAGCGACCGACTTCCAAGCGGTGGCGCTTGTGAAATCGCTCGCCGCCTCTAACTGCTTGATCTGCGAGTCCGCATAGGCCTTGGCATCAGAGCCGTGACTATTAAGCACCTTTTGCGCAACGGCCCAGAGGGTCGATTCATCCAGTTCCATCGTCATGCATATACATGCCTACGGATCGAACGAAAAAGTGGAACGTCACTCTATCCAGAGCGCAAAGGTTGTCGCCGAGTCAGCTGTCGCGGCGAGCTTCGCCACGAAGATCGGGACTCGCCCGAAACGCCTTCAGACTAGCCGCAGCGAACTGCGTCATCCTTTCGCGCCAGTAGGAGTGTGCCGTCTCCCACTCCCGCCATTCGTCGTCAGGATTGGACGAGATCTGCGTTTCCCACATGGCCCGCGCCATATCCTCGATAAGCGCTTTTTCATCGTTAGCGCTGCATATCCGACATCTCCTCACTTCTTAGCCCTTCCGGCCCAAGCTGCGAACATGCTCAGCCCACACAATCGCGCCGACCATGAAAGGGCTATCGTCTCGCTGTCCTGCTCGCATTTCGTCCAGGAACTGGCGGTTGCCGTGCCCCTTTTTTGAAAGCGCATCGGCAACCACCTGGCGAATGTCCTCAATCTTCGGCATCGACGAAGGCCGGGAATATGCTGAAGTCTTCCGGAGTAAGTGGCCCAGTCAGCATCTTGCGATAGATATTTGGGCTCTGCGCCTTCAAGTCGATCCCACAATCCTCCGCCTCAGCCACAAGATTGAAGCGCGCACGAAGCGAGGCAAGCACCAACTCCGGCGCTATATCCTGATATCGAGCGGCAAATCCCGCGATCGTCCGTACGCTGCTACCGGCATTGCGGATCAGCCCAAATCCTTCTTCAGCATCGTCTACAGTGAACGGTACCTTGTTGAGCGCCGCACATGCGTGCTGCCACTCGGCATAAGGGGCGCCTTCTTCCAGCAAGGGTTCCATCGATCTTCTCCTTCGAGTCGCTGACCCGACTATAGAACAAAATAAGAACGACCGGGAGCATATTGCTTTCTGCCTGCTGCGAACCGCGCTGCATCCATCTGCAATCGGGCAGAGCGCGGCGAAACGCAAAAGGTGCTGAACCTGTTCGGCGCGGAAGGGCGCTCGTTTCAGCAAAGGCCCGCTGGAGATGCATCCGGCCCAGCAACCTGCGGGGCCGGATGCCGACGGCGAACCACTGAACCTTCTTGGTGCCAGCGCGTCACATGGCGTTGTCATCCCACCATCGCCCTCTATCGTGATCAGGTGGCGCGCACTTACGGTTGCACTTTACGTCCGCAAATTGGCGCCGCGGCCCCGCTGAAGGCTGCTGGACGGATTGCCAGAAGCAGTTTCCAGCTAAAAGCCGCCGCCTACTGAATGTGAAGCCGCTGCCTAGATGTGTGGGCTATCACAACCGTGTGGTTTCAAACCTTTAAACGAGAAACTTTTCTAAACAGCATCCTGCTATCACTTGTCCGCATACGCCTTGATGCCGTAATACCCTGAAAGATATTGTCGACTACGAAGTCGGGCGCTTCGTGCGGCAGGCCGTGGCCCGCACGTGCCGCAATATTCTGACGCGCATTTGTCGACAGGTTTAGATACTGTCGCTGCATCTGCTGTGTGCAATTCTCAAGTTTGAGGGCAAGGGGATCGGACAAGCCAGGTACCATGCGAAAATGAGGACTATGCGTCGCGACAATGAGCGGTTTGTCACCAATCGACCTGAGTCGATGCGCCTGCGTTGCGCTGACCTGCATGTCCAGGCGCTCCTCGTTCTTAGCCGGATCTGTGAGCATTGTCCTGAGGAAGATCCGGGCGTCAGTTAGAGCTTTTTCTTCATTTTGTGCCTGCGGTGGCAACAGGGCCAGCCATCGCGAAAACTGATCTGCGTGGGTCGTGGACACCAATACCAAACCCTCCGTGTCAGAAGGATACTCGGCCGCGAAAACCTGGGAGTGCAGACCGCCCAGCGAATGGCCGACGAGTAGATATGGTCCTCTGACCCTGGCAACCGACAGCGCCTTATGAAGGTCATTTGCCGCATCGAGGCTGGAGCGCGCTCCTTTCGGTGCCGGATCGCTTCCTCCTAGTCCGGCACGATCATAGAGGCAGACCTGCGTGGTCTGCGCAACCTGAGCGGCGATCCGCTTCCAGCCTGGATCCTCCGCCGGCGCAGTTCCCATACCACCGTCGATCACCACAACGGGAGCGCCCTTTCCATGGCACGAGAGGCGGATCGAGCGGCCGCCTATATCGAACCGGCCATCTACTCACCGCTCGACCGAGCATGTGTGGATGTGAAAACGATGGCAAAGCAAGCCAACAGCTTAGCAATGGGCAGGTGGCGCATAGGGCGGCTCCATCGAAAGAGTTTGCGACGATAACTAGATCGAAGGCACCGATTTTGACCACCCCTGTGGGCCGAAGGAAGGGCGCTTCTCGACCCTGTCAACATAAGCCTGCGTTCGAGAGCCGAAATGAGGTGGCGGGCGCCGCGAACCGACGCTGTTCTAGCAATCTCGGCGTGCAATTGATGGCGGGTAGGTAACGTCAGGTTTGGAGCAGGGTCGCAAATATAGCCCGACACTCACTCACAGTCGGCTGCCAACCAAGTACCGCCGCTCATTTGGGGGGAAGTGAGCGTCCAGATCTGACAGGGCCCGCCGGTCGCGCTTGATAAGTTCGATGTTCGGCAGCCACCCGAACATCGCGCTTTCAGCGATTAGCTTGGCATCTGTGCCCATCGAAAGCTGCTGTCATTCTTTTCCTGATGTAGCTGAGCCAGCCGAATCTCTGATGTCTTTCCTTTTCCAGGTCATGCTGGAGAAAACGCCATCTCGCAGAACCCATGCATGTAGCAGGGCGGCAGACAGATGGCTTGTTACCACTACAAAAAGCGTCCAGGCAAGGATGCCATGTGCGTCCCGCAGGATCGCATAATAGGTTGGGTCGGTTGGCAAGATCGGCGGCAGGCGCCAACCGGCCGTCACTCGGATTGGCCACCCTACATTATTCACACCGCAGACGGCGTATTTCGTTGTTTACAACCGATGTACTGTTCACGTGCCAATCACCGATGCCCACCAAAATGGGAGCACACTCTCGACGATCAGAACGATATAGTGCCAGGGGTATATCGCTGAGCGGCCCGACATCGTTAGCAATCTCTTGCTTCTCAGCCTCACGAGAGCATTCCAGCAAACGCGACCCGGTCTGTTTCAAAGCGACAGGCATCAATGAGAAAACCTGCCCGCCCGGGTACTGGATCATCACTCGCCATTCTCAGTGGAACATCACAAGGCTCATTGTGGACGACTTCAGCCATATCGCTCTTTTTTCAGAAGCGAACAAGCTAACTTCCGTAATTGATGCTTACCGTTCAAAATTGCGTCCGCTTTGGAGGAGGCGGACGAGAGCCAATGATGGGAGGGAAGGGCGCATTTATACGGGGCGGGAGGCAAAGGGAACGGCGAAAATTTCATATTGGCGATGAGGCCACCCATGCCTATTTAGCGGCAGTCAAGAGCATCAGGAAATGAATGGACAAACGCGCATGGACGCCCTCAAAACGCAACATGCTCGCCTAGTTCAGTTAGCTGCTGAAGAAGAGAAGGCTGCGCTGATTGCCCAATGCCGCCGCGACGACATCCTACTAATCGAACAGCATAAACGCAGGGCCATTTTCTTTCGCGAGCAGGCCCAAATTCTCTCAGAAAAAAATCGATAAAATCCTAGCATGCGGGTGACGCCATTGCTGGAGTGCAACAATTTTGCAAAATCGTCCTCACTTCGTGTTGACTATTGAGCGAGCAGGCCGAAAGTAACTCGCCTTTGATAAAATTCTTTTGCAGCATCCGCTTGAGCAGGCGTCATATTAACGGGATCGGTGATGCCAGCAACTTCCGCCATCAATGCTTCTCGTGTGCGTAAAATCGCTTCGTCTTCGGCGAAGGCGAAATCCTGGACGATCATTACGATATCGCAACTATAATTTGGGTCAAGATACTTGCATTTCAGATTTGTGCGGGAACGGCAGCTATCCCTATGTCAGCCTGGTTGGTCAAAATTTGCCCACCGACTGCTTTCGCGAAATCACAACGCGCCGCGGAACGGTGCGCATAAACGCGTAGCAGGCGCTTCCGCCCTTTCAGTCCCTGCTGCAGGGTACACTTCGCCAGCAGCTCGCGACCCCTGACTGCCGCTCGAGCGCCGATTTCTCTGCCCAAGTGCGGCCCGACCCGTTTCCAAGCCGACCGTCGCAGGACTGAACGCTAACCGGCTGGCAGCTACAAAGCATTCCCCAAAATTGATGCGGCAATCGGCTTTTGACGTGACGGCTTGGGACTCGGATATTATGTATCCCACGGGCACCACGGGTTTTTTGCCCCGCCACCTCTAGTTGTACCAAGCACGCAATTGCCATGCGAGAAAGGAACATCGATCGTGACGCCACGGGCCGCCATCCAGCAGATTGCACGCATGGTTCGGGAGGATATCCGCGCGGGCGAATTGTCTCCTGGGGCTCACAGCGTTGGAGATATGCTGGCAGCACAACCCGAGGCGCTATTGCTGATCGTTGATCTCACCGGCGCAGAAGGGCGTAAAAAGCGGCCCGACGCAATGATGCATCACGCATATTCGTTCATGCTTGGCCAGACTCTCGAGCAGCTACGCCAGAAAAGTGAAGCCGGCGACGGCCATGCGACTATGGCTATGGAGAATGTCCGAGTCACGATCGCTCAACAAATGCGTGCCGGCAAGCTCGTGCCCACCGCAGCCATAGCTCTTGTATCGGCATTCTCACGGGCTGGGATCGAGGTGGGAGAAGATATACGTAGCGCAATGGATCACGCAATGGTGCAGACCGGCGCTGGCCAGCAGTATCTCCCGACACCTGATGTTAACGAGATGCTGAAGGAATTGGTGAAATCCTGCGATGGCGACCCGTTCCTGATCCAGAGCCAATTCGCCGAACTGACGGCGGCCATGCCTGCTGAACTGCAACTCAGCTTGTTGGAAGGTCTCGTCTTTGCAGACGATTCCAGTCTGCGAGAGGCCGCAATCGGTTGGCTTCTTGCCGCACCCGCGATCGCTACACCATTGGCCTTAATGATAGCAGAGGCTGCCAGTCGAGAGCTTGTGTCAGCAACTTCGGTTACGAACCTCATGCTGATGCGCAACTGGGTGCCGGACGATCGACGTCGTGCGATCGACGCAATCATCAAAGCGACGTGGCCTATCGGAACAGTGTCAGCGAAGCGCCCCGTAATTCAGGTCAGAGAACTTCTAATATCCGAGCGCGATGGAGCAGGAGCCCAGAGCGTGTTCGCTTCGATCAAGCAGGGAAGAAAGAATGCGCTCGTATCAATTCTGATCAAGCAAGGTCATGGTGTTCGGGACGCCTGGGTGGCAAGCTCGCTAAGCAGGCCAGAGATCGAAGACATGCTTGACCATATTTCGTCCGAGATGTCGGTTCATGAAACGACGGCCGAGGACATATCCTTACTCTTGAGCAGCGCCTTAGCAGATGGGACGCTTGGCTCTGCCCCTCCGTTTGGCCTCGTTCAGGCAATCAACCTGATCGGGCTCTCGGATGTCGCGCCCAAGCCTATCTCGATAGACAATCTCGTTGCCTCGATGCTCGAGAGCGCCGACACTTCAGCAATCGATGCCAAGACGGTGGAGATGGCAGTGCGCGCGTCTAGCCGCTGGCTGGCGACTAACCCCCAGCTAGATTCCTGGTTTGAAGCTGGCGACGACGTCGCCGCAGCGATCAAGGGCAGGCGTAAGATCGAAGACCAGATCGCAGCGATAATTAAGAACGTGCTGGAGCCGAGGCGCGCCTTTTGGGCCAACGTCGTCGCTTGGAGCGCATTCGCACAGCGAGGTGACGACCACGGTTCACAATGGATAGAAATGGCGCTTGTCGCTCGTGAGATGGCCTCGACACGATCTTTGACCGAAATTCCCCTAGCGCGCTTCATTGCCGTGCGATCTGTGGAAGCAGCTTGGACCTGACAGTCCTGACCTGCCAGCAGACCAACACTGCGCAGAATGCATAATGCAGAGCAACTTGTTATCGAAAGCGGCGGCCGGCTGGATGACCCGTTGCATCGAGCCCCCCAATTGCGAAGTCCCGACCCACTTCAGACCGTGGGGCGCCGACTTGGTTCCCAGGATCGGTCCGTCCGCTTCCTCTTCTTGATGCCCAAGACTGGCCGGTTGCCGACTGGCAGTTTTTAGCTGGACTGTGGGCGATAGCTGCCGGTCCTCTTTCGGGGCCGACGATCGGTCGAAGGGGGAAAAAGCTGTCGGTCGGCCGTCGACCAACGTCGGCCATTCAAGTCATCTCCCATCCACGTTCGGTCCTGTCAAAATAGGGTCGATCAAAGAAACCCGGATCGCATGGAAACCGGAAAATCGGCCGCAACGATCTGTTGGTTGATGCTGCCGAAAGGGGAACTCTTGTTTCCAAATGCGCCGAGCAAAACGCGATCGCCGAAACTGAGAAAAGCTGTTTGGGGTTTACCTTGCTCGATCATCTCGATCGCGCGACGTTCGGAGATGCAGCAGGAGCCGAGCGTTGCATAATCGGCATTGGACACCGTGCCCGATCCGATGATCGTGCCGGCGACCAGATCGCGGGTGCGGGCGGCATGGGCGACAAGCTCGTGAAAGCCGAATGCCATTTCGCCGCCATGGGGATTTCCGAACCAGGCATCGTTAACGCGCACCTCCAGCGGGAGATGGACGCGACCGTCCTGCCAGGCCTCGCCCAGTTCATCGGGCGTGACCGCAAAGGGCGCCACTGAACAAGCCGGCTTGGCCTGAACCCAGCCGAACCCGGTCTTCATCTCGATCGGCGCGATCGCGCGCAGCGACCAGTCGTTGATGAGCAGGACGAGCTTGATATGCGATAGCGCGTCCTGTGCGCTGGTGCCCATCGGCACGGCATCGGTAATGACGCCGAACTCGCCTTCGAAATCGATGCCGTCAGCTTCGCTGGGAAGTCGCACATCCTGCGTTCCGGACAGGAAGCGATCGGACAGGCCCTGATACATGAGCGGCCGGTCGGTCTCGATCGGCGGCAGGTTGAACGCCTTCTGCATCAGCTCGCCATGCTGCGGGAAAGCGGAACCGTCGAGCCATTGCCAGGCGCGGGGCAGGGGGGCGAGCAGCCGGCTTTCGTCCAGCACATCGCCTTCCCCCTGTTCCAGCCGGTCGGCAAGCCGGCGCAGCGCCGGTTCGACGCTGTCCCATCGCTCGATCGCCTGCTGCAGCGTGTCAGCAATGCCGTCCGCAGGCAGGCAGCGACGCGCATCGCGGGAGACGACGATCAGGCTGCCATCGGGGCGGTCATTATCGAGGGTGGCAAGGCGCATCTCTATTCCTCGAAGATTGCGACCGCGCGGGTCCAGCCGGCCGACGCGCCCTTGATCTTGTGCGGGAAGCAACTGACCATGAAGCCATGGCCGGGCAGGCTTTCCAGATTGTGCAGCTTTTCCAGGTGGCAATAGCCGATGTCGCGGCCGGCCTTGTGGCCTTCCCAGATCAGCGAGGTGTCGCCGGTTTCCTTCACCTTCTGCGCGGTATAGCTGAACGGCGCATCCCAGGACCAGGCATCGGTGCCGGTGACGCGCACACCCCGCTCGGTCAGGTAGATGGTCGCCTCATAGCCCATGCCGCAGCCGCGATTGACATAGTCGGGCTGGCCCAGCGCCGTGCCGGCCGCGGTGTTGACCAGCACGATGTCGAGCGGCTGGAGGCTGTGGCCGATGCGGGCCAGTTCCGCCTCGACATCGGCGGCGGTCACGACATAGCCGTCGGGGAAATGGCGGAAGTCGAGTTTCACGCCGGGCTGGAAACACCATTCCAGCGGCACTTCGTCGATCGTGATCGACCGCTGCGGTTCGCCGCCGCGGCTATCCATGGTAGGATGGAAATGATAGGGCGCGTCCAGATGCGTGCCGTTATGGGTCGTGAGCGTCACCCACTCCGCAGCGGCGAAACCCGCGCCATCAGGAGTATCTTCCGCCGTCACGCCAGGGAAAAAATGCTGGAGCTCGGCCACGGTTTCGCCATGTGCCTGGTAGGTGATTTTGGGCCTGAGGAACGGCGGATCGGAGACCACGTCATTGTCGAGCGTGATCGAGAGGTCGATGAAATGGCGGGTCATCGGGGCATTCCTTGAAAATAGCGGATATGATGACATCACGCGGCCAGGGCTGCGCGAAGAGCAGGAGGCGTGACGATCAAGGCGAGAATGGCGCCATAGCTCACCTTGAAGAGCAGGGCGGGTATCGGGGCGATCATCTCCATACCCATCAGCCAGACCAATCCGGCTACCGATGCCGTACCGATACCAGCCGATGCGCCAGCCAGGACCAGTGCGCGCGCCAGCAGACTGCGCGGAAGGATCGAGCGATGAGGTACCGGAGCCAGCGCGCCATTTTTGAGCTTTTGTCGGACGAGCACGCCGGGGATGAGGACGCTCATCAAAGAGATCATGAAGCTCTGTGGAAGAAAGTCGAACACCCATCGCCCCACGCCCCAGCTCTCGACCGGTCGGTGCAGACCGAAGACCGCCAGGGAGATCAACAGCGACAGCATGGCGTTGATCGCCATGCTGATGCGCGTCTCTTTGCGGACATAAGCCTCAACGACCGCCGTCCGTGTCATCATTGAGCGTGTCCGCCAAGCGTCTCGGCAAACCAGTCCGAAATGAGGTCGCGCCCATAGGCCATATTGTCGGCGCCGACATGCTCAACGCCGCCTTCTCGGGCGGTGAAAATGACCTTCTCACGGCGAGGCGAATTGACCAGCTGATCATAGAGATCATCGGCGTAGGAAACACTGATCTGCCGATCGTCTTGGCCATGGGTAACGAGGAATGGTACCTTGATGTTGTCCATATGGCCATTGAGGTTCATGGCTTGCGATTTCGCCAGGAAATCCTCCTGATCGCTGGCCCCGAACGCCCAATGGACATGCGCCCAATAATGGGGAACAGGGTTCTCCCCTTCGCGAGACATGCGCTTATCCTGCACCTCACGCCAATTATGGTTGGCGCCCCAGACCGCGCCACTGGCAAAGCGCGGCTCATAGGCGACGGCGCGGGGCGCAAAATGCCCCCCCAGCGAGATGCCAGTCATGCCGATCGCTTTTGGGTCGACTTCGGGCTGTCGCTCGAGCCAGTCGACCGCCTTGCTGGCCCAGCTTTCGCTATGCGGATCGACAGGCAGGCCTTGCAGTCGCAGCGCCTCACCCGATCCGGGCTGATCCACGCACAATGTGGATATGCCGCGCCGCGCCAACTGTTCGGGGAGCCGGCTCCAGTACAGCAGTTCCTTGCAGCTATCGAGACCATTGCAGAATACCACCACGGGCTTTTTGCCATCCCCGGGGGCTCGGGTGAAAAGCGCTGGCATGGTCCCGGTCTCAAGCGGAACTTCCACGCGCTCCCGATTGATCTGACCAAGCGCGGTCGATCGATCGAAGGCTGTTCGTGCCTTGGCATAGGTCGCCTCGCGTCCCGGCGCGCCATGGCCTTGCATCCGTTCGGCCGTGATCAGATAGAGCGACGCGCGCTCCAGCTTGTTCGAGGCGGAGAAATAGCGCCCCTTGGCCTCATCTTCGCCCGCGAGTTCCAACAGCTTGTCCCCCATCGCCGCCCAGGCCTTCATGAACTGGGGTGTGCCGGCGTCGGCGCCGCCATCGGCTGCATCGCGGATCGGCTGACACATGTCGATAATCTCGCCGAGCTGGGCGCCCGACTCCACCGCAATCGAGATCGATAGGTTCCAGATATAGTTGGGGAAATATTCGAAAAGCGCCATTAGTTATGCCTCCCCGCTCAAATTTCTGCGGCCTGGAAAAGGCCCTTGTCGGTCTCGGGATGCGGCATGGTCTGGGGGCCGCCGGTGCCGATGCCCCACTGATCCATTACCTTAGGCCCTGGCACATGAACCTGCGGCTGATGCCCCTCGAAATCGACCTCCTCCAGTTCCGAAGTATATTCCACGGCAAAGCCGGCAGGGGTGGTAAAATAGCTGAACGTGTTGTTTCCTGCCGTGTGCCGGCCCGGACCCCAGCGGATGTCGGTACCTTTTTGGCGCAGTCGGTTGATGCCGACCATCATGTCGTCGACGCTCAGCATGTCGTAGGCGACATGGTTGAGACAGGGCGGTCCCGGCAGGACGGCCAGCCGGTGATGGGCTGCATTGCAGCGCAGGAAGCACATGAAGTCGCCCAGCCAGTCGCTGATCTTGAACCCCAGCACGTCGACGAAGAAGCACACCAGGGCTTGATGATCGGGCGAATGAAGGACGATGTGGCTGATTTTCTGCGGGATGCCGTCCCAGCGGCTGAGCGTTCGTGCGGTACGCCGCTCGACATCACTGGAAATCTCGAACGGCAGGCCGTCTGGCGAGAAGAAGCGAAAACCATAGCCGCCCGCCAAAGTAGCCAGGTTGCGAGGCGGAAAGATGATCCGGCAGCCTGCGGTGACCACCTTGTCATGCAGCGCATCGACATCGGCCTGACTTTCGGCGGCAAGAGCGATCACGTCAACCCGACGATCTTCATTCTCGCGCAGACGCACGACATAGGCTTCTTCGCCACCATCGGCCGCAAAATGAGCCATGCCATCCTGCTCGCCGACGTCGATCAGCTTCCATTGATCAGCGTAAAAGCTCCGCTCGGCGGCCAGGTCGGGAACGCCATAGCCGACATAGCGAATTTCAGAAACGCGGCTCATCAGATAACTCCTTGGGTAGATGCATGGGAGGCGGACTGCCGCCTCAGATCGGCTCGGCGATCATCTCGAACATTTCATGGGTGGCGGCCGCGTTATCGACAGACGGCCCCTTGCCGATTTGACCGTGGCAGATGGCAAGGCTGGCGCGCACGATATAGGCGCACCGCTCGAACCGGCGGGCATGATAGGCCTCAAAGACGGCCTCCAGATCATCATGTTTGGAGAGCTCGTCAGCCAGCACGAGACTGTCCTCTATCGCCATGCCCGCGCCCTGGCCCAGATGCGGCGTGGTCGCGTGGACTGCGTCTCCCAGCAGGACGATCCTTCCCTTGTGCCATGGCCCTTCGACCAGCAGACCCTCGAGCGGGCGATAGACTACGGCGCTGTCCTGCGTGATCTCATGCGCCAGTGCCTGAATGGCTGGCGCGGTCCCCGAAAGCTTGGCACGCATGACCGCTGCCAGCCCCTCGAGCGGATAGCGCGGATTGTCGGGCTCGGGCGTCGTCACATACATGTACATGAGCGTGTCCGAGATGGGCACGAGACCGACGCCGATGGGGCCGTTATAGACCTGCAGCGCATCAAGCTCGGCCGGGCGAGCGAAATTGTAACGCCATACCGACTGGCCGGTGAACTGGGGCTTGGGGGCATCGGGAAAAATGAGGTCGCGCGTCCGCGAATAGACGCCGTCCGCGCCCACAACCAGGTCGTAGCGCTCGCTGCTGCCATCGGAGAAGTCGACAGCCACGCCGTTAGCTTCGTCGACGATGTGCTCGGCGGTCACGCCAAGGCGAACGGTCGCACCGCTTGCCAATGTACGATCACCCAGAACCTTGTGGAGCGCGGGCCGACCTATGCCGACGTTGGCCGGCTTCCCCTCGACCAGCCGGGGCGAGGGCACGCGGGCAATTTTCGTCCCGTCAGGAAGGAAGATTTCGATCGCGTCGAAGCCGACCCCTGCAGACAGATAATCGTCGAGCAGGCCAAGCTGCGCCATCGCGCGGACGACATTTGATTGCTGGATGATGCCGACGCCATAGACGGACCAGTCAGGATCCCGCTCAATAACATCGACTTGGTGCCCCTTGGCGCGCAGGGCGATCGCAGCCGTCAGGCCCCCGATACCGCCGCCAATGACCAATATGCGCTGCGCTTCCAAGCTTTCCTCTCCTCCGACCTGTTATGGGAGAAGTGTAGGCCGCGCTTTTGAATATCAAAATTCGATTGTTTGGATCGGAATTTATCCATCTTGTGGATGGGAGGCTATTCGGCGCAATTGATCACGAAGCCAGCTGAGCCCTTCATCAGCTGCGCGCGTCTGATGGAACTGGACAAGCTCCTGCATCACAGGGAAGGCAAAAGGCATGGGCATCGACCTAAGCGGAAAGAGGCGTATAGCCGCCCGCGCCAGCCGCTCATGCATGACTGCCAGGCGCTGGGTTCCCACCAACAGCCAGGGAACGGTTGTGAAGGACGAGGTTGATATCTCGATCCGGCGATGCTTGCCCATCAGCGCCAGATGTCGATCGGCAAAGGCGATATTGGACCGGGAACCAATGGCGACGCCAACATGTCCAGCTCCCAGAAATCTCGCTTCGTTGATGGGAGCCTGAAGTAACGGGTTCTCGTCCCATCCCACCACCACATGCTCTTCCTCGAACAGCAATTCTGTCGGATGATCGGCGGAGAGAAATTCGCGCGGGCTGATCATCAGATCCGCCTTTCCATCCCCGATGAGTTCAGGGCTGTGCTGATCGGGCGAGATCAGTTGCAGCCTCACGCCGGGGGCCAGGGTGGACAGGTCCGCCATCAAGGGCGCCACGAGCGCCGTGATCACATAGTCGGACGCAATGACCTTGAAGGTTCGTTGCGAAACAGCCGGGTCAAAGGAAGCCGATGTCGCAAGGAGGGTCTCAATCCCGCCCAGGCATTCACGCACCAGCGGCGCCAGACTTTCTGCAAAGGCGGTCGGATACATGCGTTTGCCATGGATCACCAACAGTGGATCGCCGAAATAGTCACGCAGCCGGGCCAGGGCGGCACTCATGGCGGGCTGGCTCAGGTGCATTTGCCGCGCTGCGCCGGACACCGAATGCGTCTGCATGAGCCCTTCGAAGACGGCCAGAAGATTGAGGTCGAGACCGCGGAAGCGCATGATCCATCCATTTTGTGATTGGATAACGATAATATCAAACGATTTAACTTATAGAGGATGAAGCCGCTACTGTTTCCTCACAGATGCGTCGAACCAGGCGCGCTTATCAGGAGAGGAGTCAGGCATGAAGGTGGCCCTACTAGCGACGGCTGCAGCGATATTGATCCCGGTTACGCCGGCCCTGGCGCAGGAGCAGGCCAACGGCGAGGCGGTGCAAACCGAGACTTCCGGCATCGCCGACATCATCGTTACCGCGCAGCGGCGTAGCGAAAATCTGCAGAAGGCGGCGATAGCCGTCAGCGCAGTGGCCGGCGATACGCTCGTCCAGCAGAGCATCACCCAAGCCAATGATCTCACCCGGGTCGTGCCCGCGCTCCAGGTGGCGCCTGCGGCTTCCTTCACCCAGATCTATCTGCGCGGCGTCGGCACTTTTGGCGCCAATGCCTTTGCAGAGCAGGGCGTCGCCTTTAATCTCGATGGGGTCTATCTGTCCCGTCCCGCCGCACCGGCCGGCCTCTTCTATGATCTTGAGCGCGTCGAGGTGCTCAAGGGCCCGCAGGGCACGCTTTATGGTCGCAACGCCACCGGCGGCGCCGTCAACGTCATCACCGCCAAGCCCAAGCTTGGGGAGGCGTCGGGATATATCAATGCGGAATATGGCAATTACGATGCCATCAAGGGTTCGGCCGCGCTCAACCTGCCCCTGGGCGAGAAGCTCGCTTTGCGTGTTGCAGGCCAATATGTGAAGCGCGACGGCTATTATAGCGATGGCTATGATGACGAGGATACCCAGGCCGTCCGCGCCCAATTGCGTGGCGAGACCGGCACCGGCCTCGATGCCACCTTGTCGGTCGATTATGCGCATGTGGGCGGAATGGGCTCGGGCGGCACGATCATGCCGCTGCTCGACGGGAAGCATCGGCTCGGGCCCAGCGATCCCCGTGTCATCGCCGCCTATGTGGCTCGCTCGCCAACGCCGCCGGTCCCCCAGGCGATCGCCAGCGATGATGGCTATCAGGATAATGACTTCTTCGGCGCAGCGCTGACGCTCAACGCGGATCTCGGCTTTGCGACGCTCACCGTCATTCCCGCCTATCGCAAGACGGACCTCGACTTTCGCTCCTATGCGTCCAGCTTCATGATCGACGTCCAGGAGAAGTCGAGCCAGATGTCGCTCGAGACCCGACTGGGCGGGCATAGCGGCCCCCTCGAATGGGTGTTGGGCGGCTATTATTTCGCCGAGGACGTGAGCGCCCGGCAGCTATTCGACCAGGCCAGCAATGGCACCCGGATAAACTCGGAGCTGGATACCGAAAGCCTCGCAGCCTTCGGTCAGGCGACTTTTTCGGTAACGGACAGATTCCGGCTGACAGGCGGGCTGCGTTATACAACCGATGCGAAACGCCAGGCGACCGAGGCGCATACGCTGCCATTCGTCGGTTTCGTCAATCCCGCCCAGGGCAATTTCACCCGGATCATTCTCGATATCGTCAGCTATCCGCATACTGATGTGGATTTCAACAAGGTCACATGGAAGGCGGGCGTGGAGTATGATGCCGGACCGCGTTCGCTGCTGTACGCGTCGGTTGCCACCGGTTTCAAATCGGGCGCGCTGTTTGCGGCAACCGGGCGTAATTATTCCGCGCCGGAAAACATGACTGCTTACACGATCGGCTCGAAGAATCGCTTTTTCGACAACAAGGTTCAGCTGAACGCGGAAGCGTTCCTCTGGAAATATAAGGACCAGCAGATTTCGCATCTGGGCCCGGTCCAGATCGCCAGCACGCCGGCGGGCGCGATCTACGGTCCGGTCTTCACCACTGAAAATGCGGGCAAGTCGACCATCTACGGTCTTGAACTGGAGGCGCTATTCCAGCCGACGAGCAATGACCAGTTTTCAGCCAATATCCAGTATCTGCACAGCAAATATGATGAGCTGACCTATCAGGCCTATTCGACGACCGGCACGGCGCCCGTCATCGGCTGCGCGGTGACCCCTACGAGCCAGACCGGCGCTTCGCCCGCTGCCCGCATCTATGATGTGGATTGTTCGGGCCGACCGCTGGTCAACGCGCCCAGGTGGGTGTTCAATCTGGGCTATGAACATAGCTTCCAGCTTGGCGATCATGGCAAGCTGATTGCGGCAGCTGATACGCGGATCGAAACGTCCCGCTATCTCTCGCTCGATTTCCTCGAGCTGGGGCGGCAGGGCTCCTACATGATGTCCAATGCGCGGCTCACCTACGAAAGCCCGTCGGGCAATTTCTCCCTGACCGGCTTCATCAACAATATCGAGAATGAGCTGGTGTTTGCCAATTCGCTGCAGAGTCCGGCGAAGCCCGGCGTCATTTACAACCAGCTCAGGCCGCCCCGCACCTATGGCGTGCGCGCCGGTTTCCGCTTCTAGTCGATCCCAAATCCGCTCGCGCGTCAGCCCCTGGCTCGAGCGAGCGTCAGGAGAATATATGGGTACAGAACCCGGCACCTCATTCCGTCGGATCGTAACCGGCCATGATGCAGATGGACGATCGCGCATCGCCAGCGATGCGCCTCCAGTCCGGGTTTTCGACAATCTGGGGGAGGAGGGCCTGGTGTTCCACGAAGTCTGGAACACCAGGCAGACACCCGCCATTCTTGATCGGAACGACGCCGAACCTGCAGAAACGCATTTGCTGTTGGCGCCGCCGCCGGGGGGAACGCGTATCCGTGTCCTTGATATCCCGCCGGAGCAAGCCGGGGCGGATTTCGATGCCGTGTTCGATGCGATCGGCGGCAGCGACGCGCATGTCGGCAAGACATCCGATCGGCATGCCAGTTTCCATCGGACCCGTTCGATCGATTACGGCATCCTGCTCTCGGGCAGCATCACATTGATGATGGACGAGGGCGAGACCATTGCCCATGCAGGCGACATCATCATTCAGCGTGGCACCAATCATGGCTGGATCAACCGTTCCGGCGCACCTTGCCGGATCGCCTTCATCCTCATCGTCGGCGTCTTCGACGACGATCTGGCATGACCCTGCTGGTCACCGGGGCATCCGGCTTTGTCGGCCGCGAAGTGGCGCGCCTGTTGGCGGATGATGGTGGCTATGGCGCTGTCAGGCTGACGGATCTAAACGTGCCACCCATACCGATCGGCAGCGAATTTGAAGCCGTCGCCTTCGACCTGGCAGCCACGGAGCACCTCGACGCGCTGCTCGAAGGGGTCGATCGCATCATCCATCTCGCCGCCGTTCCCGGCGGTGCGACGGAGCAGGCACCTGAATTCGCGCGCCGTATCAATGTCGATGCTCCGCTCGCCATTCTCGAGCATCTGGACCAGATTCGGCACGCGTGCCGCTTCGTCTATGCCAGTTCTATCGCGATATTGGGGCCGACGCCTTCACCCGTCGATGATGAGACTGTGCCTGTGCCCGCCACCCTCTATGGCGCACATAAGCGCATGATAGAGATCGCGCTGCCGCAATTTGCTCGTCGAGGCAGCGTCAAAGCTATCGGACTGCGCCTGCCCGGCATTGTTGCCCGGCCCCCGGGGCCAAGCGGTCTTGCTTCCGCCTTCATGAGCAACCTCTTCCATGCGGCGCTGGAGCAGCGGCCGATAACCCTGCCCGTATCGGCAGATGCCAGCATCTGGATATTGTCCGCGCGGCGGGCAGCCTGGAACCTGATCCATGCGCTCCATTGCGACATCGAGGACGGTAGCAGCCTCACCTGTCCGGCTCTGCATGTCACCATCGGGCAATTAATCCAAAAGCTGTTTCCAGATCCGGCGCAGGTCCGCTATGCGCCCGATCCTGAGGTTCAACGCCTGTTCGGATCCCAGCCAGCTCTTGCAACGCCATCAGCAGCAGAGGCTGGCTTCCAATCCGACGAAAGTCTTGAGGCTTTGACTGCTTCGGCGTTTGCCTCGATCCGCGCGCAAGCGCCCTCTATAGCCCTATAGCGCGCCCCGCCGGCATCGACGGATCAGGCCAAGGAAAAGCTCCGCCACGAGGCTACGGTGACGGCGGCCGTCATAGTGCAGAGCAATGGAGCGGGGCGTGGCTTTGCGGTCCTCTTCTTCGGCGGGAGGTTCATTCATCCGATCAGTAACCTCCTATGCCGCAAGGTATTTGGTCGCCTGAAGGAAGCAGCGGGTAATCCACTGGCGGGTGCGGCGCTTGAAAGTATTTTGGCGATGATTGGTGGCCTTATTGCGGCCTGGCTATCGCCGGAAGAAGAACACTCCACATCGGCTAGCCGAGTTGGAGTATGGATAGTGCCGCTTCATGCGTAAGCCGGTGCACAATCGCTCCCCAATTGCTCCATAGGAGCATTTGTCAGCGTGATTTTTTGAGCGGAAAACCTGAACTTTGCTGCTTGGTCAGCTATTCCAGCCATTGAGGCTATGGACTATCCAGTGCCAGAAAATCCAGCGAAAGTAGATCATATGAAACTATCTGATTTCCCAAATATGGTTGAAAACAGTTGGACTAATCTCTCACATTAGGTGCCATGTCAGACTGCGTTCTACGCTATAATTTCCGAATACAAAGCGGCAGATATTACAATCGATGCCTACGAGGCATCCCAACAATCAGAAAGCTGACGATATGAAGCGCACCCGTCACCGCAATCGCTCTCGCCTTTAGCTTCGAGACTTTTTGGGTAAATTATCTGGAAACCTGCCCGCTGTCGCTGCACCGCTCGGACCTCTGTCCGGGCGATCACTCGTTGGAGCCGGGGCCTCGGGCTCTTCAATGTCTGTGGTCCGTATGGCAGGGCTTCCCAGCCCTTCCCCCGCGATTGTTGCGCTGCTATCTCCTGGCGAGACCTTCTGCGCGGCCTTCCGGTTGGTGCGCTCGCCAGCGCCGGTGTCCTCAGGGCCATCGGTCGTTTTGGGTGTCGTGGGCATCATCGATATCCTTTATTGCGTCATCCTCGAGACAAACCAAGCGCGCGCGCAATTGGTTTCACGATCAACGCAACACTGATCTCCGACAGTCCGCTCCCCACCCTTCAACGCCATCCTGGCTTCGGATCTGGCGGGTTCAAAGAATCTACAATGTACCGGAAACTTCTGGTCGCCTTCGCGCCGGGCAGCTTTTTCGTCCATCAGCGGATGGACCGCTATCGGGAACGCCGGGCACCAAACGGCTTCGAGAATGGCGATCATGGGTGGACAGGCGACGGTCTGGTTTTGGGGATATGACCGGCGATAGCCGACGCTGCGTGCTAAAAAACAACAAGCAACAATCCGTCCCAGTTGCGGACATTAGCCAGACCCGCCATGATTGCCCAATGAGCGCACAAGCCGATGCACCAAACCTTGATGCCATGCTAGAAGATGTTCACGACGAACGCACCTTCATCGCCTTTGTTGAGGCCTTGGCAAACGACTTCGCTCTTGAGCAGCAGCTTGAGGCCGAAAACCCGTCAGGCAAATACGGCTCAGGCCAACTTGGTTGGGAAAATGGGACTGTTGATGCCGTTCTAGGTGCCGCCGCTGCTTGGGGGCACATTAAGATGCTGACAGGCCATCCGCCTCCAGAGGCGAACCCGTGGCAACGCTGCGCTCACATCATCTACGCGGGCAAGTTCTACGAATAGCCGCAGTCTCCACTTTCTGCAGATTTGATCTTTCGGTCTGCCACTTGGCATGCGAATGAGCGGCCGATTTAAGGATGCAGATCATCACAATTGAATGGCAATTAGTGGTCGTTTGCCGCACGTCCACTTTAGTCGCCAAATTTGCGCCCGATATTGGCATGTGGATCAATAGGCACCATGCGTTGCGGCAGGTCCGCCGCGCTTACCTCCGACACCACAAGCTCCGCACTCAGTCATTATCAGCCACAGGCGGGTATTGCTGATCTATCAGACGCTGAATGTCCGCAATGGAGGTCTCGTTCGCTAGCCGGATCGCGGCGCCGCAAGAGCAACCCACGGCCTTCTGGAGCCGCATAGTCCGGTAAAAGACTTTGAGTTTCTTGCCGCACTTTGGGCAGTCCACCCGGACCACGATGCTGTCCAGCTCATTCGCCATTTTCAAAATCTACGCCCTGAGGCGCGTGGAGTCCATCTAACCGTCAGTAGGTGGTCGACGGCCGACCGTCAGCTTTTCCAGCAGCTGATCTTGCGAGTGCCGCTTCCAGCAAACCCAAATTTCCCGTTGGACTGCGACAAAGGGCGCGCAGCTGTCTATTACGCCCTCGACCCCTTGCGGTCGTCCAGCGGATATATCTCCGCCTCCTGGCAGTCGATGGTCCGCTATTGTTGTCCACCTGCGATTGACCCCGGCTGATCGAGGGCAGGCACAAACCACATTGTCTGGCGTGTGATCGCTTCGCAGATCGCCACAGCGTCGGCAGCATCGTTCTTTCCGCACTTTTCGTGAGGTTTCACATAAGCCGCCGGCATCAGTTGCACCTCATGGCCGAGCTTGGTCAGTTCGCGCGCCCAGTGATGCGATGGTCCACAAGCTTCAGCGCCAACCAGGCAAGGCGGCAGCTTCTCGATAAATGGCAGCATCTGCGATCGTCGTAGCGCCTTGCGAATGAAGAACTCACCGCTAGCGTGAGCCTGAAAAACGCCGTTCACCTCCCATAGGATCTCTTAGCCAAATCAAGGCCGATCGTCTTAATCTCCATGATGGGTGGCTCCTTCTCGGGTTTGCATGACAGCAACCCATGTTGGCACTTAGACGCCGTGAGCGGGAGCCATCCACAGACGACAGTCTCGAATGTCCCACCTTCCGATATTCGTTGGCGCCCATCCATGCTCCGGCGAGACCCACAAGTAAAGATGAGCAGATGACCGATTACGCGGCAGCGACACCTATTACGCGCGTGTCCAGCTATGGCTCTTGCCGCGAGAGCTCCTATTCACTTCGACGCGTCAAGCAGAACCCAGAGCTGCTCGATGCGCCCATCGACAATGGCCGCCGTGTCGATGCCGGTGAAAATCGGAGAGCCTTCTGGCGGACCTGCATGCCAGCGCAGCGAACCCATGCCGTGGTGACCGATTGCGGCTTTTTCCGACACGAACGCGAAGTTTGGTCCGAACCGCTTCAGCAGCTCGCCGGCGACTGCGGAGATCGCTTTCCTGCCATGAACAACTCCGTCGGGTTCGTACAGGATCGGTTGCTCGACAAAAAGTTCGGCTATGGCCTGCGCCCGACGGGTCGGCTCGCGCTCGTTGAACACGCGCTCCAGATTGGAGCGGAGCAGATGATCATAGTCTTGCTCGATCGGCGTAATTTCGGGCGGCGGGCTTGCGGACATCGTGAAACTCACTTTTTAAATTGGCGATCAGTCGATCCTGACGAGATTGTGCGCGGGCAGCGGGCCGCCGGGAAACTGGACTAGGCGGCTGCCGACTGCGAGCGAACCGAGGTCGATGCCGAAGAAGCCCAGTGTCTCGATCAGCGCGCCAACCTCCGCCTTGGCCGAGACATCGTCGCCCGACAAGAACAGCACCCGCCTTCCACCGTCTGCAGCAGGATCGGCCGCCAGTGTCGCTGCGAGCAGATGATTGAACGCTTTCACAATGCGCGCGCCCGGCACCAGATCAGCAACCACCTCCGACGACGAGCGTCCGCCGAGGTCGAAAGGTTTGAACAGCGGCGCCTCGATCGGGTTGTTCGTGTCGATCACAATCCGCCCAGTGAAATCCGGCAGGCCGCCAAGCGCCAGCCCCAATTTCGACCAGTTGACCGCTACAAATACGATGTCTTTCGATGCAGCCTCTTGACGTGTACCAGCGGTGATCGAAGGCGCGAGTTCGGCGACGAGAGACGAGAGACTTTCCGGTCCACGGCTGTTGGCGATGGTCGCTGCAATGCGATGCCGCGCCAGTTGAGTGGCGATGGCCCGGCCGATCAGGCCCGCGCCAATTATGCCGATGCTTTGCATAGTTGTATCCTTTCAAAATGTAGGGAGTTCAGGCCGACTGACCGCCATCGACATTGAGCGTGGCACCGGTGATGTAGGCGCCGTCGGGACCGACCAGGAATGCGACGGCGCCGGCAATGTCCTCCGGCTGGCCGTAGCGGCCGAGCGCGGCCAACCCGTTCAATCTGGCGGCGAAAGGCCCTGTCTCGGGATTCATGTCGGTATTGATGGCGCCCGGCTGGATCACGTTCACGGTGATGTTACGCGGGCCCAGGTCGCGGGCCCATCCCCGCGTATACGCCGCCACCGCCGCCTTGCTCGCGACATAGTCGGCGGCACCGGCAAAGGGCACGTGTACCGCGCCGGTCGTGCCGATCGAGACGATCCGGCCGCCGTCCGTCATCATCGGTGCAGCCGCACGAACGGCAGCGGCGACGCCCCGAACGTTGATGTCGAGCTGGCGATCGAACGAGGCCGTGTCGGCCAATATATCGTCGACCATGCCCGTCACGAAGACACCCGCCGAGTTGACGAGGATATCGATGCGGCCGAACCGCTCATGCGCTTGCCGGACAAGCCCGGCCACTTCGCCCGGCTCCGCCTGATCGGCGCGGATCGCGATAGAGCGACGCCCCAGGCCCTCGATCTCACGAACGATGCCTTCGGCCTGTTCGTGCGAGGTTGCATAGCTGAAGACGATGTCCGCGCCGTCGCGGGCTAAGCGTCGGACGATCGCCGCGCCGATGCCGCGCGATCCGCCGGTCACTATGGCAACTTTGCCGAGAAGAGGGTGTGCAGTCGTGGTCATCATCTTCACTCCGTTCGTGTTGCGGCAAAGATGGCGGACATCGCTTCTTCGGATAAGTCGAAGATGGCTTGCTTGTCTTTCAACGATCTGTTGAAGATAGGGTATGGAAACGCTGGCCAATCTCGAAAGCTTCGTACGCAGCGCCGAACATAGCAGCTTCTCGGAAGCTGCTCGTCGGCTGGCGCTGACGCCGGCTGCCGTCAGCCGCAACGTGGCGATGCTGGAGCGCAATCTTGGCATCCGCCTGTTTCACCGTTCGACGCGCAAACTGACCCTGACAGAGGGCGGCGAGGCCTTTCGCCTGGCAGTCTCGGGCAATCTCGAAGGCATTCAGGCCGCGATCGCCGGGGTAGCTGTGCGGGAAGGCGAACCTGTAGGCACGCTAAAAGTCAGCCTGCCGCCAACACTTGGCATCACGCACATCCTGCCGGTCCTGCCCGGCTTCCTCGCTCGCTATCCAAAGGTGCGGCCGGAGTGGCATTTCGAGAACCGACCGGTGGATCTCGTGGCCGAGGGCTACGACGTGGCGATCGGCGGTGGGTTCGATCTGACCCCGGGGATTGTCGCGCGAACGCTTGCGCCCGCGCATATCGTGCCGGTTGCCTCTCCGGCCTATTTAAAAGACCGGTTGCTCCCGATCGATCCTGCTGGGCTCGGCACACTGGACGGAATCGTCATGCGATCACTCAAGACCGGCCGCATCCGCCACTGGTCGATGCGTGATGTGATGGGTGCCGAGCAGGCGGCCCCTCTTTCGGAGACGATCATTGTCAACGATCCGACCGCAATGCGAGAGGCAGCACTTCTGGGGCTCGGCGTCACAATGGTGGCCATACCGGACATTGCGACAGACCTGGAGAATGGGACCCTCGTGCGGCTCCTGCCGCGCTGGTATGCAGATGCCGGCGCGATTTCGATATACTACGCTTCCCGCACGCTTGTTCCCAGCAAAACGAGAGTGTTCGTGGACTGGATTGCCCAGGCGTTCAAGCGACAACGCTTGGCCGAACGGTTTGCTGGAAGCCTCGGCTGAGGGGCGTCCTGTCTCCCAAATGGTTAAGCGGTTCCAGCAGGGCGACGCGTCACGACCAGACTGCGCCATCCAGCTGCTGGATCGAAGCGGCGGGTTTTAGCCAGGGCTGTCTCCTACAAGCTGCGACAATATGGTGTTTCGACGGGGGGCCCAAAGCTGTGGTCCCGGCATGCCTTCTCATCCGCTCCACCAGAAGGCTTCGGACGATATGCGCATAGCGCTTGCGCAATTGCGCCCGATTCGTCTTGACCTTCTCCAGCATTTTCAGCTGACGAGCCTTAAGTTCGTGGAGGCGATCGCCTTCGGATATTTCCGGCATTTCTATGACTTCTTGCATGGGTCTGCCCGCCACTGGCAATCCTGGCATAATGTCGGTCGTGCAACTGCCTCGGATCTCGGCAGGAGCAGATTGGCTGCCTATTGCAGTGGCTGTAATCACGGCCTAAGCAATAGGATGAGCTCCTTTCCCTCGCGAACTCATGGGGCGGTTGAGGGCAACCTGGGATATATTTTTCGAGATCGCTCGGGTGCTCGATACAGAAGCTGGTCAGGTATTGGTGTCGTTGGGACGCCTCGAGCAGGCTCTGTCGAGCGAGTCCCTCTAATCTCCTCTGGCTGGGCGGCTAGGAGTGACAGAGCGGTAGCCCCAGGTCGCGATGATAGGCGATTGATGCCCGCTGCGCCCCAAGCAGTTCTCAGCCGTGGGTAACGCTTGACGACTTGAAGAAGGTGGGACTTTCGACTAGATTGCAGTTTGCCGAAGCGAAGTCGGCATTTTGTGAGACACGCATGTCGGTGGAACGTATTCAGGAGTTGCTTGGTGGAGAGGCTTTGACCGGCCCGCTCCACAATGAGCGGGATATCGTACGGCTAATTCGTCGAGGAATACCGACACAAGCAGTCGATCATTTCCTGGTCACGTCAGGTCTCAACTTCAATGCGCTCGAGTCCAAGGTGCTCAGCCTTCGGACTTTCAAGCGCCGCAAGAAATATGAGCAATTGTTAGAGCAGGATGAATCCGATCGTCTTCTGCGGGTAGTGAGCATTGTAGCGGCAGCCGAAGAAACCTTCGGCGATGTCGACAAGGCACAGGAATGGCTCAATCGTCAGAGCCGCGCATTGGATGGCGAAACCCCTTTGGCTATGGCGGACACCGATCGTGGCGCGCGCGCAGTTGAGGCTTTGCTTGGTCGGATCGGGCACGGTATCGCTGCGTGATCCTCTACCGTTTGTGCAAGGCTGCCCATGTTGCGCTCGATGGCGAGGGGGCTCGTCTTTGGGGTGGGCGCTGGAATTCTGCGGGCAGGCCGATGGTCTATGCTGCGGCTACACCCAGTCTCGCCGTTCTGGAGGTGCTCGTTCACCTAGATGTGCCTCCCGAATTGCTTCCCGATGATCTGCGTCTTCTGACCATCGAGGTTCCCGACGGCGCGTCGATTCAAAGGCTCGATCCAAGCCCGCCGGACGATGACACTTGTTTGGAAGCCGGCAATTTGTTTCTGAAGACATGCAAGCATCTTGTCATGCAGGTTCGAAGCGTCGTCGTCCCTCAGGAATGGAATGCCCTCATCAATGTGCTCCATCCAGAGATGGCAGGAGTAACCATCATTCGGAACGAGCCATTCCAGATCGATCCGCGGCTTTTGAGATAGCTCCATTTCGGAAATCCAAACAGGGTTGGTGGCCAAGCGTCTGGCGCTACGGCGCAAATGCGTCCGGAGGCTCTGACCGTTTCTCCTCATTTTGATTAGACGCGGCGACACCAGGCTTTCCTTCGATTCCTCTCTTGAAGCATTGGCGAACCCTCGTCTGGCCTGAAGCCAATTATGCTCCGGCCTTCGATCATATCGTGATGCCGCCACGGGAAGTCTATTTCGAACCAGTCAACTGGTATCGCACCGCACTCCATAAAATTGGCCATAATGCCGCGACCCGGATTATGCCGCGCGGCCTCTGGTTGAGGGTAGTTTTCTGGTCTTAGGCCGCGCGGCGTGTCAATCGGCGTGCAAACGGGACCCCCGATCGGCGCGCAAAAGGGACCCCCTCTCAACGATGGCAGGACGGTCGAGGAACGCGCCTTGCGCTGCGCGCGGCGTAGGGAGGGCGGAGCCCGACCGGAGGCGCGCGCAGCGCAAAGCATCTTAATCCCGGCGTGCGGCGGAGATCAGTTTCGGTTCTTGAAGCGCCAGCTGTCATTGCCGGTCTCGATGATGTCGCAATGGTGGGTGACGCGATCGAGGAGAGCGGTGGTCATCTTGGGGTCGCCGAACACCGTCGGCCATTCCCCGAACGCCAGGTTGGTCGTGATGATGACGCTGGTTTGCTCGTAAAGTTTGCTGACCAGATGGAACAGCAACTGCCCGCCTGAACGGGCGAAGGGAAGATAGCCAAGCTCATCGAGCACGACGAGGTCGAGGCGAGAGAGCTGGGCGGCAAGCGCGCCGCTTTTGCCGATCCGGGCTTCCTCTTCGAGGCGGGTCACCAGATCCACGGTGTTGAAGTAACGCCCCCGCGCCCCGGCGCGGACCACATTGGCGGTGATGGCGATGGCCAGATGGGTCTTGCCGGTGCCGGTGCCACCGACCAGGACGACATTGCGCCGTGCGGGCAGGAACGCCCCGCCGTGCAGCGAACGGACCAGCCCCTCGTTGATCGGCGTCCCCTCGACGTGGAAAGCATCAATGTCCTTCACCACCGGCAGCTTGGCGGCCGCCATCCGGTATCGGATCGAGGCGGCGTGGCGGTGCGTTGCCTCCGCACGCAGCAGATCGGTCAGTATCTCCATCGTCGTGCGCTGGCGCTGAAGCCCTGTGGTGACGGCCTCATCGAACGCGCCGGCCATCCCTTTGAGTCCGAGCCCGCGCATCGCGTCGATCATGTCATGCCGCTGCATGGAAGTTCCTCAGTTGGTCGTAACGGGCACAGTCGGCGATCGGCGGATGCCGCAGGGCATTGTCCTCCGACGTGACGATCGTCACCGGTCGCGGCGGTTCGCGGCGCCGTGCCAGGATATTGAGGATCAAGTCGTCGCTCGCCGTGCCGGTTGCCAGTGCCTCCCGCACGGCGGCTTCGACGAGTTCCAGGCCATCGGTCAGCACGGCCGCCAGCACGCGCACGAACCGCCGGTCGGCATCATCGCCGTTGCCCAGCTTGCGTCGCAGCCGGGCGAGCGCCGGCGGCAGTTCCCAGTCCTGGAAGGGTGCGCCGTTGCGTAAAGCGCCGGGCTTGCGGGCCAGCACCGGCAGATAGTGCCAGGGATCATAGATGGTGCGGTTCCGCCCGAAGAAGCGGGGATGCTCAGCGACGACCTCATCGCCGCATCGCACGACAATGCGGTCGGCATAGGCCCGAACCTGCACCGTGCGCCGCGCCACCGTCGAGAGGACCGAGTAACGGTTGCGATCGTAGCTGATCAGGCAGGTGCCCGACACGCCGTGCTCGCTCTCGTTGAAGCCGTCGAACGGCCCAAGCATCGACTGTAATGCAGGACGTTCCATCTCCAGCATCTGCGCCACGGTCTGGTCGCCCTGCTCAGGATGGGCCTGCCGTTCGGCCCAGCGTCGGCACTCAGCTTCCAGCCAGCCATTGAGCTCCTCGAGGCTGGCGAACCGCAGACGGGGCTGGAAGAAACGCCCTCGGATCGTCTGCACCTGGTTCTCGACCTGACCCTTCTCCCATCCCGCCGCCGGCGAGCAGGCCGTGGGCTCGACCATATAATGGTCGGCCATGATCAGGAACCGCCGGTTGAACACCCGGTCCTTGCCGGTGAACACGCTCGTCACCGCCGTCTTCATATTATCGTAGATGCCGCGCCGGGGCACGCCGCCGAAGAAGGCAAAGCCGCGCGCATGCGCGTCGAACAGCATCTCCTGCGCCTCGCGTGGATAGGCCCGGACATACACAGCCCGCGATGCGCACAGCCGCATGTGCGCGACCTTTACCCGCATCGGCTTGCCGGCGATCTCGACATCCTCGTGGCTCCAGTCGAACTGGTAGGCCTCGCCGGGCTGGAACAGCATCGGAATAAAGGCAGTCGTCCCGTCTCCGACATCCCTGCGCCGCTCGATCTTCCACCGTGCCGCATAGCGGCGCACGGCATCGTAAGAACCCTCGAAACCCTCACGCACCAGAAGGTCGTGGATACGGGTCATCCGAAGCCGGTCACGTCGGCCCCGTAACTCGTTCTCTTCCAGCAGCACATCCAGCCGATCCTGAAACGGACCGATCCGCGGCAGCGGCTGAACCTTGCGTCGATAATCAAATGCGCCTTCCGGCGCCCGGATCGCCTTGCGGATTACCTTCCGCGACACATGCAGATCACGTGCGATCGCCTTGATCGCCTTCCCGCCGGCATACTCACGCCGGATACGAACCACTGTCTCCAAAACCAACATCCCGATCTCGCCGCATGAACTTCCACGCGGCTGTGTAAGCTATCGAAATGAGGGGTCCCTTTTAGACGTCGATCACCCCGCTAACGGGGTCCTTTTTGCACGCCGATTCACAAAGCTGAGCGATAAAAAGCGTTTATATAAATCATATTGCGCGATATTGTGATCGATAGAAAGGAGTGCTGTCGATCATGCGTTGGAATTGGCAACAACCTGATTGGCCGAACTTCGCCTATGACGCGACGCGTCTGAGAGGGCGTGAGGACCAGTTTCTGAAGGGTGCCGGCATTTTGATCGGTGTCATGGCTCATTTCGATGCCGATGATCGTCAGACCCTTTTCATCGAACTGATGGCACAGGAAGCTGTGGATAGCTCTGCAATTGAGGGAGAGATCCTTGATCGTGCGAGCGTGCAGTCCTCCGTCGCGAAGCACCTGGGAATTAAGGCCGACCACCGCCGCGCCAACGCCGCCGAAGCGGGCGCTGCTGAACTCATGGCGAATCTCTTCCGCAGCTATGGCGAGCCGGTCAGCGATGCCATGCTGTTCCATTGGCACGCCTTACTTATGAACGGTAGGCGGGACCTCGCCGACATAGGCCGATATCGAACACATGCCGATCCCATGCAGGTCGTATCGGGAGCCCTGCACGCGCCGAAGGTGCATTTCGAAGCTCCGCCATCGCAAGCGGTGCCAGGCGAGATGGACGCATTCATTGCGTGGTTTAACGATACTGGGCCGACGGGGCCTTCACCGGTGAGCGCATTGACGCGAGCCGGCATTGCTCATTTATGGTTCGAGTCCATTCACCCCTTCGAAGATGGCAACGGGCGCCTCGGCCGCGCGATTGCGGAAAAGGCTTTGGCCCAAGGGCTCGACACGCCTGCGATTACCGCTCTCGCAGAGACCGTCCAGCGCGAGCGCAAAGACTATTATGCCCAGCTTCAACGGGCGAGTTTGTCGAACCGGATCGACGAATGGCTCGAATGGTTCTCCGATATTGCGCTTGCGGCGCAGCAGCGCACACGGGATCGCGTTCATTTCCTCCTGGCGAAGGCAAAGCTGCTCGACCGCCTCCGCAGTCGGATCAACGCACGGCAGGAGAAGGCCCTGATCCGGATGTTCGCCGAAGGCCCGGACGGCTTTAGGGGTGGCCTGAGCGCGGCGAACTACCGGACCATCACCGACGCAGCCCCCGCGACGGCCACTCGCGATCTCGCAGAATTGGTTGAGTTAGGAGCTCTTCGCAAGGATGGGGAACTCAAGCACACAAGGTACTATTTGAATCTTGGCGAATGACCAATCACCCCGCACGCCGGATAGCCTTCCGCGTGCTGCGCGATATATTGGTCCCACACGATCTGCAGCGTCAAATGCTTGCGCTTCAACTCGCGGTGGATCGCCGCCCAGTCCGGTTCGGGATAGCGGCGATGGCCAGTCTTGGTGCCCGCGGTGCGGTAAAGCGCCGCCTCCAGCACCGCAACCGCTGCGCACCTCAGCGTCTCCCGCACCGTCGAGGGCGAACAGGCAGACGATATCCAAGCTGTGATACGTTTACATATCTCTATCGCCTAAAATGATATGAAAAGAGATCATTCAATTTGACACGGCAGGGAAGAAAGATATGTAGACGCTTCATGTGATTTCATTGTGAAACGTATAGGGATCACCGTGGATGCTATATCCGAAACCGTGCGCGAACTTGGCGACCTCCTGCGGCGGGCGAGGCTGGCCGCCGGACTGACGCAAGAGCAGGTGGCTGATCTGGCTGGCATTTCCCGTCCACGCTATCGCGATATTGAAACGGGCGTTGCTGCAGCGCGCGCCACGACGCTCATGAATGTCTCCCGTGCGCTCGGGCTGGAGATGATGCTGGTGCCGCAAGCGATGGTCCCGGTCGTCCGGGCGTTGATGCGTCCGCATGAGGACGACGATTTGCCCGCCTTTGTTTCACAGCCTGATTGAAAGCGGACCTCATGGCTCAGACTTCTCACGCGCCTCAGGCGATCCAGTCCCTGGACGTGTTTCTGAATGCGCTGAAGGTCGGCGTGATCGTCAGGACGCCGGGCGATTTCAATGCATTCAGCTTTGACGAGGCGTATCGGGCGACCGGCGGTGTGCCGATCCTCAGCCTTTCCTTCCGCGCCGCCATCGGGGGCTTGCGCAAGGATCCCAAGCCGGTGAGCGGGGCATTGCCGGCCTTCTTCGCGAACCTGCTACCAGAAGACAAGCTGCGCGAGGCGATGGAAAAGCATCATGCAGATGCCGTCCGTCCGGGCAATGATTTCGACCTGTTGGTGGCGCTCGGCGCGGATCTGCCGGGAGCCGTCCGGGTCCTCCCGAGTGACGGCACGAAAGTAACGTTGCAGGACAGTGCAAAGGGAAAGCCGAAGGCGCGTTTTTCACTCGCGGGCGTGCAGATGAAGCTGTCTGTGATGAAGAACACCGGCGAGGGGGGCGGCCTGACGCTTCCGCTCGATGACGACCAGGGGCAATATATCGGGAAGTTTCCATCCACGGCATTTCCTGGCGTGTCCGAGAACGAGTTTGCCAATCTCGCCTTGGCGGCCGCGATCGGCATGGACGTGCCCGAGCGCGAACTGGTCGAGAAATCCGATTTTGAGGGAATACCGGAGGATTTCGACACGCTGTCGGAAGGCAAGGTTCTTCTCATCAGGCGTTTTGACCGTGGCAGGCAGGGTAAGAGGATCCACATCGAGGACTTCGCCCAGGTGTTTGGCGTCTATCCCTCCCGCAAATATGAGGGGGCGGCCTATCATGATGTGGCCGCCGCGGTGAACGCGGCCGTATCCCCTGCCGCCGCGCTCGAGTTTGTACGCCGGCTCGCGCTGGCGGTGGTGACCGGCAATGGCGACATGCACCTGAAGAACTGGTCGCTGATCTATCGTGAAGACGGTAGTGCGCCCGCGCTCGCGCCGATCTATGACGTATTATCGACCATTCCTTACATTCCCACAGACAGCATGGCTCTGTCGCTTGGTGGCGAACGGTTGTTCAAGGCGCTGTCGGCACCGCGCTGGAAATCCTTCGCGAACCGAGCAAGGCTGCCCGAGCCGGCGGTTCTCCAAGCCGTTGTGGAGACGGTGGCTCGCGTCAACGAGCATTGGTGGCATCTGCCGGAGCGCGCCGTCGTCCCTGCGAAGGTGCTCGAGCGTATCGACGCGCATGTGAAAGTGATGACGCCGATTCTGAACTCCTGCGCGGAAAAATGAGCACGCAAGAAAATTGGACGATATTGTTGCCATCGCAAACGAAACAATCTTGTCGAGACAATGACTATCCATGTTCCCAATCGGAAATATCACGCTGCTATCAATTTTCCGCCGCCGCATTCATTCCCGATCAGGAACATTTTTCTGCGTTGCCGCGCGCGGGGGCTGGATGGCGCCGCTTATGCTTGGGGTGATGAACTGGAGCCGGACGGACAACGCCTCTACATAATCGTCCGCTTTTCCCTTGTCCGATAGGGCGCTGATCCCAGTCGAATGACCGTGTGTGGACCTCGGGTAATCGCGGTCTGAGTCGAGCTGATGATAATGTGCCGCGATCCGGGTGACTGTCCCGGTGACGCGAGCATGATCGGAGAGCTCCAATGATGTAGGTGGGACTAGACGTTTCTCAGAAGTCGACGGCTATCTACGTGGTGAATGAGCGAGGGCAGCGCCAGTGGCGTGGTACCTGCGCCAGTGACCCGCATGTTCTGGCCTCACAGCTCAAACGTCACGCCGGCGCGGACGCGAGGATTGGCATCGAGACTGGGGCCATGACACCGTGGCTTGTACATGGTCTGCGCCAAGCCGGCCTAAACGTGGATTGCCTAGACGCACGGCGAGTGAAGGCCGCTCTGCAGATGCGGCTCAACAAGACAGATCAAAACGACGCGGAAGGCTTGGCTCAGGTGATGCGCACGGGGTGGTACCGCCCTGTGCATGTAAAGTCGCTAGACGCTCACCGGGCGAGATCTTTGCTGGGTGCCAGAGCGCAGCTGGTCGGCATGCGGACGCGCCTCATCAACATGATCCGTGGCATCCTCAAGACCTACGGCATGCTGCCAGGATCAGGGCGCGGCCTACGCTTCGATCGGCGCGTCGAAGAGCTCATCCAGGGCGACCAGGAAGTCGGCATGGTCGTTCGTCCGCTGCTTGCGACATTGCGGCATGTGGGCGAGCAGATCACCACGTTCGACAAAGCGGTGCTGCGTCAGGTTCGCGCCGATCCAACCTGCCGCTTGTTGATGAGCGTTCCTGGCATCGGCGCCTTGTCGTCGCTCGTTTACGTGAGCACTGTCGAGGATCCAAAACGGTTCTCGCGATCCCGTGCTGTGGGAGCGCACTTGGGTTTAACCCCGCGCCGATACCAGTCCGGTGACATCGATCGTAGCGGTCGGATTTCGCGATGCGGCGACAGTCTGGCGCGTACGCTGATGTACGAGGCCGCCATCGTAATCCTGCATCGGGTCAAGCGAGCGTCACAGCTGAGTGAATGGGCTCAGGCCATTGCTCAACGAGCCGGACCGGGGAAAGCGCGCGTCGCATTGGCTCGCAAACTTTCCGTCATCCTGCACAGCATCTGGCGATCAGGAGAGGCATTCCGCTGGTCTACTGCCAAACGATCGGCCTAATACGTCGAGTTAGTCCGGCACGTGCCGGACGCTACTGTCGCCCTCGGGCGAGGGTGTAGGTGACTGCGTGGTATGGGGCCTTGGGTGCGCCACGAGCGCAAACCCGTTGTGGACCTTGCAGCACCTGCGCTTCCGGACCGGACCAGATGTTGCGGCGGCCGATGCCGACCGCGTAGAGAACCGTGACCCGGGCGAAGTAGATGCAGCAAGGCTTGACGAAGGCGGCGCGATTAGAGAACGCCCCGTCGGATACAAGGGGGTGTTTGAGAGATTTGTTCGCGCAGGTTCAGGTGCTTCCGTGTGTCCGGCCTACTGATGCAGCCATCATCACGGCTGCTGGCCTGTATGGAGATCGCGGATCGGGTCCACACCGCTTTTGCGCGCTCGAGGCGCTTGGACATTTCACTGGTTATCCCGACCCCGTCTTCTGACCGTTGCGCCATACCTCTCTACTGACCTTCCTTGCGTCCCTGACGCCTCAAGCCTTGGCGGTCATACCGCCGCAGCTGGAGCTCTGTAGGATCCTCCATGCGCCATCAGCGCCCAGACAATCCGTGCCATCTTGTTCGCCATTGCGACGGTGACCAGCATGCGCGGTTTGCGCGCGAGCATGCCGGCTAGCCACGCCCCAGCCTTGTCGGGGTCTCGCGCTGCGACCTTTGTCGTTGAGCTGGCGCCCAGGATCAGCAGCCTTCGCAGGCTGCGCTCACCCATCTTCGTCGTACGCCCTAGCCGCTCTTTGCCGCCGCTGGAGTGCTGCCGTGGCACGAGCCCGAGCCAGGCCGCGAAGTCGCGCCCGCGTCGAAACGTGCTGGCCGCCGGTGCCAGCGCTACCAGCGCAGTCGCAATCACGGGGCCAACACCAGGTATCGTCATCAGCCGCTTTGCTACGGGATCAGCCTTTGCCCGGCTTGCAATCTCGCGGTCCAGAAGAGTGATCTGCGACTGCCGCGCTTGCAGGCTCTGCGCGATGACGGCCAGCACCGGTCGCGCCTCGGACGGCACGTCGGTTGTAGGATCGCCAACGATCTCGACGAGCTTGGCGACGTGCCCGACACCCTGGCGCACGATGTAGCCGAACTCGGTGAGATGCCCGCGCAAAGCGTTGATCAACTGGGTGCGCTGGCGCACGAGCAGGTCGCGCGTACGAAACACCACCGCTGAGGCCTGAGCCTCCGCGCTTTTGCCTTGCACGAACCGCATCGTCGGTCGTTGTGCCGCCTCGCAGATCGCCTCCGCGTCGGCAATGTCGTTCTTCTGCCGCTTTACGAACGGCTTCACGTAAGCCGGCGGGATCAGCTTCGTATCGTGCTTCACCGCAGCGATCTCGCGCGCCCAGTAATGAGCGCTCGCACAAGCCTCCATTGCCACCACGCATCGCGGCAGTGCTGCGAAAAACGCCAATATCTGATCACGCCGTATCTTCTTGCGGAAGATCACAGTCCCGCTCGAGTCCGAGCCGTGAACTTGGAAAACCGACTTCGCCAGATCGATACCGACTGTGCTAACCTCACCCATGGACGCCTCCTGCAAGTGGTGCTTCAACACCTCCACTATGGCACTTCGATGCCGTCAGGGGGCGTCCACCCCAACGCTTTTGAGAAATCCGAATGAGCCGGCGAATGGCTTAAAGGGGGCCCGTTGCCGCCCGGCTGCTGTTGAATCTGTGAATGACAGGTCCTGGCGTAACCTGACGTTATCGCTGCCATGCCAGAGCGGCTTGAGTCGGTCGACACCTGCCGGATTAGCTGCCGGTCCGCACCTGGACGTCGAATTCGCGCGGCTGAACGGCCCATAAGGATCGAACGCGTCACGCTCGACATATTCAAGCGCGGAAACTAGGACGGATCGGCTTGAGGCTCATGTGCATCTGAACGATCCAGATTATAGCAAATTGCGGGCGCTGAAGCTCATTCGTCGTGAGGGCGCGCTTTCGCGTGTGCAGCTTGCCGAACGGCTAGACTTTAATAGGGCCACGGTGACGGAACTGGCCGCCGAGCTTGTCCGGCGCGGCCTGCTCGTAGAGGAAAGGAGCGCCGCTAGCGGGCGTGGTCGTCCGCGTACGCATCTCAGCATCGATGCGGGGGCCGGCTATGCGATAAGCCTCTTTCCCCTGATGGATGGCCGCGCCACGGTCGATATCATCGACCTGAAGGGGGCGAGGATCCATTCCCATGAGGTGACGACCGGACCATTGGATGACATGGCGGCACTGCCCCACCTCATGGTCGACGCGTTCGAGGCGATGCTTGCCGAAAGGGTCGTGCCGCGCGAGCTAGTTCGCCATGCCGCAATCATTCTGCCCGGACTCGTCAATCACCGCGATGGCATCGCCCATTGGCTGCCATCCAGCAGGGTGCGGCATGATTTGCCCCTTGCCGCTCTCGTCGCGGATCGCATCGGCATTCCTGTCAGCCTCGACAACAGGGCCGCCGCGATTGCGCGGGCGGAACATTGGTTCGGAACGGAAACCGAAGGCCAGCTCGACGACTTCACGCTTGTTGCGCTGCTGGAGGTCGGGATGAATGCGTCGCGTTATGCCGGGGGGCGGATGCAGGTCGGTTACAATGGCATGAACAGCGAATTTTCCCATGTGAAGGTCGCGTTCGAAGGCGGAAGACCCTGTTATTGCGGTAGCAGCGGCTGCCTGACCACCTATGCCAGCGTCAGCGGGATCGCATCAGAATTCGCACGGATAGGGAACCTCTCCCCGTCCTCAGCTGCCGGGCTCCAGCAGCTCTTTGACGAAGCGGTGCGTCTGGCGGATGCAACGGATGTGCAGGGCCTGTTCGACACGGCGGGAAAAGCTTTGGGCACGGCCGTATCGAACCATGTGAACGAGAATGATCCGGGCCGCGTGGTGATTACATGCGCACGGTCCGACCTTCTTCGCCTCATCGCCGAGCCTTTCCGGCGGGCGGTGGACAGCCGGATACTTTCCCCGATACGCGCGCGAACCCGGATCGACCTCCGCCTTCTCGAAGAGGATGATTATCGCAAAGGGACGGCCGCCTTAGCCCTTGAAGGCCTGTATCGCGAGGATGCATCGGGGACCCCCGCACGAAGCTAAGCTATCGTCGGCTCGTCAATTTTGTTCGTTGACCAAATTAATTACGATCCAGTAAGTAGAGATCAACCGTAGGATCCATTTTCTGCCCGATGGCAGGCATGGCCGCTGCGGCGTGTCGAGGCGACGACGCCAGACAGTGTCGGAATGTCCCGCAGGGGCGACGGCTATCCAGATCACATCATCTTTGAGCGTCCCTGTCTTTGGTGCCGTCTCCGCGCGGCTGAAGGGGGCGCCGTATTCAGGGGGGTCTCATGTTCAATATCGCGCGCGTTCTGCGCAACGGCCTGCTCACCAGCACTGCCAGCCTGATCATCATGACGGCAGCGCATGCCCAGACTGAGGGAGGGGAGGGCGGCGACATCGTTGTCACGGCGCAGAAGCGAGCCGAACGCCTTCAGGACGTGCCGCTCGCGGTGACGGCGCTGAATGGCGATGCGCTGGCCAATCGGCAGATATTCGACACGAACAATCTCGTGCAGGCGGTGCCATCGCTGACCTTTCAGCAAGGCAACAATCCCACCAACAGCAGTTTTCGCATTCGCGGCGTCGGCACGTCCCTGTTCAATCAGGGCGTGGAAGCCTCCGTGTCGGTGGTGCTCGATGGGGTGGTTGCGGCGCGGCAGGTGCAGAGCTTCACGGACTTCGCCGATATCGAGCGGGTAGAGGTGCTGCGCGGACCGCAGGGCACGCTGTTCGGCAAGAATGCCAGCGCGGGCGTCATCAATGTCGTCACGGCGCGTCCTTCCAGAACTTTCGAGGGGCGGGGCAGCGCGACCATTGCGGAGGGCGACGAGTATCGCGCCAGTGGCTCGGTTTCCGGCCCGATTACCGACAGCCTGCGGGCCCGCGTGACAGGCTATTATAATGACGTCGGGGGCCACATCTCCAACATGTTCACCGGGCGCAAGGAGAATGGCTTCGATAGCTGGGGCGTGCGCGGCAAGCTGGAATGGGATGCAACTGACCGGCTGAACCTGCTGCTTGCCGCCGATTATCGCAAGAATAACGCCGACTGCTGCCAGGGCGTGCTGGTCAGCATCGGCAATCCGCAGCGCGCCCAGCTCATCGGCAACACGGGCGCGGCGCGTAACAACCGCCAGTCGTGGAACAATGGTGCGACCTTCGCCGACAGCAAACAGACCACTGTGTCGCTCGAAGGCAATCTCGATCTGGGCGGGGTGAGGCTGACCTCGGTCACGGCATACCAGAGATACGACATCGCCAATAATTTCGAGCCGGACCGGCTGGGCAGCGCCTGGCCGATCTTCGTGACGGCGGGCGGGGCCGGGCAGTTCGACTTCAACTATGGCACGACCGGTATCGAGCAGTTCAGCCAAGAGGTTCGCGCGGCCTCCAATGGGGGGGGACGCCTCACCTATGTCGTGGGGGCCTATTATTCGGACCTGCATATCGATCGGGCCTTCTCCCGCCGCCGGGCGATCTGCGCCACGGGAACATTCGGCCAGCCCTGCACGCCGTCCGCCTACCAGTCGCTCGCCCATTTTGCGCAGCTGGATTCCTTTAATATCTCTGGTTTCGGTCAGGCGGAATGGACGATCGTCGGCGGCCTCAAGCTGATCGGCGGCCTGCGCGTGCAATATGAGAAGGTGACGGTCGGCGGCCAGCGCACCGGTCCCATCATCGCGGGCGACGGTAACTTCGGCGGGGCGGCGTCTGCCTATGCCGCGCGGACGGCCAATGACACCGCTGTCACTGGCAAGGCAGGTGTGCAATATGAGTTCAGCCGCAATGCGCAGGCCTATGCCAGCTACACGCGCGGCTATAAGGGGCTGGGCTTCGATACGGAGAGCGGCGCAGACTTCGCGAACCAGAGTCCCGTGCTGCCCGAGCATGTCGACGCCTATGAGGTCGGCTTCAAAGGACGCACCGCCGATGGCACATTGTCCTTTGCCGTCGCGGCGTTCCTGGCGGACTATACCAATCTCCAGATCCAGGCGAACCGCTCAGACCCAGTGCTGAACACTATTCAGTTCGTGCAGACTAATGCCGGTTCCTCGCGCACAAAGGGCGTCGAGGTCGAGGCGACAGTGCGCCCGTCGCGGCATTTCAGCCTGACGGGTGCGGTGAGCTATACAGACGCCAGCATCGACGCCGATGGTCTCAACTGTCCGGTACAGTTCCAGACGGCGGCCCCGACGGTCGCGCTGGGCGGTGCTCGCCCGGTCAACGCCTGCTATCGCTATCAATATCTCAACGGCGCGGGTGCGACGGTCACGAGCGGCCCGGTGCAGGATGTACGCGGTGGGCAGCTTCCCGCCTCGCCCAAATGGCGCATCTCGCTCAGCCCACGGCTCGAGCAGGAACTGGGCGATGCCCTCATTGGGTTCCTCCAGACCGACCTGACGTTCCAGAGCGACCAGATCTTTGCGGTCGAACAGGATCCGCTCCTGGTGCAGGACGGCTATGCCATCGTCGACCTGACGGCAGGCTTGCGCACCGCCGATGGCCGCTACAGCCTGAGCGCCTTTGTGAAGAACCTGTTCGACCAGAATTGTTACACGTCGATGAGCAGTGCGAACCTTAACCCCGCCAATCTTACGCTGGTCGATCTTTACGCCAATGTGCCCAAGGCCGCGAGCCGCTATGTCGGGGCGAGCGCCTCGATCCGCTTTTGAGGAGACAGGATATGGCCATCACCCGTCGAACGCTAATCGGGAGCAGTGCAGCGCTCGGACTCGCCGCAAAGGTTGCGGCGGCGGAAGGGGGCGCTGCAAAGCGTCCCAATATCCTTTGGCTGGTGAGCGAGGATAACAACCCGTTCATCGGTTCCTATGGCGACAAGCTCGCACATACTCCGACCATCGACCGACTGGCGAAGGGCGGCACGCTGTTCTGCAATGCCTATTCCAACGCGCCGGTCTGTGCCCCCTCGCGCTTCGCGATCCTGGCCGGCGTCTATCCCGAAAGCTGCGCGCCCGCGAACCACATGCGGGCGGTAGCCCATTTCCCCAAGGAGTTCAGGACCTATCCCGAACTGCTCCGCTCGGCGGGCTATTTCTGCACCAACAACGCCAAGACCGACTATAATTGCGATGTGCAGCCCGCCGCCATCTGGGACCGGCAGGGTAAGGCCGCCCACTGGCGGCAGGCTCCAGCCGGGCAGCCGTTCATGGCGGTGTTCAATCACGAGACGACGCATGAATCCCGCGTCTTCGGTTCCGTTCCGGGCGCAGTCAGGCCCGCCGATGTGCGCGTGCCCCCCTATCTGCCCGACACGCCCGGCATCCGACAGGATTATGCAACCTACTATAATCTGATGGAGAAGATGGACGGCCAGATCGCCGCGCGGCTGGCGGAACTGGAGGCCGATGGCCTCGCGGACGACACGATCATCTTCTATTATTCTGACAATGGCGGCGTGTTGCCCCGCTCGAAACGCTATTGCTATGACGAGGGACATCGGTGCGCGCTGGTCGTGCATGTCCCGCCCAAATGGCGACATCTCGCGCCAACGGCTCCCGGGCGCAGCATTGATGCGCCGGTCAGCTTCATTGATCTGGCGCCCACCGTGCTGGCGATAGCAGGCGTGCGGCAACCGGCGCAGATGACCGGCCGCCCGTTGCTGGGGCAGCGGAAGTCCCCGCCTGCCCGCTACGCTTTTGGCATGCGCAACCGCATGGACGAGCGCTATGATTTCACCCGCACGGTGACGGATGGCCGCTGGCGCTACATCCGCCATTATATGCCGCACCGGCCATGGGGACAGCATCAGGCGTTTGAGTGGCTGGCGAAAGGCTATCAGGAGTGGGAGGCCGCTTATCTGGCGGGTACGCTGAACGAGACCCAAGCCCGCTTTTTCCGGCCCAAGCCACATGAGGAACTGTTTGACCTCACCACCGATCCCGATCAGGTGACGAACCGCATCGACGATGCCGGAGCCTCCGCAAAGGCGGCCGAATTGCGCCGCGCGCTCGACCATCACCTGCTGGCCATCAACGACAATGGCTTCATTCCGGAGGGCATGGCCGGGGAGGGCTATGTCGAAAGCCGCGCCGTTGCGGTCTATCCGCTTCGCCAAATTGTCGCTGTTGCTGGGGCGGCCGCTGGGCGCGATCCGGCCAGGGCGCCGCTGCTGGTCCGCGAACTGACGAACACCAATGCTGTCATCCGCTACTGGGCGGCCACCGGTCTCCTGATCCATGGCGTGCCGCGGGCGGACAGCAGGGCTGCGCTCGAAGCCATCATGCGGTCGGATCCGGTGCCGCAGGTCCGGATCGCCGCAGCCGAAGCGGTCGCGACACTCTGGTCCAGCGGCGAGGCTGTCGAGTTGCTCGGCGCGCTGGCGGGGGACGGTCAGGTCTGGCAGGTCCGGCTTCAAGCCCTCAACGCGCTCACCTATGTCGGGGAGCCGTCGCGTGCGGTGCTGCCCGTGATAGAGGCCGCAGCGGCAACCGATCATGAGTATCTCTCGCGCGCGGGCCTCTATCTGGCCGCCACGCTGAAAGGGACCTATACGCCCGCGATGAAGATGTTCGATATCGAGCAGATGATGCGCAACCCGCCCAAATCCGTCGTTGGCGGATAGCGGGGCGGAGGATGGCGTGATGACCAGCGCGGTTAGGCAGGGCAAGCGGAAGGGAAAGTCACGCGGCGGCAAGCTGGCCGACATGCGTCTGGTGCGTGGTGGCTCCTTTCGCATGGGATCGGAGGATTTCTATCCGGAGAAGGCGCCCGTCCGTACGGTCACGGTCGGCGATTTCTGGATAGACGAGACGCCCGTCACCAACGCGGCCTTCACCCGCTTCATCGCCGCCACTGGCTATGTGACCTTTGCCGAGCGGTTCCTTTCTGCCCATGAATTTCCTGGATGCACGCTGGACATGCTGACGCCCGGCTCGTTTGTCTTCCAGCCTCCGGAAGGCAGCGTGCGACCGCCTCCCGCTTCCACGCGCATCGCCAAGCGGCAGGCAAGTTCATAGATCAGCGTCGCAGACATCATGGCAATTGCGAACGGCAAAGCTGCATTATCGATTATGATCGCGTTCAGAAGCAGGCCAGTAGCCGTTGCGATAAAGGTCATGCAGAGCAGTCGGGACCGTCTGGGCATTTTCCTCATTTTTGCATCCTCCCTTCAAAAGCAGAAGTCGAACAGAAGCTTGATGTTGAGGCCGATTATGAGAGCCGAGATCGCCCATGCCGCGCGCTTCAGCCAAAGCGGATTGGCGAACACCCCCATCAACTTGGGATCGCTCGTGAACTTGACCAGCGGCACGACCGCAAAGGGCAATTGCAGGCTGAGCACGACCTGACTGAGGACCAGCAATCGGGTTGTCCCTTCGGAGCCGTAAAACGCTGCGACGATCACGGCTGGGATGATCGCGAGCATTCGAGTGACGAGCCGACGCGCCCAAGCGGGCACATGCAGGTTGACGAAACCTTCCATCACGATCTGTCCGGCAAGCGTAGCGGTGATCGTCGAGTTCTGACCTGACGCCAACAGCGCGACCGCAAATAATGTGCTCGCGATCCCCGCACCGAGGACCGGGGCGAGCAAGCGATGGGCATCCTGAATCTCAGCCACACCCGTCATGCCAGCCACATGAAAAGTAGAGGCGGCCAGAATGAGGATCGCGCCATTGACGAACATTGCCAGCATCAGCGCAATCGTGCTGTCGATCGTTGCGAACGTGACGGCTTCGCGCTTGCCTGCCTCGTTCCGCTCGAAACTGCGGGTCTGAACGATCGCAGAGTGGAGGTAGAGATTATGCGGCATCACGGTAGCACCGATGATGCCGATGGCGATGTAGAGCATAGCCGGGTTGGTGACGATGCTAGCGCTCGGCACAAGGCCCGCGCCGATAGCCGCAATGTCCGGGCGGGAAAGCAGCAGCTCGACCGTGAAACAGCCTGCGATGACGATCAGGAGCGCAATGATCAAAGCCTCGAGCTGACGGAATCCGCGCTGTTGCAGGAACAGGATCAGCAGCACATCGGCTGCCGTGAGGCATATGCCCATCACCAGCGGTATGCCGAACAGCAGTTGTAGGGCGATGGCCGTCCCCACCACTTCAGCCAGATCGCAGGCGATGATCGCCAGTTCGCACAGAACCCACAACGCAGCCCGGACCGGCGGGCTATATTCGGCGCGACAGGTCTGGGCCAGGTCCATGCCGGTGACGATCCCGAGTTTCGCCGCCAGCGATTGCAGCACCATTGCCATGATGCTCGAGAGAAGGATGACTGACAGCAGCGTGTAGCCGAAGGCCGAACCCCCGGCGAGGTCGGTCGCCCAGTTGCCCGGGTCCATATAGCCGACGGCGACAATATAGCCGGGGCCGGCAAAGGCGCCGATCTTCTTCCAGATGCTGCCGCCAGCCCGCGGCACCGCGACCGTCCGATAGGAGCCGGGCAGGCTGGGCCTGACATCCGGCATATCCGTGACCGGTAATGCGATGTCGGCGGGTGGCGGCGGCGTCATCAATCTTCCCCTTTTCTCTTTTTGAACGAAAGACGGTTCCTTATTGAGCCGTGCTCATGTTGAGGGTTCCGTTGAGGCCGTTGGGGAAGAAGCCACCCTTCTGCGCGGCGAGCTTCGTCAGATAGACGATGTTGAGCACCTCACCCGTCGAGCGGCTGTAGGCGATGCCATCGGCATCGGTGGGAACGATGTTCGATGCGCCGCTGCTCGGGCTGATGCCCTGATCCTTGTCTGCCGAGCCATCCAGACTATCGCGTGCGTCCGATATCTTGTCGGCCGATGTCCGCAGCGAAGGCGTATCCACGCCCTTGCCATAAAGCACCGTTCTGACCAGGCCGGCATGATAGGCTTCCGCCGCCAGGATACCGGCGGCAGCCTCCAGGAAGGTCTTGTTGGTGATGAGCGGCGATGCGCCCTTATAGGCGGTGACGCCCACATCCTCGAAAATGAAGGCTCCGAGC
The DNA here is from genome assembly GCF_018604485.1 of Sphingobium sp. BHU LFT2. Classification (NCBI taxonomy): domain Bacteria; kingdom Pseudomonadati; phylum Pseudomonadota; class Alphaproteobacteria; order Sphingomonadales; family Sphingobiaceae; genus Sphingobium; species Sphingobium sp. BHU LFT2. Next base: position 136,004 of record NZ_JAFCGW010000014.1, read on the forward strand.
AGGAAATTCTCGTCGCTTGCATACGGATCGAAGCTTTGGCCGGCGGAAATCAGGCCTGCCGCCTGTGCTGCAGCGGAGAAGGCGCCGGTTGCGCTTGCGCTGATGTCGATCGCTGGTTGGGCGACCGCTGTAGAGCCGATGGCCGAGCGCAGAAACTCGACATGCGCGCGTTCGTCGGCCGCGATTTCCCGCGCATAGCGGGCGATCAACGGATCGACGAACGCGACCTGCCGCCCGCCGGTAACCGCGCCTGGTGTGCCCGCGCCGCCCAATATGTTGCTGGGTAGGCCCGATCCGAAAGCCGCAAAATAATAGAATTGGGCCTCCAGATATTCGAGGTTGAGGGCAAAGTTCAGGACATCGCCGTCCGTCACGCTCGGCATTGGCGTGGGAGTCGGCGTTGGTGTGGGAGTTGGCGTGGTCGTGGCATGGTCATCGTCGCAGGCGGACAACATGCTGGAGCCGGCGGCCAGGACGGCCGCCGATCCCGCCATGCGCAGGAAATTGCGCCGTTGATCGCGACGCTGCGCGCGCGCGGCAAAGGCTTCGAGCATCAGATCGTCTTTCATGGGATGTCTCCGTGGGAAAGGGGCTCAGTTCGCCGCGCTCATGTTGATGCTGCCGTTGACGCCGTTGGGGAAAAAGCCGCCCCGGGCCGTCGCCATGTTGGTGAGATAGGCAATGTTGAGGACCTGCCCGGTGGTCCGGCTGTAGGCGAGGCCGTTGGAATCGAGCGGCACGATGTTCGATGCATCGCCGATATTGGCGATGCCTTGGTCCAGATCGCTGGAGCCGTCGAGGCTGTCGCGCGCCTTGGAAATGGCCTCGGTCGCGTCGATCAGCGCAGGCGTGGCGATGCCCTTGCGATAGAGCGAGGTTCGCACCAGCCCCGCATGATAGGCTTCGACTGCTAGGATGCCGGCGGCGGCTTCCAGATAGGTCTTGCTGGTGATCAGCGGTGCCGCGCCCTTGTAGGCCGTGACACCGACATCCTCAAAGATGAAGGCGCCGAGCAGGAAATTCTCGTCGCTGGAATAGGGATCGAAGCTACCGCCACCGCTGATTAGGCCTGCGGCACGCGCGGCTGAGGAGAAGGCGCCATTGGGATCCGTGCCGACATCGATCGCAGGCTGGGCCACGACTGCTGTGCCCAGATTCTTGCGGAGGAAATCGACATGCGCGATTTCATCCTGGGCGATTTCCTTGGCATATTGCGCGACGACCGGGTCGGTGAAGTTGACCTTCCGTCCGCCCGTCGCCGTTCCGGCATTGCCGCTGCCGCTCGTATATTTTGTGTCGATCGGAGTACCGAATACCGCGTAGGAATAGAAATTCGCCTCAAGATATTCGAGGTTCAGGGCGAAGTTCAGTATGTCGCCATCCGACGGCGCGCTCTGTGCCATGGCCGACTGGCTGCTTGCCGCAAATCCGGCGCTGCCAAATGCTGCCATTGCCCCCAGGGTCCGGAAGAAGTCGCGCCTCTCTTCGCGCCGCGTCGCCCGCCGTTCCAATGCCTCGATTGCCAGAATATCATCGGTCATCCCTTGATCCTCCGCTGCCTGATGGTCGTGAAGCGCAGAGCGCGCGTCATCGGCGGGCAAAGCTGATTGTGGATCGCGCAGTTCCTTTTTTTGGCCGAGAAAAATTATCTGGGTACGGCAGCGTACAAGGTCGCATCCGATCGCGCATAAAGAGCGTATCTGCGAGTTTGATCATCGTAGATTGAGAGGCGCTCTTGGTCGCAGGCATCCAAAAACAGAACGCAAATCTCTTTCTGCGATCGCTGTTGCCGCCGGACTATGCCAGCATCAGCCGTCATTTCATTCGTGTCACATTTGCAGCGCGATCCCTGATCCAGCCGGCACAATCAAAAATTGAGTATGTCGACTTTCCCGAGCGGGGCATTTTGCTCATGACTGCTGATGCGAACATGAAAGCAGCCTGTTTGACGGCCTTGGTCGGGCGGGAAGGCTTCGTTGGCTGGCCCGCTCTGATGGAGCATGGCACCTCGCCCTATGATATCCGCGCCGGCGGACAAGGCGTGACACTGTTGCGGCTTTCCATGGCGACCATAAGTTCGAGCATGCAGGAGCGCGGCACATTGCGATCCAGCGTGCTTCGCTCCATTCACCTGGTCATGCTGCAGATGCATGCGACCATCCTGTCCAGCAAGGCAGATCCGGTCGAAAGGCGGCTCGCGCGCCTGATCCTGATGCATCATGACCGCGCAAATGGCGACGATCTCTTCATCACACATCAGGATATGGCCGAAATGCTCATGGTCCGCCGAGCCAGCGTGACCGATGCACTTCACATCATGGAAGGGCAACGGCTGATTTCCAGCAATCGTAGCCATATCATCATGCGTGACCGCCCAGGATTGTGCCAGATCGCCGGCCAGACCTACGGGCAGCCTTAGGCGCACAATCTTTCAACCCTGGGGACGGCCCAAATCGAAGGGCTGGATATCGGAACAAAGTGAAGACCGCCGATCAGGAGAGATCGGCGGTCTTCTGCAATCCAATAGTTGCGATCGATCGGGTCAGGGCATCAGCACCGTATCGACCACATGAATAACGCCATTGGATTGCATGACGTTGGCGATGGTGATTTTGGCCATGCCGCCCTTGGCATCGGTGAGATACCAGGCGCCGCCCTTCTCCCAGGCAGTCAGGCTCTCGCCTTCCACAGTTTTCAGCATGGCTTTGCCGCCATTCATCTTCGCCTTGGCAGCAATATCCTTCGCGGTCATGCGACCGGCGACCACATGATAGGTCAGGATCTTGGTCAGCATCGCCTTGTTCTCAGGCTTGAGCAGCGTGTCGACTGTGCCGGCAGGCAGCTTTGCGAAAGCGGCATTGGTTGGCGCAAAGACGGTGAAAGGCCCTTTCCCCTTCAATGTCTCGACAAGTCCCGCGGCCTTGACCGCCGCGACCAACGTGGTGTGATCCTTGGAGTT
>NZ_JAFCGW010000015.1:0-84031 GCF_018604485.1 Sphingobium sp. BHU LFT2
CGCGAAGGATGAACATGACAGCAGCGCTCCGCCGATGATCCAAACTGTGTCATCTCTATCTAGCGGGGGTGTGTCATTTCTAAATGGCGCTTACACATTGGCAGTGCGATAATATATCTTATGTTAAATCGATCCACTTGTGCACCTTAAGGATCCAAACGCCGACATCGGTGCCTCGACACCCAGACTTCATTTGCCCGATGCAACGAAACGCGGCTCGTTGAATGTGCACGACAGGAAGCCGCGGCCAGTGTCGATCGACTTCAGCGCGGCAAGTTCGCGGTAGCGGGCCTCGGCCTCTTCATCGCTGTCACCGACGATCGCGGCGATGCTCGGCAGGATGAACAACTGGTCGGCATCGCGACCAAAGCGCTTCGCCCGTGCCTTCATATCGGAATAATAGGCCTCCCCCGCCTCGATCGTCTCGGCCTGGGTGACGATCACCGCGGCCCGTCGCGCGGCGAAGCGCTTTTATAAGAACCAGAGAGGCAATTCAGGTCAACATAACGGACTGCAGCGGATTGCGCGCGATCGACCAAGCGCGATGTCTCGGAAGCTGGCACAAATATCCGGATATTTTCGGCTGCTGGTAGGCCCGGCAGCGACCGAATTCTATGGTTAAACTCATGATTTACGGGTATATTTTCTGCTGGCTTTTCCGTTTTACCCCCAATTTTACCCCCAAAATCTTGAGGCTAGCTTCAGGGGAAATATTTCCTTTCTTATCAAATCGTTACTGGCTTCGCTTGTCGTCCATACGCTTCATTGCAACCAACGCCTGCTGGGTTGCGAATTCGGCTGGGCGTCGCCATGGGATGTTCCGGGCATGTTCGAGTTTTGGAGACACCTGCCAAAGCCCCTGCACGATAGGCTATCTGCACCAAGCCACCAAGAATTTTCACTAACTTTTCCGCATGCGAGTTCAGCGTGAAAACACGGAATTGACGCGGATGGCAGCATTGCTCTATCTTGATTTTAAGCCGAAAATATGCTAACCGCAGGCGAACAGCGCGCGCAGATTCGTTCCTTTCTTTTTACGGCGATGACATCGGCGTTCATTGACCGGAAACCCTTGCGGACCTATCTGAAGAAACATGATGCAGGCAGGCCATTATGATGTTCTGGAACGGCAGCGCGAAAAACAGCGCATGCGTGACCAGGATGATCGCGATCTGCGCAATGGCGTAGTGTCGATGGATGAGCTTGCCCAGCAAAATGGATTCTTCGATAGCCTGCCTATTCGTAGCGCTCGCATCGGCCGCCGCGGATCCGTCGCTATTTGACGAACGGTCATCTACCGCCCCGCGCGGTTATCGACATAGCCAAAATTCTGGGTGACGATGAGCGCGCCTTTGTGGTGGGCGGCCAGGCGCTCAACCTGTGGGCTGAATATTATTCGGAACGAGCGGCAGAGCTGCTAGAATTTCGACCCTATACGTCGAAGGACATCGACTATTTCGGCCAACGAGCTGTCGCGGAAAAGCTGGCTGCGGGCCTGGGTGGGAGTATAGACGTCCCCTCCCCTGATGATACCACATTCCAGACCGCGGTCGTCCATGCGACGGTACAAGGCATCGATATCGACATCGATGGCGCGCCAACCTCTCGTGCCAGCATATCCGCACTGGTCAATTTCGTCAGTTGATCCGGGCGCCGTCGTTGAGAAACCTCGAGCCGCTTTAGTTTTCCCCCACGCCGCCGGGATTTTCCCGGCCTGCTCCCTCTCTACCGGACATATGACCACGACAAGGGTCTTCGGACCATTGCCCAGAAGGCGCGCAAGGGTCTCTCGTTCGTCTGGAGTCAGACGATCGCCCCCATAGACCGCCACCACCGCGGTCGATCCTGCGGGAAGAGGCCGTGCTGCTCGGGCGTGACCACCTGACCCAAGCGAAGGGGAATGGACTGGATTGCCAGTTCCTCCGATATGCTTCTGAGCTGCACGCCTGGGTCGGTGCCCAAAGGAACCAGCCTGACGACGGGCTTTTGCTTTTCGCTTTCATTCCAGGATGCCGTAAGGCGCGCACCCAGATCTGATGAGGCGGGAGCGACGTGCATGATGGACTTTCGCAGGAATGGGGTGGGGCAATGGGTCCCAGCCTTCCGCCAGGTCAAGCCGCTGTTTTCGCCCAAGCCGCGCCGCAGCCGCCAAGCGCCTTGATCATTTGAAGTTACGGCTTTTAACCAGCGCCCGATCTCGCGCCGTATCGATATGCAGATCGGGGATCAGGATATCGCGCAGTTGTGGCATCGCTCGCGGATCTGGTCGGCCGCCGTTATTGGCGCCGTCCCCATGCCCGTAGCTTATCCGAAATGGCGTTGCCCTTTCAATGAGGGAACTCAGAAGGGCTGACAGGTCGACAAGCTTCTTGACGATGACGTGGACCACCTCGCCCTCACGCTGTACCTGATCATAGAGGCCAAGCATGCGCGCGCCCATCACAATCCTGCGGTTCTGCTCGAACATGCTCGGCCAGACGATGAGGTCGCTATGCCGGTTTGGTCCTTGATCATGCTGAACATGACGCCCTTTGCCGATCCGGGGCGCTGACGCACCAGCACCAGCCCGGCCAGCCAGACGTAGCGACCGTCTTTCACGCTATCGAGGTTGCTGCACGGGACCATCTTTTGCCTCAGCAATTCCTCGCGCAGGAATGAGACCGGATGTTGCCGAAGGGTAAAGCCGACATGGCCATAATCTTCCACCACCTCCCTGCCCTCGCTCATGGGCCCGAGGTGGGATGATCTCCGCATCCAGGAGGAGGCAGGGACAAGCAAATTTCCATTGCGTCTTTGCGCAGGCACTGGGCGTCACGTCAGCCGAGAATGCATGCGCATATCGATCGGATGGCAGGGGTTCCATGAAGCACTTAACGCTGATCTCGCCTCACCGTTCACGATCGCGAGAAGAAGTGTCTGTTGTGGGAACGACTAACCCGCCGAACGGATTATTCAGCGATCAACAAGGACGTCTCGATGCCCCACAAAGCGCCAACGACCGAAGTCACATCGCTTGAAGGCCTGGCGCGGTATCGCTCCAAGCGCGACTTCAAAAAGACGTCCGAACCTTCGGCCAGCACTTCGACCACCAACGGAAACGGTTTCGTCGTCCAGAAGCATGATGCAACCCGCCTCCACTATGATTTTCGACTCGAACTTGACGGCACGCTGAAAAGCTGGGCCGTGACGCGAGGGCCAAGCCTGAATCCCGACGACAAGCGGCTCGCGGTTCGCACAGAGGACCATCCGCTCGATTATGCACGCTTTGAGGGCACGATACCCAAAGGCCAATATGGCGGCGGAACCGTCATGCTATGGGACAACGGAACCTGGGAGCCGGTCCCAGGCAAAGATCCGGTCAAGACGCTTGCCGAAGGTCACCTGCACTTTTTCCTACACGGCCACCGGATGAAGGGGGAGTGGCTGATGATCCGACTGAAGCCCCGCGGAAAGGAAAAGGGTGAGAATTGGCTGCTCCGGAAGATTGCAGATGACTATGCCGGCGGCTCCGACGATCTGGTCGGCACCCATCTTACCAGCATCACAAGCGGCCGTACCATGGCGGAAATCGCGACTGGTGCCGCCGCTAAGGCTGCAAAGGCTGCAAAAGCTACAAAGGCCATCGCGACCAATGCGGAAATGCCCGTTGCAAAGCCACGTAAGAGGACGGCTCGCGGGTCTCGTGGGTTGAACGCCCCCCCTCCCTTCCAGCCCGTACAGCTCGCGACCTTGGTCGATCACGTCCCCCCCGGTGACCGGTGGGTGCATGAGATGAAATTTGATGGCTATCGGACGCTGATCGCGGTCGGGGGCGGCGAAGGCCGTGCCTATACCCGGTCTGGCCTCGACTGGTCGGATCGCTTTGCGTCGATCATCGGCGACGCAGTGGACCTGAAGGCCGGCTCGGCCCTCATTGATGGTGAGGCGGTGGTCGTCGATGCCCAAGGCAAGACGAGCTTCCAGGCGCTGCAGGCAGCTCTCAAAGGAGATCCCGGGCAGATTCTCTATTATGCGTTCGATCTTCTCGCCCTCGATGGTGAGGACCTGACCAGCAAACCGCTTCTCGAACGCAAGGATCGGCTCGCGGCGCTCATCGGTGAAGGAACGGCCCATATCCGTTATTCGGACCATATCGTCGGGCGCGGCGAGGAGTTGTTCGATAGCTTCTGCGGGGCTGGGCTCGAAGGCGTGATCTCCAAGCGCACCGATGCCAGATATAGCGGGGCGCGCAGTGGCACCTGGCTCAAAACCAAATGCATTCGTCGTCAGGAGTTCATCATCGTCGGTTGGACGCCCTCTGACAAACAGCGCGGTTTTCGCTCCCTGCTCCTTGGCGTCAACGAAAACGGCAAGCTGCGCTACGCAGGCAAGGCCGGCACTGGCTTTACCGGCGACGAGATCGAGCGGCTCATGACCTTGATGGCGCCACTCGAAGTGAAGGCTCCGACCGTCGAAGCGCCACGCGCAGCGGTTCGCGGCGCCCACTGGATCAAGCCCAAGCTCGTCGCCGAGATAGCCTACATCGAATTCACGGACGAAGGTGTCCTTCGTCATCCAAGCTATCTTGGGCTGCGCCAGGATAAGAAGCCCGAAGCGGTTGTGATCGAGACAGAGCAACCGGTAGAGACGGTCGCTCTAAAAACGCCCGCGGCGTCAGGCGTGAAGATCAGCAATCGCGAACGGGTGATCTTCCCTGAAGGAAAGCTCACTAAAGGCCAGCTCGCCGACTATTATGAGATTGTGGCCCCCATCATGCTGCCTTGGGCTGGCAGCCGGCCAATCAGTCTCGTTCGCTGTCCGCAGGGTCGCTCCAAGAAGTGCTTCTTTCAGAAGCATGATGCCGGGAGCTTCGGCGAAGACGTGAAGCATGTCGCAATCCGGGAAAAGGACGGCCATGACGAACCCTATCTCTTCGTTGATTCCCCGGCCGGTCTCTTGACCTGCGTGCAAATGGGCACGATCGAATTTCATGGCTGGGGCGCGCGCATCGAGGATGTCGAGAAGGCCGACCGGCTCGTCTTCGATCTTGATCCCGATGAAGGCCTGGATTTCAAGGACGTGGTCTCCGCCGCGTTCCACGTTCAGGATCTTCTTGGGCAAATGGGTCTTGCCACGTTCCCGATGGTGACAGGCGGCAAAGGCGTTCATGTCATCGCGCCGCTGACGCCTCAGGCCGAATGGCCGCAGGTCAAGGATTTTGCGCACCGGTTCGCACTGGCCCTGGCGCAAAGCCAGCCCGATCGTTTTACGGCAGCGCTCGCCAAGGCGCGACGGTCAGACAAGATTTTCGTCGATTATCTGCGCAACCAGCGCGGGGCCACGGCTGTGATGCCCTATAGCGCCCGATCGCGCGAATTCGCGCCCGTGGCTGTCCCGCTCAGCTGGGAAGAGCTTCGCGATCTCGACACGCCTTCACACTGGCATATCGGCGACGGCGCCGCGTTAGTGAAACGCGCGGGCTCCAAAGATCTCAAAAACTGGGGTCGTGCCGATCAGGTGCTGCCCGATCTATGATCCGTCACGCTTCGGCAAGCACCCTGTAGACCGCCATCAGATGCCGCGAGGCGCTGGCACGCGCGCGAGGTGATGGGATCGTTTGCTCATTGGTTTCGTGCAGCATCGTCAGCATTTCGAGCACCTCGTCTCGTGGCGTGCCACCATCGAGCATGTGCGTCCCCATCAGCGTAAGGAAGTTGGCCCAAAGCGTGATCGCGCCCTCGGCGAAGGCGGCGTCGCTATCTTCGGGGCTCGACACGTCATTCGCTGGTCCCGCCACTGCTAGGCCCGCTTGCGCGCTGGCGCTTTCGCTGCCGTCTTCTTTGCAGGCGCCTTTTTGGCAGGCGCCTTAGCTCCGGTTTTCGAGCCACCACTCCGGCTGCCGCCGGCCTTTCCACCAGTGCCAAGCGAATTTTTGAGGGCTGCCATGAGATCGACGACATTGCTGCCGCGCGGATCGCCGGTTCCCTTATCCTCATCGTCAATATTGAGCGTCTTCCCCTTCTTTTTGCGCTCGATGAGATCTTTCAACGCATCGACGTAGCGGTCATGAAACTCGCTGGCGTCGAACTTGCCGGTTTTTTTGTCGATCAACGTCGTGGCGAGATCGAGCAATTCCTCGTCGGGATCGCTGTCGCCGATATCGCGGAAATAGCTCGCCGCTTTGTTGACTTCATCGGCGTAGCGCAGCGTTTCCATCACCATTCCGCGACCGCACGCCTTGACCGAGACGACATATTCGCGGCCCCGCATGGCGAGCTGCCCCAGCCCGATCTTGCGGCTGCGGCGAAGCGCCTCGCGCAACACGATAAAAGCCTCTTCGGCAAGATCGTCGGCTGGCACGACATAATAGGGTTTTTCAAAGTAGATCATGTCGACGTCCTGCGCATCGACGAACTGGGTAAGTTCAAGCGTCTTCTTGCTCTCCAGCTTGACCCCTTCGATCTCCTTCTCGTCGAGAAGGACATATTCACCCTTGGAATATTCGAAGCCCTTGACGATCTCGTCGAGATCAACTGGGCCAATGCCCGGCACGACCTTCTCGTATTTTATACGCTTGCCCGATGGCTCATGGATCTGATTGAAGGCGATTGTCGCGCCGCTCTTGGTTGCCGAATAGACTTCCACGGGGATCGAGACGAGGGCCAGACGTATCTGGCCCTTCCAATAGGGGCGTGCTGCCATCACAGACTTCCTCTTATGTTCTTGCCAGAAATACCCGGCGAGCGCCTACGTTCCATTCAGTGTCGTCGATCGCGTGAAACGATAGCTGGTCTGCACAAAGTCGAGACTGCGGAAGAAACCATGAGCGTTGCGAATGTCGATATCGCTCATCGCCTCGATCTCTTCGCAACCGGCATGTGCAAGTGCCCCCAGCGCTTCTGCAACGAGCTTGCGACCGATGCCTTTGCGCCGCTGCTTGGCGCTTACAATGAGAGTGGTTATCCGTCCGATTGCGCTACGGTGCATCACGGGCACAGTCACCCAGGCGATGCAGCCAACCAGGCCGCCTTGATCAGCGACCAGCAAACCACCTCCCGCCTTGCGGGCAGCCGCGATACCATCAGCAACGTCCTGCGCTGTTCGATCGACGCCGGGTAATTCTCCAAGCAAGCGAGCGATGGCAGTGACCTCCTCCTTCCTGTGTTTTCTGATCGTGAGCGTCGTCGGCGGTTGCGGCACAGGCTCGGCGGACTGTGCGCGCTTTTCCTTCGCGACTGGAGGACTGAACTTTTCAGACGGCTCGTCGGTCGTGGCGGCACTGCGCGGACGGTCGGCTTGCTCTTTTTTCCCCGTTCGGCGCGCCTTCCGACCGGCGGCGAGGTTCGAGCCGGCAGCTGCTGCTCCGGTCTCGCCCTTCCTCTTGCTGTCATCGGCGAGGGAAGCTGCCCTGGTCTTTCTCGGCGCGTCGGGCGTTGCCTTGGCGGAGGCTTTCCAGCTGTCGAGCGCGCCGGTGCGAAGATAGGCTTCAACTTCGTCCGGCAGAGCGGTCAGGCCATCTGGCCCGACACCCATAACCGGTTTGCCCGCAGCGTCGCTGAGCCCAAACCGCCCGAAATCTCCGACGCCAGGCTTGCGTCGGCGGGATTTCAGCAGCTTGAAACCGCGATGTTGCGCCATTTCGCGCAAAGCATCGCTGCGGTCCGGTTCCTCACTCACGGGGCCGTCAGGCCGCTATCGCGGTTCAGCTACTTTTGAGATGCTGTTCGACGGCATCCGCACTGTTACCCACAGCATCGACGGCGCGTTGCAGCGCTTCGCGCGACACGCCGAATTTCGCCGTCCAATAGTCGACTTCATAATCTTCGCCCATGGCGATCCGGGTCCGGTCCTGCGGTCCACGCACATCTTTATTATCTGCCATCTCGTCTCTCCTTCAGCATAGATAGAACGCGATATTGCGTGTCGCGTTGCAGATACGAGCCTGCATGCGCGACTTGGTCATATGCAAGGCAGTTCAGCTCCCGGGCATGAACCCATCCTCGCGATCGGTGGGGTCAGGATCGCTGACACGCTTGCAAATCTCCCGAAGTGCAGGTTGCAGGCCCTCCTCATATGTCGGATGGTAGAAGGGCATATCGAGCAGCTCGCTTGCGGTGAGCTTTTGTTGAATGGCGTGCGCCAGGAGGTGCGCGCCGTGCTCGACAGCCGGACCAATCATCACCGCCGAAAGAAGACGGCCTTTTTCAGCCTGCGCATAGATATGGACGCGACCAATGTTCGTTGCGAACATCTTGGCCCGTCCTTGATCGTCATAACTTGCGGTGCCGCACAAGACGGGATCCTCTTCGCCCGGGGGCGTGCCGACGATCGCCATATTCGGATCTGTGAACATGATGGAAAGAGGCGTCATCCGCATGGAAGGTTCCACATCGGGATAACGAGCCGCGTTGCGTCCCGCGATAGTCCCCTCCGCTTGCGCCTCGTGCAGCACAGGGCGTTCATGATCGGCATCGCCCGCCATGAAAATCGCCGCATGCCCACATTGCAGGCTTTCGGGGTCGATATCCGGTATGCCGTGTTCGTCGAAAGTCAGCCCGGTCCGATCAAGGTCGAGCCCAGTTAGATTGGGCGGTCTTCCCGCTGCGGCGAGCAGATAGTCGAAGCGCCCTTCGCCTTCGCTCGCACCCGACCAGCGCAAGCGGACCGCCTCACCATCGAGTTCGGCCTCGACCTTGACCCCGAGATGAATCGGAAATTCCCCCTCGAGCGCGGTTCGCAGGCTCTGCGCGACAGGGTCATCGTCGAGACCCGCCAACTTGTCGCCTTCATCAAACACCATCACATCGACCCCGAGGCGCGAAAGCGCCTGCGCAAGTTCCAGACCCAGCGGGGCGGCGCCGACCACGCCAACCGAGTGGGGCAGGTCAGGCAGGTCGAACAATGTCTCGTTGGTCAGCACGCGATCACCCAGCGCGCGCAGCGGATCGGGGATTGATGGCTTCGCGCCGGTGGCGATGACGACTGCTTTAGCCCGGACGATCGTTCCGTCGTCGAGCCGGAGCGTCGTAGGCCCGTCGAACGCGGCGCGCGCCTCCACTTTGTTGGCATTCGGGATCTCATTCATTGACTGCTTCACTGCAGCAATGAATTCGTCGCGCATTTCTCGCAGACGGCTCATCACCGCCGTTCCGCGCACCAGCGGCTCCGCATCGATACCGAATGTCGAGGCATGGCGAACAGCATGAGCCGCATTGCCGCCAGCGATCAGGAGCTTCGAGGGCATGCAGCCAACCGTCGTACAGGTGGTTCCGGCGAACGCCTGATCGATGAGCAGTGTGATCGCGCCATGTCGTCTCGCGCTACGCTCCGCCGCAAGGCCCGCCGTCCCCGCGCCAATGATAGCGACGTCGCATTCGCGCGCGGTCATGCTTCACCTCTGCGCAGGCTGCGCCATGCCTCGCGCACTTTGGCAATACCGAAGCGGGCTACCTGCGCCGGCTCGATATGAGGCATGGTCGGAAGCTCGTCCGGATCGACATGCGCATGAAGGATGGCTGGCCCGGGTGCTGAAAGAAAGCGGGCGATTGTCTCGTCCAGCATCGCCGGATCGCGAACCGTAAAGCCCTCTGCTCCGCAAGCCCGCGCAAAGGCCGCGAAATCGATGTTGGGAAACGTTGTACCGCTCGCCGCCGGCAGGCCGGCAGACTCCATCTCGATGTGGACGAGGCCCCAGGCGGCGTTGTCATAGACCACAATCTTGACCGGCAGGCGATGCTCGACACTCGTCATGAACTCGCCCAGTAGCATCGTCATGCCGCCGTCACCGATATGCGCGATGACCTGCCGGTTACGGTTCAGCAGCTGCGCGCCGTTTGCAAGGCCAAGCCCCGTGCCCACAGCCGCATTGTTGAACGAGCCGGTCCCAAGCTGGCGCCCGGTCTGACGCCACCAGTTTGCGGCCCAGAGCGTAACCTCGCCGGTGTCCGTCACAATGATGGCGTCGTCAGCGGCATGATCGCTTATCGCACGCGCAAGCGCGGGCGGGTGAAGTTTGCCCGGCGTGCGCGAGCGGTCCGCACGCTGGTCCAGCATGGCGTTCCATTCGGCGCGGGCCGATTGCGCCTTTGCCAGAAAGGAATTGTCCATTCGGGCAGGCAGATGCTCAAGCAGTTGCCTGAGCGCCGGACGCACCGAACCGATTATGCCCAGGCTCACCGGCGCGCGCCGGCCAAGGGCTAGCGCCCGCTCGTCAATCTGGATCACATGGCCGTGCTTGGGGAGAAACTCCGAATAGGGATAATCGGTGCCGAGCATGAGGAGCAGGTCGGCATCGTTGATCGCATCGACGCCCGCCTTCGACCCGATGAGGCCAACACCGCCGATCCAGTTCGGATGATCGAACGGAAGAATAGGCTTGCCGCGATAGGTGTGCATCAGCGGCGCCTTCAGCCGCTCTGCCAGTTGCTCGAGCTCCGATGCGGCACCTAGACAACCATGGCCACAGAAGATCGCCACGGTATCTGCCTCGCCGATCAGCCGGGCGGCTTCCTCTATATCTGCCAGGTCTGGCGCCACTTCGGGCCTTGGACGCAGTACCGGAAGGCTTGGCACCTCTTCCCTGATCGTGGCCGAAAATACATCCGGCGGCACGTTGATGTGCGCCACGCCGCGCTCTGCATAAGCGGCAGCGATTGCTTCGCGAATGACCCCGGGCGCTTGTTCGGGCGCTGCGATGACCTGGCTATAGACCGCCACGTCGCGGAACAGCAGGGCGACATCATCCTCCTGCAAATGGTCCGTGCCGCGTTTTGCGGCCGGCACGCCCCCTGTGATCGCGAGGACCGGCGCATGGTCTTTCCTCGCTTCATATAGGCCGGCGACGAGATGATTGCCCCCGGGCCCGGTGGTGCCGCAACAGACGCCGAGGCGCCCGGTCAGCTTTGCCTGGCCGGCGGCTGCCAGTGCCCCTCCCTCTTCGTGCCGAACGCCGATCCATTCGATCCGGTCATCGCCATCAAGCGCATGGGTGAAGGGATTAAGCGCGTCGCCGACTACCCCGAAGACATGCTCGACGCCGAGGCGTGCCAGTGTATCGACCAATAGTTCAGCGACGGTTCGCGACATGCACAAAAGCTCCTATCCAATATTCTTTGCGAACGCCTTGGCGGCCAATCCGCTCCGGAATCAATCTCCGCACCAGGAAATAAGCTGCGCTGTATTATCGCGAGCAACGTCAATGACATCTGACGTGGCGAAGCGCGTTATCTTTGCGCCGACGTCGAACCTTATCGGCTTTTCCGCATTCCTTAGGCTTAGCCAATGCGGGCGGGCGTTTCTCCGGTCTGCTCCACCGGAAAGGCCGCTCAATGCGATCAATAGTTGTGACTGGCGCGAGCGCGGGTATCGGCCTCGCTACTGCCGAGCGTTTCGCGAAGGGCGGCTGGCAGGTCGGCATCCTGGCCCGCGAGCCTGGCCGTCTTGAGCAAGCCAGGCGTCTTCTGATGTCGCACGGCGCGAAGGTGATTGCGTTGTCGGTCGATGTTGCTGATCCGGTCGCTGTCGATGCGGCAGCCGATCGCGTTGCGACCGAATTGGGTGGCATCGACGCCTGGGTCAACAATGCGATGTCGACAGTGGTTGCCCGCGCTGGCGAAATTACGCCGGAGGAATATCAGCGCGTCACCGCGACGACCTATCTGTCGCAGGTCTACGGAACATTGGCGGCGCTGCGGCATATGCGCAACGCAGGGCACGGGACGATCGTCCAGATCTCCTCGGGCCTTGCCATCCGCTCTGCCCCGCTCCAGGCCGCCTATTGCGGCGCCAAGGCTGCCGTCACCGGCTTTACCGATTCCCTGCGGTCAGAATTGATCGACGAAGCATCGCCGATCGTGCTGAGCGTCGTTTATCTTCCCGGCGTGAACACGCCGCAGCCCGGATGGTCGCGTAACCGCTCGGGCCACGAGCAGGTCATTCCCGACCCGCTGTTTGACCCCCGGCTTTGCGCCGAGGCGGTCTGGGCGACCGTTAAGAATCCACAGCGCGAAGTCTGGGTCGGACGCACAACCGCTAAAATGGCGCTGGGGCAGCGCATCGCCCCCGCTTTTTCCGACCGCAAGGCGGCCGAAATGGTCGCAGCACAGCAAGGCGCACCGATGGCCGCGCGGGACGGCAATCTCGACCAGAGCGTTGCGGGGCCCGCTTCGATTGATGGCGACGCCAAGGATCGGGTCATTGATACGCGCACCGAGTATTTTACGTCCCGCCATCGCGACCTCTTCAAGATAACCGCGACTGGCGGACTGATCGGCCTTGGCGTGCTCGCCGGCTTTGGCTTGTCGCGCGGCCTTGCGAGGGTCCTGCGTTGAGGGCGCTGCTGGATAGTTTGCTTGCAAAACCCAATGAGCCGGCACCTCTTTGTCAGCGCACCGACGGGTATCTGCCCCTGGAGCAATATGCGGCCCTTGGCGACGGGCGTTCTGTGGCCTTGTCCGGCATCGACGGCTCGATCGACTGGTGGTGTGTCCCCAACATGGACTCGCCCCCTCTCTTCGACCGTTTGCTCGACAGCGAGAATGGCGGTGTGTTCACCGTCGAACCTAACGAGCCCTACACGGTCGAGCGCCGATACCGCGAGGACAGCAATGTCCTCGAAACGATCTTCACGACGCAGCGCGGGCGCGCGAAGCTCACCGAATCCTTGAACAGCGGTCATGCTGGCCGCCTGCCATGGGCCGAGCTGGCGCGCCGCCTGGACGGGCTGGACGGAAACGTCACCTTCGCGCTGACGATGCGCCCTGGCCGGCGCGGCGATACTGTTAATCCGTATCACTCGAAGATCGGCGACCACACCGTCTTCCACGTCGATCGTGTCCTGGGCCTCTTCATCCAGAGCGACGAGATCAGTTGTAAATGGTCTGACGAAGGGATTACCGGCACGATCGTCATTGCCGCCGGCGAGCGGCAAACGGTTGCGATCATCGCGGGTGCCGATGAACCTCTCGTCGCCCCTGACATCGCGCAGGTCGACGAGCGCATCGATATCGCGGACAAGGAATGGCGCGACTGGTGCGGCTCGGTTTCCTATGACGGTTCCGATCGTGCGGCCTTTCTGCGCAGCGCCCTTGCGCTGAAGCTGCTACTCTACTCGCCCTCGGGCGCGATCGCGGCCGCCGCTACGACCTCGCTTCCCGAGGGCATCGGCGGAACCAAGAACTGGGACTATCGCTACGCCTGGATCCGCGACGCAGGCTACACGATCGAGGCATTCCTTGCTGCCAATGCAGAAGCAGAGGCCAAAGCGGCCTTCACCTGGCTCCTAAATCAGCTTCGTGCTCATGGGCCCCGTGTCTGCTATACGCTTGATGGCGAAGCAGTGCCGCAAGAGCGGCGCTGGCACATGCCGGGATATCGAGGGTCGACGCCCGTCGTCACGGGCAATCGCGCCTCCGGTCAACGCCAGCACGGCGTGTACGGCGACATCTTTGAGACGGCGAGCCGTTTTGTCGGCTGTGGCAACATCCTCGACAGCGCCAGTGCCGAACTCCTGTCCCACCTCGCTGACGAGTGCGCCGATAGCTGGCGCATGCCTGATGCGGGAATGTGGGAGCTGGAGGACGAACAGCATTACACGATGTCCAAGATCAGTTGCTGGCAGGCACTGGCGCGCGCGGTCGAGCTGGCCGACGGCGGACAGCTGCCGACCACCTGCCGCGAACGCTGGACACGCGAGCGTGACCGGATCTATCAATGGGTGGGGGAGCATTGCTGGTCGGAAGCCAGACAGTCCTTCACCATGTATCCCGGCAGCGACAAGCTCGATGCATCCGTTGCGCTGGCGGTGCGCTTTGGCTTCGACGGTCATGACCGCCTGCGCGCGACACTGACTGCAATCGACCGCGAGTTGGGCGCTGGCGAGTTTCACTATCGCTACACCGGCATGGACAAGGAGGAAGGGTGTTTCCTCGCCTGTTCGTTCTGGATGGCCGAGGCCTGGGCGCTTCTGGGTGAGCGCGATGAAGCGCGGACGCGCATGGAGCGGCTGAAAGCCGCACTGGCTCATGGACACGGCATCCTCTCTGAGATGATTGATCCCAAGTCCGGCGCGTTCCTGGGTAATATGCCGCAAGGCCTCAGCCATCTTGCACACATCATGGCCGCTGCGGTCCTAACGGATGAAGCAGCCTGCGATCAGAAACCCCCAACCCAAGGAGTTCGACAATGAGCGATCGTCTGACGATGCAGGATCCCCGCGAGCAATATCCCCAGCCGCCCTTTCCCCGGCAGCCCCAGCCGGCACCTGGCGAAGCCGGCAAGATGGACCCCGTGCCCGATCATGGCGAGACGAGCTATCAGGGGTCGCGCAAGCTCACTGGCCGCAAAGCGCTCGTCACGGGCGGCGACAGCGGCATCGGCCGCGCGGCCGCTATCGCCTATGCGCGTGAGGGTGCCGATGTCGCCATCTCCTATTTGCCGAGCGAGGCGGCCGACGCTGCGGAGGTGATCAAGCTCATCGAGGCGGAGGGTCGCAAGGCAATCGACCTGCCCGGCGATGTCACGGACGAGAGCTGGTGCCGCGACCTGGTCGCTCAGGCAGTCGAGAAGCTCGGCGGCCTCGACATCCTTGTCATCAATGCTGGAAGGCAGCAGTATCGCGAGGATATCTCGCAGGTGTCGTCGGAGGATTTCGACAAAACGCTCAAGACCAATCTCTACGCGATGCACTGGATCGCGCAGGCCGCGGTGCCTCACCTGCCTGCCGGTGCGTCCGTCATCACGACCGCGTCAATCCAGGCCTATGATCCGTCAGCCATCCTGCTGGACTATGCAACGACCAAGGCCGGGATCGTGGCATACACCAAGGCGCTGTCCAAGCAGCTCATGGAGAAGGGCATCCGGGCCAATGTCGTGGCGCCAGGTCCGTTCTGGACCGTCCTGCAATCCTCAGGCGGACAACCACAGGAAGCGGTGACGAAGTTCGGTGAACAGACCCCGTTTGGCCGTCCCGGCCAACCTGTCGAGATCGCCCCTGTCTACGTGCTGTTGGCCAGCCAGGAGGGCAGTTACATGACCGGCGAAGTGTTCGGCGTCACGGGCGGTGCAGGCGTCGCCTGATCGCCACTGCAAGGGCGCAGGCGCTTTCCTGCGCCCTTGTCCATCGACCGCCATGCTTCTGGGAGTATGGCAGTGTCACAAGCCAAAAACCTGCGTGAATGCGCCAGGCGACCGAGATTGCGCTGTCCAAGGTTCAGATCTCACCACGTCACCCTTGGGCTGCGTGATTGTGATGGAGGGCAAAATCATCGCCGGCGAGCGCAACCAGACCGAGGAATTGCCCTATTCCTTCGCGCATGCCGGGATGATGCGGTCAGATATTCGCGTTACGCCTATGTTTCTTGGTCGGGTCACAGCGGTTCCCGGTCGATGCTGACCGAATCTGCGCTCAGTGTCGATCGAGCAATTCGCGAACCTTGGCTGCGAGGGATTTGAGCGTGAACGGCTTTGTTAGCAAATCAACGCCCGGCTCGAGGCGTCCGTCCTTCAAGATCGCCTCGCGCGTGTAGCCCGAGGTGTAGAGGATCGGCAGGGCCGGCTTCACCCTTCGAACGGCCGCGGCAAGGTCGCTGCCGGACATCTGTGGCATCACCACATCGGTCAGCAGCAGACGCAGCTTCTCGCCCTGCCGATCAAGCAGCGCGAGTGCGGAGGCGCCGTCATGCGCCTCTACGACACGATAACCGAGTTCCCGGAGCGACCCGACAGTATAGGCGCGCACGTCGTCATCGTCCTCAACCACAAGGATCGTCTCGCTCGGCAATCCGTATTCGGTCGCCTCTCTTTCGGCCTCCACTTCCTTGACGGTCCCGGTGCCATCGCTCCGGGCAAGAAGGATGGTCACCGTCGTCCCTTGCCCTAGGCGCGACCGGATATCGACCGCGCCGCCCGATTGATGGGCGAACCCATAGACCATTGAGAGACCGAGCCCGGTGCCCTTGCCGACTTCCTTGGTGGTGAAGAACGGATCGAATACCTTAGCCAGCGTCTCGGCGTCCATGCCGATCCCGCTGTCGCGAACCGCTATGGCGACATAATCGCCGGCAGGCAGGTCTCCCTGTCCCGCAACCAGAACGTGATTAGACGCGCTAATCGTCAGATCGCCGCCTTCGGGCATCGCATCTCGTGCATTGACCGCGAGGTTAAGGATCGCGTTCTCAAGTTGATTGGGATCGGCCTCTACCGTCCAGACATCGTCAGGCGCCTCGATCGCGATAGCGATCGACTCGGAGATAGTGCGTGTCAGGAGATCGGACATGCCCGAAATCAGCCGCGGGACATCAACGGCCCGGGGGGAGAGCGGCTGTTGGCGCGAAAAGGCGAGCAGGCGCTGGGTCAGCGCGGCGGCGCGCTCGGCGCCTTTCATCGCATGGTCAAGCGAACGGCGAACCCGGCTGTCCGCTCCTGCGTCAAGCCTGCGCGCTGCTGCATCCACGCTGCCGATGATGATCGTCAGCAGATTGTTGAAGTCGTGAGCGATACCGCCAGTCAGCTGACCCACCGCCTCCATTTTCTGCGACTGGCGCAGCGCTTCCTCGGTCCTGAGGCGATCCTCGATCTCGCTCGCAACTCTTTGTTCGAGCGTGTCGTTGAGGCTGCGCAGCTCGGTTTCGAGGCCCTTCGCTACGCTGATGTCGTAAATCACGCCAAGCAGCCTGAACCCTTTGCCGTTTGCCTCGCGCAGGACTTCGCCGCGTCGCGCGACCCAGCGCTTTTGCGACCCATCAGCCGGGTAGATGCAGAACTCACCGTCGAGATTGAGCGGCAGGTCCGCCGCGTCACCTTCAGGAATAAGTGCCATGTCCCCTTCGCACAGCACCGAGTTGATGGTGCGCACCGGCAGCCGGTTCGTCGGATGAAGGCCGAGCAGTCGACAGAACTCGCTCGACACCGAAACGGTCGAGAAGCCGTCCTGATATTCGAACGTGCCAACACCGCCAGCACTTTGGGCGATGCGCAGCCGCTCTTCGGTGCGCTTTCTTTCGGTGATGTCGACCAGCAGACCAGTGAACCGGACCGGCTCGTCATTGGCGTCGAGGTGGCTCTGACCTCGCCCTTGCATCCACAGCACCGCACCGCCGGGTGTGACGATGCGGAATTCCTTGGAGAACAGTTCCGCTCCGGCGAGCAATCCGGCGACCGCGATGCGGATGCGAGCACGGTCTTCGGGATGGATCGCCTTAAAAAAGACTGACGTCGGCAGCGGTTTGCCCGCTGCATCATCGCCAAGGCCGTAAAGTTCGGCGAACCGGCTATCGACCGTCAGACTGTCGGACGCGATATCCCAGTCCCAGGAACCGCTGGCGCCCGCGGCAGCAAGCACAGCCCGCAATTGGTCCGACTTCGTCAAAGGCGCATCGTTAGCCATCCTCACCGACAACGCGGACGATGAACTCGTCCAGCAATTCCTTGAGAACGGTCAGCGAAGGGATATCCATCAGCATCGCGATATAACCGCGAATGTCGCGCTGCCGGACTGCGAAGTCGATATAAAGGAAAAGGACGAGCCCCTCAGTCTCATTGGTCTCGTCAACCTCGAACAGAAGAGCGCCATTACCGCGCAGCACCTCGGGGATCGTCATGATGAGCGAGCGCTTGAGCATGTTCGCCATGGTCGCGAGGCAGCCATTGAGGATCACATTGCCGGTCTCGGCAAGGGCCTCATGCTCCATCTCGAGCACTTCCTCGGAGGACAGCTCGCCACCGGTGACAGCGCGGACAAGCTCAAGGCTGTTTGTCTCTGGGAAGATCAAGAGCGCGCGACCGGAAAATGGCCCATTGAAGTCTTGGCGGACCGCGACGAGATCGGAGACCTCGCGTTCGGAAATGAGCCTGGCGGCGCGGCGTTGACTGACCACCTCGATCGACGGCACAGAGAGTAGCACTTGATCGCCGATCATCTTGCGCAGCGCCGACGCTGCCCGGCTGACGCCGATATTGACAATTTCGGTGAGGGCGTCGCGTTCCAGCTCGGTGAGCGCAATCAATTCAGGTGTCATACCTTCCCCGACCGAAGCTTGAGCGCAGCGCCGGACAGAAAGCCGGCGAGGCCCTCGCTGGTGACGGGCTTGGGAATGAATGCGGCGCCGATCTCTCTCGCGCGCGCGATGATCTCATCCTGGATATTGGCGGTGATGATCGCGATCGGCATGTCAGCTCTGGATGCGCGTATCTCGGTGGCGAGTTCTAGTCCGTCCTGTTCGGTCATATTGAAATCGATGAGCGCGACGTCGGCACCGTCCCTAGCGAGGATTTCCAGCGCCTGCGCGCCGCTACCCGCTTCGAGCTTCTGCCAATCGGGCTGCAGCTCGGCGAGCGCCTTTCCCGCAACAATGCGTGCGAGCTTGCTGTCATCCACGATTAACACGGTTACCGGCATTCACGACTCCGACTGGTTTCTCTGTAAGATCCGGCTCCGCTATAGAGAGTAACACCGCATCCCGGTATCGAATTATGCGTCCTTAATCTGGTTCAGGCTAGCGAGCGCCATGTTAGCTCGAAAGCCATCCACCTCTACGCCGGTGAGGGGACGGCCCGCCGCGTGCAGGAGCTGGACGACGGCGAGATGCGCACGGATGAGCCCCGAGACATTGATCCGATGGTTGGGAAACTGGCTGAGTGCCTCTAGTAACGGCTCAGCATCCTCGACCAAGGCATGGCCCGAGATCAGAATGTAGTCGCTCTCGACAGTGACACTCATGAGATCAGCTCCACCAGGTCGAGCACCAGCAATACGCTCCCGTCGGCCATCATGGTGGTGCCCGATATCGCCGGCAGGCGGGCGAGCAGACCGGCATCGGGCTTCACCATAGCATCGATGCGATCACCGAAGCGGCTGACCCGAAGCGCCGTATTGCCGTTGCCGGCGTTGACGATGATCAGGCGCGCCTGGTCTCCCTGCGCGTCGCCGAGGCCGAGCCTGCCGGCAAGGTCGAGCACCGGAACCGTCGCATCGCGCAAGATGCAGGCCTTGCCGTGCCCAACAGGTTGGATCGCGTTTGCGGCGACACGCGCCGTCTCCACAACTTGATCGAGACGCAGGCCGAGTTTCTGCCCGCCCGCCTCGACGACCAGCAGTGGCGTGGTCATCGCGTTGGCGGGAAGCAGCAGCGTGAAGCATGTGCCTTCGTCCACCGCGCTGTCGATCAGGATCGAGCCGCCGAGCCGGTTGATACTGGCTCGCACCGCATCCATCCCGACGCCGCGTCCTGACAGGCTGGTCGCGGTGGGCGCGGTCGAGAAGCCAGGTGCGAAAATGAGCTGGCGCGCATCGTCATCGGCGAGTGCCGCCGCGGCCTCGCGCGAAACCAAGCCTGTGGCTATCGCGACCTCCCTGATGCGAGCTGCGTCGATGCCTCGGCCATCGTCCTCCAGCGCGACCTCAATCATGTCACTGCGATGCGTGATCGACAGCCTGATGTGACCTTCGGCCGGCTTGCCTGCGGACAATCGCTCGGCCGTTGTCTCGATACCATGGTCGACAGCGTTGCGCACAAGGTGGAGCAGCGGCTCGAAAAGCTGATCGGCGATCTGCTTGTCGACCGGCGTCGTCTCGCCGGTGAGCGTCATCCGTATGGATTTATCCGAACTCCTCGCGGCTTCGCGTGCCAGACGCGGCAAGCGGCGAAGCGTGGATTCAAGCGATACCAGACGCACTTGCGCTACGCTGCGCTGAATGGCGCCGGCCGCCCTTTCTATTTCTTCACGTGCCGCGCGCAGCTCGGCGGCGAACATAGGATTAATCGCGCGCAGCCGCTCGGCGAGCGGTTCCAGCGCGCGGATGGCCACACCAAGTTCTCCGCTGCGGTCAGCAAGCTGGTCGAGCTTCTCCGTGTCCACCCGCACGGTCGCCGCCGTCTCTCGGGGATGAGCGGCTGATACATCGGTCATGGCCCGAGATGCTTGTCTGAGGACGGGAGCAATGTGGATCTGATCGGGAACTAACCGGAACGCGGTGCGCACGTTGGCTGGGTCGGCGGCGCTCAATCCCTCGATCGCGCTCATGCAACGGAATGGTTCGCACTCCGACAGCGCCGGCCACGTATCTCCGATTGGAAGCACGGCCAAGGCGAGAAGGCCGGGAACAGTGCTCGCCAAGGCGAGCGGGTCTTCGCCGCGGAAGAAACAATCGGGATCGGGCACGTAGCGAAACGCGGTCAGCGCCTGCTCACGATCGATCTCCGCAAAACGCGGTCGCGACAGTAATGTCGTAAGCCAGGCGACTTCGGTTCTGCCTTGATCGGTTTCAGAGCTAGCGGCCGGTACTGCGGATACCTGTTCTTCGCCCAGCATGACCAAGAGCCGCTCGGCGGTAGCGGGCGCGCCAACATCGAGACAGCCGGCTTGCTCCATCGCGTCGATCCAACGGTCGGTCTGATCAATCACGGCGACGAGGGCGGCGAGTATCGCCGTGTCGAGCTTGGCCTCCCCTTTCCGCGCCGCTTCCAATCGACTCTCTGCGGCGTGGAGCAGTCGCTCGGCCGGTGCCATGTCGAAGACGGCGACTGAGCCTTTGAGCGTATGGGTTGCGCGAAAGAGACCGTCTAGCGAAGCGCGATCTCCCGGAGCGCGTCCAAGGGCGAGAAGCGCGCGGTGCGCTTCCGCCACGAGATCGCGGCCTTCAATCAGAAACTGTTCGAGTAGTTCGTCCATCAGCTGCGACGATAGACGATCGCGTGAGGGAAACGAACTTGTTCGAACCGCTCATCGATCCGCGCCATGGATTCGCTGTGACCGAGCAACAGATAGCCGCCCGGTAGCAACGCGTCGTGGAGGTGGCTGGCCGCGCGCTCGCGTGACGCTTCATCGAAATAGATGAGCAGGTTGCGGCACAGCACGATATCGAACTTGCCTTGGCTCGCGACGGATAGCGGATCGTTAAGGTTGACCTGGGTGAAGAGTACGGACTCGCGCAGATCCTCGACGATCCGGCGGCGATGCCCCTCTTCCGGCTCGAAATAGCCCGCAAGCACCGCCTCGGGCAACCGCGAGAGTGCCCGCGCGCCATAGTGACCGTCGCGCGCGGCATCGAGGGCATGCGTATCGATGTCTGAGCCGACTATCTCGACATTATAGGCGTCTACCAGGGGCCAGTGTTCGAGCAGCCAGAGGGCGATCGAATAGGGTTCCTCGCCAGTCGAACAGGGCATCGACCAAATGCGCACCAGATCGCCCGGACGCTTACTGGCAACGACCACCGGCAGGATGTCGGCGACCAGCGCTGTAAGCTGATGATCCTCGCGATAGAAATATGTTTCGTTGATCGTCACCGCGTTGACGAGCAGCTGGCGCTCATGGGGATCGCGATCGAGCAGTAGGAGATAGCGTGTGACGTCGGTGATCGAGGTTCGCTTCATCCTCTCGGCGACGCGGCGCTCCAGATAATAGCGCTTCTTCTCGCCGAAGGTCATGCCTGTCGCTCGGTAGAGGAGCTCGGTCAGCCGGATGAGCGCCATGTCGGTCAGCACGCCGTCGGCGGACATGCCATCACCCGGCGCGCTCAAGGACGCGCCCAGAGGTTGAGCTGGGCGGAGAGCTGATCGAGCGGGAGAACGAGGTCCGCGCCCTGTTGGGCAACTAGCGCTCCGGGCATTCCCCAGACCACCGAGCTGTCCTTATCCTGCGCGAGCACATGACCGCCATCGCGTTGCAGCTGCGCCATCGACGAGGCGCCGTCATAGCCCATGCCGGTCATCAGCAGGCCCACGATCGCATCTGCCGGAAAGACGGCGCGCGCGCTTTCTACCAGACGGTCGGCGCTCGGGTGCCAGGTGCGCTCGGGCTGAATAGGTGCGGCCATCACGTGAGCCCGGCCGCCCCGGCGAGCAATGATGAGGTCGGTGTCCCCCCGACCGATATAGATGGTGCCCGGTTCAAGCGGGACGGGGCGGCTCACTTCGACCACGTTCAGCGAACAAGCCTTATCGAGACGCCTTGCCAGCGGCCCGGTGAAGCTTGCCGGCATGTGCTGAGCAATTACTATCGGCCACGGAAAATCTCCCGGCAGGGAAGGCAGCAGCGCATCGAGCGCAGGTGGCCCACCCGTCGAAATGCCGACCAGCACTACCTCAATCCCGGTGAGCTTTTCGGTGTCGAGATTGCTCCGCTTAGCCCGAGCGGGCTTCACCAAACCGGGTTTCGTCGCCCGCTCGGCGGAAGCCGGCTTGCGGCCCCCCTTGACCGTCGCATCTTGCGCGCGTTGGCGCACCCGCTCGGTCAGGCGGACGCTGCGCGACATGCGTGCGCTTGCAGCGCCGCGGACCTTTTCGACCAAGTCGGAAACGATGCCCTCGATCTCGAGCGAGATGGCGCCGCGCGGTTTGGTGATGAAATCGACCGCGCCGAGCGCGAGCGCCTCCAGGGTTTCATCGGCGCCGGCTGCGGTAAGTGAGGACAGCATGACGACCGGTGTCGGGCGCTCGACCATGATCCGGTCGAGGCAGGCAAGTCCGTCCATGCCGGGCATATGGATGTCGAGCGTGATCACGTCGGGCATGAAACGCCCGAGGCTCGCAAGCGCTTCCTCTGCATTTCGCGCGATCTCGATTTCGAAATCGCCCGCCTCCTCGAAAATTTCAGTGAGCAGGCGGCGCATGAGCGGGGAATCATCGACGATGAGTAAACGGGTCATGCTGCGGCCACGGCCCCGTGATCGGCGACAGCGCGGACGAGATCCTGTTCGGCCGACGACATCATCGCCGCAGGGTCGAGGAGCAGCAGTGTGTCACCGTCCTCGCCGATGGCCAACGCTTCACCGAAGACACCGCCGGCGAGCGCCTGCGGGAGCGGTGCGGGCGCCAGCGCAGCACGATCGACATGGAGGATCGTTGGCGCTTCATCGACCAGGAAGCCGACACGCTCGTCGTCGGCACGAACGATGACCAGCCGCCGGCGCGCGCTTGTGGTCGCACGCCCGGTGAGCCGTAGAACCTGGTCGATAATCACCAGCGGCGCACCGCCGATGTGCGCCAAGCCGGAGAGCCAATCGGGCGCATTGGGAAGTCGCGTCATCTCACCGGGCGCCAGCACCACCTGCTCGACCGTCGCCACCGGGAGCGCCAGGCGATGGTTGCCTATCACGAGCAGAAGAAGGGCGACCGCGTTGACCCGGTCGGCATCGCCTACCGCTGCCCTTTCGCTCTTGGCCGCAAGCTGGCGCGCCGATGCCTCGCCAAGCAGATGTTCAGCCGCCAGAACCGACACCAGACCGCCCCCGTTTTCGCGCCGGCAGATTGCCGCAATGCAAGACCCGCTTGCACCCAGCTGGAGCGATGGCGGAACGGGATCGATCCGGTCCGGCGCGATCCGCAACAGGCCCTCCAGCCGATCAACCAGCAGTCCGGATATATGCCCCCCGACCGTGACGATGACGACGCGGCGCGCGGGTCCGCCGAGCGCCCCCGATGGAACCGCGCCCGGGCCGAAACCGAGAAGCGCCGCGGGTGACAGGAGCCCGATCGTTCGATCGCGCCAGAGCATGGTCCCGATGACCGCGTCGTCGGCGCCGGGAAGCGTCGCGATAGCCTGCGGAACGCCGATAACCTCGACGACATGCTCGAGCGGGAGCGCCAGGTTCTGGTCGCCGAGCTGGAAGTGCAGCAGCACCAATCTTTCTTCCTGCTGGCGCGCTTGCGTCTGCCGTGGGCCTGCAGCGCGTTTCGCTGCCTCGCGGACCGGAAAAGCGTCCCCAATCCAGCTGTCGATCGGCAGCGCCCGCACACGGGCACTGCCTGCGGCGCGGCGCTCGACCTTTTCGACCACATCGACCGCGATGCCGATCCGGTCGGGTCCTTCGAGAACGAGCAGCTGGCGGGGTCGGCCGGCTTTTGCGCTTGCCTCTCGCGCCGGTCCCAAAATAGCGAGCGTCTCGCCCCTGACATTGCCGAGCCCGTGCAGCATCGGTGGTCCGAGCGGCACAGGAGTGATCCGCGGCAGCCTGACAATCTCGCGCACCCGCGCAGCGGCTATCCCATAACGCGCGTTGCCTGCCCGGACGATGAGCCGGGCGTCGTCGGCTATGGCCCGCCGAGCCAGACCGGTCATGTGGCGGCCTGCTCACCGGTCACATTGAGGGACGCGGCGAGCGATGCGATATCTTCGATCGCTGCTGCGAGGCTTTCGGCGCCCTGTGCCTGCTGCGCGGCAGCGGCACCCGCTTCGCGCGCCGCGTCCGACGCAAGCTCGGCTGCCTTGGCGATCTGGTCGCACCCGCTTTTCACCTCGCGCGCGGCCCGCTGGATGGCCTCCGCCCCCTCGAGGATCGCCCCATTGTCCTTGCGGGTCGCGCCGAGTTCCTCGGTCATCGCCGCGAAGCGGTCGAGCACGGCCCGATTTCGGACGGCCTCGGCTTCACCGGCGGCCGCGATCTGATCGAGGTCGCGGCGAATGACAGCAAGCTGGTCCTGAATGGCGCGGATGACATCCTTACCGTCATCGGCATTCGCGGCGAGTGCACGAGCGAGCTTGCGGATATCGCCGGTCACGGTTGCGAAACCATGTCCGGCCTCACCCGCGCGCGTCGCCTCGACCGCGCCGCTGACACCGAGCATGTTGGACTGGAGCGCGCCCAGCGCCAGCGCGTCGGTGATTTTTTCCGCCCGCCGGGCGGTATCGCCCAGAGCCGAGAGAAGATCGAGGACCGCGCGGGTTTCGCCGACTGCCGCGCCCATCCCGGCGACGAGGCCGTCGAGCTTCGCACTGCCGTCCGCGATCCCCCCGACAATCCCATCGAGCCGCTCGACCGCCTGTGTCGCGCGCTCCCGTGCCAAGCCCGCGCCGGCCTCGATCTGTCCCATCGCGGTCGTCGACTCGATCGTGGCCGCGCTTTGCAGCTGGGCACCACGGGCGATCTGTTCGATCGCGATCTGGATTTGGTTCGACGCGCCGGAAAGCTCCTGGACCGTGGCCGACAACTCCTCGGCGGCAGTGGCGACCTGCTCGATCGCGGTCGTATCACGAGCTCCGTCGCAGAGCACGCCACTCAGTTCGCCAAGCGCCTCGGCGGTCTGCTGGCTTTCTTCGAGCGATGCCGCTTGTTGTTCGATCGCCTGCTGGGCTTCGCTCGCGGCAGCGGACTGCTCCTCGGCAGCGCTCGCTACCTGCTCGGCGCCGCGCTCGGCTTCGGTCGCCGCCACCTCGGCTTGGGCGGCGGCTGCCGCGATATCCTGCGCCCCGCTCATCACGATGGCGAGATCCTCGCGCGCGCTCGCCAAGGCCGCAGAGATCATCCGGCCTGTCTGCGCCTCCTGTTCGGCAAGCGTGCTCGCCGCGCGGATGCGATCCGCAATGACGCTGATCTGCGTGACGATTCCTTGCGCGATTGCCTCGATGTCGATCGCGTTGGTCTCGGCGCCGTCGGCGAGTTCGCGCACCTCGTCGGCGATGATCGCGAACCCCTTGCCGCTGTCGCCCGCGCGAGTTGCCTCGATCGCGGCGTTGAGCGCCAGCATCCCGGTTTGTTCGGCGAGATCACCCACTGTTTCGCCAACCGCGCTGATGCGTCCTGCCGCGTCCTCGAGCCGCTCGATGATCGCGACCGAGCCAAGTTGCCGCTGGGCATTAAGGGTGATCGCCGCGACCGAGGCATCGATCTGGCCCGCGGTCTCGGCCAGCGATTCCTGCAGCCGCTCGGTCTGGCCCTGCGAAGCCGCGGCGCGAGCATTGGCCTCCCGAAAGTTGCTCCGTAGATGACCAATGAGGCCGACCGATTCCTGGGCGGCGCCCGCTGCTTCCTCGGCCCCACCGGACATCGTCTCGACATTGCGCTGCAGCTGTGCGGCAGCGGCAGCGGATTGGCCAAGGCCGCTCGCCAGTTCCTGGGTGGCCTGATCCAGCCGTTCGAGAGCACTCATGCCGCGTCGGGAGCGGGTCGATCTTACGCCTGCACGTTTGGCATCTGTGGCCGGTTTTTCCACCATTGCGCCGGCAACGGCCGAGGTCGGGCTTGCGGTGGGCGGCTTGCTGCGCCCGCGCTTTCCCAACGCGGATTTCTTGACCAGGGCCATAAACGATTCTTTCTTGTCTCGCGATACTTTACCCTGGGAATAAGCCAGTGAGGATCCTGACGCCATCATTGCTTGGGGTCAAAATGGTAAGCGACCAAAGATGACCGCAGCGAGGCACATCATCCTGCAGATGTAATCTCGAATATAAACGTCAACCACTGCAATTTTGCCGAGGGAAAGCAGAACCAGCAGCGCAATGATGCCGTCTCGCCCGGGATCTAGCTTTCAATCATCGTTCGGATCCTTGTTGCGAGCGCTTCCATGGCGAACGGCTTAGTGATCATCTCCATGCCATGCTCCAGGAAACCGGAGGCTAGCGCAGCATTTTCAGCATAGCCCGTCATGAAGAGAATCTTCAGTCCAGGGCGCAGTTCGCGCGCTGCATCCGCGACTTGTCGACCATTCAGTCCGGGCAGTCCGATGTCCGTGACCAGCAGGTCGATGCGCCGTTTGGATTGCAGGATTTCGAGACCGTTCGGGCCATCGACCGCCTCAAGTGCCTGGTAGCCAAGCTCCTTGAGTTCCTCGACGATCAGGCCCCTCACGATGGGCTCATCTTCGACGACCAACACCACCTCGCCAGCGTCCGCCATGTGCGCTTCGGTCAGCTCATGGACCGGTTCGTCCGTCTCTTCCGTGCCCCGGAACCGCGGCAGGTAAAGCTTGAACGTCGTTCCTTTGGCTACCTCGCTGTAGATTTTCGCATAGCCTTCCGATTGCTGAGCAAAGCCATAGATCATCGAGAGCCCCAACCCGGTTCCTTGACCGATTGGCTTTGTGGTGAAGAAGGGCTCGAACGCCTTGGCGATCGTGTCGGCATCCATGCCCACGCCGGTATCCGTCACGCAAATGCAGACATATTGGCCCGGCTTCACGCCCCGCTGGCGTGCCGCATAGGCGCTGTCGAGATGGGCATTGCACGTCTCGATCGTGAGTTTCCCGCCCTCGGGCATGGCATCTCTCGCGTTGATCGCCAGGTTGAGGATCGCGCTTTCGAGCTGGTTGGGATCGCATTTCGTGATCCACAGGCCGCCCGCGAGGGCGAGCTCGAGTTCGATACGCTCTCCAAGCGTCCGGCGAAGCAGATCGTCCATTGAGGAGACGAGCGTGTTCGCCCTGACAGGCTTTGGGTCGAGCGGCTGCCGGCGCGAAAATGCAAGGAGCCGGTGAGTAAGCCCCGCGGCCCTGTTCGCCGCGTTCGACGCGCCCGCGATATAGCGGTCGAGTTCGGTGAACCGTCCTTGGGTCACCCGCCTTTGGACGATTTCCAGACTGCCGGTGATGCCCTGAAGCAGATTGTTGAAATCATGGGCGATGCCGCCCGTCAGCTGACCCACCGCTTCCATCTTCTGCGACTGGCGCAGTGCCGCTTCGGCATCGGCCAGTGCAGCGGCGGCCTCGGTCTCGGCGGTCACGTCGCGGCCAAAGCCGTAAAAGGTGCCGCCTTCCGGCACCGTGGTCCACTTGATCAGGCGCTCATGGCCGTCCTTGGCCCGCAGCCGGGTCTGATATTCCAGCATGGGCTGCCCGGCGGACAGCGTGCGCACGCGCTCGCTCCAGAAGCTTTCGTCGTCGATCATGAAGTCGGTGCTACGCTTGCCGAGCGTTTCCCGACGGCTCCAGCCGAGCGCCTTGGTCCAAGATGGGTTGACGTCGGTGATCGTACCCTGGCTGTCGGTGACGACCTTCAAAATGGGTGACAAGCTCCAAGTCCGGTCGCGATCCTGCAAGAGTTGGCGCTCGTCGGTGATATCGCGGCCGACGGCGTGGATGCGATCGGCGTCGGGGACGGCCGTCCAGGCGAGGAGCCGATAGTCCCCGTTGCTGGTGCGATAGCGGTTCTCGAACGCCAATGTGGTCACGCCTTGCGAGAGCTTTTCCACCTCGGCGTAGGTGCTGGGTATGTCGTCGGGATGGATGAAATCCCCCAATTGCTTTCCCACCATCTCGTCTTCGGCCCATCCCAGGAGCCGCCGCGCAGACGGGTTGACGGCGGTGATGACGCCATCGAACGTGCAGACCAGCATGAGATCGCGCGAGATTGACCATAGACGGTCGCGATCGGCCGAACTCTGCGCCTGACTGAGCTTCTGCTCGTGAATATCGGTGTTCGTTCCGATCCATCTGATGATCTCGTCCGCATCATCGCGGATCGGCACTGCGCGCACCAGATGCCAACGATAGCTCCCGTCGGCAGCCCGGATACGAAATTCGGTTTCATAAGGCTGGCCCAATCCCAGTGCGGACTGCCATCGCTCGGCTGCCTCTGCGAGATCGTCGGGGTGAACGATCGACGTCCAGCCATCGCCTGTAAGGTCCGCCTCGGTGGCGCCGCTATATTTGAACGTCCGGTCATTAAACCAGTCGAGCTTTCCATCCGGCGGGGCGGTCCAGATATGGCTCGGCAGGGCCTGCGCGAAGGTTCGGAACTGGGCCTCACTGGCGCTGATGGCCGCTTCGGCCCGCATGCGGTCGGTGACATCGACACCCGATACGAAGATGCCGGTGACCTCTCCCTCTTCGTTCCTGAGCGGTTGATAGACAAAGTCCAGACGGCGCTCGTGCGAGTGGTTGTCTGCCGACCCCTGAAGCTGGAAGGAGGCCCCCGAAGCCTGGAAGACCTCTCCTGAAGCGTAAACCTGGTCGAGCAGCGCTAGGAAATCTTGCTCCTGCGCTTCCGGCAAGACGTCGCCGATCGGCTGGCCGATGACTTCCCGACCGCCCACGAGCGCCTGATAGGCCGGATTGGTCATCAGAAACCGATGCTCGGGTCCTTCGAGCAATGCCATGAAGCTGGGGCTATGCTCGGCCATCTGCAGGAGCTTGCGCCGTTCGTCGGCGATGCGCTCGTTCGCAAGCACGGCTTGCGTCGTCTCGAGGACGATGGCGATGACGCCCAGAACGGAGCCGTCATCGTCGAAAGCCGGGGAATATTCGATGTCGGTCCACAGGCGGCGGGGCGTGCCGTCGCGGATGAGCGTGAGTTCCTGATCCTTGTAGGACAGGGTTCCGCCGCCATGATAAACCTGGCGCATGACGTTGGCGTTGAAATCCGCGACCTCGTGCCAGCCCTCAAGGACATCGGATCCCAGCAGGCCCGGGTGTCGGTCACCGGCGAACGTGCGATAGGCGTCGTTATAGATCATCACGCCCTTGGGTCCCCAAAGCGTCACGATGGGTGCCTGCGAGCGCAGAACAAATGCCAGCGATGTGCGCATTGCGGCGGGCCACGCCGTGATCGGGCCGATACTTGTCGCTGACCAATCGAAGCCGGCGATGAGTGTGCCCATTTCGCCGGCGTTGACGAGGAATGCCCAAGGCTGTTGCTTGCTGCCGGCGTTCATTCGATCTGACTCGCGTCTCCTGCCTCGTTCATCACGACCTTATGCCGTTTGGTTGCCGTGCCGTTCGCAGCGCGCGCGCGAGCCCCTCTGCGGTATAGGGCTTTTGCAGCAGCTCGAAACCATGCGTCCCCTCGGCCGCAAGAACATGACTATAGCCGCTGGTGAGAACCACGGGCAGCTTCGGAAATCTCGAGCGAAGGGTTTCCGCAAGTTCGACGCCCGAGATGCCCGGCATGACGACATCGGTGAAGACAATATCGAAGCGCTCCGGCTCGGCCTCGACGAGGGCCAGGGCATCCTGAGCGCTCGATACCCAGATATTGCCGTAGCCAAGGTCGCTAACAAGTTGCGACGCGAATTCGCCGACGAGCTGGTTGTCTTCGACCAGCAGCACACAGCGCGCCTCGTCCGCGTGTAGATCGGTTGGCGGAGAGACATCGGTCAATTGGTTAAGTGGCTTAGCCTCGGCGTGCGGAAGATAGAGGATGAAGGTCGCTCCCGCACCGGCCTTGCTCTCGATATTGATTTCGCCCCCCGACTGCTTGGCGAAACCAAATACCTGGCTGAGGCCAAGCCCGGTGCCGTGGCCGACATCCTTTGTCGTGAAGAAGGGCTCGAAAATCCGCGGCAGGTCGGCCTCCGAGATACCTGCCCCCGTGTCAGTGACCATGACAGCGATGAACTTGCCTTGGACCGCTGCGTGGCCGCGGGTCGCCGGTATGCCGTCCCGCTCTTCGACGACAATCCGCAGTTGCCCTTCTCCGCCCATGGCGTCCCGGGCATTGACCGCCATGTTCAGCATCGCAGTGTCGAACTGGGTCGGATCGGCCTCCACTATGCAAGGCTCGCAGCGGATATCCAACTCCAGCTTTACACGCGAGCCCGACACGCTGCGCAGCATCTCCTCGTCCTTGCGCAGTCGCTCGGCGACATCGAAGGCCTCGGCTTGCAACGGCTGACGCCGGGCGAATGCCAGGAGCTGATTAGTCAGCTTGGCCGCACGCTGCGCCGTCTCGGCGATGGCATGCACATATCGCTCGCGCTTTTCTTCCGAGAGGTTGGGACGCTTCAGAAGATCGATACTGCCTAGGATGACGGTAAGAAGATTGTTGAAGTCGTGCGCCACGCCACCCGTCAGCTGGCCGATGGCTTCCATCTTCTGGCTTTGCCGTAAGGTTTCTTCGATGCGCTCGCGCTCGGCGACCTCGGCCTGTAGAATTTTGAAGGATTCGGCGAGCGCCTCGCCCTGGTCTGTCACCGCATGCTCAAGCGAGAGGTTCAGCTTCTCCAGTGTCGCACGCGCCTGAGCTTCATTCTCGACGTCGATGCATGTGGCGATCCATCGCAGAATGCGCCCGTCGTCGTCGGTCTGCGGCAAACCGCGGCACGAAAAGCAGCGGTAGGAACCATCCCGCCCCGCAACGGAGAAAGTATGGTTGAAGGCGGTGCCCGAGCTGACGGCTTCTGCCCAGGCTTCCTGCGTCCGCTCGCGATGGTCTGGATGGATTGTTTCGAGCCAGCGATCACCGAGCAGATCCTCGTCGGCTCGCCCCGTATATTCGCGATATCGCTCATTGATCTGGACAATGTGGCCGTCCGTGTCCGCCTGGAACACAAAGCCAGGCAGCGCGTCGGTCAGGGTGGCAAGGCTGCGTTCCGCTTCGCGCTCCCGCGTGCGATCGCGAACGATCTTTACGAACCCTGATCGGTCCTGAAGCGGCATCATGAGACCGGAGCCCCAGAACCGCGAGCCATCGGTGCGCATGTGGAAACGTTCATCGAGGGCGCGGCCTTCCTGCGCCGCGCGGCTCATCTCATCTTCTGGTGATCCTGCTGCCTGATCTTCGGGCGTGAAGAAGAGGCGGCCGTGCTGACCGATCGCTTGTGCGGGCGACCAACCCAGCAGGTTGACGGCGCCTGGGTTCCAGCTCGTAATGCGTCCGTCTACGTCGAGGGTGATGATGGCAAAATCTGTCGCGCTTTCGACAATGCACTGAGCAAGGTTGGAATCGATCATCGTTCGGTCTGGTTCACTCGATGTGGCGCAGGGGCTGGCTGCGCTGCGAGCGAACGGAGGCCCGCGCGAACAACTTCGCTTGCGTTGGAATAATATCCGGAGGCGACCTGTTCAGAGATGAACCGATCCAATTCTCGACTGAGCGAGATCGTGCGTACCTGGCGGCCCGACATGCATCCCCCGACATTGTGTGACAATGCAATACACCCCAGGTGCCCCCGGGTTCCTTAGCGTAGGGCTTATATCGCTTGGGAGCTCGTCGCGACGCTGTCCGCAAACGACCTCGTGCCCCTCATGGAGCCCGTCGATCATCACGGTACGGGTTAAATTCGAAACGAATGCATGCTTTCGATGAAGGCCGGCAAATAGCCGCCGGGCTGCCGTTTCAGAACTTTCGACTGATCCCGATCGCCAGACGTACATCCGGGGTGTCGGAATTTAGGCCAGCCACATATTGCACATCGAGCTGGGTCATCTCCTTGATCCGCCATGCTAGCGATAGGGCAGCACTGGCTAAGGTCGCCACGTCAGCAGGATCGCGATCTCGCATGATCTCGACCTCGGGCGACATTCTGATTTTGTCGGACAGGCTGATTTGAATTCCCGCAGCCGCGCCGTAAGCAAAGTGACGGCCTGATCGATCCTCATCGACCGCCGCCTCGGCGCGTGGCGACACAGCCAAAAGCAGCGTATCATTGAACTTGTAGCTGAGCGGCACGACGAGCCCTGCGCTCCAGTCCCCATCACCACCCTGATTGGTGCCGGTGGGCAGGGTGATATAGGGCAGCATTCCTGCAGCAAGGCCGTTGGCCTTTTCCTGCGGATGTTTCAGATTCTGCTTCAGGCCAATCGTCAAATCACCGATCCCATGGGCGCGTTCGAGAACGTTCGCTTGATAATCGCGGGTTACCGTGCGCACATAGGCGCTCCACGAAATCTGCACTTCGGTCTGCGCCGCCAGCCCATAACGCAGCTGGATGTCACCCAGCTTCAGTGTGTCCTTTCGCTCGTCGGGGTCCTTGTCCCGCTCCCAATCTGCCAGTCCAACTTCCAGTTGCAGATGACCGGGATCGACGGTGCAGGCCGCCGTGGTAAGGCCCGGCCGCTCGGTGCATAATTCCCGCAGTTCCGATGCCGATGGCGATCCGCTATCCTGAGCATAAGCGCCCTGTGGGGTGTAGAGCAGAAGCAGACCTAGGGCCGGGCAAAGTTTCCGCATGATGTCCCTGTTGTATCGTTGTGTTGACGAAACCGCACAGGCACTTGAACGTTCCACCAAGGATGATCGAGAAACCCCGCCTCAACGTAAATTGGCTTGTCCTCGGAGCCACTCTTTTGCTGCCAGCCTGCGAGGCTTTGCCAGTCGATCCAGAAAACACGTCACAGAAAATCGTGCGCGACAGACAGTTCACCGTGGGACTGGTCGCCGGTACCACCCAGCAGAGCATGGTCGAGCAACTGCTCGGCGAGGTTGCCAAGCGTACACATGCGCGGCCACGCGTTGTGAGCGGCGCTACGGAAATCCTCCTTCAGGAAGTTTCAAAGGGAAAGCTTGATCTCGTCATAGGCGAGTTCACGAAAAACAGCCCCTGGCAGACAGATGTAGCTTTCGGGCCACCCCTGCGCTCTTCGGGTTTGAAAAGCGATCCGCTCGAACTAAAGGCGGCGATGCGAAACGGCGAGAACCGCTGGATCATGCTTGTGGAACGTGCATCGCGCGCGGTTTCTGCGGAAGCGAGGAGCCAATGAGCAACAGTTTGCCGGACGAATTGCGCGATACGATGCGCGCCGCGATCAGGCTGGAATATTGGAACTTGTTCTGGACGTCGACCATCATTGTGGTGATGGGCCTCGTGCTCGGCCAGAGCCAGACCATGAAGACGGCCTGGGTCGAGGATACGCTGGGTGTCGTGCCGCCGATCATGTTCCTGATTGCCGCCCACATGGAATTGAAGGGCGGCAGGTCCAGGAAGTTCCCCTTCGGCTTCGAGCGAGTTAACGGCCTTGGATTCTTTGTCGCCGCCGTGGCGCTTACGGCCGTCGGCCTGCTTTTATTCTACAACGCAGTTGTCGCCCTCGTGACTGCCGAACATGCGACCGTCGGATCAATCGTGCTGTTCGGAGACGACTTCTGGCTCGGGTGGCTGATGATCGCAGCGCAGCTCTATTCCCTCATCCCGCCGATGCTGATCGGTCGTAAGGAATTACCGCTCGCTGAGAAGCTCAATGACAAGCTGCTGCACACCGATGCGCTGATGAACAAGGCAAATTGGCTGACGGGCGCGGCGGGCCTGGCCGGTATCATTGGCCTTGGGCTGGGTTGGTGGTGGGCTGACTCCGTAGCTGCGGCGGTCATTTCAATCGATGTGATCAGCGATGGGATGAAGGCGCTGCGCTCTTCGACAGCCGAACTGATCGACGGATCCCCACGTGCCCTCTCGAGCCCAGAGCTTTCCGAAGATGCCCTCAAGCTTGAAAACCGCCTGCGCGACGAATTTCCGCAGGCTACAATCCGCCTGCGGGAAACCGGTCGTTTGATCCGCGCCGAAGTTCATGGTGTGCACCCCCCGGCGGAATGTCGCCATCCTCGTGCTTATTGGCCGAAAGAAAAGGACCGTGCATGGCGGCTTGCGCAAGTCAGTTTCATCCCTCCGGTAGAGAATTAGCCGGTAAATCGCAGCGGGCCATCATGCCGCTATCGCCCGCCTGATCGACCACACCCACATTCGCTCGGGAACGGCGCGAGCTGGTCCGGCAGCCGCCGGCTCCTGAAGACAGCTATCTCTTACCCCGGCCCTGAATTCGACGATCGCTTGCCGACGATTTCGGGAAGTGCCGGACGGCACTGCGCCCATCCAAACGAGCCTAGTCAATCCAGCTTGCGGGCAAGCCGACCCACAGCGCCCGCCTCGGCGGCCAGGTTGCGATCATAGGGCAATGGGCTCTGTCTGATTGGATATTCCAAATTTCCCGCGAAGTTGAAAGTCCTGCAATTTCATTCAAGTTTAAGACGCTCCCACTCAGCAATTAAAGACTTGTACCGGCCATGGAACACCTCCTCTTCGTCACCTCTCAAAGGTGTCGTTTGCGGAGAGAAAAACACCCGACGAAGGGGATCGATAATGCGCATGTCGCTCGGATCCAGTTTTGTCAGAGCCTGCTGCATGGCCCATAAACCAAGCCTTCCCCCCTCATCCGGAAGTGCGGGATCCTCACTGAAGTAAGGGTAGACGACGCGCGTATATTTTCCCCTGACGCGTGCATGAAGAGCGTCGCGTATGCGGATTGTGCCGCCCACCCCTTCAATTCGCAGTTTGCCGTGAACGCTCTGGGGGATGATCTCAACCGGTTCGTTCGACCAACGCAACTTCGCGCTAAGTAGCTCGAGGACACCGTCCTTCAGAAGCGGATATAATCGCTTGTAGTTATTATTCGAAGCGACACGCAGATTGGTCATATCAGGGAGGTCACCATCGCCCGAAATATGCTTCTTAACGTCTGTCCAGAACGGCAAATAGAAATCCCCTCCCTGGCTACGCGTCCCTCCTGCCTCCTTTTTGCGATCAAGCCGAATATCATTCTTCAAGATGGACTGCCGCAGGGCTTGTCTTGCATAGAATAGCTGCAAGGCTTTCCGGAGGGGGATGTCGAGTACGGACATAAGAAATACTCTTCGTCAGTGCCAAATTTACTAGAACGGTGAATCTTCCAGCGACAATTTGTCAGCGCAGAAATCTATTCGGATCATTCGCAGCCGATCCCATCACCATCTCGATCCAGGTGACGGCCATAGCCGGGGTCGCCGGCACGAACCGGCGCAGCGCCCGCTGCTCGCGCTGCAGCGCAGTTCGGGTACGCCCCGCGAGTTGATGAGGACAGAGGCTGGGGCCGGGATGGTGCCGATGAAGAACGATGGCAATGATAGCCGCCGTTCTTCCGATCATTATGACAGCCCTCAGCATTCAAGCCCCCGGGATGCCCCGATGCTGCCGCACCCCACCCCGTGATGATGAGCCCAAGGGTAGCACGCAAAGGCCAATATCGAACAACCGGGGCCATGGGCCTACAGCTTCAGCGTGGCAGCAAGCTTCCTGAACTTGTCCACATCCTTGTCGAAATAATAGAGTTTTGGCGCTTCGTAGATCACCAGGTAGAGCTGGCCATTGACGATAGCGCCTATGCCCTCCCCTTTGCGTTGAACTTCATCGTCAGCCCGCGTGAAAGCGTAGGTGAAGCGAATACCCTTGTTGCCTGCAAGCATGGCCGGTTCCTGGTCCGCAATCTCCATCTGGTTCACGGAGAACTGGCTGCGATAGGTGGTTTCGAGCAAAGCCGGGATATCGGTGATCAGCATATTGGCTGTCACTTTGGGCAAAGGCCGGTTCTTCTTGTCGATTTCGCGAAGCAATGGCTCGCCGACTGGAACGCCACCGAAGAAACTCACCTTGTTCAGGGAATCCCCGTCGAGCGTCCACAGCTCGACATTCTTTCCATCCTTGCGACTGAGCTGGTTCCATTCGCCATCTGGCGTTGCCGAGAGCCTGGACTTTGCGATGCCGGCACGTGGCCCCGGCGAAATCAAGGCATTCGCCAATGCGGAAGAGGCGGTCAACATCAGCATGGCTGTGGCGATAATCAGGCGCATGACGTCAATTCCTCAATTCGCAAGAAGGGCTGTTATGGCTTTTGCGTCCGAGGCATCCGGACGCGCAGCGAGATAGGCGGAGAGAGCTATGCGCGCCTCATCACTCTGGCCGTTTCGCAACAGGGAAAGGCCCAGATTGCGGTCGAGCTCCGGAGCGGCATACCCAGCAAGCTTGGCCTGGCGGTAGAACTCGCTCGCCTGTTGGAGGTCACGCGGATTGGCGCGGGTGCGATAGAGTTCGCCGCGCGCAAACAGCAGATCACCGGTCCAGCCGGATCGTTCCGCAATATTGCCCAGAATATATTCGCTCCCCCCAAAATCATTGAGTTTCATCTGGGCGGCGAGAAAGCGGGAGATATAAGGAGCGATGGCATCATTATATTCCTTCGCGCGCGCGTCACCGCCGGGCGGGAGCTTGCCCGCTTCGGTGGCAAGGTAGGAGGCACGCGCCAGGGAGGCAGGATGCGTGTCGAAGAAGCCCGCCGAATATTTTGCTTTCACCTTCTGCTTGCGGCCAAGCGCACTGGCATCCGCCTCGGCCATCAGCGCCTGCCAGACTTCGGAGGCCGATTGTGCTGGATAGCCTGATTGCGCGAGATATTTCAGGCCTAAGAGATCAGCCTCCGTCTCCTGCGCGCGGTTGAATTGATAGATGGATCCCAGAAGCGAGAAATTCGTGTCGGCGACCGGTGTGTTACTGATCCCGCCCAGAACCGTGAGCCACGCCATTGCGTCGGTCGCGCCGCGGCGATTCTTGAAGCCGTAAAGAGAATGCCGCAGTTCAAAATGCGCAAACTCATGGCCCAGCACGGCAGCGAGTTCCGCCTCGTTGCGGGCTCGCAGCAATAGCCCGGAATGGACCTGCATGGCTCCGTTAGGCATCATCGAGGCGTTGAAGGTCGGGACTTCGACTGCGTAGACGCGAATGCCAGTGCAGCGATCACTGCCGACCTCCCTGCACAGGACGTTGCGCAGATAGGTTTCGAGACCGCCGTCCCGTATCCGCAAGGGACTGTCGCGAAGCTGGCGCTCGCCTTCATCGGCAAGCATCCACACGCCGCGCTCGTCAACGGTGGAAGGCTCATAGGCCGCCACATAGGGCGCAAGCGTGAAATCATCCTTGGCCACGGCCGGCCGGGAAAAGGCCAGCTCCGCCAAGAGAGCAAAAGCCATAGCATATCCACGCATATCAGGGCTGCGCAGTGGTGAGGGCGACAGGCTTCCCTGGAAAGCCTTCAAGCAATTGCCTGACCCGTTTCTGCGCGCCTTCGGGCGTACGGACATCGCCACCCATCTGCCGGTCGGCATTCAGCCACACCAGTTCTCCGGTCTTGAGGTCCACAAGGCCGGCATATCCCTGATGTACCCCCGATGTGACACCGATGCCGCCCAGCATGCCTACGATCTGCAACATCTTGCGGCCGGTCGAACCATATTCATCATGGGTTGAAATGAAGAGGGCATAGTCCGCGCCCTAAAGGGACTTGAGTTCAGCGATGCCAGGGCCGACGGCCCATTTAAAGCCCTTGTCCCGCTTCTTGGTCGGGAGACGATTGCCTGGAAAGAACTGATATTCGATCACAGAGTCCGCGACAGCGTTGAACAGCTGGGAATATTGCGTCACCAGCGGACCTTCTGCGCCGGCGTTTTCCTCATATGGCATGACCTGATTTCCCAATTGCGTCTGGGCCTCGCTCAGCGCCGTCCCTAGATGGCCGCGTGCCTGCGTGGTCCAGTCTGCATTGGGTTCATAAAGGCCGCCGGTCGACTGCTCGCCCACTCCAATCACAGGGCGCATGAGGATTATTTTCACTGTCCCGGGCTTGAGGGCGAAACCCTCCTTGTTGCCGGTTTTCTCCTGGCCGATCGCCGTTGCCGACATACAGCATGCAAGCGCCAGCAGACATGCTCGTGCAAAATTGTTGATCCGCACCTTTCCCCCGCTCCCCATCAAAGTCGCGAACCGCCGATTGGAACGTGCCCCTCACGTCCCAATCGCATAGCGATCTTAGAACTTCCGGAATGTGAGTGCGCGTGACGCCCATCACGGTTGTGTCGGCATAAGCGGCAAACTTCTTGCAGGTCCTAGATGAATTAGCCGACCGTCAGAACTCGAGAAGGAGCAAACGGAGGCGGAGTGTCTGGAAAGGCTCGGCCTTGCCAAGCGCCGGTCGTCGAAGTCCCTGCCCCGGTCCGATTTGCGTTTCCGTTCCCGGGATTAGAATATCGCTGTCGAAGTGCAACGATGGGCGCAACGCTACCGTCGTGCATCAAGATTCGAGTGTCGCTATCCCGCTATCATTTCTCCAAACCGGCCCAAGACAAGTATGCATTGGTTGAAATAAATAGGCGCCCTTGCTCGCCCGATAAAAAATGCGCGACGCACCTTGTATCGATTTCATGGATCGAGCTTAAGGCAGCATCTAAGGCGCTGATTGAAATGCGTTAGCGCTGCCCCTCTGATCTGCTCCAAGGAAGAAATGCACTAGAAGCGGATTT
This sequence comes from Sphingobium sp. BHU LFT2, assembly GCF_018604485.1. NCBI lineage: Bacteria > Pseudomonadati > Pseudomonadota > Alphaproteobacteria > Sphingomonadales > Sphingobiaceae > Sphingobium > Sphingobium sp. BHU LFT2. Next base: position 38,503 of record NZ_JAFCGW010000015.1, read on the forward strand.
GCTGCCAGACGCCGACATAGTCGCTGCTCTTGCCGCCGCCGGCCTTGAACGCCTCGCTCGCAATCCAGCGGGTGAAGAAAAAGCGGTAGCTAAGATTTTTCGTGACGATCCAGTCGGCCTGGAAATTACAGCCGGTCCCCACATAGGACGACCCGACCGGCCGCACGCCGGGATAATTGGTCGGCCCGGCATAGGTCGCGTCCTTCTTGGTTTCGCGCCAGAAGAATTCCGGTCCCGCGACCAGCGTCAACGTCTTGGCCGGCTTGACGGTCAGGTTCGGATAGAGATCGACGATGTTGGAAAAGTTGAGATAGCCTGCATCACCGAACAAGGGCAGGCGCGGTGCAGGCGGCGCGAAGGTGCCCAGTGTGCCATTATTGGGCTTGCCGTCGCCGCTGAACGCATCGAAGCGGAGACCGACGCGCGGGCGCAGCGGCGTCGTTGGTGGCAGACTGTAGCCCAGATCACTGTTGAAGCCCCAGGCGCGGATGCGATCGCCGGCGAAATGGCCCGTCTGGAACGTCCCTTCCGCATCATAGTCCCAGGCGCCGCTTTTGCCGCCGATGCGCATGCCCCAGCTTTCACGATGTTCCTCGCCTGTAAGCAGGGCGAATTTCGCGACCTTGTTAAAGACGTCATAATGATAGACGTCGATCTGGGTGCCAGGCAGCAGCAACCCCTTCGCCGCGGAGATCGTCACACCGCTGAAATGGCGGTCAGGATTGGCCTTGTCGTCGAAGGCGCCGGCCAGCAACTGCATTGGCCGCACCGCGAACGCGTCGATCCGCAGGCGGTTCTTGAGGATGAAGGTGCCGCGCACGCCCTGATAGGTGAACCGCACATTGGTCCCATCACGCAAGCCCACCAGCTTGCCATTGCCCAGTGGCATTTCGAACCGGCCCGGTCGCAGCGTGAAAAGCGCCTGGTCGCCGAACGGCACGGTGATGTCCGCGAAGATTTGCTGGAACTCCAGCTTGTCGCGATTGGGCGGGGTCGCCGTTGTCGCGTCATATTCCTTGTTGTGGCCCAATTCGCTGAAGATGCGCAGATAGGGCGTCATGTGCAGGTCCGCGACGAGGCGGAGCCGCTGGCCCAGATTGTGGTTGGCGTCATTTGCGCTGGCGCCCAGATTCTGGTGCGTCCAGCTCTGATAATAATAGCGCATCTCGCCGCCGATGGAGAGCCGGATATCCGGATCGGCAATGGGCAGGTTGCGCAGGCGCTCCAGCGGATTTTCGCGACGATAGGCGGGATCGGACGCAATGTCCCAATTCTCGGTCCAGCGCAGGCTTTGCGGAACGCCCGATTTTGCCGGAACGCCGCCGGGCACTGGTTCCGGGACCGGCGGCGCCACCGGCTCCGGCGCGGGCCCCACCTGGGCGAGCGCAACGTAATGCGTTGCGACACAAAGCAGCGACGCCGCAGCCAGCAGCGGGCGGCGATCATGATAAGACATGGCAATAGTCTCCCGATCCCGACTGGCCGCAGCCGGGTCTTGATGGTTCCGAAGTCGATCAGCGGGTCAGGCGACGAGGTTCAGGCAATGGCGCTTTCGCGATAATTGAGCGTCAGCAGGATGATCCCGGCGATCAGCGTGCCGCAGGCCAGCATCAGGGCAACCGGCCCCAGCGACCAGCCGGCCGTGAACAGCAGGCCGGCGAGCACCGGCCCCAGCGCAGCGCCGGCGCGCCCTACCCCGATCACCAGCCCGGTCCCCCCCGCGCGCAGCCGTGCCGGGAAGGATTGGGCGATTACGGCATAAAGCCCCGCCGTCGCGCCATTGGTAAATATGCCCCCGACGCATGCCATGATCGACAATTCGGACAGCGTGCGCGGCCAGGCGCCGAAGACGCAGATCGCGACTGCGCCACCGAACATGGCGATCGCGACCAGGCGGCGCACGCTGAACCGCTGGCTGAGCAAACTGATGCCGAGCGATCCCAGCATACCGCCAACATTGGCCCATACCAGCACGCCGCCCGCCGCCGCCGCGGCGAAGCCCATGTCGACGATGATCTTGGGAATCCACTTCACGAAGAAGTAGAAGCTCAGCATGTGGCCGAAATAGACCAGGGTCAGCAGGATGGTGAGCGCGCGGACGTCCGGGTTGAAGAGTTGGGCGATGCCCGGTCCCGCCACTTGCGGATCGGGCGGGGGCAATTCCGCCAAGGGTGCGCGCCCCTGCCGCACCATGGTGCGGTTGATCCGTTCCAGCGCATTCGCCGGCCGCCTGTGCAACAGGAAGGCGATGGTTTCCGGCACCAGCCGCAACACCAGCGGAATGAAGCAGAGCGTCACGAGCGCGCCGAACTCGAAGACCGACTGCCACCGCCCGGTCCATGCCAGCAATAGCGAGGCGATGCTGCCGCCCAGGATCGCGCCGACCGGATAGCCCCCGGCCATAATCGCCACTGCCAGGTTGCGACGGCGGGCATTGGAACATTCCGCGACGATCGCGCCCGTGGCTGCCAGCATGCCGCCAATGCCTAGCCCGGTGAACAGGCGGAACAGCGAGAGCATCATGACATTACCGGCGATCGAAGCCAGCCCCATGCCGCTGCCCATGATGACGAGACAGGTCAGGATCGTGGGACGACGTCCAATCCGGTCGGCCAGATTGCCGAGCAGAAAGGCGCCGATACCCATGCCGATCAGTTCCATCGACAGCACGACGCCCAGCGCCGCCCGGGTAATGCCCCAGTCATGCGCGATGCCCGGCGAGGCAAAACTGATCGAAAGGACATCGAAACCGTCGAGCGCATTGAGCGCCGTCGCGGTCGCGACCGTGAGCATCTGACGATAGTGCATCGGCTCGCGCGCGATGATCGCGCGGGGGTCTTCCATATATTTTCTCCTCTCCGAGGCCGCGCTACCCGTTGGCCCCGAACTGTTTTGTTTTGAATTGCGATAGCCTTCAGTTGCCGACTGGCGCAGCGACCCCGTAGCTGACCTGCTGGTTGCGGGTCTTCTGGAACTCTTCGAGCGACTGCCCGCGCATTGCGGCATAGATCGCCGGATTGGGCACACCGCTCAACGCGGCCAGCTTTTCCAGCAGGAAGAAGATGGCGCCATAGTGAATAAGCCCGCGCCAATCGCGGTTGCGTATCAGGCAACGCTCCTCGTCGCTGAGATCGGCGGCAGCCAGAGCTCCATCCTCGTCGGCCCGGAAGGTCGCACGATGGCCCGCATCGATGAGCGAGTGGAGGAACTTGTTGACCTTCCAGCCGCGCGCACTGCGATCAAGCGTGTAGGGATAGGTCCCCTCCAGCCGGCTGATGCCCGCCAACTGTGAGCCCATCGCATGAAGATGATGCGCCGCATCGCTTTCTGTCATCGGCGCGGCCTCATTCTCGTAGATGGCAGTCGCAATCGCGCACATGGACGGCAGATAATAGCTCTGGTGGATCTTGCGCACGCTCGCAGAGAGCGCGCCGCGCATCACCAGCCACATGATTACTTCGGAGCCCTCCATTCCCCCGAGCCGGGCATAGTCGGCATGGGTCAGGCGGGTCAGAGCTATCGGGTCCTTTTCCAGCAGTTCGAGAAACTCCGCGTCCCAAGGTGTATTGTTGAAACCACAGCGCTCCCCATGGACCTGATGCGACAAGCCGCCGGTGGCGACGATCGCAACCTTGATATCCTCAGGGTAGCTTTCAATCGCGCGCCGCAATGCCTGCCCCAGCTTGTAGCAGCGAAGTGCGGATGGGATCGGGAATTGCAGCACGCCCACCTGCAGGGGCACGATCTTCGTTGGCCAGCGCTGCCCGTCATTTTCCATGAGCACGGACAGTGGCGAGAAAATTCCGTGGTCCAGCCCCTTGTTGCGGAAGGTGCTCATATCGAACTCGTCCGTCATTAGCGACTGGACGATATGGCGGGAGAGCGCCGCATGGCCACCGATCGCCGGCACCGGGCGCGGGCCGCCGCCCTCGTCTGCCACCCGATAGCTTTCATCCACACCGAGGCAGAAGGCAGAATAATGGTCGAAGAAGAAGGAGGTGATATGATCATTATAGATCATCACCAGCACGTCAGGACGCTTTTCCTCCAGCCATTTCCGGATCGGGATATAGGCATCGAAGATCGGCTTCCAGGCAGGATCCTCCTGCTTGTTGGCGTCAAGCGCGAAGCCGATGGTCGGCGTATGCGAACTGGCGATCGCGCCGATGATGGTGGCCATGTCTAGTCCTGTCGATATCTGATCAAAATGCGGAGGCGCCGACCATTGCGGAAAGGTCTGCGCTGATCGTGTCAGCCCTGTTCGGCCATGGCGAGGCGATACATTACGCGTCGCGCCATCAGGCCGGGCTTGTCGGGCGCGAAACTCAGGTCAAACTGTTCCTCACCATCAGTGCGAACCACTTCGTTGATCCATTCCAGCGCTTCCACATCCTCCGAATAGGCCTGGGTGTGGGCTTCCAGCATGAACGTGTCGATGGCGGCATCGCCGGGCAGATAGTCGCGCGAGTTGAACCACCAATAATGGATGGAATCATTCGTTTCCGGGGTGAAGACATGGGTGATGTTGTAGCGATAGAGGCTGGGTTCACCCGGATCGGGATCGGCCACGCTGACGCGGGCATAGGCGGTGTGCAGCGCAGGGGACACGAAGCGCGCTTCCGACGTGCGGTCGACCAGTTTGTGCATGATGTTGGCGGGCTTGCCATAGACGCCGGGCGGTGGCGCGTTGCGCAACTCGCGACGGATCACGACCTGATTATTCTCGGTCGAGGCGGTGAGCTTGGACCGGGCATATTCCGGCGTTCCGACCGTATCGGGATGCAGGAATGGGAAATGGGTCTGGTCGATCAGATTTTCATGCATCGCGACATAGTCGGACTTGATATGGAAATCGCCCGAGACGGTCCCCCAGGCCGGATCGCTGAGCCAGAAGGTGTCGGGAATCAGCGCTTCGTCAGCCAGGTCCGGGGACCCCATCCAGATCCAGGCCAGCGGCCCGCGATCGACGATCGGGAAGGTCTTGACCGAAGCGGTCGCCGGTACATGCGGGAGCGCGGGCATATGCGCGCACACGCCGTCCGATCCGAATTCCATGCCATGATAGCCGCAGACCAGCCGGTCGCCGACCAGCTTGCCGCGCGCCAGCGGGAAGGACCGGTGGGGGCAGCGATTGCGCATCGCGACGGGATCACCATTCTCGGTTCGATAAAGCACCACATCGACGCCCAGGAATTTGCGGGCCAGCGGCGCGCGACAAATCTCGCTCGCGCGGCCAGCGGCGTACCAGCAGTTGCGGATCAAAGGCGTGCGGTTGTTCGCGAAGGAGCCGGCGTCGTGCGGCGCCATGGCGGCGAAGATGTCATGTTCTTTCTGCTGCGGCGATGCGGTCGTGACCATGATGCCTGTCCTTTCCCTGCAATGTCAGATGTCGAGTTCCAGCACGCGACCGGTGATGCGCGAACAGCAGATCGTCACCTGCCGCCCGGCCTCATGGTCCGCGTCGCTGAAGAAATGGTCGCGATGATCGAGCGCGCCGTCGCAGCCGATGACATCGGTGGTGCACAGGCCGCATTCGCCCCGGCGACAGTCGGCAAAGGTTTCGACCCCGGCCGCTTCCAGCGCGTCGAGGATCGTCGTGCCGGCGCCGACCGGGATGGTCGCACCGTCCTTCAACCTCACCTCGAAGGCGGAATCCTCCGGCCTATGGGCGGCGTTGAACACCTCGAAGCGGATACGTGCGGGATCCCAGCCCCGCCGCGCGGCGGCGGCGACCAGAGCATCGATCATAGCGGGCGGGCCGCAGACATAGACCTGCGTGCCTTCCGGCTGCGCAGCGAGCAGTGCGTCCAAATCCGGCAGGCCGGCGGTGCGGGACTCATGCAGCGTCAGACGGTTGCCGCACAGCGCTTCCAGTTCGTCGGCATATGCCATGGCGGTGCGATCCACCCCGGCGTAGAAGACGGAAAATGCTTCATGCCGGGTTAGCAGCGAGCGGGCCATGGCGAAGATCGGCGTGATGCCAATTCCGCCCGCGACCAGCAGTTGATGCGGCCGATGTCGTGACAGGCGGAAGGCGTTGAGCGGGCGCGAAACCCGGACCTGCGATCCGACGATCAGATTGTCATGAATGAAGGCGGAGCCGCGCCCGCGATCCTCCCGTTGCACGGCGATGCGCCAGAAGGGTTCGGGCGCCTGATCGGGCGAAAGCGGGCCGACCACCGAATAATGGCGCAGGAAACGTCCCTGCGCGCCACCGAAGCGCATCTCGACATGGCTGCCGGCCTCGGCAAGCGGCAGGGCTGCACCATCGGCTGCGCCGATCAGAAATTCCGATATCCTGCCAGTCAGATGACGCCGTCCCACGATGACGGCGTCGAGATATTTGTCCTGCATGACCTCTCCCATGCGCAGGCGAGCGGATCGCATCACCGTGGCTAGTGCATCGCATACATCTAACGTCTGGGCCGGCAGTCGGGTTATGCAATTTGCAAAACTATCCTTGCAGAATAGGTATAATGGTGAAAGTGACCAGAACCTATGGCAAGCGACCGCCCCCCCCTTCTACCGATCAAGCAGTTGCGCACGATCGTCGCAATCGCCGAGCAGGCGAGCTTGGCGCGCGCCAGCCAGCAGCTCAACCTCAGCCAGAGCAGCCTGTCGCGGCAAGTGGCGGAAGCCGAGCGGCAACTGGGCCATAGACTATTCCAGCGCGGCTGGAACGGAACCGAACCGACATCGGCCGGCGCCGTCGTGATCGCCCATGCGCGGCGCATGATGACGGCGATCACAGCGGCGCAGAAAGAACTGCAGCCGGCCGGAACGCGCGGCACCGACCTTGGCTATCATCTGAGCTGGTTCCTGCTCGATGCCGTCGATGCCGTGCGAACGACCGGCAGCGCTTCGGGCGCCGCCGCGCGACTTGGTGTATCGCAGCCGACGATCAGTCGGACGCTCGCTCAGGCCAATGCCGCCGTCGGCCATGCTCTCTTCACCCGGAATGCGGCGGGCATGGCGGCAACGCCCTCCGCCGCCATCCTGCGCCGACTGCGCGACCAGTTGCACAATGATGCCGACCGCATCCCCGGAATGCTCGGCGCGCTGACCGGCGAGATGACCGGGCGCATCGCTGTGGGTCTGCTTCCCTTTTCCGAGCAGGATGTCATCGTCCAGGTGTTCGCGCAGATACTGCGCGATCATCCGCATGTCCGGTTGCAGGGCGTGACCGGCAGCTATGCCGCGCTGACCGACGCGTTGCGACGGGGTGAGATCGACTTCATCATCGGACCGCTGCGGGGCAGCGACGCGTCCGCCACGCTCGCCGAACTGCCGCTGCTCGACGAACATCTGACGATCGTCGCGCATCCCGGCCATGCGTTGACCCAAGGTCCGGTCAGCCTGGAGCAACTGGTCGATCATAGCTGGATCGTCGGCCCGCACGGCACCCCGACACGGCAATATTTCGAGGCGGTGCTGTTGGAACATGGCATGACGCCGCCGCTCCAGATTTGCGAGATGGTGACCTTTCCGCTCGCCGAGCGGATGGTGCTGGAAAGCGATGCCATCGGCCTGCTGACCTATTCGGCGCGTCAATTGCGGGCGCTGACGACGCGGCTGGCCGTGATCCCATCCGATTTCCCCGATGCCAAACGGCAGATCGGGGTCATATCATTGAAACGCCATGCGCCGTCTGAGCCGCAGGCGCTGTTTCTGCAAAAGCTGACCGCGGCACTGGCTCAATCGGCCTGATGGGCGGCGCCCCGCGGCGTGCAGATCGCGGGACGCCAAGACATTCACCTGAAAGGCGGTCGTCTTATTCCTGATTTTGCGCGAAAGCAGCGTCGAAGCGGGCAGCGGGCAGATCCCACAGCAGCGAGCGGACAAAGCCGACCGCTTCCTTCGCGCCATGCAACCTGTCCATGCCGGCATCTTCCCACTCGATCGAGATCGGCCCGGCATAGCCGATCGCGCGCAGCGCTCGGAAACTATCCTCCCATGGTACATCGCCATGGCCAGTCGACACGAAATCCCAGCCCCGGCGCGGATCGCCCCAGGGTAGATGCGACCCCATCACACCGGCGCGACCATTGCGCGGGCGCAGCCGCGTATCCTTGCAATCAACATGATAGATGCGGTCCTGAAAGTCCCAGATGAACCCTACAGGATCGATATTCTGCCACATCATATGCGAGGGATCCCAGTTGAAGCCGAACGCCTTGCGATGCTCCAACGCCTCCAGCGTCCGCACGCTCGACCAGTAGTCATAGGCGATTTCGCCCGGATGCACTTCATGCGCGTAGCGCACGCCCTCGCCGTCGAAGACATCGAGGATCGGGTTCCAGCGGTTCGCGAAATCTTCGAACCCCGCCTTGATCACCGCGTCGGGCACCGGCGGGAACATCGCGACATAGGGCCAGATTTTCGACCCGGTAAAGCCGACCACCGTATCGACGCCCAGTTTGCGCGCGACCTTGGCGGTCAGCTTCATCTCCTCAGCGGCCCGCTGTCGCACGCCCTCGGCGTTGCCGTCGCCCCACACTTTCGGACGCACGATCGCCTGATGACGGAAGTCGATCGGGTTATCGCAGATCGCCTGTCCAGTCAGATGATTGGAGATGGCGTAGAGTTTCAGGCCATGGCGATCGAGGATCGCGCGCCGATCGGCGAGATAAGCGTCGTCCTCCGCCGCGCGCCAGACGTCGAGATGCTCCCCCGAACAGGCGACCTCCAGCCCGTCATAACCCCATTCAGAAGCGAGGCGGGCGACCTCTTCCAGGGTCAGGTCGGCCCATTGGCCAGTGAAGAGCGTGACGGGAAGCGCAGCTGTCGACATGATGTTATTCCTTCTCGTCCGTCAATTCTGCGGTTCGGCAGGCACATCGACCCATGCGCCACTTTGCGCCGACGCGATGACCGCATCGATGATCCGCGCCGATCGCAGGCCGTCGGCGAAGGTCGGCAGTCCCGCCGGCCCTTCGCCCAGGACGGCGGCATAGCTGTCCGCCACGAAATTCTCGAAACATTGGGCATAGCCCTGCGCATGGCCGGGGGGCAGGCTGGAGAGGCGACGGGCGTCGGCCGCCCCCTGCTCCGGACTGCGTTGCAGGATCTCGATCGATCCCTCCCTGCCCAGCCAGACTGTCTCGGGCGTTTCCTGATCGAACACGGCCGATTTGCTGGCGCCGTCAAACTCGAACCAAAGCCGATTCTTGCGACCCGCCGACACCTGCGAGATCACCGCGCTGCCCAATACGCCGCGTTGGGTGCGGAACAGGATCGTGGCGGCATCCTCGGTATCGACATTAGCCAGCGGCCCCGCGGTGTTGCCACCGGAAAAGCTGCGATGCGAAGCGGCCGGGCGTTCCGGCACAGTGATGGTCATGGCCGCCATGACCGACGCGATCCGTTCCCCGGTCACAAATTCCATGAGGTCGCACCAGTGCGATCCGATATCGGCAAAGGCCCGCGAAGGACCGCCCGCGCCCGAATCCACGCGCCAACTCGTCGCCTGTGGCGAGAGCAGCCAGTCCTGCAGATAGCTGCCGTGCAGAAGCTGCCACGCGCCGAACTCGCCGGCCTCGCGCCGCGCGCGGATTTCGCGCACTAGCGGGTGGAAGCGGTAAACGAAGGGCACGGTCGCGACCTTGCCTGCATCGGCGGCCAGCGCGTGCAGGCGCAGCGCCTCCTGCGTACCCACGGCCAGCGGCTTTTCGCAGATCACATGCGCGCCTGCGGCGACCGCCGCCTCGACATGGGCGGCATGCAGATTGTTGGGGCTGCAGACATGCACCATGTCCAGCTCGAGCGCAGCAAGATCATCGAGTGAACCGATCGCCTGCACGCCCCATTTGGCGGCGGCCTCGGCCGACCGCTCGGGCGAGGACGCCATCACGCCGACGAGCTCCGCGCCGGCGAGCAGGGCTGCGCGCCGGTGGACCTCGCCGATCATGCCGGCGCCCAGAATTGCGACCCGAAGGGGTCGGCCGGAAACGGTGGTCATGGAATGTCTCCTGAACACGGGGGCGCTGCATCGAGTTCGACGAATGCAATGAAGGCGGGATCGGACAGCGCGATATCCGTCAGTGGCGACAGCGCGCCTGTGTTCGCATCGACCGCATAGGCGCGCACGAGATGCGCCGGGCGATCGGCGACCAGCAGCAACGCGCCCGTCGGATCGAAAGCAAAACTGCGCGCGGCAAGTCCCGGATGGATCGAGGGCGCAAGCGGCACGGCGCCGCGCCGGCTGAGTTTCGCTCCGTCCAAGGCGAACCAGGCAAGACTGTCTTCGCCGCGATTATTGACATAGATGCAGCCGCTTCGCCGATGGATGCGGACATCGGCGGGTTCGTTGACGCGGCCGGGATCGCTCGCGACCGTCGAGACGCGGTCGATCGGCGTAAAGGCGCCCGTCTCCGCGTCGAAGCGCAGTGCCGCCAATTCCGACGCAAACTCCAGCGTTGCGAAGGCATGACCGCCCGTCACGTCGAAGGCGATATGGCGCGGCCCGGTTCCCGGCGCCATCTGCAAGGTCGCGGCCGGCTCCAGCCGGTCGCCGAGGCGGAAACTGTGGATGCAGTCGGTGCCCTTGTCGCAGACGATGACATAGCGGCCTGACGGATCGATCACCGCGCAATGAGCGTGCGAACTGGCCTGCGCATGGCCGCCATTTTGCGGCGAGAAATTGGGGTCCTGGCCATGGCCGTCAAAGACCTGGACGTCGCGCAGCGCGCCGATGCACCCGTCCGCCTCTAGCCCATAGAGCAGCAGGGTGGAATCGTCATAGACATAGTCCGTGCCCCAACCGCCATCGGGCAGGCGCACGACCTTCTCGACATGCTGGAAATCGCCATGATTGGCGCAGACCAGCGACCGGCTGCCGGCATGGTAATCGAGGAAGGTCGGACGCGGTCCGGGCGCATTCTGGCTGTTGAGAAAGCGCAGGGCACCGTTGCTTTCTACAGCGAAGGCGTGGACGGCAGCGGGTGGATCGACCGGGCCGCGCCCATCCGTCTTGCGCTCGTCCACCGCGTAAAGCGTCCGCGTCTCCGGCGCATAGACCAGATAGCCCGCCTCCTTGGGCTCTTCGACACGCGACAACAGGCGCAGGTCGCTGCCATCCGCCGCGACGGCGAGCGCATAGATGCCCCCGCCTGTCGCACCGGGCGCGCAGCCATAGGAGCCGACATAAGCGATCAGGCGGGCGGCATGGCTCATGCGATCAGGCCGCGATCAGGCGGTTCAGCATCTCATGATGGCGGCGGACCTGCTCCACCTCGTCCATCATCTCCGCCCGGCTGCGATCCTGCGAATAGCGCTGCCCTTCATATTCGGTGTTGATGTAGCCGGTATAGCCGCCATCCTTCAGCGCCTTGATCGTGCCTTCATAATCGATCGCCATGTCCTGATATTCACCGGGGCGGCCGGGAATTTCCGACATATTGTTGAATTTGCCATGACAGCTGACGACATGCGGCACCAGCTGGCGCAGCGTATCGAAGGATGTGTGCGATTGCATGATCGCTTCGGCAACGACGATATAGTCGAGCTCGCTGGCCTGCAGCACGCGGGCGTCGGCGAAGGCACGCAGCGCCTCGAACGGCCCCTTGAGCGCCGTAATAGCCTCGCCGCTGGTCAGGAATCGCTTGTATTCGCTGCGCAGATTGCCGGCGGTCTGCTTGGCAATATCGGCAAAGTCGAACGGCCCCTGCCCTGCGCGCAGCAGCGCGGAAAGTTCGACCGAGGCCGCGCTCGCCTCCGGCTTCGCGCCGCGCCGCTCATATTGGGCGAGCAGCACTTCGCTGGGGCGAAAACCGTAAATGCCAAAGTCGGGCACGATGCCGATCGCGTTGGTGCTATGTTTTTCGGCATAGTCGATGATCTCGGTGACCTGCTGCCCTTCCAGCGCCATGGGTTGATGCACTTCCTTGCCCAGCCGCATGCCCAGCCGCTCGATCTCCGGCAACGCCTTCACCATCACGTCCAACGGACAGGTGGAAAGCACGCGGACATTGGCAAAGCCGAGCCGATGCGCCAGCCGGATGTCATGCCGCAGCCGTTCCGCCACCTCGTCATGATCCATCACATGATCGCGGAACTGCAATACGTCGAAGGACACGTCCATGGACACAGGCACCGTGCCGTAACGCTCCATCCAATCGAACCATTGCACCACGAATGCGTCGCCTGGATCGGGGTAGCGCAGCGACATTTCGTCAACGATCTCGATCCCGTCGGCGCCGGGCAGATTTTCACTGACCTCGCGGATCTGGTCCTCCAGCGTCAGTTCCTTGAAGAAATGCGACTGCTGATAGCTGTAGAGCGAAACACCGGTCTTCATGTCAGGCCTCCGCCGTTTCGGTGAGTGTCAGATGATAGGTGATGATCTGCGGCGTCTTGTCCGATCCTGCGCCGGTGCCGGGCGTCGGCGGTTCCTTCACCCAGGCTTCGTCGGTCGGCAGATAGCCATAGGCGGCGATCACGCATTGCTGGAAACGCACGACATGCGCGCCCGCGGACAGTCCACCGGGCGCACGGATGTGCAGGATCGCTTCGTCGTCATAGTCCCAATGTTCTCGGACGGCGGCCTTGATCTCATCAAAGCCGCGCGGCGGCTTGCCGTTCACCTCGAAACTCTGCGCCTCGCGCGGGTAGAGCAGGCCGTCGACTTCCAGAAAATAGCCGGTGTGCAGCGACAGATAGACGCCGCGGTAATTGGCGATGCGCACCGCCATCTGGAAACCGACGATCTCGCCGTCGATGACATCGTTGCGCAAACTGTCGGCGCGGATCAGATAATTATCAAACATGCCTATGATCCTGTCGAAGAAGGATGGAGGGTAGTTCCGTCATGCGGGCTTCGCCTGTTCCGGTCGGTACAGCGTCAGCCACAACAGGCAGGTGATAATCGCCATACCGATCGGCCCCACCCACATGGGGGACCAGGCGGATGCACCCTGACTGGCCATGGCGGGGATGACATAGGCGCCGTAGATGGCGCCGGAACCGGCCGATCCAATCGCCGCGCCAAAGCCCGACACCATCAGGATCAGCCAGCCTTGTGCCTGCGCGGCAAGTTCGGCCGGGGCTATGCGGGCGATGAACATGGCAGCGACGACAATGAAATAATCGTTGCATATGCCGTGCAACGCCACCGCGCCGATCGCATAGGGCATACCGCCTTTCGCCGCGAGCAGCAGCAGCGCAAATCGCACGCTCCACATCAGCATGCCGAAGAACAACGCCCATTTCATGCCGATGCGCGCCAGAACCCAAGGAATGGTGCCGATGAACACCACTTCGGAAATCGGCCCCAGTGCCAGCACGCCAGCGACATTGTCGATGCCCAGCACCGCCAGATAGGGCGACGCGAAACTGTTATAGACGCCCAGCGAGATCGAGGTGAGCAAAGTGCAGATCATCAGCACAGCGAAGATGCGGTTGCGGAACAGTATCAGCGCCTTGACGCCAATCAGGTCACCTAGGGAGAAGCGCGCGCCCTTGGCCGGTGGTGGCGTGCGCGGCAGGGTGAAGGCGGACATGGCGGTGATGACCGCAAAGATCGCCGCGAAATAGAAAAGGCCGGTCGAAGCCGACAGGCCAAGCCAGCCGATCGCCAGTCCCGCTACCACCCAGCCGAGCGGGCCGAACAGCCGGACATAGGGGAAATGCTTCTGGTTCTCGCCCAGCAGCGTCAGCGAGATGGAATTGATGAGGCCCAGCGTCGGCTGAAAGCTGCACATATAAACGAAGATCAATGTCAGCGTCAGCGGGGCGTTATGCGACCCTATTGCATGCGGCAGCAGCGCCAGCAGCACTGCGCCAACGGCATGGGCAATGGCCAGAACGTTGCGCGGCGCAAGATAGCGATCGCCCAGCGCCCCCAGGAAAAGGGGCGAAAGGATCGCCGCGATCGCGCTGATCAGATAGGCGGGACCGATGATGCTATCGAGCCCGTTGCTCGCGAGCACCAGACCCAGCGTTGCGAACCAGGCGCCGAAAACGATGAATTCGACCAGCGTCACCAGGCTGAGCCGGGCCAGCAGGAAGGGCACGCGCCCCCCCATCTCGCCGAACCCGACCGGCCTCAATTCCGTCTGTGCGCCTGCTATGATCCCTGGCATAAATTCTCTCCGTCGCGTCGCAGGATCAGGCCTGTCCCGCCGACAATAGCCTTGTGACACGCGCGCTCGCCCGCAGGCTGAGCGCCATGATGGTCAGGGTCGTCCCGCTGGTGCCGCCGGTCATGAAGCTGCTCGCGTCCGTCACGAACAGGTTCGGCGCGTCCCAGACCTGATTATCCCCGTTCAGCACCGATGTCGCCGGGTCGTTGCCCATGCGCGCGCCGCCGCTTTCGTGGATCGCGGCGCCCATCGCCATGCTCTTGGTAAAGTTCAACCGCACCAGCATCCGGCTGAACCAGTCGGCGTCGGGGAAGATCCCGCGCCCATACTCCTCCAGCCCCAGCCCGTTGCCGACGAACTCCGTTTCCAGACCTGCATTTTCGGCCATCTCGAAGATCGCCTTCGACTGGGCGCGCAGCACTTTGACGTCATTGTCGCCCATCTTGCAGCGGATATGCGGGATGGGGATACCCCATTTGTCCTTGCGCGATCCGTTCAGGCTGATGCGGTTGTCGGCATTGGGCAGCATTTCGCCAAAGCCCATGATGCCGAACTTGGCGGCCTTGCCCTCGGGCGAGAAGAGGCGGCCGATCGTCCCCTGATAGCCATAGCCACGCAGGAAATCGCCATTTGTCTGCGACAGGACATTTTCCCAGCGCGGGATATAGACGCCGCCGCCCACTCCGTAGAAGGGATCGGCCGCCACCGTATCATCGGCTTCCCAGCCGGTCCGCCCCGGCACCGTGCCCATGATCATGGACGGCATCTGGTCCATGAAATAGCGACCAAGCATGTCGTTGTTATTGCCGACGCCGTTGGGATGCTTGCCGCCTGCGGAATTCAGCAGCAGGCGCACCGATTCAATGGCGGAGGCGCAGACCATGACGGCGCCAGCGCGCACGGTTTCGACCTGCCTGCTGCTGGCGTCGACAAATTCGACGCCGGTCGCCGCGCCTGTTGCCGGATCGGTCAGGATGCGGCGGGCGATCGC
This sequence comes from Sphingobium sp. BHU LFT2, assembly GCF_018604485.1. Classification (NCBI taxonomy): domain Bacteria; kingdom Pseudomonadati; phylum Pseudomonadota; class Alphaproteobacteria; order Sphingomonadales; family Sphingobiaceae; genus Sphingobium; species Sphingobium sp. BHU LFT2. The sequence continues at coordinate 53,572 of NZ_JAFCGW010000015.1, forward strand.
GTCCGAACGGATCGTGAGCTTTCCCGTCTCCTGCGCCTTCAGGATCGGCACCGGCACGCGCTTGATATTGGGCGGCATATAGCGCCAGGAGGTCGCCTTGCGGCCCGGCCAGTGCTGCTCGGTCGCTTGCTTGAAGTCGCGCTCGGCCGCCGTCAGCTTCGACGGGCCGGCATAATGGCCGTCGGGGATGCTTGGCACGCCTTCCGGGCAACCGCGCACGCCCAGCGTCTCCTCGACGCGCGCATAATATGGGGCAAGATCGGCATAGGCGATCGGCCAGTTTTCGCCAAAACCGTCGCGGCTCGCCGCCTTGAAGTCGCCGTCGGACCAGCGCATCAGCACGCGCCCGAACGTATGCAGCCGGCCGCCCAGCTGCTTGCCCCGGATCCAGAGGAAGGGCGCATCCTTGTCGGTGCTATAGGGGTGATCGCTGTCATTGACGAACAGATGGCGCTGCTGCTGCGCATAGAGCGCCACGCGCGACTGGAGCGGCTGACCCGTCACCGACGCCCGGATGCGGGCCCAGAGCTGAACGCCCTTTTCCTTGGGGCCGGAGAGGTTGACGGGAAAATCATCAGAAGTGATCGTCCGGCCCGCTTCCAGCAGCAGAACATCAAGCCCCTGTTCGGTGAGGCCCATTGCGGCGAAGCTGCCGGCCGCGCCGGAACCCACAATGATCACATCAAACTGCCTGTCCATCGGGTCGTTCAATTCCAGTAGCAAGAGAGGGACGCCCGCCGGCATGACCTGCAGGCGTTCCGGGGAGAGGCTTTGACCCCGATCAGAATTTGAATCCCGCTCGCACTCCATACTGGCGCGGATCGGACAGGGTGAAGGACTGAAGCTCGTAGACGCCCAGCAGCCGCTTATTTTCCACATTCTTGGCGTAAGCCTGGACGTACCAGCGGTCTTCCGGCGCGAAATAGCCAAGCTGCAGGTCGGTACGGGTATAGCTGCCCTGCTTTATCTGGTTCGCAGTATTGTTGTCCGTCACCAAATAGGAGCTGGAGAATTTGAGTGCCGCGCTGCCGGAAATCCGCCCGCCATTGGCCAACGGGAAGTCCTGCGTCACGCCGACGCGACCCGTCCATTTGGGCGAGCGGTCGAGCGGCGTGCCCTTGAAATTGATCGTCGGATCGCTCTCCAGCGGGTGGAAGTCGCCATAGGTCGCGTCCAGATAGGCGAGCGAATAGTCGATCTTCGTGCCGGAGCCGACACGATAATGGCCCTCCAGCTCGATGCCCTTGACCTTCGCCTTGGGCACATTGAGCGTGACCGCGCCGCCGGTGGTCTTGACCAGGCCAAGCTGTAGATCCTGATAGTCGTAATAGAAGCCCGTCAGGCTGAAATAGAGCGCGCGATCGAGCGCCGTGCCCTTGATGCCGGCTTCGTAGGAGATGATCGATTCCGGCTTGTAATAGAAGGGCACCGAGCTGACGTCAGCGGGGCTGCCGTCGTTGAAGCCGCCCGCCTTGTAGCCCGACGTCACGCTGGCATAGGCCAGGATGGACGCGCTGATGTCGCCTTCGACGCTGCCCTTCCAGGTCCAGCGCGATCCGGAAATGCCACCGCCCGGATAATGGCCGTCATAATTGGACGGGAAGGTCAGATCGAGCGCGTTCAGCGTGAAATATTGCGTCCCCGTGCGATCCTTGCTGTCCTTGGTATAGCGCAGGCCGCCGGTCACACGAATGCCCGGCGTCACCTCATAGGTGGCCTGCCCGAAGCCTGCATAGGATTTGGCCGAGGCATTGAGGTCGTAGCTGAGCGTGAAGCCCTGGTTCACGAAGTCCAGGATCGGTGCCGTATAGGTCTTCTCATGGAAATAATAGGCGCCCACGACCCAGGACAGCGGACCGGCCCCCTGTGAGGCAAGACGCAATTCGTGCGAATCCTGCTGGTGATTCTGGTAGGAGATGAAATCGCCATTCGGGACGCTGGCATCCGCCGGAATATCGTTGCGGCTCGCCCGTTCCCGCCAGGTCGACTTGCGCCATCCGAATAGATAGGTCAGCTTGGCAAAGCCGAGGTCCGAATTGAGTTCGGCGGTGACGCCGCCTGAATTGAAGCGGCTATAGGTGTCGACGCCCGGATTCTGGTAGCGCAGGCTGTGATCGTCATCCTGGGCGACAGCGCGCTCCACGGCAATGCGAGCCTGACCATTGGTGTGCGACTGCTCATAATCGCCCGACACGAACAGCGTGGTCGCGCTGCCAATGTCGAACAGCAGGCCGGCGCGCAGGCCGAAATCATTCTGGTCGTCCAGCTTGCCATGACCGTCATGGGTCTCGGTGAAACCGTCATGATTATTGTAGGCGCCTGCCAGGCGGAAGGCGATGCTGTCGGTGATCGGGGCGTTGACCATGCCATTGAGGCGGACGGTGTCGTAATTGCCATATTCGATTGATCCCGACCCCTCGAACTTCTGAGTCGGACGGTTGGTGATCACGTTGATGACGCCGGCGGTGGCGTTCCGGCCATAAAGCGTACCCTGCGGCCCGCGCAGCACCTCGACCCGGCTGACGTCGAACATGGTCAGCGTCTGCTCGGTCGGGCGGGCAATATTTACGCCATCCAGATTATAGGCGGTCGACGGATCGCCTTTTTCCGAGAAGTCCGAACTGGCGACACCGCGAATGGCAAAGCCCGCCGGCCCGAGCTGGACGTTGGGAATGACGTTCTGCAGGTCTTTCGCGCTGGTTACGCCTTCGGACATCAGCTTCTCGCCACCGACGGCGGCAATGGCGACGGGCGCCTTGCTCAGCGCCTGATCCCGGCGCAGCGCAGTAACGACGATCTCACCCGTGTCGGGGGCGGCATCAGCAGCGGCCTGCGAGGCAGCCGTGCTATCCTGCGCCAGAGCCGGCCAAGCGTTGAGCGCGGCGAACCCGAGGGCGATCGCGGAACTGGTGAAGTGGAACGCTTTCATGACTTCCTCCCAAAGAAGCATTTATAAACCGAACGCTTATACTCACCGATAATGTGAGCTGCGCCGGACGGCCGCAAAAAGCGCCGAACATCGGGATTTATCAACTTGAAAAATGTTCGGATTTCGATCGTTTCATGCTGCGATGCACATAAAACACTGCTGAGCCAGCCAGAATGCGGGAAGTTTCGCGCCATTTTTCACCTGCCGCAGCGCACTATCTCGAACAATAACAAGTTGGCTTTTGCATATTTGATCGTATTCCGTACAATCATTGTTGACGATCCACCCGGTAGGACACATCATGCGTTCATGACGGCTCCTTCCAACAATCCCAAGCGCAGCGCACGCGCCGATCGCAGCAGCAATGTGCAGGAAGTGCTGAATTTCCTGCGCGCGACCGGCCCGTCGAGTCAGGCGACGATTTCCCGCGCGACAGGATTATCGCGCGCCACCGTCAATCATATCGCTCAAGCCCTGCGCGATCAGGGCGCGGTCCAATATGAATGGAAGAACAAGCGCGAAGCGCTGGTCTGTCTGGCTTCGACGAAGGAATCGATCGTCACGGTCACTGTGACCGAAAGCGCGGTGCACGCCATTCTGTTCGACTTCAGTGTTCAGGAACGGACCGACCTGCTTTCCACCCATCTGCCAGAATATCGCGACGCAGCCCCCACCCCGTCCATGGCGCTGGACCTCATTCACCGGCTGGCGGCGATCGCCCGGCAGCGTGGTGCGCCGCTGGTCGGCGCGGCGATCGCTATCATGGGCCCGATCGACCGGACGACGGGTGCGATCGCGCCATGGGCCTGGCAACGCCTGCCACATTGGAAACAGATCGAAATCCAGAAATATTTCGTCAAAAATCTGCGCATCCCGGTCGTCGTCGATAATGACGCCAATCTGGCGGCGCTGGCCGAATGGTCCTGGGGGGCCGGACGAGGATGCAGCGACTTCCTCAACATCACCTGCGCTCAGGGCATTGGCGGCGGCTTCGTTATCAACGGCGCCATCTATCATGGCGGCACCGGTCTTGCCGGTGAGATCGGCCATATGGTGATAGAGGATGCCGGTGACCTGTGCTTCTGCGGCAGCCGGGGCTGCCTCACCAGCCTGGCGACCGAACGCGCGATCCTGAATGCCCTTCCCGATCAGGGTGCCCCCAAACGCTCGCTGGAGGAGGTGATTCACAGCGCACAGCATGGCGACGCCGCCTGCCAGCGCGTTCTCTCCGAAACCGGACTTCGGCTCGGCAAGGCGCTGGCGACGGTGGTGCGGGTGATGGGGCCGCGCGTGATCGCGATCGGCGGCGTGCTGGGCCATGCCGGTGACATCGTCATGGGCGGATTGCGGGCCTCTTCCGAGATCATCAATCTGAAAGCGGTAGGTGCCGGCACGGAATTCCGCGTCGCCGAGATTGCGGATAGTGCGACAGAATTGGGCGCGCTGGCGGCAATCTTCAAAGAAATCGACATGGGTATCAACAGCCTGTCGCCGTGGATGCTACGGCCAGTGGATCCCGGCACAGCGGAGCCATCGCGCACGGTGGCATGAGGCGGATAAGGCGCGGGCGACAGCCATCGCCCGCGCGGCACGCCTTATAGTTCGCCCCAGACCTGTGTGGCGATATCGACCAGCAGTTCCAGCTTCCGCTTCTCGTCATCCTCGCTCAGCGCATTGCCCGCCTCGGTCGATGCGAAGCCGCACTGCGGACTGATGCAGAGCTGATCGACGTCGATGTGCTTCGACGCCTCATCGATGCGGCGCAGTATCTGGTCGCGATCCTCCAGCGCCGCCACCTTGCTGGACACGAGGCCCAGCACCACGCGACGTCCCTTCGGCACGAAACGCAGCGGCTCGAACCCACCGGCACGGTTCGTGTCATATTCCAGGAACAGGCCATCGACCTCCAGCCCGCTGAACACCGCTTCGGCCACCGCTTCATAGCCGCCTTCGGCCATCCACATGCTGCGATGATTGCCGCGACAGGTGTGCACCGTCACCGCCATGCCCTCGGGCCGGTTGGCGACCATCGAATTGACGATGCGGGTATAGAGCGCGGGCAGATCATCGGGATTTTCGCCATCGGCGCGGACCCGTTCGCGTACATTCTCGTCGCATATGGTGGCAAAGGACACGTCGTCCATCTGCAGATAGGTGCAGCCGGCAGCCGCCAGATCCGCCACTTCCTGCTGATAGGCGTTTGCAAGGTCCGACCAGAATTCGTCCATATCTGGATAGGCGGTAGCGTCCACCACGGATCGGCCGCCGCGCATATGGATATAGGTGGCAGACGGGATGGTGAATTTGGCGGTACGGCTGGTGTTCGCCTTCAGAAAGTCGAAATGGTCGACCATGATCGGTTTGGGGCGCGTGATCTTGCCGGTAACGCGCAGCATCGAGGAGGTGGAGGCCACCTGCCCATCGGCGCTCTTGAAACTGACCGTATAGCCCTCGCCCGTCGCGTCGATGCCCTCGAAGCCGGTCAGGAAGTCGAGATGCCAGGCGGTGCGGCGAAACTCGCCGTCCGTCACGCTCTGAAGGCCGGCCGATTCCTGTAGCGCGATGATATCCCGGATCGCCCTGTCCTCGACTGCGGCGAGCGCGCTGCGATCGATCTCCCCGGCCTGCCAGCGCGCGCGCGCCTCGCGCAGGGCCTGGGGCCGAAGGAGACTGCCGACATGATCGGCGCGGAAAGGAGGACGGGAGGACGGCATGCTTGTCTCGCTTCTGTCTGGATTCGCCTCGGGCAGATGCAGCAGCGGCACACGGAACATCGCCGCCTGCCGACGGCCAAAGCCGTCGACATGCCCGTCATGAATTTAGGATACGTTACGTAGAAAAATCCAGACTTTTTCCGACAATTATCGCAGTTCAGGATCCCAAAATACGATATCAGACATTCGCGGGCTTGCGGCGACGCCTCGGCTCCGGCTTTTGAGGTGTATCGGCGCTCGGCGCCTGCTCCGCCTTGCGGCGTTCGAACATGCTCACCCGCTGATGATTGGCATGTTCACGAAACAGCATTTCCGCGCGCACGCCGTCGCCCTTGCGCACCGCGTCGACGATCGCGTGGTGAAAGCCATGCGCCCGATGCAGCATGGTGAAAGCGTGGCGCAATCCCACCTGGTCGAAGACAATCACCGACGGCGCGACGAAGGGAACATTGTTCAGCCGCTCGATGAACATCGACAATATGGGCGACTGGCAGCCATCGATCATCAACTGATGGAAGCGCTCGTTCATCCGGCCATATTGCAGTTCATCCTCGCGATCGAGATGATGCTTCTCAAAGATCGCGTCGCCCTCGGCCAGGCACGCGTCCAACTGCCGCAAGAGATCGGGATCGGCGCCGCGCTCGGCAATCGCGCGCGCGGCCCAGCCTTCCAGCGTCGCGCGCAAATCCAGCGCTTCGTAGATCTCCCGCTCGCTGAACGCGCTGACCACATAGCCGCGCTTGCCCACCGGACTGAGGAACCCCTCGGCGGCGAGCAGCGGCAGAATGTTGCGGACCGGCGTGCGCGACACGCCCAGCCGCTCGGCAAGCCCCGCCTCGGTCAGCCGTTCGCCCGGCGCAAACTCTTCGCGCAGGATCATTTCCTTGAGAGTATTTTCCAGCGTCGTGTTGCTCATGCGATGGACCAGAGCGGGATTATCGGGCGGCTGTCAACGCCGCAGGCATGCGCCCCTCCCTCCGCCTCAGCCGGCCGCGCCCGGCATGTCATGTACCGGGACGATGCTGGGTACAACCAGATGCAGGAACAGGGTCGCTGCCAGATAAGCGACCGAGGCCACCGCGAACATTGGCCAATAGCCATGCCCGTTGGTCAGCGACCACCCGGCAAACTCGATCATGCCCATGCCGCTGAGATTGCCGGCAACCGAACTGAGCGCTGTCACCGTGCCGACGCGCTGCAGAGGGATGATATCGCCGGTGACGCCAAAGATGTTGGTGACGAAGCCATTATGCGCGAACAGCGCAACGCCGATGATCGCCGCCGCCGCCCAGGGGCTGCCCGTGAACAGCGCCAGCGGCAGCGGCAGGATCAGCACGGCGAAGCACAGCATCGACAATTTGCGGGCCGCGTTGAAAGACAGGCCCTTGCGCAGAAACATAGGGAAAAGGCCGCCACTTGCCAGCGCGCCCAGCGCCGCCATCGCATAGGTCAACGCCACGGGCCCGCCGATCTGCGCCTGGCTCAGGCCGAACATCTTGCTGAACAGGTCCGGAATCCAGAACAGCAGGAACCACCAGACCATGTCGGCCATCGCTTTCGATCCCGTAATCGCCCAGGTGCGCCGGTCGGAAAAGAGCGCAGCCCAGTCTACGCCGGCCTTCGCAGGCGCAACGGAAACCGCTCTGGGGGCACGCAGATGGCGGGTGCCGACCACCCACAGGAAAACCCAGATGACGCCAAGGCCACCGGTCAACAGAAAGGCTGACTGCCAGCCGAACAGCACGGCAACGGGCGGGATCACCAGCGGCGTCATGATTGCGCCGATGCTGGGTGCCGTCGTGATGATGCCAAGGCCGAAGGAGCGCTCGCGCAAAGGCAGATATTGCGCCGTTGCCTTGACCGTCGCCGGGCCGGAGACCGATTCGCCCAGCGCCAGCGTCACCCGCGCCAGGACGAATTGCGTGACCGTCGCCGCGGCGGCATGCGCCATGCCGGCAAGGCTCCAGATCGCGACCGCCCAGCCATAGGCGATCCGCACACCGAAGCGATCGACCAGCCAACCGGAAAAAAGGACGGACGTCGCCATTGCGAGGCTGAAAGCGGACCCCAGATGCGCAAAATCCTCGTCGCTCCAATGAAAGGTTGCCTCCAGCGTCGGCTTGAGAAGCGCCAGAACCTGGCGGTCGACATAGCTGAGGACGGTGCCGAAAAAGACGAGCGCAATTAACAGATAGCGTCGGCGCGCCTGGCTCGCAGCGCTGTTATCGTCTCCCATCACCCGCTCCTCATTATTTGTCCAAGGACCTCATGGATAGCTACGGACCCATATCCTTTCGCATGCCGGGCTAGGAGAAGCACCCTTACTCGTCAATATTTTGTATCCCATTCGAGGCGGATTATGCGATAAATCAACATTAAGCGCAGCTTCCGGACAATTCGGGATACAAATCGTTGACGGCGCGGCCTGCTCTGACCTAGCGAACACCCCATTGAAAAGGGCGACCCATCGCTCATCAGGGAGAGGTTCTGAGTCATGAAGGCATTTCGCACATTTCACGCCGTCAGCCTGCTGGCGCTCGCTGCTGCCATGCCGCTTACCGCGCATGCGCAGGACAGCGCACCCGCCGCACAGCAAGATGGCGCAGTCGGACTGGCCGATATCGTCGTTACCGCCGAAAAGCGCGAAGCGAACGTCCAGAGAACGGCGATCGCCATTGACGTGATGACGTCGGACAAGCTTGCCAGGAATGGCGTTGCCAACATGGAATCGCTGCAAGCGGTCGCGCCGGGCGTACAGTTCGGCCAGTCGGGCGCGAATACGATCGTTACCGTGCGCGGCGTATCGGGCCGCGACACCTCGGAAATCGGCGATCCCGCCGTCGCGATCAATATGGACGGCATTTTCCTGCAGCGCCCGGCCGGTATGAACGCCGCCTTCTTCGACCTTGATCGGATCGAAGTGCTGCGCGGTCCGCAGGGCACGCTCTATGGTCGCAACGCAACCGGCGGCGTCATCAACGTCATCTCGAAACGCCCGCAGTTCGACGACTTCGGTGGCTATGCGGCCGTTGATGCCGGCAACTACAACACAATCAACATCGAAGGCGCGGTCAATGTGCCGCTGTCAGACACGCTGGCGATCCGCGCGTCGGGCATCAGCCGCGACCACGAAGGCTATCGCAGCGTAGGCAATGGCCGTCGCGGCGATGACGAAAATTCGCGCGGCGGTCGCTTGCAATTGCTGTTCAAGCCGACCAGCAATTTGAGCGTGCTGCTGTCGGGCGGCTATCTCAAGCAGACCGGCTTCGGCCCGGTGCAGGCGGGCTATCCCACGACCCGCCCAACCCCGCCGACCGATCCGGACGAAGTGTCCAACGTCCCGCTCAACTTCGACAATGACTATAATCTGACGCGCAAGACCGCATCGGCGCAGGTCGATTATGACTTCGGCCCCGCCAAGCTGACCTATCTGTTCGGCTATGTCGGCGTCAACAAGGACCAGACCTTCGATAATGACGGCACCGCGACGAAGTCATATGTCTTCCACGCCGGCGAATTTTCTGACGACTATAGCCATGAGCTGCGCCTGTCGTCGAACAATGACGGCCCCTTCACCTGGCAGACAGGCCTCTATTATTATAAGCAGGACCTGCAGGTCCGCTCGCAAAATTACGTCAACCCCAATGGCGATATCGTCCTGCTGCGCGACTATCATTATGATGTCGGCGTCAAGTCGAAGGCCGCCTTCGGTCAGCTTTCCTATGCCTTTACTGATCAGTTGAAGGCCAGCGCCGGCATCCGCTGGTCACAGGACACCAAGACCCGCACCGGCTATGCGTTTAACGGTCCAAGCCTCGCCAACCCTCCGGCCACCCAGCCGGTGCTGAACTATGCGCCGACCGACGACCGCTCGCGCGATAGTGACATCTCCTACCATATCGGGCTGGATTATCAGGCAACCCCGCGCAACCTGATCTACGCGAAGGTAGACAAGGGCTACAAATCTGGCGGCTTCACATCGATCAATGCTTATGGCCCGGAAACGGTGATCGCCTATGAGATCGGATCAAAGAACCGCCTTCTGGACAACAGCCTGCAGCTGAACCTGACAGGCTTCCTCTATGATTATAGCGACCAGCAGGTCAGCCAGACCACGAACCAGGGTGTGCAGGTGCTGAACGCGGGCAGTTCCCGCGTCAAGGGCCTGGAAGCGCAGATCGAATGGAAGGCGAGCAACAATGACTCGGTCGACCTGTCGATCAACTGGTTGCACGCCCGATTTAAGACGTTCGAGGTCAACACCGGCGGCGTCAATGTCGACTTGGCTGGCAACCGCCTGATCCAGGCGCCGGACTGGGCGCTGTCTGGCGGCTATGAACATGTGTTCGATCTGGCCAATGGCGGCAACATCACGCCGCGCGTCCAGGCGACCTGGCGCACCGAATCCTATCTGACCTTCTACAATAATCCGAACGACCGTCAGAAGGCCTATGAGACCGTCGACGCCAGCCTGACCTACACGGCACCGAATGGCGCGTGGAGCCTGCAGGCATATGGTCGCAACCTCACCAACTCGGTGATCCTTACCGGCGCCAGCATCGGCTCCTTCACCGGCACCAACTTCTACCAATTCTCAGCGCCCCGTACTTATGGCGTGCGACTGCAGGGCAAGTTCTAAGAGCCTCTCCCCTATCGGCCCGCGACATCTGCACCTGTCGCGGGCCGGTATTTTTCTTTCCCTTCACAGCTTGAGCCTCCAGACACGCGTCGCCCCAGGACCAAGCAAGAACGACCGATGCGATCTTTGCGGCAATGAATGATAGCTGCAGCGGCACTGACGGCTTTTCCTGCCTGGACCATCGCCACTTCCGCGGCTTTTCGCGACTTGCCCCGCCAACCCGATATCAATGGCCGGCGTAAGCCTGTGCGGGCCATCTAGCCGTCGATGTTCGGCTCACAGGTGGACGGGGTAACTATGCCATTTCGGATACCCAATACTGGCTGAAACCGGACGGTCAGCACCCAAGGCCCCAGAATTGATCGCTGAGCGTCCGATTTGGGTGTGCGCCGTGCAAAGGCGGCACTTTCTAGCGGGTGAAAGGCCCGCCCGGCGATGCTCCAGCCGGAAGCAACCGGGGCAGGCATGGAGGTGACGAAATGTCTGAAGCCCCCGGATGACGGTCACGTAGTGACCGTGCGAGCGTACAGGCCGTAACGTGAGTGAACGCTGAGCAATCCTCGAAAAGGACGATGTGCAGGCCGACCCGTTAACCCTTACGGGGGAGGTTGATATGGACGGGCGAGTTTGAGCGACGTTGGAGCCCGTCTGCTGCACCGAGGTAGTGGCGACGGCGGGATCATTGGCTGTGCGCTCGTTTGATGCAACCCGATCTTGCGCTATCGTTTCGTTTACGTTCTCTTTCGTTGGGTGCTGCAGTCGCCCCAGCCGGTCGCTCAGTAACCGATCTCGGCTCCCCAGCAGGGGATCGACAGCTTGCCATCGCCCTGCCAAAAGGATGGGGCAATCGGCGTCAGTGCGCAGCCACCCAATCCTTGAGGGCTGCATCGATCCGCGACTGCCAACCGGGACCGCCGGATTTGAAATGCTCGATCACCTCGGGCGAAAGGCGCAGTGTGGTGCTGACCTTTTTCGGGGCCCTCTGCGGACCGCGTGCGCGAATTGTCTTTGCGAGGTCCGGGAAGGCCTCAGCGAAAGGCTTTGCCCTCGCGAAGTCCTCGGCTGTCCATTCAGGGTTATTGCTGACCGCATCCATATCGGCCTGGGTGTATCCGGGAGCGGCATGTTTCGGGTCGGCCATGGCAGGAGCCTCCGTTCAGTAATGCTGGCCGGGCGGGCAGAGATGATCGAGACGCCTTCGGTGCCCAGCACAGCGAAAACCACCGTGATCGTGCCGTTCATTCACCGATGGCGGCAAAGCGTCCGTCCTTCGCAGGAATGACCAGAGCGGAGAGGAAGAATCCTTCGCCCACATCAGCAAAATCGATCCCGTGCTTGACGAAGTTCGCTTGCCGTTTCGGTTCATCCCATACGGTGATCATGGTTTTTTGTAGTTACAATTTGGTTTGTGGTCAATCGCTTTTCGTAACTACAATTTGCACTTGGCATCGGGATTTGAAGCTTGTCCGCGCCCGACCCATTCCAGCCTTTCGGCCGCCATTTCGCGTCTCTCACCAGCGGACCGTCCGTTATCAACGGGATTTTCCTCATGTTTGGACGTCGACGGGGTCGTAGAGGGTTGGGTTTTCCGCGCTAGCTCAACTGAGCAGTGTCCAAGGAGATGCTGGATCGTGGACAACTCAGCGGCTCTCAATCACGATCTGTTTTTCGTTCGACCGAGCGCTGAGGTCCATGCTTAGGGCGATGGCCTCAGCAAAGCCTTGAGGATCGGTCGCCGAGAAAAGGCCCGTCACATGCCTTTTGCCGATGCCCTCGTCGGCCAGGATGATCGGGGTGTGGTTGTAGCGGTTGAACTCTGCAACGGCATTCGCGAGCGTCTCGCTCTCGAAGCTCAGGCGTCCTTCCCGCCATAGAAGGTCGCGCTGTACATTGTCCGGGGTGATAGCAAGGGGAGCAATGCGATTTGCGTCGTCCCCGATCCTTGCTTCCATATTCGCTGCCATTCTGACGGCTTGACTGGCGTGTGCAGGTTTGCCGACTTCGACGATCCCCTCCTGGACGCGCACATCCACGGCACGATCGGGCAATGTTCGGACGGTAAATGCAGTGCCGACTGCACGGACTTGTGCGCCCATGGCGGTGACGATGAAAGGTCGCGCCTTGTCCTTGGCGACTTCGAAATAGCCTTCTCCCCGTATCAGGCGCACCAGGCGCTTCTCCCGGGTAAACAGGACTTCCATCTCGCTCTGCGTGTTGAGCGTTGCGATCGATCCGTCATCGAGCGGAATAAGCCGGACTTCGCCTGTTTCGGTGCGATAGATCTGCGATCGAGGCCAGAAAAGGAATGCGCCGAGCGAAGCTGCGATGAGGCCGCCTGATCCGGCAAGAACATTGCGGCGTGACAAGTGCAGGCGCGGCGCTTGCGGCGTAAAATCCGGGCCCAGGGCTTGTGCTGCGTCCATGCGCAGCAAGGCAGCGCGGGCGCGCATGAAGGCGCCCGGACAGCGGGTGTCGCTAGCCAGCCAGGCGTCAAGCTCCACCTGCTCATGGGGCGCCAGAGGTGCGCGATCAATGCGCGCAGCCCATCGCGCCGCTGCATCGCCAATATTTGCGCTACTGTCTCTTTTCATGGCGACGACTGTCTCGTTTGCGTGCCCTTGATGCACGAGCGCTCCATTTTCCGCTATGCGCGAAGAAATCCAATAATTTGCCAATACCGTTGGCGACATGCTTTTCAACCGTGCTTTCCGACATGCCAAGCCGGGTGGCTACATCGCGCTGGGACAAGCCCTGAACCTTACGCAGCATGAAAACCTCACGGCAGCGACGGGGCAGTGCTTCGATCGCAGCGGCTACCTGCTCCAGTTCCATGCGTTCGTCGACCAGCTGGTCGGGGAGAGGCTCGGACGCCTCCAGTTCGAGCGCGCCAATCTCATGGATCGAGCCGATCGGCACGATCCGGGATCGCCGCAAATCCTGGAGGATGATCGAGTGGGCAGTCTGGAAAAGATAGGCACGCGGATTGGTGATCTGGCTGACCGTCTCGAGCATGACGAGCCGGGAATAGGCCTCCTGAATGACGTCATCGATGTCGAAGCCGATATGAACGCGCCGGCTTAGCCAGGCGCGCAGGCTACCCTCGTGCGGCAGGATGTGCCGTGACAGCCAGAAGGCGCGATCGTCGGAAATATCGGTCATGTTCGGCAACCCCCATGACGAGCGAACTGCGCAGACACGCCATGTACGGATCCAAAAAGTGCCATGTCCGATCGCATGTCAAAAAAGTGCAATCAGGCACTGGGGGAAAAATCGCGCTCGTGCATCTAGGCGGCAAAATCCCGGGGGAACGGGAACAGGGAGGATGCGAAACCGGTCTGAAAGGCCCGATCCATGCGCCGCGTCCGGGGAGCGGCTGGGGGCCAGACAATGAACCGTTCGATGACGATGAAGAGCCTGCTAATCGGTGCCAGCCTGACTGCCGCGATCGCATCCAGCAGCGCGCAGGCGCAGGATCGCAAGTTCAATGTGCCCGCCGGCAATATCAACATGACGCTGCCGATGTTCGCCCGGCAGAGCGGCATCCAGATCATCGCGCCGGCCGATCAGCTTGCCGGTGTCCGGTCACCGGCCATCATGGGTGTCTTTGACACCCGGGCGGCACTGCGCCGCCTGATCGCCGACGCTAATCTCGAAATCGTTGCCGATAATGGGGCGGCCATCACTTTGAAACCGCGGGCCCGTGCCGCCACAACGCCGGTGGCCTTGCGCACCTTGCAGCCGGGACGCGCCGCCAGCAGTTGGACCGCCCCTCGTGCCTTTCAGGCGGCCGACGCATCGACAGTCCAAGCAGAGCCCGGCACCGGCGGCGAAATCATCGTGACCGCCACCAAGACGGCAACCACCCTCAACCGTGTGCCGATCAGCATGCAGGCGATGCCGCAGGAGCAACTCGATCGTCGCAGCATCCGCAGCGTGTCCGACATCGTCCGCACGGTTCCCGCGCTCTCGATGCAGACGTCGACGACGGCCGATCGCGTGCCCAGCATCTCGATCCGCGGCGTGGCCTCGTCAACCGGCGCGCAGACGACTGGCGTCTATCTGGATGATGCCCCGCTCCAGAAACGCAATGCGATCGGCATTTCGGGCAGCGGCACGCCGGTCCCGGCGCTGTTCGATCTGGAACGGGTCGAAGTGCTGCGCGGCCCGCAGGGGACGCTTTATGGCGGTTCGTCACTCGGCGGGACGATCCGCTTCATCACGCCTGAACCCAGCCTCGAGAAAATGTCTGCCTATGCCCGTGCGGAAGTCGGTTTCGTCCAGGATGGCGGCGTCAATCATGATCTTGGCATTGCGCTTGGTGGCCCGCTGATCGAGGACCGGCTCGGTATCCGCGTCAGCATGTGGCAGCGCCACACGGCGGGTTATATCGATCATGTCGATCGTTTCACCGGCGACACGCTTGCAAAGGACACGAACAGTTCGGACGACTGGGCATTGCGCGGCGCTCTGCTCTTCAAGCCGACCGAGAATTTCAGCCTGATGCCTTCGGTCTATTATGCGCTGAGTGAGCAGCATGATGCCGATACGGCCTGGAACACCGTGCCGGAAACCACGCTCAATGGTTTCACATATCCCGCTGCCGTCTATGGCGATTATCAGACGGGCGCCAACTGCAATGTGGGTGATAATTACGCCGCCAGCACACCGCGCTGCGTCGCCAGGCAGCCGCGCACCTCGCGCATCTTCCTGCCGTCGCTGAAGGCAGAGCTCAACATCGGCGGCACCACGCTGACCTCGGTCTCCAGCTATATCAGCGACCGCACCCATGGGCGGTCCGACTATAGCTATATCGAGCCGGGCAATTTCCAGGGCGGTTTTCCCTTCGTTGCAGACATCGAAAGCTATCGCTCGACCCCGATCTACGAGAATAAGCGCACCGGTGTCACCCAGGAAGTCCGCGTCGCCAATGACGGCAACGGCCGCTTCAACTGGGTGGTGGGCGGCTTCTTCGCCACCTACAAGAATAATTCCAACTATCATATCGTCGCCAATCTGGACGATCTGACGCAGGCCGTGTTCGGCGCCCCGGCGCAGGCCATTTTCGGCGTGCCGGTCGAACCTGGCAATATCACCTATCATCGCGATCAGGACCTGAAGGAAAAGTCGCTGGCGGTCTTTGGTGAAGCTAATTTCGCGATCACCGACAAATTGAAGCTGATTGGTGGCGCGCGCGTCAGCCGGGAGAAATTCAGCTATCATCAGGTCACGGCCGGAACCTTTGCCGGCTTCCTGACCCCGACCACCGCCAATGGCGGCCTCACTGACGGCAAGGTCAAAGAAACGCCCGTCACCCCCAAATTCGGTCTGCAATATCAGCTGGACAGTGCCAACATGCTCTATGCGACGGCAGCCAAGGGCTTCCGCGTGGGCGGCGTCAACCAGCCACCGCCGGCCTCGCGCTGCGGGGCGGATCTTGCGGCGCTCGGTATCACATCGACGCCAGGGACCTACAAGGCGGACTCGCTGTGGAGCTATGAAGTCGGTGCGAAGCTGCGCTCGTCCGATCGCAAGCTCAGCCTCAACTCCAGCGCTTTCTACATCGACTGGAGCAATATCCAGGCAAGCTATGGCCTACCGACCTGCGGATTTGGCTATGTCGTCAACGGCGGCAAGGCCGTATCCAAGGGCTTTGACCTCGAAGCATCGGTGGAGCCGATCAATGGCTTCACGCTGAGCGGCCTCGTCGCCTATACCGATGCGCAATATACGCAGGCTGTCGTTGGCCCGGCCCCTTCATCCACCCTCTATATCCGCGATGGCGATCGCCTGCCGGTACCCAAATGGGCCTTCAACATCGCGGGCGAATATCGGTTCGATATCGGTAGCTATGGCGCCTATCTGCGGGCAGACTGGCAACATGCCTCCCGCTACCAGAACAGCTTTGGTCCTGGCACGGGCAGCTTCACGCCCGATACCTATATGTCGGAGGCGACCGACTATATGACGGCACGGATCGGCCTGCGCCGCGATGGCTGGGAATTCTCGATCTTCGCCGACAATCTGCTCAATTCCAAGGATGTGCTGGGTAATGAAGGCGGCCGTACCGGCTGCGCCACCGGTGAGGGCGCGGCCTGTACTACCTACGGGAATTACACGCTGCCCTATCAATATGTGACCTTCCGCCCGCGCACGATCGGCGCGACGCTGACCCTGCGCAAATGAGGCTCCCTACCATGAAGGCTTTTGTTTCGATGCTGGCGCTGGGCGTTGCAATGGCGCTTGTCGTCGAGGTCCCCGGGGCGCGCGCTGGCGAGCCTCTTGCCGAGGGGCAGAAGGAGGCCGGCCCGAGCGAGGAACTGGCCAGCCGCGATCACAAGATGGTGATCAACGGCAGGACCATCGCCTACAAGGCGAGCGCTGGCACGCTGATCATCACCGATGATGATGGCGTGCCGCGCGGCAGCATCTTCTACACCGCCTATACCGCGCAGGGGGCAAGGGCGGGCAAGCCCCGGCCATTGACCTTCTTCAACAATGGCGGCCCCGGCTCGGCCAGCCTCTGGCTCAATGTCGGCGGGTTCGGGCCAAAGCGCCCGCCGACGCTGACGCCCAAGGCGACCCTGCCGGCGCCTTATGTGGTGCAGGACAATCCCTACTCGCTGCTCGACAAGTCCGATCTCATCTTCATCGATGCGATCGGGACCGGTTATTCCCGGCCGATCGGCGACACCAAGGGAAAGGCCTTCTGGGGCGTCGACGCGGACATCGATTCCTTCGCCCACGCCATCAACCGTTACATCACCAAGAATGACCGGTGGAACAGCCCGCGCTACCTGTTCGGGGAATCCTACGGCACCACGCGGTCGGCGGGCCTTGTCTACAAGCTCCAGAATCAGGGGATGGATTTCAACGGCGTCGTGCTGATGTCGACCATCCTCAATTCGGGCACCGGCCTTCCCGGCGTCGATCTGGAGGATATCGGACGAGTGCCCTCCTTCGCGGCGACGGCCTGGTATCATGGCAAATCGGCGACCCACCCGGCAGACCTGATGGCCTATCTCGACGAGGTCCGCGCCTTCGCCCTTGGCCCCTATGCCTCCGCGCTGCTGAAGGGCGACCGTCTGTCGGCCGAGGAGATGGACGCCGTGGCCCGCACGCTCAGCGGCTATGTCGGCCTGTCGGTCGACTTCCTCAAGAAGAACAAGCTGCGCATCGGCATGGAACAATATCGCAGCGCGCTGATGGCTGATCAGGGATTGATCATCGGCCGGTTCGATACCCGCTTCACCGCGCCCGCCTCCTATGTGAGCGGCGACGGCTCCTATGACCCAGCGACCAACGACGCCGCGACTGCAGGCGTCAACAGTGCCCATCTTTCCACTTTCCAGGATCATCTGGCGCGTGACATCGGTTACAAGCCGGACCTGCAATACCGGCCGCTCTATAATGGCGTGATCGCGCCGGCCTGGGACAATCATCACAAGGCGCCAGGGATCGATGAGCCCATTCCGGTTCCCAACACTGCGCTCGACCTCGCCGGCGCCATGCAGCGCAATCCCAATCTCAAAGTGATGGTGATTGCGGGGCTCTATGATCTGGCAACGCCGTTTGCCGGTGCGGAATTCGATGTCTCGCACCTCTATCTGACGCCCAATCTGCGCCAGAATATCAGCTTCTCCTACTATGAGTCCGGCCATATGACCTATGTGGACGAGGCGGCATCGCGGAAGCTCAAGGTCGATCTCGATCGCTTCTATGATGCGACGACCCGCTGATGCGCAGCCTGCGTAGCGCGTCCACCGCGGCAATCATACTAGCGTCGCCAACGGCTTCGCTCTGCGCCGCCGACAAACCGGCGCAGGCGCAAGCGCCCGAACCTGCGGCAGAAAAGCGGGTGGTCACCAGCCATGTCCTGACCACGACAAAGGGCGTGAAACTGCCTTACGCCGCGACCGCAGGCACCTTGCTGCTCAAGGACAAGCAGGGAAAGCCGGGGGCGAGCCTCTTCTATGTCGCCTACACGGTCGCGCCAAAAGCAGGGGAGCGGCGACCCGTCACCTTCTTCTACAATGGCGGTCCGGGATCCTCCAGCATATGGCTGCACATGGCCTCCTTCGCGCCGGTGCGGGTGCCGGTCGATGTCGAGGCGCAGGGAAGGAAAGGCGGCGGTCGCATGCCGCGTGTCGCGCCCAATCCCGACAGCCTGCTGGACACTACCGACATGGTCTTCCTCGACGCCGTGGGTACGGGCTATTCGCGCACGCTCGATCCTCAGGGAGGAAAGCCCTACCGGGGGCAATGACCAGGATGCTGCCGCCTTCACTCAGGCGATCCGGCGCTATGTCGAGATCAACAATCGGTGGCTCTCGCCCAAATATCTGTTCGGCGAATCCTATGGCACCACCCGGTCGGCGATGGTTTCCTACCGGCTGATCGACAGCGGCATGCCGGTAGATGGCGTGATCCTCATGTCCTCCATCCTCAATTTTGCCCAGCGCGCGCCCGGCCTCGACCGGATGGATATCAATTATCTGCCGAGCTATGCCGCCACCGCCTGGTATCATGACAAGGTGGACCGGGGCACAGGACTGGAGGCGCATGTCGCCCGCGCGCGCCAGTTCGCGCAAGGGCCTTATGCGGCCGCACTAGCCAAGGGGCAGGATATCGGCGCGCAAGAGCGCGAAACCGTGATTGCGCAGATGGCTTCGCTGACGGGCCTCAGTCCCGATTATCTGCGCCAGGCCGACCTGCATGTGTCGCCCGACCGCTTCCGCAAGGAACTGCTGCGGGATCGCGGCGCCGTTACGGGCGGGTTCGACACGCGCTTTATCGGCAGCGAGGGGGACAATGCGGCCGATACGGCGCAGAGCGATCCGGCCGACGATGCGATTTCAGGCGCGATCATCGCCAATTTCTCGGCCTACCTTGCCCATGACCTGGGCTATGCGCCGGACGGCGACTATGTGGTGAACACGCCTAAGCTCTTTCCGGTCTGGGACTGGAGTCATATGCCGCCGGGCGGCCCGCGCCAGAATGCGATGGCCAATGTCGCCATCGATCTGGGCGCTGCCATGCGCCGCGCACCGCAGATGCGGGTCCTCTCGCTGAGCGGCTATTACGACCTCTCGACGCCCTTTTTCGCGACCGAATTTGATCTGGCCCATCTTTACCTGCCGCCCACACTCCGGTCGAATCTTATCAGCCGCCATTATGCTTCCGGGCACATGCTGTATCTCGACGGCAAGACCTTCGCTGATGTGACGCGTGATGTTCGGGGCTTCATTCGCGCAAAGGCGGATTAAGCGGGGTACTACGACGCAAATCAGAGCCTCAGCCTCAATTTTTCAATCCCTAGGAGCGGCCCGTCGCTTACCCATTCTGGATGCCCAAGCTTGGCCGTAAGGAGACTGGCAGGTTTGCGGCGGGAGGTCGAAGATAGCTGCCATTGCACGAAGCCGCCGGAAAACACCTGTTTTCCGTGCAAGCTGGATCGAGAGGACCTAATTTTTGTGCCAATCGATGACCGTTAGCGCGGGCCAGCAGGCCCGCCAGCGCGCGACCTTCGCCTCATAGATATCTTGGGTAATCTGCGCCTTGTTAGGCCGCACCGTGCAGCTCAGGAGATCATTCAAGTCGAAGGGCGCAAAGATCGAGAGGCCCGCAACACCAGGCCGAATCGCGACCGCTCCCGCTGTCGTTGGGAAGGTGGAAATAGCATGTTCACTCGATTGATAGGGCAGGATTGGATAGCCGAACTTCGCCTCATACCAAAGATGGACGCGCGCCTCGTTCTTGGCGTCGATCCATATAGGCAGATCAGGGAACAGATAGCGGATGCGGGCCGCCTGACGGGCCTCGCCTTCCTCGGACAGGTCGGTGTCATCGAAATAGACCAAATCGATGTCGGCAAGGCCATATTCCGGCGACAGGCCGAACGCGACGTTCCATGCTGTTTGCGCGATGGCGCTACCCGATAGCCAGCAGTCGGGCAGGTCGATGGAGGCCCAGCGATCTAGGATTGTTCTGAGGATCGGGCTAGCCGCCACGATTGCGGATAGGCTACGGTGCGCTATCGCCTGATTTTCGGCCACTTGGTGTTCCATTCCGGCATCGCGGCTATACCGTCACTGCTGCGCCCACATATCTCAGGCCGTAGACATAAGACTTAGAGCCTTTTCTGCTCACCCAGACGCCATCAGGAGGCGTATTTCCTTGCTGATCCTTTCCCCTCTCCCACGAGACAGACAGAAGATTTCCATCTTCGTCTGTAATAATCCAGCCCCAATTATCCGACCAATGCAATTCTAGATTTAAATCTACACGACGCCATTTTGGCTTGCCGTTTCGCTCGCCATCGCGATTGAATGAATAAACCAGACCATCAATGTCTCGCTGAAACTCGATCGCCAAATCATCTTTTGATTTTAAATTTTCTGCCATTGGCTTCGCCCCGAGTTTTGATCACAAAACGTAAGGCATCACGCGAGCGGCTACAAATGAGCTTTGTTAAACGTGGAGTGAGCCGCATGGCTATTCCAACTCGCTTCGACATCTGAAGGCCTGCCGAAAAACACATCAATTTCGGCGCGGCCGTAGGCGCTGAGGATGGACGACGCAGCCCAGAGAGGTTATGTTAGCGCAAGGTAATACCTTTTGCTATGGAGGTCGCGCTATGGCAGCGGCAACATCAATCAAGCTCGATGATGCCCTCAAGGGGCGCGTCCAGCACCTGGCCGAAGTGCGGCGGCGTAGCTCGCATTGGATCATGCGCGAAGCCATCGCACAATATGTCGAACGTGAGGAAAAGCGCGAGGCGTTCCGGCAGGACGCCATACGGGCATGGGATGAATACCAGCAGACGGGCTTGCATCTGACGCTTGAGGAAGCCGACGCCTGGTTGGCGAAGCTCGAAGCGGGCGAGGATGCGGAACCGCCCAAGTGTCACGGCTGATCTGGACGCCGAATGCGATGGCCGATGTTCAGCGGCTCTATCGTTGGCTCTTGCCCAAGGACGCCGAAGCCGCGACCCGCGCGGTTGCAACGATCCGGGCCGGGGTCAGGATTCTGGCTGCATCACCGCGCATCGGCCGTCCCGTGGAGGACATGGACCCTGACTATCGGGAAAAGCTGATCGACTTCGGCAACAGCGGCTATGTCGCCCTCTATCGCCTCGATGGCGAGACCGTGGCGATCCTAGCCGTCCGCCACCAGAAGGAAGCGGGCTATCCATAGGCGCGGATATGGCGCTTATCGCCTGATTGTCGACTCGTGCAGTCGTGCTTCATATGCCTTGAGAATAACTCGATGATACGGCGGCCATTTTCCGGATAGAGAAACGTCCATGTTTACAGGCATTGTGCAGGGCATAGCCCGAATCGCGTCGATTACAGACAGCATGCCAATTCGTGGCTGAGTTGGTCGCCGAGGATAGGGATGAGGATGGTCATGCGTTGTTTCAGGTTCCCCGGATTGAGATCGTATCAGATGACTAAACGCCCGGAACAGGTCATCTTTGCACACGACAGCCGAAAAAGACGCTGCTGATGCCCCGCATGCAAAGGAAATCGGAACTCCCGTCAAAAAC
Organism: Sphingobium sp. BHU LFT2; assembly: GCF_018604485.1. Taxonomy (NCBI): domain Bacteria; kingdom Pseudomonadati; phylum Pseudomonadota; class Alphaproteobacteria; order Sphingomonadales; family Sphingobiaceae; genus Sphingobium; species Sphingobium sp. BHU LFT2. The sequence continues at coordinate 75,399 of NZ_JAFCGW010000015.1, forward strand.
CTGCCCTGTGTGTCAGCGTCCGTTTAGCTGGCGCAAGAAGTGGGAACGCGACTGGGATAAGGTCATCTATTGTTCTGACAGATGCCGATCCAGCGGCAAGCCTGGAGCGCATGCGCCTGCCGGCTCAATCGGTTAGGGCTTGCTACGACCCATCGCAGACGCTTAGCCGCGCATTTCGCATCCCCAAGTGCTGCCAGTCTGCTTTCCTATTTTGGATGCCTGTGACTGGCCGATTGCAGAGCGTCCGTTTCAGCGCGACAAGTGCATAATAGCCGCCATTCGCAAGAGCCCACCTTTAGTGAAATACTAATCTACTGAGACAATTAACCGATGCCCCCGGCCATACTTTGTAGAGAATAATGGCCGGGTCTCGCGACAAGACCCGGCGTGCTGATTACCCGATAAAGCTAATAAGGTCGTCGTTCAGTCTGTCTGGCGCAGTCGCAAAGAGGCCATGTGGTTCCCCTTCATACTCGATGAAATGCGCACCTGGAATGCCAGCAGCGGCCGCCTTACCAGCAGGTTCGATTGGAACCGTTTTGTCGGCTGTACCATGAATGATCAGCGTGGGTATCGTGAAAGAGGCAAGGTCCGGGCGGAAGTCCGTGCGAGCAAAGGCGTCGATGCAATCAACGGTCGCTTTCGGGCTTGCCATTGACCCGAGCAGGAAACTCCAATCGAGAATGCCCTGGCTGACCGGGCGAGAGATAAAGCCAACGCCGTAAAACTGCTTAGCGAAGTCTTGCAGGAAAGCGAACCGGTCTTCGCGGACTTGTCCCTTCATCGTGTCGAAAACACTTTCGTCGACGCCCTCCGGATTGTCGTCACCCTTGAGTAGATACGGAACAACACTGCTGACCAAGGCGGCTTTGGCGATGCGAGCTGATCCATGACGGGTCAAGTACCGTGCAATTTCACCGCCCCCCATCGAGAACCCTATAAGCGTGACGCCGTTGAGATCCAGATTATCGAGGACTGCAGCGAGATCGTCAGCGAACGTATCATAATCGTAGCCCGTGGCTCCATGCCCCGACTGACCAAAACCGCGGCGGTCATAGGTGATGACGCGATATCCACTCTCCAGGAGAGCGAGGGTCTGATACTCAAACATGTCGCCGGTGAGCGGCCAGCCATGGATCAGGACTACAGGCTTTCCGTGCCCCATATCTTTCACATGCAAGCTGGTGCCGTCTTTCGCTTCGATAAATGCCATATACTACACTCCGAGGCGCAGATCGCCTAGCCGTATAACTCCCGACCATGTTGATCGTTCATCAGGCACAGCGTTCACGCTGCGTACCGCTCAACGACGGCGATCAGATATGCGGACAAGGCTGGCCGACATTGGCCGATAGGCGAACGTCCGGATCGGAGCCGGGTCGCGGGGATAGCTGACTCTCACTCGGCGTCCTGCAGGATTAAGTCGCAACTTCAAGATCCGCGTAGATCGGATAATGGTCCGATGCTTCACCGGCCGCCGCACTTTCGACGGTACTGAAGGCGGAAGTCCGTTTCGACAGCGGCGCTGATGCCAGAAGATAGTCCGACCGGAAGTCGACGAATTCACTGGCAGGGAACCCTGCTCCAGGTACAGTCCGGCGCCGATCGCCATGCTGAGCGCCGAGATCGATAAATCCAGCCTGAAGCAGCGAGGCGATAGGCCGACGATCCATCTTGCCCTCTCCATTGACGTATCGAGTTCGAAAGTGAGCAGGTAACCTACCCAGATCAGCGGGCTCATCGTCGCCGGGTGCAAGGCTGTTGAAATCGCCACCGATGACGGCGTAGCCCTCCGGCGCCGCATATCCGAATAGATAGCTCGTCTCCTGCAGACGTACCGGCGTGCCATTAGGGCAGAGATGTACGCTAATGGCGGTGAGAGGCTCCGGCAGGCCCGGAACGCTGAGCGTCGCAATGGCCGCGACGTGGTGGAAATGCGCGCTGTCGCTGGTGAATGACAGAACCTCTATGCCGGGGCGGATGAGGACGGCGGTGTTTTGTCCGGTTACCGGTGCCACAGCGACCAAGGCCCGCATGCCGAGCGCGCGTTCGTACTCAAACAGCCGCTTCGCTCCATCGTCGAGGAAAGCCTTCAGTTCCTGGAGCAGCAAGATATCCGGCGCAGCGTTACGGATGATCTCGATTTGTAGCTGGGCGCGCCGGTCGTCGGCGCCATCGTACCCGCCAAACAGCGTATTATAGCTCATGATGCGCATTGTTCAGGCCTTTGCGTCGCGATGTTCGTTACGTGCTGCGGTCCATACTTCTTTGGCCGCGTCGAGGTTCATCCAGGCGATGCCGAGGCCGACAAGGATGTCCGGCCAGATCGACGCAGTAGCGACCGTGACCAGGCCGGCAGCGATGATGCCGATATTGGCGATCACGTCGTTGCGGGCAGACAGGAAGGCGGCGCGAGCCAGACTTCCGGCATGGGTGCGAAACCGTGCGAGGAGAAAAGCGCAGAACAGATTGATGACCAATGCCCCGAGGCCGGTAACGGTAAGGGCGATAGGCTCTGGCGGCACGGGAGCCGCAAACTTCTGCCAGAGCGTCCAGATGAAAGCCAAGGCGGGTAGCAGGAGGACGAGGGACAGCAGCATGCCGACCTTCGCCCGCTTGCGCAGCGACCAGCCCAACGCCGCGAAGATCAGGAAGTTGACCGCCGCATCTTCAAAAAAGTCGGCGCTGTCTGCCAGCAGCGACACGGAGCCAATGGCCCTCGCGACGACGAATTCGACGAAGAAGTAAGCGAAGTTGGCGAGCGCGACGATAGCCACGGCGCCGCGCAGTCACGCGTCCGTCTGGGATAGCATGGATGTCCTTTGGACGTTCGGCGAGCGCTAGGTTGCGCCGCGATTTTCCTCTTGGGCTTCGAAGACCTGCTTGGCGTACTCGTCGAGCAAGACCTCGCAGGCAGTGAGACGGCTTGCAGCTTCTGCGCTGAGCTCGCCGCCGTAGAAATCGAGTTTGGTGATCTTGGCGAGCCAGGTCCTCAATTTCTTGAGGTCCTCGTCATTCTCTTCAAGCTCGGCGTAAGTGAAATGCTCGTCCGCTCGCTCCTTGGCGATCTCGGCTTCGAAGTCCGCGCACTTCCCGAGGAACTCGCGATACTCTTCGTCGCGGTCGGCCCGGAAGCGGGCGATCACCTTGTCCTCCTGAGCCTTATCGAGACCGACAGTCTCCAGAAGCACCGCCTCTCCCGACAGGGACGTGATTTCGTTCTCCAGCATTTTGAGCCGCCGGAGATGATCGTCGCTATGCGGGAGCAGGCAGACGCCGTTCTGCAGGTAGACCGCACCCATGCCCTTGATCTTGCGCCATACGCCAATGCGTCCCTTCGCTGGCTCGGGGGGCACCTTATAGGTCAGGAGAATCCAAGATAGCTGCTTCATGCGAACCTAAATAATGTTACGACCGTAACATGTCAAATGTTCAAATTCGGCGAACATTTAGGATTTGAGGTGGGGGGAGTCTGTGGGCCGGTTACTTCCGGCAGTAACTTTCGTCCGACTTGTGCGGAATGTTCGGAATAGCAAATGTTGACAGCGCTGTGCGTTGCAGCATTGACCAAGCTCTCCGCGAAGAGCATACCGGCTTCAGGCAATGGATTTCTGCCTGTCCCTCGCTTGAGGGCCGAACCGCCATTTTGGCTGATGATTCCTACCTTTCGCCGTCAGGCAACAAGGTGGAATCGTGCGCGCAATTATCGGTCAGTTCGTCCGCAATCTTAATTTCGAAGCCTTTGCGCAGACACGGCGAGAACATATCGTCTCTGTAATTCGCTGGGTCTTGATACTCGTACCCATGGCGGTCGTGATCGGCAGTTTATGCGCGGCTTTCCTGTGGAGCCTCGACGTCGCAACCCGGACCCGCTTCGCGCACCCATGGTTGTTATTCCTGTTGCCTGTCGCCGGCTTCGGCGTCGGCCTAATCTATCACTGGTTTGGTCGCAACGTCGAAGGCGGCAACAACCTCATCGTCGAACAGGTTCATGAGCCAGTTGACGGTGTGCCGTTGCGGATGGCGCCGCTCATCCTTGTTGGGACGGTCATCACGCACCTGTTCGGCGGTTCCGCCGGACGTGAGGGAACCGCAGTCCAGTTGGGCGGCAGTCTTGCAAGCTCGGTGGCGCGGATCGCCCGGCTTGATGAGTCCGGGGTGAGGATCGTCCTGACTGCCGGAATCGCGGCGGGCTTCGGTGCCGTGTTCGGCACTCCGCTCGCCGGCGCGGTCTTTGCTCTTGAAGTGCTGGCGATTGGCCGGGTCGAATATTCGGCGCTGGTGCCATCCCTTGTCGCCGCGATCGTCGGCGATTGGACCTGCCAGATGTGGGGTATCCACCACGGCAACTACCATATCGATTATGTCGCCTCGGGCGCGGCGCTGACGGTGGAACCGTTACTGCTGCTTCAGGCTGCCGCAGCGGGCGTCATCTTCGGCCTCGCTGGCCGGCTGTTCGCCGACGCCAATCACGGGCTGAGCGGCTTGTTCAAGCGCTACATCTCCTACGGCCCGTTTCGCCCTTTAGTGGGTGGTCTGCTGGTGATCGGTCTTGTCTATGCCCTGGGGACGCAGGACTATCTTGGCCTGGGTGTATGGTCTGCCGATCCTTCCGCGCCCACGATCGCGAAGTTCTTCGAGCCGCCGGTCGATAGCTGGAGTTGGCTGCTGAAGATCCTCTTCACGGTCGTGACGCTCAGCGCCGGCTTCAAAGGTGGCGAGGTGACGCCGCTGTTCTTCATTGGTGCAGCGCTCGGCAACGCCGTCGGTGGACTATTCGGCGCCCCCATCGACCTGTTCGCAGGGCTGGGTTTCGTCGCCGTCTTTGCCGGTGCCGCGAACACGCCGCTGGCCTGCGCGATCATGGGCGTCGAGCTCTTCGGTGCCACGCATATCGTACCGATCGCTGTCGCCTGTTTCACCGCCTATCTCTGCTCAGGCCACAGTGGGATCTACCTTTCCCAGCGGATCGCCGTCCCCAAGTCCCGGTCCGGTCGGCCAGATGTCGGCGGCACACTCCGCGACGCGCGTGCTCCACGGCCCCAGCCTCAAATCGCAGCAATCCCATCGACCGCCAATAATGAGAAGTGACATGACCGATCTGCATCACGTGCGAGCGGCCGAGATCGGCATGCTCCGGATTTACATGAAGCCCTCGGACAAGCTGTCGAAAGGGACGTTTCGCACCCTCTGGTCGAGCAAGCCGCTGTATCGCGAGCTGGTTCAGCGCGCGAAGGCGCAAGGCCTGTTGAACGCCATCGTGCATCACACCCATTATGGCTACTCGGATCGCGGCCAGATTCGGGAGAGTGGTGCGGAGATCAGTGATCCGCACCTGACGATCTGCGTCGAACTGATCGACGAGCGTTCGGAGCTTGAGCGCTTCTGCGCAGCCCAGGGTGAGCTCCTCTCGGACAAGGTGATCATCTACAAGCATATCGAGCATTGGCGTTTGGGAAGGGGCAGCGGCACTCGGCAGGGAGCCGCCTTCGTCGAAGTGGAGATAGAAGGATGACCGCCGCGTTACTCGGCGTGGCTATGTCGAGTGCCATCCCGTGCTGCTGGTGTCGACCACGGCGCGGGAACGTCCGCTTCCGAGAGCAAGAAGAGCAGTCTTTAATGGCCGGGATGGGCGCGTTCCTGTTCGGCAGTTCACGCCAGCAGCCCTTCTAGCCGAACCCATTCACGCAGCCTTATTGCGAGTCCATCGCAAGTTCGTTACAGGGCCTCGTTTCGAACAACGCGGGGATGAGCCTTGGCAGATAAGGCGCTCATGCGCCTTTATGCTGCCCATCGTCGTGGGATAAAGGCGTACATCAATAAGAAATTGGGCGATCCGGCGACCGCCGAAGACCTAACCCAGGAAGCATTTTTGCGCCTTGCCGAAGGCAGCGGAGGCGCGATCATCCATGGGCGTGCGTGGCTCTACCGGACCGCGCATAACCTCGCCGTCGATCACGGCAGGCAGGCTTCACGGCGGCGCACTGACGCTGTGGATGTGGATGGTCTTAGCGCCATAGCCGACGACAGCCCATCGCCCGAGCATATCGCGGCTGACCGCATGGAACTGGACCGGCTGACACGGATCATCGAGGAGTTGCCGGAGCGCACGCAGAAGGTCTTTGTCGCGGTGCGTGTCGATGGTCGGACCTATGCCGAGACAGCCGAACTGCTGGGGATTTCGGATTCGTCGGTTCAAAAACATCTTGCCCGTGCAGTGCATCATGTCATGCGGCGGATGAAGTCATGAACAAAATCACCGCTCATTTTACTCGATCGATGGTCGTCAGACGTTCTGGAAGCAGGAGGCGCTCAGGTCCATGCATCATGGCGTCTGGCGTATATATCGATCGGAGACGGCCGCATGTCGCAGAATAGCCAGTCCATGCCCGATCCCGAGCTTGAGGCGGCGGAGTGGATCGTGCGCCTCAACGACGGCCAGCCTTCCGCGCAAACCCATGCAGCGTTCGAGCGCTGGCGTGCAGCGTCACCAGCCAATGCCGTGGCGTTCGGCAGTGCGCAGCTTGCCTGGGGGCAAATGGGGCAGCTTGCCGATAATCCGGGAACGCTGGCGAGGCATAGCATGGCGTCAGCGCCGCAATCCCGCCCCGTTGCTTTGCCTCGTCGTCGTTGGGCATTGCCAATAACGGTAACGGCCTGCGCCGCGCTGACCCTAACGATCGGGTCGGCATGGATGGGCGATCCGATCACATATCTGCGCGCGGACCATCGCACTGGCATCGCTCAAATTGGCTCGTTCACTCTGGATGATGGCAGTCATGTCGATCTGGCCCCGTCCAGCGCAATCGCAGTGCATTTCGATCGCCGGGAGCGACGGATCGAACTGCTCGTGGGTAAGGCCTATGTTCGTGCCACGCCAAAGGCGCAGGCTGGAGGACGACCCTTCGTCGTTGAATCAGGTAGCGGAACCGCGACAGCACTGGGCACGCGCTATCAGGTGGAGCTGCAGGCGGGCGATACCGTCGTGACCGTCATGCATCATCAGGTCGCTGTGTCAGGAAACGGAGACAAGACCCTCACCCTGTCGCCGGGACAAAGTGTGCGCTACGACGCGGATGGGCATGTCAGCTCGGTCCAGACAGCAAACCCGGACCTCGCCCTGGCATGGCAGAATGGCCAACTCGTTTTCGACCGCGCACCGCTGAGCGAAGTCATGGCGACCCTCAACCGTTACCGGGCCGGTCGCGTCCTTGTCATGGGCGGCAAGCTGCGGTCCCGGCGAGTGAGCGGCGTCTTCAACAGCAACGACATCGATGGGGCAATCACCGCGCTGGCCCATGAAGTCAGCGCCAGCCGGATCGACGCACCGCTGCTGACCGCGCTCTACTGATCGCTGTTTGCCGTCGGTTTCAGAAAAATTCACAGACCGGCAAAAAACTTTACCGACTCTCATGCCCCCGGACGTCTTGGCATCCAGCTAATGCGAACTGTTATCGCATTCGGTCGGTTGGAAAGGGAATTTGATGGGGGTTGTTACCGGATTGCGGCGATCGGGGCGCGGCAACAGTTTGCTGGCGCTGTCGGCCAGCATCGCCACGCTGGCGATGAGCGGGATGATCGCGCCGACCGTCGCGCAGGCGCAGGTCGCTCAGCGCCAGATCGATATCGATATTCCGGCGCAGGATCTCAATTCCGCGCTGCTCACCCTTACGAAACGCGCCGGGCTGCAGATCGTCTATGATGCAGACAAGGTGGCCGGTCGCCGCAGCGCGGCAGTTAAAGGGCGCCTCGCGCCGGTCGAAGCCCTGTCCCGCCTGCTGACCGGACCCGGTCTTACCTTCCGTATCACTGGCAACAACCGCATTGCCGTGGAACCAGCCCCGCAGACCGTTGACGGTTCGGTGCAGCTTGGCCCGGTCCGGGTCGAGGGCGCAAACGGCGGTGGCTCCGCGCTGTTCGGCTCCAGCGTCAGCGACCCGACCAGCACCGAAGGCACCAAGAGCTATGCCGCGCCCTATGGGTCTGTTGGCAGCAAGATGGCGACCAGCCTGCGCGAAGTCCCGCATTCGGTCTCGGTCCTGACCGAGCAGCGGATCGAGGACCAGGGCCTGATGACCATCCATGACGTGATGAACCAGGTGACAGGCATCACGCTGTTCGAGGGCACCCTGGTCAACAGCCGCTACATGTCGCGTGGTTTCGCGATCACCAGCGCCCGCGCGGATGGTGGCGCCGCCATCGAGATGCCGTCCGGGGTCGACACGGACATGGCCTTTTACGAACATATCGAGGTGATGCGCGGGTCGGACGGCCTGTTCGGCGGTCAGGGTGAACCGGGCGGCGTGCTCAATCTCGTGCGCAAGAAGCCCACGGCAACGCCGCAGTTCATCGGACAGGTTCAGGCCGGAAGCTGGAACAATTACCGCGCCGAAGTCGATGCCTCCGGCCCACTGGGCTTCAATGGTGCTCTTCGGGGGCGCGTCGTGGCCGCCTACCAGAACCGCGACTTTTTCCAGCGCGGGGCCGATCTTGACCGCAAGCTGTTCTATGCCGTGCTGGAAGCCGATCTCTCGCCCTCCACGCCAGGAACCGTCATCAGGCGCATGCAAACCGGATCTGACGCAGCTCTTAACTCGAGAGTGCGGGTCGAGGCCCGGAGTTGCGCCTCGATT
>NZ_JAFCGW010000016.1:0-78945 GCF_018604485.1 Sphingobium sp. BHU LFT2
AACCTCCGCTACCGGATACCCGCGCTCGGTGATCTGGGCCACCGCATCACGCTTGAACTCATCGCTGAAATTGGGCTTCCCCATCGTCGTCTCCTGTCCTCAAAATTAGGATAGAAGGCGTCCAGAAATCTAGGGGCTACTCAATGATACCCTGCCGCCTTACGTTACATCCTTCGACTTCAAACGGGTGACCATTCAAGGGGCGACTCCCGTTTTTGCTGATCGTCTTCTAGGGTTGGGCTTCGGGAAGATCGCTGACGGTGCCGGATTCGAATTTCGTTGCTCAGGGCCAATGGCATTTGAGGAATTTGCTGCCCTCGCAGCAAAGCTTCGCGACATGGAGTTAGCTTTCAGCGCGGGGCCAGGTTGTGGTCGCCTAGCGAAGTTATGAACGACCTCCGGGACCGAGGGCTATGCCGCGGTTCTTACACGCAAATCTCATGGACCGGGCCGGAGCAATGGAGCCTGCAAACTTGCTGATTGACGTCTGCTATTCATAGTAAATCAGAGTCAGCCCAAGGTCTATTTCTGGTCGTCATCCACCTTTCCGGATTAGCCGATTTACCAGCCACCGAACCGCCAGCCCTGTGATGAGCGCAACCGCAGCGGATGGCAGCATGATGTGCGACCAAAAGCCCTTACCGCATGGAATATCAGGTGCGCAGTCACCCAAGCCCTCCACCATTAAGAGGATGGTGAAGATCGGGAGGGTGATGAGCAACGACATGCCGCAGCCCCACTTGCCACCCCGCGTCCCTCCCCCCCCGGCATCTGCCGTCATCCATCCATCGATATTACCCAGCGAACGAATGTCCGCTAGTGGCATCAAAAAATCGACCTATGAGCGGCAATAGATGGTCGTCAGCCGTCAAAGCGCGACGCCGACATCGCGACCATCACCCCCGCGCCACCCCGCCCCTATCCGCACGCCACCTTTCTCCCTATCTACTCCTCATGCACCGCCTGTTCGTCGCCATCCGTCCGCCCGCCACGATCCGCAGCCAGCTTCTGGCCCAGATGGCCGGCGTTTCCGGCGCGCGCTGGCAGGATGATGGCCAGTTGCACCTGACCCTGCGCTTCATCGGGGAAGTGGATCGCCATCTGGCGGACGATATTGCCGATGCGCTCGCCGGCGTCCGCTTCACGCCGTTCGCCATCGCGCTCGCCGGCACGGGCTATTTCGACCGGCGCGGCGTGGTCGACACCTTATGGGCCGGAGTGCAGCCGCGCGATCCGCTCGCCCATCTTCACGCCAAGGTGGATCGCGCCTGCATATCGGCCGGCATCGCGCCCGAAGCCCGCGCCTATCTGCCGCACATCACCCTCGCCCGCTTCAGCCGGCACGGCGGCGACATCGCGCCCTTCCTGGCGCTGCACGCCGGCCTTGCATCGCCTGCCTTCACCGTGGACGAATTCAGCCTCTATGAAAGCCGGCTCGGCCATGCCGGCTCCAGCTATCATGCGGTCGAAACCTATCGCGCAGGCGGTCATCCCGGCGTCCGCGACGATTGACGCGGACGCCGGGAGCCAGACTTAGCCGACGCTCAGCACGCCACAGGCAACGCGGCCGCCCGCATTACCGGTCGGGTCGCTCTTGTAGTCGTCGGCCTGGGCATGGATCACGATGGCCGCGCCATCGGCATCCAGCAGCGGCGTCGCGCCGTCGCTGATCGTGCCGCCCGGCACCACATATTCGATCTCGCCGCTGCCATCGGGCTTGGCCTGCATGTTGGGCATGTCGCCCATATGCATGCCCTGCGGATTATCCTTGCCATGCTGGTGGCTGGTCGGGTTCCAATGGCCACCCGCGCTGGTGAAGTCCGGCCCCGTGCAGACGCCGGTGGTGTGGATATGCACCGCATGGATGCCCGGCGTCAGCCCCTGCGCCTTGACCACGACATGCAGGCCATCGCCTGCCTGGGTCACCACGGCGGTGCCGCGCGCGCTGCCATCGCCAGCGGCCAGCTTGGCCTTGGCGGTCGGCGCGGCAGGCGCGCTCTGGCTGGTCGCGGCACAGGCCGTCACGGCAGCGAGCAGAGGCAGGGCAAGGAACAGGGCGGCGGTCTTCATGGCAAACTCCCGATCACGGAAACAACTGCGCGAACGCGGCAGACGCGTCTTTGTTGCCGATCCGATCCGGTTTGTCATGACCCTTCTGCATATCGTTCGCAATAAAAGCAGGGAGATAGCATGGCATCCATGCTGACGCCCCTCCTTCACCGACCCAAAGGGCTGTCCGGAGGCAATAGCCTGAGATCGCGATGTGTCGCATGTCAGGCCCCAGCCCGGTAGCAATCCAGATCGCAGCGTTATCGGTTCGCCCCGGCAAATAGCTGGCCGGCCATGAGCGCAGACATGATCAACCGCCCATGCGCCGATCGTCTACGCTGCCCAGCACATGACATGCCGGACATATATCCGTTCCACCCGGATCGCGACAGACTGCAACGCACGACAGGTCAGCGCCCGACAGCCCAGCGCGCGCGACGCAGGACAAGAAAAAGGGGCCGATCTTGCGACCGGCCCCTCTTCATATTCCATCCCGAAGGACGGAAATTTCTTACTGACCCGAACCCGGACCGTAGCTGATTTCCACGCGACGGTTCTGGACTTCGCGAACGCCGTCCGCGGTGTCGACGCGTGGCTTCGATTCACCGAAGGCCTGGGTGGTCATCACGCCGTCAGGGATACCCTTCGAGGCGAGATAAGCCTTGGCGGCGTCAGCGCGACGCTGCGACAGACCAACGTTGTACGAGGCTGCGCCCGAACGGTCAGCGTGACCGGCCAGCATGACCTGAGCGTTGCCGCAAGCGCTGTAGGCCGAAACCGCGTTGTCCAGAATGGTGGCGGCGTCAGGCGTGATGTCCGACTTGTCCCATTCGAAGAAGACAATGTACGGCCCAGGCGAGCATTCCGGCGCCGGCGGGGGCGGCGGAGGCGGCGGCGGGGGCGGCGGGGGCGGCGGGGGCGGCGGGGGCGGCGGAGCAGGCTCAGCCGGAGCGCCGAAGTTGTAAGTCAGGCCGAGCAGCAGGCTGTGCGTACGCAGCTTGGTGCTGGCTTCCGAACCGGCGGGGCCACCGATGGTGGTGTAGGCCGGGATCAGCTTGATGTCGTCCTGGTTGAAGAAGCGATACTTCAGCGAGACGTCGACATTGTTGGTGACCGGGTAACGCACGCCGGCGATCGCCTGCCAGGCGAAACCGGTGTCGCTGTCGTTCACCAGGTCGTTAGCCAGCTTGCCACGCGACACGCCGACACCGCCGCCGACGAAGCCCTGCAGGCCGTCATCGGGACCGAAGTCGAGCAGGCCGTTCAGCATGAACGAGAGGGCCGAGGCCGCACCGCCGAAGCCGCTATCGTCGAGGTCGACCTTGGCGCGCTTGTAGGCAGCTTCGGCTTCGAGGCGGAAGCCGCCGAAGTCGTAGCCGATATTGGCGTCGAAATCATAACCCTTATGGTAGTCAGCCGCCACGGTGTTGCTGGCTACGGTACCGTTACCGGGGGTGAAGGTGATGTCCTGATCTTCAACGATCATTACGCCGGCGTCGACGCCGACATACCAGCTGTTGTCGCGCGCCAAGGCCGGGGTGGCCAGGGCACTGGTCGCAAGCGCAGCCGCGAGGGCAAGCTTCCGCATTTGAATTCCCCTTTCAAAAGTGTCACGAAGGACTGCTGAAACCATGTATCGGCAAGAAGGTTTCATGGCAAGTCCACAATTCGTGAAACCGTTGCAAAAATAACGCAGTAGGGACATCCCCCAGGCTCGCCTCCAAGCTAATACCTACCCCTCTCCATGAAAAGATCGCCGATACTCCAGAATTACATGGAGATCAGGCCATGAGCCTGCAAAGCGGCCAATATCGCGGCAATTGCGCCACGACTCTCGCTATCGACGGTCGTTCCACCGGTTGGCCCGGTGATCGCGGGCTGGCGCGCGCCGACAATTTGCTGGCCGGCGACATAAAATCCTTCGCTGCGCACCGCATCATCCCGCCATGCCGTACCGTCATGCACCATGGCATGGCCGCGATCCGCCACCGCCAGCCGCAATCCGGCCTTCGGCGCAACGAAGCGCCAGCCCCCATCCGTCCAGCCAGCGACATGCGCCTCCCGCCCGGCCCAGGCTCCGCTCGCCCCCGCCGCCACGATCCAGCATTGCCCGGCAACCGGTGCCATCGGCGGCACAGCCAGGTCGGCGCTCTCCGCCACCCCGTGCAGCAGCATGTCGATCCGTGCCAGCGCTTCATTATGCATGTTTTCCTTCTGCGCCTGCCCGGCATGGAGCAGCGGCAGCGCCCAGCGATCGCTCGTCTCGTTCATCATCCTCGCCTCCTCACAGCAGCATCTCGATGATCCCGGCCCGGCCGAGCGCCCGCGTGCCGACCTGCCGCACGTCCATGGTCAGCGGCCCGCTCACGCCATCCATCGCGATCATCGCCGCAGCATAGGTCCAGCCCGGCTCCCCCACTTCGGCCCGCCGCACCAGCCGATCGCCCTCCAGCACCCGCAGTTCATAGCGCTCGCTTTCCTCGGCCAGCGGCACATCCCCACCGCTGGTCCAGCGCCATCCCGCCCGGCTGCGCCGGGTCCAGCCGATCCGCCATCCGCCTGCCCCGTCCGGCTCCGCGTTCAGATGCACCGGCGCCGGCGGCACCAGCGCCGCGCCGCTGATCGTGATTTCCGCCGTCGCGGGTTCCACGTCCCCGATGCCGATCGCCAGCAGGTGCATCGCCGCGCCGATATCCCCCTCCATGGCCGCCACCGCCAGCGGATCGACCAGCCGATCCGCCTCGATCAGCAGGAAGGGCGTGCCAGCCTCCTGCCCTGCAATCGCCCATTCGGTGCCGCGCAGCCCGCGCCGCAGTGCCTCCAGCCGATAACTGGCCGGCCCGGTCCGCACTGCCCGGCCGAACTGGACCAGTTCCTGCCCCACCAGGCACAGATTGCGCCCCTGCGCTAACGCCGCGCCGTCCGCGCTCGCCAGTTCCATATCCTCCGCCAGCAATGTCACCGACAGGCTGTTCACCATGTCGAGCAGCAGCGTGCTGCCCGGCGGCAAGGCGGCATCGATCTGCCCCATCACCGCGCGCGGCGCCGTCCGCCCGATCGGCTCTGCGGTCCCGCCCGCATCCAGCGCATAGAGCGCCGCGCTGCGCCAGCCCGGCCCGCCGCTCGCCGCCGCCGCCAGTTGCGGCCCGTTCGCCACCCCGTCGGTCAGGCACGGCAGGTCCGCCAGCATCAGCCGGGTGGGGCCGTGCGGCGCATCCACCTGCCGCACGATCTGGCCCGACGACACGCTGCCCGGCGCACGCCCGCCCGCCCCCGCCAGCCGCCGCAGCGCCAGCCGCACCGCCATCGCCTCCCATTCCCGCTCCTCGATCCGCCACAGCCCCGGCGCATCGGCCAGCGCCACGATCATCCCCGGCTCCAGTTCCAGCGCCCGCCAGTCGCCGCGCACCATCATCCGGTCGCGCCCGGCCCAGATGCCGTCCAGCCTTTGCCGCGCCAGCGATCGCGCCGCCCCACCGCTCAGCACCGCCGGCAGTTCGATCCCGCGCTCGATCCGCCCCGGCCCCGGCCGTGTCACCCGCTGCACCCCGGCCTGATAATCGCGCGCTGGATCATGATGCCGCACCGACAGCGCCAGCGCGACGCTGTCCGCGCCCGCACCGGAACGCTCGACCGGATCGATCGCCCGGCCATTGATCCGGCGGCACCGCGTCGCCGGCTCCAGCAGCGACACCGCCGGCCCGGCCTCGCCCACCAGTTGCCCACCGTCGCCGCACAGCCCCAGCCCATAGGCCTCGACCAGCGGCGCGATCGCTTCGGACAGGTCCGCCCCGCTCGCGGCAAAGCCCTCGACCTCTTCGGCCGCCGCGCACCCCATCTGCCCTTCGCTCAGCGCGCCAACGATCGCATCAATCGTCACCGCGCCAGCATCCGCCTCCACCTCGAAGGTCAGCGATGGAATGCGATTGCCATAATCGGACAGCAGCAGATCCTCGAACACCACATAGGCGATGCCGCGATGCGCCGGCGTCACGCCCGATCCTTGCGCCGACGCGATCAGCGGGTCGGGCGCCTGATCCTCGCCCCCATCATGCAGGCGGAACGCCCCCAACTGCGTCTTGAAATCGCCCGCCGCCCCGCGCAGCAGATTGCCGTCGGCCCAGACCCGCCCGATCGATCGCACGCCCCGTGCCGACAGCGCGACCGCAAAACTCGCCGAATAGCTGTAGCTCGTGCTGCTCCCCTGCCCCTTGCCACCGCCGCTTTTCGTGCGGACCTCGCGCAGGTCGGTCGCCCAGATCACCGTGCCCGCCACCCGCATCGTGCCGAACAGCCGGGGCATCTGCGTGCCATAGCTCGACGTCTGCAATTGCAGGTCGCTCAACCGCGTGCCTTCGCGCCCCTTGGTCTTGAACAGCACCTCCCGGTCCAGCACATTGCCGATCAGCCCGCCGATCGCGCCGCCGATCGGCCCGCCCAGCGCCGTCCCCACCGCGGTCAGCACCATCGTCGCCATAGCTCTCCCTCCCCCTTCACGCCCGCCAGATGCGCAGCACCGGCCAGGGCGGTGCGCCCGGCGTCTCCACCACCCGCCGCAGCCCGGCATGGGCATGGACGAATCCGCCCGGCACCAGGATCAGCAGATGCTGGTGCAGCGCGCCCGGCCGCACCAGCATCATGTCGCCCACCGCCCCGGCCCTCACCGGCCGCAAACCCGCCGCCTGCGCCCAGTCATCCGCCCGCCGGTCATCGCCAAAGCGCAGCCCATAATCACCCGGCATCATCGGCGCGTATCCCGCCGCCCGCATCGCCGCCCCGACCAGCCCGACACAGTCCAGCCCCAGCGCCGGATCGCGCCCCTGCAGCCGGAACGGCACGCCCACCAGCGCCCGCGCCGCCGCCGCGATCGCTGCTCCGCTCATCCACCGGGATAGCGGGTCAACAGGTCGGTGCCCGGCAGATAGGGTTCGCCCCGGAAATTGACCGCATTGCCAAAGCGCGCCGCGCAACTCGCCAACTGCCGGTCGCACCCCTGCGTCAACAGCGCCAGCGTCCCCGGCTCCACGCCAAAGGGCGGCGGATCGGCCAGCCGCAGCGTGCCTTCATCATTGTCGACCACCGCCTGGACGATCCCGGCATTGGCGCCGGTCAGCCAGCGGATCATGCCATAGGCATAGATGCCCGGCTCCAGCCCGGCCGCGTCCACCACCATGTCCGTCCCGCCCGTCACCGCCACGATTTGCCGCCGCCCGGCCATCGCCACCCGGCATTGCCGGTCGCCCAGCGTCGCGCGGCAATCCGGCGATGTCGATGGCGCCACCGGCTCGGCCAGCATCGCCGCCGCCGCGCCCACCAATTCGGCGCTGAACGTGCCGCCCTTGCGCGCCACCGCGCCGATCGCCCCGCGCGCGAGCAGCCGCCACAGCACCCCCGGCGCCTCCCACTGGGTCAGCCGCAATTCCAGCGCCGCCCCGTCCCAGCGCCCGGCCATCAGGTCCGCCTCGTTGATCGCATCGGCCACCAGCGCGCCGGCGACATCGCTGTCGCTGCCCTCCAGCCCGATGCTGTTGCGGATCGCCGATGGCGTCATGCCCGGCGCCGCGCGATAACGCAGCCCGTCAATCTCCAGGTCGCGATCATGGCTCGTCAGGCCGATCGCCACCCCGTCGCGCCGTTCCAGCCGCCAGCAAAAGGCCAGCGTGCAAAGCGCCTCCTCCAGTCCCCCGCTCATTCGCGTATCTCCACCAGCGGCACCGACACTGCTTCCCCGGCAGCAAAGGTCGCCCGATTAATCTCCAGCCGATCCTCGGCAAAGCGCACCGGCACATCGAAGCGATAGCCGGCGGTGATCAGCGCGCCGTCACCGGGCGCCGCATCGAACGCGATCACCCCCAGCCCGACATGCTGCCAGCCATCGGCCTGCTCCACCCCGTCGATCGCCACCCGGATCGTGCCCGCCACCGGCCGGGTAATGCGCCGCGCCTGCGCATCCGCGCCGCCGCCATAATGACGCATCAACGGAAAGTCGGTCGTCACCCCGTCGCCGCTGCCCAGCCGCTGGTCCAGCGGCCCCGGCGCCATGCCCGGCGGCCCGCTCCGGTCGTCATAGGGATCGGTGAAGCGAAAGCCGCGCGCCGCCCCGCGCCTTGCCCGGAAGAAGGCGATCAGGTCGGCAATGTCCGCGTCGGACCGCACCCCTGGCCCGGCGTCGAAGGACAGGCGGGCGTCGGCCCAGTCGCTGCTGCGCCGCTCATGCCCCGACGGGCTTTCGGCCACCTGCGTCGAAAATGCCGGCGCCACGCTTGCCTCTCGCCCGATCGCGATCGGAAAGCGCACATCGTCAAAGGCCTGCATCGCATCCTCCCCATCCAGTCTGAAACAGGTAAAGCCGTCGCGCGCGACCTGAGGCAGCGCCCAGATATAGGTCGCCGCCGTGCCGCGCCCGACCGACGCCTGCGCCGCCGCCGCGATGGCGCGCCACTGGTCGGCCTGCTCGGGCAACAGCACGAAGCCGGAAAAATAATGCTGCGCCTCGACCGGATAGCCCAGCCGGGCGGTCGCCATAGCGACGCCCCTGTCGGTCATCCGCGGCCGCCCTTGCGTCACCCAGTCATAATCTTCCAGTTGCAGCACATCGAACGCCGGCGCTGCCCAGCCGACCGGCATGTTCGCCCGCTTGGCTTCGGGCGCCAGCGGGTCCAGCACGGTCGGCAGATAGGCCAGAAGATGCGTCACTGCGTCCGGCGCCAATGCCCGGACCGCCGCGCACAGCGCCGCCGTCGACGCCGCCAGCAAAGCCCCCGCCTCATCCAGCAGGTCGCATTGCGCCGCGCTCAGCGTGCCGCGCACGTCCGGGATCGACACCGGGCTCCCGCCCAGCGCCGCCCGCGCCGCATCGTCATAGATGCAGATCCGCCCATCCCCCGGCATCACCCACCACCAGGGTTCGCCGACCTGAAACAGGATCGGAATCTCCGCGTCCAGGCTAATGGAAACAAAGGCGCCCGCCACCGCCTGCAAATAGCCCATCGCCCCGCCATGGGCTGGCGACAACAAAGTCGATGGCGGCGACCAGCCGGTCAGCGCCGGGTCGCCATTTTCCGCCCGCTGCTTCCAGTCGTTCCAGCAATGGGCGTCGAACAATTCATAGGATAAAGACCAGATGATCCCCAGCCCCATCGCCTTGGCCCGCCGCGCAAAGTCCGCATGCCAGGCAGCACAGGGGGCATTGAGCACCCCGCCGGCCAGGCTGACATAAAGGCCCGCGCCCAGCCGTTCGAGCCGGAAATAATGGCTCATCCCGACATAATGGTTGATCGCCCCGCGATAGCCCAGCGCATGGATCGCCGCGACCAGCCGCTCGGGCGTCTGGTTGAAACAATCGTCATAGCCGGTCGCCATGCTGAGCCCATGCTCCGGCAGCATGACGTCACCCGCCGCCAGCACCGATCCCGCCCCGTCGCAGGCGATGTCGCTCAGTTCCGCCCAACCCTCGACCGGCGCGGCAAAGCCGGTATCGCCCGCATCATAAGCGGGCGGCACCAGCGAAATGAACATCCGGTCGACGTCGCCGGCCCAGACCGGATCGCTATCGTCGGGCAGCCGAAACCCGCCCTCCAGCGCAGCAAAATCCAGCATGATCTCGGCATCTTCCGGCCCGCCGCTGGCATAGTTCCACAGCCGCACATACCAGGCGCGCGGGGCACCATCGGCATCGCGCCCCTCGATCGTCAGCGTCGGCCCGTGCGTCTCGTCCAGCCGCCGCAGTCCGCCACTGCGCCAGCGGAAACGTAGCACGCACTGCCGGAAATCCCGCGCCGTCTCATAGGCCAGCAGGGGATGGCTCCACTGGTCCGCCGCGTCCCAGATCAGCCCCGCCAGATCACCGGAGCCGTAGAAGACCGCATCCACCCGCAGGCCCTGTCCTGAGCCTGTCGAAGGGGTGTCAGGCCCGATCGTCACCACGCTCGCCATCATCGGCCGGGGGAAATTCACCGTCCACCACATCGGATCGAACCGCTTGATGAAGCGGCTCTCCTGTCCGCCCCCATGTGCCGGGCCTCCGTCGGCCAGCCAATAATCGATCCCGCTCATTGCAGCGCCCCCCGCACCGCCCGCGCCACCTGCCGCGCGCTCCGCGCCAGCAGCCGCGCCTCGCTCTCGTTCCCACGCCCCTGCACCGCGATGTTCACCCGCACGTCGCGCCCGCCGCCACCGCCCGGCACCACCTGCCCGCTCGCCGTCGGCACGAAGAGTTCCGGCCCGCGTTCGCCCACCATATAGGCACGTCCCGGCGCCACCGGCCCGCCGGTCGCCCGCCCCGGTAGGCCCAGCGCGCTGGTCAGCAGCGACGCGCCCAGTTGCACCAGCCCGCCCCCGCTGCCACCGCCCACGGCCGATCGCAGCGAACTCGCCGCAATCTCGTCCAGCACCGACAAAGCGATCCGCCGCAGATCCTCGAAGCCGAACTTGCCCGTCCGCACCGCGCGCAACAGCCCCTGCTCGATCCGCCGCCCGGCCCGGTCGGCGCCATCGCCCAGCGGCCCTTCCAGCCCCGCGCGCATCGCCTCGACATCGCGGGCCAGCCCCTGCGTATCGGCCCGCACCCGCACCACCAATGTCTCGATGTCCTCGTCCATCCCTCGGCCCCTTCTCCTTGGAAAAGCCCCTCCCCTTCAGGGGAGGGGTTTGGGGTGGGGGCTATCCGGCAAGGCCGACATCAGCCTACGCACCGCCCCAACCTCCGTTCGTTTCAAGCGAAGTCGAGAAACGGGAAAAGCCGCTCCCGCCGCTTCTCGACACGCTCGAAGCGAACGGATCTTCTGCATTTGAAGTCAGTCCGGCATCGCCTGCATCAGCCGCGCCAGCGCGCCCGCATCCACCCCGTCGACCGGCGCGTCATCGCCGCGCATCGCCGCCAGCACGGCGCGCAGTTCCGCCGGGGTGGCGCGCCAGAACTCGTCCGGCCGCCACCCCAGCAGCCAGCCGGCGATCCCCGCCAGCCGCCCCGCCCCTTCCGCGAAGCGCGTCATCGCCCCGCCAATATCTGTTGCAGGATTGCCTTCAGCACCGGCGTCGCCCGCGCGAGGCCCGCCGCCAGCAGCGCCTCGCCCAGCGCCTCCCGGCTCAGCACTTCGCGATCAACCAGGCAATGCCAGAACAGCCCGACCAGTTCGGCCAGCGTCAGCTTCCCGTCTGCCGCCCGCTCGACCAGCGCGAACAGCGGCCCCAGTTCCTCCTCCGCCGCCACCAAAGCGGCAAAGCTCGGCCGCAGCGCCAGCGTCTCGCCGCCCAGGTCCAGCGCCGCTTCCCCCCGCACGGGGTTTACCGCCCCGCCGCTCATTCGCTCACCACCGCGCCGCTGCTTTCCAGGCTCAGCGCATAGTTGCGCTCGCCATTATAGTCGCCGGCATAGTCGAGCCGCGTCACCAGGAAGCGGCCGCGCATCCGCTCGCCGCTCTCGAAACTCAGCTCATAATCTTCGATCGTGCCGGCCAGCGCATGGTTGCGCACCCGGATTTCGGCCGCCGATCCGGTGAAGATGCCGGCCGCCGACACGCTGACCGACCGCACCCCCGCGCCCGACAGCAGCTCGCGCCATCCGCCCGAATCCTTGCTGGTGATGTTGACCGCCTCGCCATTCACCGACAGCTGGGTGGTGCGCATTCCGGCCACCGTCTCATATGTTGCCGGGACGTTGCCATTTCCCACCTTCAACAGAAACGCACTTCCTTTTTCGACGCCCATGGCGCATTCTCCCGTCAGACAAAGCGTTCTAAAACGCGGATTAAAGGAGAGGTCTGATGCTCGTGGTTGCTCCCCTTCTGATGATGCTCGCGGCCGCGCCGTCGGCCGACGCCATCGGCGCCGCCCGCAAGGCTTTTGCCGGCTGCCTCTCGGCCCAGGTCCAGCCCTCGCTCGACAAGAAGGTGCCGCTCGGCGAATTTCAGGGTCAGTTGAAGACGACCTGCGCCGACAAGGAAGCGGCTTTCCGCGCCGCGATCCTCGCGCAGGACAAGGCCGACGGCATGTCGGACAAGGATGCGCAGGCCGATGCCGACGATCAGGTGTCCGAATATGTCGACAAGATCATCGGCGAATATGAGGAATATAATAAGCCCGGCACCTGATCAGGCGCCGATAGCCTCGCGCACCACGCGAATGCGGTAATCCGCCACCGCCAGCCAGCCGCCTTCGCCCCGCGCGCCCGTCCGGGCGATCCGCGACCGCAACAGGCTGGCGGTGACGATGCGCCAGCCGCTCGCCTGCGCCAGACGGATGACCGGGTCGATCCGCGCCAGCAGCTCGCCCAGCCGCCCAGCCGTCTCCGCCATGTCATGCAGGCTGATCGACAGGCGCAGCTCGCGCCCCTCGACATCCTTCGCGCCCCAGTCGCTGCCCAGGCATTCGCCGACCACGCCATAGGGCGCGCTCGCCCGCGCCGGCATGCCGTCGAACAGGCCGTTCAGCCGATCCATCAGGCCGCTGTCGGCCTTCAGCGCCGCGATCACCGCGCTGCGTATCGCCACCTCCGCGCTCATGTCCTGCTCCTTCCCGCCTCGCGCAGGCTGAGGTCCGCCATCCAGCGCGCCTTCAGCCCCGGCGCCGACGCCCGCACCGCCTCGCCCTCGATCGCCGCCGCCACGCCCTGCGCGTCCAGCGCATCAACAATCGCGGCCCGCCGCCGCGCCGCCCGTTCCTCCATCCGCCGCGTCAGTGTCACCCGCATGACATCGCCGGTCATGAGAGCCGCATCCTTCGCCACGGCCGCCACAGCGCGCTCACCACTGCCGGCGGCGCCGCGCCCTCGTCGCCCCGCGCGACGAAATGCTCGGCTGCCAGCCGCATGATCCCCTGGCGCAGCGGCTCGGCGACGCCATTCAGGTCCGTCGCCATCCCCGCCTGATAGTCCACCGCCAGCCGGTTCCCCGGCCGCACCGCCCGTACCCAGCCATCGCCCGACGCATCGATGTCGATCGCATAGGCCTCGACCGGCAGCGGCGTGACTGCCCCCGCATCGTCCACCGCCGCAACCGCACCGATCGCCACCACCGGCCGCGCCGCCAGCCGATGCCAGCGCCCATCCGCCGGCACCGTCTCGCGCGCGCCCCGCCGGATCAGCCACTGGCCGACAAATTGCTCGCACAGCGCCGCCGCACTCCGCAGCAGCCCGGCCAGCACCGCATCCTCGCCATCGCTCTCGATCCTCAGATAGGCTTTCAGCTCCGCCATCGACGCCGCCAGCCCCGCTCCATTGTCCGCTTCCGCCAGCATCAGCGCTCCTCCACCCGAAAGCCGATCGACCGCTCATCCACCTGCCCGTCGGACAGGGTGACGCGATTGGTCAGGCGATAGACATGGCCGGCAATCCCGCCGCCCAGCCGCACGCTGCTGCGCTGGTTCTCGAACGCGTTCGCCTCGACGGCCATGCCGCCCGCCTCTACCGGCGCCACGCTCCATGCGCTGGCGACGATCACCTGCCCGGCCAGATAGGCGGACCAGTCGATGCCATGGTCGATCCGCGCCTGCGGATCCTTGATGTTCAGCCTCATGCCCTGTCGCTCCCCCTGTTGGCCTCCGGCCGCTCGGTCCGCGGCGGCGCCGGCACCCGTGCGCTTTGTCCCGGCCGCATCCCCGCCGCCCATGCCCCGTCCCAGCGCACCACAACGCCGCGCACATCGCCCAGCACCACCGCGCCCAATGCCTCACCCGCCAGCATCGCCGCCTCCCGACACCAGCGCCTCGATCCGGTCGATCCGCCGCCGCTGCCACGCCGCCTCCAGCGCCAGACACTCCTCGTAGCGCAGCCCCCAGCGCTCCCCCGCTGCCCGCGCCAACCGGATCAGCACGCCTTCCGCGTCGCGCTCTTCCGCCTCGGCCGGCCAGGCGTCGTGGCACAACAGCCCCAGCCGCACCGCCGCCCCATCACCGATCCGCGCATCGATCGCATCGCGCACCGCCTGTGCCACCAGCCCGACATGCCAGCGCGCATCCGCGCCCTTGGCCGCCACCGCATCGACGAAGCGGAACTGGCGCCATTGCACATCGCCCCAGGCGTCCAGCAGCGTATCGGGCACCGCGCCGACATCGCATTTGGCCCGCGCATCCGACGTATTGATCGTCCCGCTCGCGGCATGGAGGACCGACCAGCGCTGGCTCGGCAGGCCCATCGTGCGCGCATTGTCGGTCAGCGGCGCCACATGGCCGTCGAACAGGCTGTTGCCGCTCGACCGCTGGACCTGCCACGCCGCGCCGATCGCCGTGCCGCTGTCGTCATGACGGTGCAGCACCAGGTCGGACCCGGCATTGCTGCCGCTTTCGGCCGCGTTCGACTTGCGCAGCGTCCAGCGCAGTCCGGTCCCGCTGCGCAGGCTGATGCCGGCATATTGGCCGGCCGCGCTGTCGATCGTCAGGGCCGCCGCTGCCGCGCCCTGGGCCAGCCCCAGTGCGCTCAGGCCGGTGACACTGCCGCCGCTGATCTGGGCATTGGCGCTGGTCAGGCCCGGCGCGCTCACCCCGCTCGCCGACACCGTCATCCAGCTGCCCGTCGACAGATTGGCATTGGCGCCCACGCCAAAGGATGTGCCGTCCCGGTTGCCGATGAACAGCGCCCCGGCCGTCGTGCGAAATTCCATCACCGAATTGATGTTGCTCGTCGTCCGATCCGCCAGGAAGGATGTGGTGCCGCTCCCCTGCCGCGCCACCGTGCCATTGACGCTCAGCCCGCCGGTCATCGTCACCGCCCCGCTGGCCCGCGCAATGCTCAGCGGCGTCGCCTTGTAGCTGCCATTGTCGGCATAGCTGGACAGGATAAAATCGCTGCCGGCATCGCTCCCGCTCTCCGCGCCGCTGCCCCGGCCGATCATCCAGCGTGCGCTCCCCGCCCCGAACGACAGGCCCGCCACTTGGCCCGGATCGGCAAGGATGCTGACCTGGGCGGCGCTCGCCTGGCCCAGCCGGCTCACCCCCAGCGTCGTCAGCCCGGTTGCCGCGCCGCCAGCGATGGCGACATTGTCCGCCGCCTGGGTTGCGATGCTGCCCAGTTCCAGCGCAACCCGCCCGGCCGCGGCATCGGCCCGCTCCAGCCAGCCGCGCCCGAACCCGGTGGTCGCCAGCCCCGCCAGCGCGTCCAGCCCCGCGCTTGCATCCTGCTTGCCCGCCAGCGCATCGCCCAGCCCGTCGATCGCCGCGAGCCCATGGCCATGGCCCTCGACCGCCGCGATCCAGCCGCTGTGCAGCACCAGCCCGACCCGCTTCTCGCCCGGCGCGAAACTGACCGCCCCGCCCCCGGCCGAGGACGCCATCGGTTCGCGCACCAACCGCCCCTCGCCATCCAGCGTGCCGCTGCCCGCCTCCCACGCCGCCGGATCATCCACCCCGACGATCATGTAGGGAAAGCGCGCGCCCGCCCCCAGCGCATCGGCAAAGGCGCGGTAGCCCGCCAACGCCCCGCCCAGCAGCAATGGCCCGTCGCCGACATCGAAACAGACCTCGCGCACCAGGTCCGCCATCACCCATTCGCTGATCGCCACGCCCCTCTCCCCCCACAAAGCAAAAAAGCCCCTCCCCTTCAGGGGAGGGGTTGGGGTGGGGGCTGTCCCCCACACCCAATACCGTTACGAGGCAGCGAACTTCATCAGCTTGCCGCCGGCTCGTTTACGAGGCGGAAAACTTCATCAACTTGATCGCCTCGCTGTTCGCGACCGCGCCGCCGATCCGCTTGACCGCGTAGAAATGGACGAACGGCTTGTTGCTGAACGGATCGCGCAGGATGCTGGTGTCGCTGCGTTCGGCGATGACATAGCCGGCCTGGAAATTGCCAAAGGCGATCGACAGGCTGTTCGCGGCGATATCGGGCATGTCCTCGGCCTCGACCACCGGATAGCCCAGCAGGGTCGCGGGCTGCCCCGCCGCCAGTCCCGGCTGCCAGATGAAGGCGCCATCGCTGGTCTTCATCTTGCGGATCGCCGCCAGCGTCGCCGAGTTCATCACGAAGCTCGCCCCCTGGCGATAGGGCGCGCGCAGGCTCTGGACCAGGTCAATGAGCTTGTCCTGCGGGTTGGTTGCGGCAAAGCCCCCGGCCGCGCCCGATGCCACATATTGCAGCGATCCGAACGCGCGCACGCTGTCCGCCTCATTGGTGGTGGTATAGGTCAGGAAGCCCTTGGGCTTGTTGGTGCCATTGCCGTTGACGAAGGCCGCCCCCTCGGCTTGCCCGAACTCGCGGGCAATCTCGCCCGCCAGCCAGCCCTCGACATCGAACTGCGCGTCGTCCAGCATCGCCTGGCTCGCCGCCGGATTGGCGTAAAGCTCGCCCGATGGCGGCGCGATCTCGTTGAAGCTCGGCGTGCCCGTCTCGGCCCGCGCGCCGGTTTCACTGGCCCAGCCCGACACGATGCCGCCGGCCGTCACCAGCTTGCGATAGCCCGCCGTCCCGGTCCGCACGACATTGGCGATGCCGCGGATCGGCGAAATGCCTTTCAGCGTCGCCCCGATCAGCTGGTCGATCTCGCGCGGCACCGCATAGCCGCCCGCCGCCCCGCTGGCGCCGGAAAAGCTCTTCAGCTCGACCCCGGCTTCCAGTCCCTGCCGCAGATAGCGCTCGACAAAGGCGCCGCGCGCCGGGTCGACCTCGCCGCCCTTCACCCCATCGAGCGCCGGCCGCCCCATCTGCACCCGCATCGCCCCCAGTTGCGCCTCCAGCGCTGCGATCCGCTCGCCCTGCGCCACCGCCTCGAAAGCGCCCTCCAGCCCGTCCGTCACCACTTCCGTCATAACCATCTCCCGCTTGCCAAAACGAAAAAAGGCGGCCCCAATGGGACCGCCCGCCTTTTCCTTCTTCCATTGTGGAAGAAGGATATGAAGCCTCAGCAGCAGCGCTGCCTAAGCGAAGTTGGATGAGGGGAAGACACTTCCCCTGAATGATGAAACGCTCTCGCAAAAGCGCCTAATCCGAATCTCAAGGCGCCATGCAATTTTTCAGTTTTATTCAAGGCGAATTTGCAAAGACCCTGAATGCTTCCACATATCATCAGCGTCTAGCTGCACCCCGGAAAACATGTGCTTCACATATCAGGCAGCTACCGGGGTCTTCCGGCGCTTATCCTTGTTATCCATCATGGTAACGACCACAATAGCCGAACCATCGCTTTGTAGCTTTGCGTGGACCTCTCCACCTTGTGCCTCATAAAGGCGGCGGATTCCTCCAACTGCCTTCGGGGAAACCTTGGTGAAAAATTTCTTGCTCATATCTCTAATCCTTCAATTTCGATGAAGGCTCGTTCGCGGTCCTTAGCATGATCCGGGCTGGTTACGAAATCCTCTATATCCAACGTCTGACCGAAATTTTGGTTGATCCAGCGGGAAATTTTTTCCCACCCATCTTCGGTGCCAATGAACGCGAATATAGCTTCGATTCGTTGAATGTCGGCTGACTCATAATGATCGGTAGACTCATCGACCTCATCGGGATCAAGAACCATGACCTGGGAATTAGGCGTCAATTCGAACAATGGTGTCTTTACATGATCGGTTTTGAACCTCTCGATTAAGATGTTCAGCATCCTTCTTATTGAAATTCTAAACCTAAAAACCAGGAACACTGTCACTGCCGGCCAAGCCATATGGCCTAAAATGTCAGCCCAAGTCTGCGTTGGCGCAGGAATCGTCCAAAGAATTTCGGCGATCCATTTCACGATATAGGGCGCATGTGGTTGGCTCATAAAAAATCATTATGCGCTTACGCAGCCGTCTGCCAATAGTGATCCGATAGCGGTCGTTAAATTCGCTTCCCATTTCATCTCGCCGACATCAAACACTCAACCTTTGCTCCACCCCGATCACCCGCGCCAGCGGCTGCATCGGGTGCGTGACCAGACTCACCTCCACCAACTCCAGCGCCAGCAATTCGCGCGGCCCCGCGCCACGCGCTGCCTTCACGCGGTAACCAAAGCTCAGGCCATCGACCGCGCCGGCCGCCAGCATCGCCGCTGCTTCCCGCCCCGCCGCGCTCGCCCGCGACACGCGGCCGATCACCCGCAGGCCGCGCCGGTCCTCGCGCGCCATCTCGATCCGGCCGATCGGCGCGCCGGGCCGATGCTGCCACAGCAGCGGCACCTGCGCCGCCGTCACCGCGCCGAATGCGCCCGGCCGCACCACATCGCCGCCCCGGTCCACCCGGTCGAAGATCGCGGCATAGCCGGCAAAGCGCAGCGCGCCCGCATCCTCCCGCCCGCTCATCCCTTCACCAGCCCGATGAGGCCCATCTTCACCGCCATCCCCAGCAGCACCAGCGCCATCACGATCCGCACCGCCCAGCCGATCGCCGCCCCGCGTGCCGCCTTCTTCGCGTCGCGCCAGGCGCGCAGCAGTTCGCGCAATTCCCGCATGTCGGCCTCGGCCCGCCGGTCCTCCAGCCCCAGCCGCGCCAGCGCCCGCCCGGCACCCAATTCGCTCGCCTCCTCGATCAGCGCCCGGATCATGACGATATCCATCGGTGCGCCCTCGGCCTGCGCCACCAGCCGCGCCAGCATCTCCTCTTTCATGGTTCCGCCTTCCCTTGGGCGCCGCGCGCCCCTATCTGGGCCCGCATGAAGCGTACCCCTCGCAAATTGCTGATCGCCCTCGTCATCCTCGCGCTCGGCCTGATCGCCTGGCATTTCGGCCTGTTCCGCGCCGGCGACTGCCTGTTGCAGGGCGGCAGCTGGAACATGGACAACAGCTTCTGCCGTCTCGACAGCCTCGCCCAGCCGATATGAGGCGCGCGCTGCTCGGCGCACTGCTGGTCCTGATCGCCGCCGCCCTCTGCCTCTGGCAAAGCGACTGGCTCGCCCAGGATCGCTGCCTCGACAGCGGCGGCCGCTGGACCGCACAGGGCAGTTGCCAGCGCTAGAAGAAAGACAAACAAGGTTCACGCGGAGCCGCGAAGACGCGGAGAAGAGAAAAGGCCGCCGCAGGCGGCAGCACAAAAATCTCCGCGCCTCCGCGTCTCCGCGCGAACCTCAAATCCCCAGCATCGCCTTCTTCTCCTCGGCGGTCAGGAAGTCCGCCCCCGCCACCCGCTCCCACAGCGCCGCGCGCTCGTCCGACAGCGCCGGCACCGCGTCGAGGTCGGGCGCCAGGCTCAGCCCCGGCCACCAGCCCTGCAATCCCTGCGCCAGTCCCGCGCCGATCTTCCCGACCAGCGGCAAGATCGTCTGCCGCCACAGCGCCTTGTTCGCCTCGCGATAATTGGCATAGCTATTGTCACCCGGCAGGCCCATCAGCATCGGCGGCACGCCAAAGGCCAGCGCGATCTCGCGCGCCGCCGCGGCCTTCAATCCCACAAAGTCCATCTCGGCCGGCGACAGGCTCATCGCCCGCCAGTCGAGCCCGCCCTCCAGCAGCATCGGCCGCCCGGCATTGGCCGCGCCGCTGAACGCCGCCTCCATCTCGCGCCGCACCCGCTCAAACTGTTCCGGGCTCAGCACCGATCCGTCGCCCGGCGCATAGACCATCGCGCCCGAAGGCCGCGCCGCATTGTCGAGCAGCGCCTTGTTCCACACCGTGGCGGCATTGTGGATCGCCACCGCCCCCGCCGCCGCGCCGACGCAGCCCAGGCCATAATGATCGTCGAGCGGATGGAGCGCGCGGATATGGAGCAGGCTGGTCCGCCCGGCGCCATCCTCGGGCGACAGCCGGGTCACGCTCTCGCCCACGCGATAGAGATAGGCGGCGGGCCAGCCGCGCGCATCCGCCTCCACGCTCACCCGCTCGGGTCGCAGCGCGAACAGCTCGGCCGGCATCCCGTCCGCGCCCGCAATCACCTGGACATAGCCATTGCCATGCAGCAGCACATGGCTCGCCAGCGTCTCGATGAGGCCCTGCCCCGCCGACGCCCGCGCCACCAGCGCCCCGATCCGCGCCGCCGCCGCACCATCCACCCCGCCGACCTTCAACGCGCACGCCCCGGCCCCTTCGGACACCAGCCGCATCGCCCGCTGCGCCACCGGATTGCCGATCACCCCGGCGCGCAGTTGCGCCTCATAGCTGGCCGGCCATTCGCCCAGCGCCACCGCGCCCGATCCCCAGGCCCGCGCCAGTACCGGCCGCCCGGCTTCCAGGGCCGCCGCCTTCGTTCCAAACCATTTCATCCGAACATCCCCCTATGCAAAAAATCCTCGCCCCTTCGGGGAGAGGATAGTGGAGGTAGGCAGCGCCCAGCCGCCTACCGAAACTTGGAGAGGGGCGCGCCCTTGCGGACCGGCCCGCCCAAAATATTGCCACCCTGTTTCCAGCGCCGCCCCACCCTGCTAATCAGTCGCAATATCCAAGCCAGAGACCTGCCCTGATGACCGCGCCCTCGCCCCTCCTGTCCCAGACCGCCGACCAGATGCGCGCGCAGCTCGCCGCCTCGCCGGAAGCCGCCGCCGCGCTGATCCGCGCCGGCGCGCAGGCCGGCCTGCCCGACGCCCAGGCCTATTATGGCCAGCTGCTGCTCGACGGTCAGGGCATCGCCGCCGACCCGGCCGAAGCCTTCCGCCAGTTCGGCCTCGCCGCCGCCTCGGGCCATGTGATGGCGATCAACATGGTCGGCCGCTGCCATGAAAAGGGCTGGGGCACGCCGGTCGATCCGGTCGCGGCCGCCGCCTGCTATCGCCGCGCAGCCGAAGCTGGCCTCGACTGGGGCATGTATAATTGGGGCAGCGCGCTCGGCCTCGGCGCGGGCGTGGCCCAGGATGAACAGGCGGCGCTCGGCTGGTTCCAGAAGGCTGCCGCCCTCGGCCATGCCAAGTCGATCAA
The DNA here is from genome assembly GCF_018604485.1 of Sphingobium sp. BHU LFT2. Lineage (NCBI taxonomy): Bacteria > Pseudomonadati > Pseudomonadota > Alphaproteobacteria > Sphingomonadales > Sphingobiaceae > Sphingobium > Sphingobium sp. BHU LFT2. The sequence goes on from NZ_JAFCGW010000016.1 coordinate 20,791, forward strand.
TTTCCTCGGCGCCTTTCATGAGGAAGGCCGCCTCCTCCCCCGCGACATGGACCGCGCGGCCCTATGCTATCGCATCGCGGCGGAAGGCGGCGATTTTCGCGGTCAGTTCAACCATGGCCGGCTGCTGGCCGACGCCGGCGACATCGCCGCCGCCACCCACTGGATGCAGACCGCCGCGACCAGCGCCACCCCCGCCTTCCGCACCATGATGCGCGACCATCTCGCCGCCTCGCCCCACGCCGCCCTGCGCGCGCTGGCCGCCGATCTCTGACCATATCCACAAAAAAGGGCGCGGAAATCCGCGCCCCTTTCGTCCGGCCTCACGCCCGGATCATCTGTTCCGCCGCAGCACCTCGTCGCAGCGGGAATTGGTGCCTGATCCCTTGCCGATCAGCCGCCCCGCCGCCGCGCCACCGGCGCCGGCCAGCACCGTCTCGCCCACGCCGCCGCCGGCGATGATGCTCGCGCCCGCGCCCACGCCCGCGCCGATCGCGGTGCCCTTGTCGCGGCCCTTCTTGCCCTGGAGCAGGCAATAGCGCACATCGTCGCGGTCGCGCGGATAGGCCCGCGCGATGCGCGCTCGATCCTTGCTGTTCAGGCTCGCCGCCAGCACCGGGGTTGCGACCATCGTAACAGCGGCCACCGCCGCGATCATCCTGACCATCTTCATGTCCGTCACTCCTGATCGGTGCGAAACGAAGCAGGCGGGTTTCCTGTTCCGGGCCGGCTGCGCCACGCGCCTCCGGCCCCGTCCTTCTTGTTCGCTGCCCCATATAAGGGCCGTCACGGACCGCCGCCTATTGCGGTTAATCCCTATCCGGGCGCCATCAGTCGATGCGCGAGATGAAGTCGGCGGCCGGGCGGCGCACCTTCTTCAGATTGACCAGCCAGTCGCCCTCGTCCGCCCGATAGCCCAGCGGCATCATCACCACCGATCGCAGCCCGCGCGCCCGCAGCTCCAGTATCTCGTCCAGCGCAGCCGGATCGAAGCCCTCCATCGGCGTCGCATCCACCTCTTCAAAGGCGGCGGCGGTCAGCGCGATGCCAAGGCCGACATAGGCCTGGCGCGCGGCATGCTCGAAATTGGTCTGCGCGTCGCGCTGCGGATAGGTGTTCAGCAGCATCTGGCGATAGGCTTCCCAACCCTCGTTGCGGAAACCGCGCTCGTCATTGACCAGGTCGAACATGCCGTTGATCCGGTCGGCGGTATAATTGTCCCAGGCGGCAAAGACGACCAGATGCGACGCGTCGGTCACCTGCGCCTGATCCCAGGCGATCGCCCGGATCTTCCCCCGCAAATCCTTGTTGGTGACGACGATCACCTCGAACTGCTGCAACCCGCTCGACGTCGGCGCCAGCCGCACCGCCTCCAGGATGCGCTCCACCTTGTCCTCGGCCACCACCTTGTCCGGGTTCATCTTCTTGGTGGCATAACGCCAGTTCAGACGGTCGATCAGCATGAGAAATCCTTATATTGCAACGGCGCCAGCCTAAGCCCGGCCCATGACGCTTCGATGTAGCGCCCACCGCCCCAGGAATAAAGGTCTCACATTGAAACCAAATATTGCCCCGCCCATCCATGGCCTTTCGCCGGAAAGCCCCCCCTATCCTCCCTCTTCGTCATCCCGGACCCTTCGGCAGGCTCAGGACAGGCTTGATCCGGGATCCATTCAGCGCTCGCGCTCGGGCATAGCGCAGAATGGATCCTGACTTTCGTCAGGATGACGCTGACAGGATTGGCAATAGGTCGCTGACGGTCGCAACCGCGAAGCCCCACAATTCGCCATCAGTCTGCGTCAGGTGCCGGCATCAGCATGATGGACAAGATCATGGCGCAAAACGCCAAGGCCAATATCAGGCCGACTATCATCTGCTGCCGCACGGCGCGTTGATGGTCGTTTGAGACCGGATAAGTGATTGCCCTGGCCCCCAGAACAATGGCGGCGTCAGGCGCGGCAAAGAACAAAATGTCCCCCTTGGAAGCCGGCAGATTCGCAAGAGGTGAGAAAAACAGGCTGACGTTGAGCATCAGAGCAATCAAAAACGCGATCTTAGGCCATCGTTGCCCCGGATAATCGGCTCCCACCTGGATAACGAAGTACAGGCAGATGCATGCGCATGCGACCCGAAAAGTAAACGCAAACGGGATGCCAGCAGAATTTTCCAGACCGATCGCAATCGTCGCAAATGCGACGATGCTGACCAGGACCAAACAGAAGCGCAACAATCCGGATTTCAATGTTCGCCCTCACAGTCTCCGCGTCCGATGTCCGATGCATCAAAAGTCATCAGCCCGCAATCCACCGCCCCGCTCCCTCCCCTCAAAGCCCCCTGACCCGCGCCTCGCCCTTTGTCCCCAGCATCAGTTCGCTCAGCCCCCACACCAGCGCATCCGCCCGGTCCGGCGAACGCCCTGGCCCGACATAACCGCCCCCCGCCAGCAGCCCGCACATCTGGTCCTCCAGCTCCGGGAAAGCCCCGCGATGCGCCACCCGCCCGGCCTCATAGAGCGCCGCCACCGGTTCGGCCCGCGCCGCCTTGCCCCGGCTGGCATGGACCAGCCGCAGCGGCAGCGCCTCCTGCGCCGCGCGCAGCACGCTCGCCACCATGTCGCCGCCATTATTGGCCTCGGCCACCACCCGGTCGGCGCCATGGCCCTGCGCCGCCTGCGCTACCGCCCGCGCCCAGCCTTCGGGCGAGCAGCCCGCCACGCTCGCGTCGGCGATCACATAGCCGCGCCCGTCCCCGCCGAGGGCGACCACGACGATGCCGCACGCATCGCCGCCGGCCGTCGCCGGCGGATCGACCGCCACCACCACCCGCGCCAGCGCGCCCGGCACATGCCGCACCCGGCACGCCTCCAGCGCCGCGCGGGTCCACAGCGCCCCTTCCGCCTCCTCGATCAGCTCGCCATCCAGTTCCTGCCGCCCCAGCCGCGTGCCACCATAAAGCCGCGTCACATCCGCGACGAAGCCCGCCGCCAGATGCGCCGCATTGTCCGCCGTCCGCCCCCGCGTCAGCACCACATCGGCGCCATCTCTTGCCACCAGCGCCCGCACCAGCGGCACCGGGCGCGGCGTCGTCGTCACCACCACGCGCGGATCATGCCCCAGCCGCATCGCCATCATCATATTGTCCCAGGCCGCCTGCCCGCCCGGCCATTTGCCGATCTCGTCGGCCCAGCCATGGCTGAACTGCGGCCCGCGCAGGCTTTCCGGCTCCGCCGCGCCGAACAGCCGCGCCTGCGCGCCATTGGGCCAGGTCAGCGTGCGCAGCGCCGGGGCATAGGCCGGCCTTGCCCACCAGGGCGCCACCGCCAGCAGGCCGCTCGCCCCCTCCACCATCACGCTGCGCGCCTCGCCCAGGGTCGCGCCGACCAGCGCGATCCGCGCCTCGGGATCGCCCTCGGCAATGGCGCGCACCCATTCCGCCCCGGCCCGCGTCTTGCCGAAACCGCGCCCCGCCATCATCAGCCAGATGCGCCAGTCGCCCGCCGGCGCCAGTTGCGCCGGCCGCGCCAGGAAATGCCAGTCCCGCCCCAGCCGCTCGGCCGCATCGTCGCTCAGCCAGCGCGCCAGTTCGGGCCAGGCCGCCGCCTGCTCGACCCAGTCGCAATCGGCCATCTGCATCCCCGCCCCCTCCGCTTCTTCGTCATTCCCGCGAAGGCGGGAATCCATCTCCCGACCATGCCTCACGCAGGAGCCGGCATTATGCAGCCGCCCGCCCCCCCAAACAGCGCGCAACAAAAAAGGCCGCCCGCAGGCGGCCTTTCCCAAACTCCGCGCGCCTCCGCGCGAACCACCAAATCCTACTTACGCGGCGCCATCCCGCCAAAGGTCACCAGGCTCTCCGCCCCGTCCTTGGCCACCGCCGCGACACCGATGAAATGATCGTCGACCACGATATCCTTCAGCACCGTCTGCGTGCCGCCGGTCACGACCCGGCTGTCGCTCCAGTCCTGCTTGTCCGCGCGCCGCCAATAGACCTTGTAGCTGACTGCCCCCGGCACCGCGTCCCAGAACACCCGCGTGTCCATCGACAGCGCGCCATCGAGCGACACCGTCGCCGGCGCCGCCGGCGCATCGGCCAGTCGCCGCAAGGTCGCGACATTGAGCGCCGTCACCTTCGCCAGATAGGGAAAGTCCATGCCGTCGACCGTGTCGCCATAGACCCGGCCATTTTCGGTGCGCAGGTCCTGATGCTGCCGGTCATAATTCTCGATCCCCACCGAAAAGCGCACCGCCGGAAAGCCCAGGTCCAGGAAGGGCGAATGGTCGCCGCCGCGCCCGAACCGGTCGAACCGCCGCACCGCCAGCACTTCCAGCCCGATCTTCGGGTCTGCCTGCGCGATGCCGTCGATCGCCTTGGCCAGCGCCCGCGACGGGCCGTCATCCTCGCCGCCGATCGCCCGGCGCGTCAGGTTCGCCTTGGCATCGTCCCCCGCGCGAATGCCTTCGGAAAACACCCGCACCCGGTCGGCTACCACCTGGCCATTCTGCCCCACCGTATTGCCGACAATATCATTGTTCAGCATCGCCCGCACATGCCAGCCGCGCGCCTTGGCCGTGCTGGCAAGCAGCTTGCCGCCCCACAGCCCCTGCTCCTCGCCCGACAGCAGCGCATAGACGATCGTGCCGTTATATTTCTGCCCGGCCAGCACCCGCGCCGCCTCGATCACCAGCGCCGTGCCCGACGCATTGTCATTGGCGCCCGGCGCATCGCTGCTGATGTTCATCACATCGGTCACGCGACTGTCGATATGGCCGGCGACGATCACCACCTCATTGGGATCACCGCTCCCCTTCTGGATCGCCAGCACATCGACCACCTCGACGCCGTCAGGCGCGCGCGGCCCGGTGAAGCGATCCGCCACCGTCTCGACGGTCAGACAGCCGCCACAGCCCTTGCCGATCTTCTCGAACTCGGCCTTGCCCCAGGCCCGCGCCGCACCGATCCCGCGCCTGGGGTCGGTCGCGCTCGACAGCGTATGCCGCGTGCCGAAGCTCACCAGCCTCTCCACGCTCGCCTTCAACCGCGCCGCATCGGGCGCGGCCGGCGCGGCGGGGGCCGCCAGAGCAGGAGTGACAAGGGCCGAAGCGGCGGCGAGCAGGATGATCTTCTTCATGGGGCCAGTGTCTTACCCGCCTGCACCGCCCTGTAAAGCGGCGCGGCCCAACCGATCAGCGCGCGCCGCTTTCTTCCCGCCCGCGCGAAACCATCACCGCCATCAGCGGCAGCACCAGTATCGGCAGCGCCGCCATCGCCTTCGCCACCCATGGATGCGCGACCAGCCATTCCATCATCAGCGCGACCAGCGCCGTCCCGCTCCAGAACAACGTCGCGCACAAGGCCAGGCTGGCAAGGACGATCCCGATCCGCATCGTCATTCCTGCACCACCCGCTGCGCCGCGATTACCGCCGGATCGCTGTCGATCGCGTGCAGATAGGCGGTGCGCTCGGCGGTCCCGCGCTTCAGCTTCGCCAGCCCGCGCACCTGGTCCTGCGTCAGCATGATCCGCACATAGCCGCGCTCGACCAGGCACTGGTCCAGCGCCGCCTGCAATTGCGCGCGCACGTCGCTGCGCGTCATCGCCTGATATTTCGCGCCGAAATTCGCCGTCCGCCGCGCCACATTGGCGTCGTCATGATGCATGCCGATATTCGCCGCCGCCATCAGCGGGCTGGCATCGCTATCGCCGCCATAGGTTCGCAGGATCATCGTCAGGTCGACCATGCTCAGCGCATCCAGCGCCTGCGCCGTCTCCGGTCGCACCGTCACCGCCCTGTCCCGCGTTGCCTCCGCGCAGGCCCCCGCATCGCCGGCATAGTCGGCCAGCGACACGCCCGCCTTGGCCCAGCTCGTCGGCGGCGCGGCGCGCGCGCCAGCGCCCAGCATCATCACCATCGGCGCCATCAGCATCAGCGCCATCCTGCTCCGGGTCACACGCCGCATCCTCGCCTCCTCAGCCCCAATGCCCGTTCAGTGCCGCGCCTTCGCCCAGCGCCCGATCATCCAGATATGCAGCGCATGGATCGCCACCATGCCCGCCGCGATGGCCAGCAGCACCGGGATCACCAGCCCCTCCTGCCCGGCGCGCGGCGGCACCCACAAGGCCATCGCGCCCACGGCCAGGATCAGCATCGTCCCCAGCACCGGCGTGAAGGCCAGCGCCACGGTCCGCGGCGCATGCCAGCTCACCGCCCCGGTCAGCGTCCATTGCATCGGCAGCCGGTCGATCGCCCGGAACCGCCGATCGGCGCGCACCGACAGCGCGATCATCGCCCCCACCGCCGCCAACAGGATCAGCCCAACCAGCATCGCCCGATCTCCAAAGCCCGATCTCAAAACCGCGCCCCGATCCTACCAGAAGAACCGCGCACCAGCAAAAGCCTGCCGCGCAAAGGGCGGGCCTCGACGATCTCCCGCCCTTGCTTCGCTACGCTGGCAATGACGATGCCGGGTTTTGACGGCTAACGACCAGAAGCTGCCATCGTCACCTCAGCCTTGAGCCGAGGGGCCGCTTCTTTATCTGTTTCACAGAAAAGCGGGATGCCGGGTCAAGCCCGGCATGACGGATGTGGGTAGGGCGGCTTGCGACCAGAAGCGGACGTTTCCTACTCCCCTCCCTTCCAGGGAGGGGCCGGGGGTGGGTGCGCCGCGTATGCGCCGCGCAGCGGCGGTCTACGATCGATAGGGCAGAAGCTCGCTACGCTCGCAACCCACCCCAACCCCTCCCTGGAAGGGAGGGGCTATGTCTTGTTCCCACCCAATTTCACCGTTTTCGTTGCTGGAAGCGGATAATAGCCTTACGCGTCAACCACCCCACGCCTGTGCATGAGAGCGCGATGATAAGCAGCGCGATCCAGAACCAAGTGTTATCGCTTTTGCAGGGCTGCGGAGCGCCTTCGCAGCCACCACTCGTATAGGTGGCAATGAAGAAGAACGGCAGGCCAAAAACAATGCTGAATATGGATGCAACGGCACACCCTATTCGTCCTGCGCCCGTGGCCGGGCTTCTATAACCTTCGTTATTCACGCATGAGATCATGTCGTAGGTCGGGATCGCGGGCAAGGTCCGCTTTAGGCATTCTTCGTCGCAAACGGACTGTCCATTAACCACCCACCGTCGCTCGCGGGACCAAATGGCGCCAGGCTTCCCGATAGCTGCCCGGCGCAAAGCGACCGGAAGCAGGCCTCCCCTTCCAGGAAGAAACAATCCCTTACCGCCATGCACCCGGCACGATTGTCGCCCGACAATCCACCATCATCCAACCACTCGTCTCATCGGCAAAAAAGCTCGGTTCACCTTAATTTCATCGATCTGCCGCATCGATGACCTAAGCGCCTTGATATGAAGCATCGTCTTGATTTGCCACGCAATCGCGCGGTTGCCGACACCGATCAACGGTCGCTCTATGAAGTCTGGGACACGGTCGAGCGCTATGATCGCCGCGCACCGGCGCCCACGCCCGACCATCTGCTCATGGATCAACCGGCCGCGCCGACGACACTTCCAATGGCAGCGGACGAGCCGGCCAGCTGACCGCGGCCGCCCGATCCACGGGCGATCGGCGCGGCCGTTCGCGCATTGTCGCGCGACCTTCTCGCCTTCCCCTCACGTCCCCGCAGCCGCGCGTCGCCGGCGTATCTCCGCCAGCACGCGCTCGACGCTGGCGATCGCTGCGGGGCTGCCCGGTCCGGTCGCATCGCCCCGCGCCGCCCGGCGCGCCGCGACCTGGGCCGCATGCAGCTTCAGCAATTGCAGCCCCAGCGACGGATTGGGCGCGCGCTTGACCTTGCGGGTCTTCACCGCACCCTCGCCATCCTCGATGATTTCCTCGCTCTCGCAGCCATGCAGCGCCAGCCGGATCAGCATCGCCTCGATCTCGCCATAGCCCTGCTCGATCGCCGCATCCCAGTCGCGCGCAAATTCCGCGTCGCGCTGCTTCAGCCCATAGGCCGCCTGCCGGCTCTTCCCCACCGTCCGCGCCGCCTCGCTGACATTGCAGGTCTCGGCCAGCTCCGCCAGGAAACGGCCGCGCACCGCCTTGCTCCACGTATCCCGCCGCGCCTTGCGCACCTGCGTCCGCACCCCGTCGCCCGCCGCCTGCCGCTGCACCACCCGGCCCGACCGCCCGGCCGCCCCCTTTCGCGCGCCCATCGCCCTCTCCCCCGATTGTCCCGAACCATCGCCCCGCCGCGCGACCACGCGCCGCACGCCGCCATCGGCAGCAGCCCCGCGCCACCTCGCCATGCGATAGTTCCCCCGCACACCGCCTCGCCAGCCCCAGCCTCAGCCCCGCGCGCTCGCCCAACGCAAAAGGGGCCGGCCCAACCGGACCAGCCCCTTTCGCCTCACCTGATGGCAATATCTGTCAGCATCACATCGCGGCGCCGGCTTCCCAAAAGCCCCGCGTCTTCAAGCACCAGCCCTCAAGGACCGACTGCCAATCCCGACCTGGAAGACCCAGCCCCAAGGCACAGCCCCAAAAGCCGCCCTCGAAAACCCTGCCTTCCACAGCCCAGCCGATCCATCGCGCCACCACCGACCGGCGCCAGCGAGTCGCAATTATCGACTTTCCTCTTATCTGCCCGATCAGCGTGACGATGTCAAGCAAAATGTTCCATATGGGCTATACAGCCTTGCCCAGCATCCGCGCCTCCAGCGCCATCGCCCCGGCAAAGCTCGGCCGCGCCCGCAATCCGTCGAGCCAGGCCTTCACCCTGGGCCAGCGGCCATCCTTCAGCCCGTTGCTGCAATAGCAGACATTGATCAGCGGACAGGCCACCGCAATGTCGGCCAGGGTGAAGCGATCCTCCACCAGCCAGCCGCTCTCGGGCAGAACCGCCTCCAGATAATCATAGATGCCCGGCATCTTCTCCGCCTCCGCCCGGTCGGCACGGGCCGGGTCGTGCGGCATGTCGAGCAGCTTGCCGACCACCCGGTTGAAGAAGATGTCGACGCCCACCGGCTGGGCGATGGTATCGGCAAATTCCTCATACCATATCGTCCGCGCCCGCGCCTTCGCCTCGGTCGGGATCAGGTTCGGTTCGGGATGCAGCACATCCATATAGGTTATGATCGCGGTCGAATCGCTGATCGCGAAATCGCCATCGACCAGGGCCGGGATCTTGCCAAAGGGGGACGCCCGCTCGAACGCCTCGCCGCCCTTGCCGAACCCGGCCGGCCGCACCTCGACCGCGATCCCCTTTTCCGCTGCAAAGACAATGACCTTGCGCACAAAGGGCGACGGCCGCGCACCATAGATGATCATGCACCCACTCCTGCTTTTCTGGTGGTGGAGCACCGATCCTGCCAGACCAGTCGCATATTGCAACTGTCCACTTCTGCCCTGCCCGGCCCTGACCGCGCAATCCATTAGGTGTTCGACCGGAATTTCCACGCCCCCGCAAATCGGAAAGCCTTTGCAGGGGCAATCCGGGATGGGGGCGGTCATGGACAGACGCGCGTTTCTGGCGACGATGGCGGGCGCAGCGGGTGCAGCCGGCCTGGTCAGCTGCCATCAGGCCAGCGGCAAGCCGGCCGCCCTCATCCATCCGCGCCGCACCGCGCTTGCCGGGGAAGCCTGGGCCGATGCCGATGTCGTCGTCTATGGCGCCACCCCCGCCGGCGTCATCGCCGCGGTCAGCGCCGCCAATCTGGGCGCGTCGGCGGTGCTGATCGGCGGCTGGCGCGAAATCCAGCCCGGCGGCATGCTGGCCGGCGGGCTCAGCTGGACCGACATACGCGATATCGATGCGGTCGGCGGCTATGCCCGCACCACCATGGCCGCGCTGGCGGCGTCCGGCGGCATGCCGGGCAATCGCTACGCCTTCGACCCGGCCGTTGCCGCCCCCTATTTCCGCGACCTGCTCGACGCCGCCGGGGTGCCGGCCCTCTGGTCGGACGGGGTCGAGACCGTCGACCGGACCGATCGCGCCATCCGCGAGATCATCACCCGCTCGGGCGTTCGCGCCCATGGCCGCATCTTCATCGACGCCTCCTATGAAGGCGACCTGATGGCCCGCGCCGGCATCAGCACCAGGGTCGGGCGCGAAGCCGCCGACCGGGCCAATCCCTATAATGGCTATCGCGGGTCACGCTATGAGCTGCTGACCCGGACCGATCCGCCGCAGAAGGATAATATCCTGCCGATCGACCCTTTCGTCGACCAGCCGTCGGGCCGCCTGATCGCCGGGGTCGATCCCGCGCCGAACCGGCCGGTCGGCGCCGCCGACGATGGCGTGCAGGCCTATTGCTTCCGCCTGACCATGACCGATCGGCCCGAACTGCGGCTCGACCTGCCCGCCACCGCGCCCGATGGCTATCGCGAGGCCGACTATGAATTGCTGTTCCGCGATTTCGACCGGCGCCGGCGCGCTGGCCAGGTCTATGGCCGCGACTGGCATTTCGCCCGCGATCTGGTGAAGGCGGACGAGGTCGCGCCGGGCATCTACGACATCAACAATCGCGGCACCATGTCGCTCGACGCGGTCGGCCTCAACCGCGCCTATCCGGCGGCCGACTATGATGCGCGCGAACGCATATGGAAGGCGCATGAAAATTATATTCGCGGCTGGTTCCACGCCATGGCCCATGGCCGCGATCCCCGCATTCCCGCCGGGCTGCAACGCGATGTGCGCAACTGGGGGCTGGTGCGCGGCCGCCACACCGATTGCCATCCCGCCGACACGCCCGGCTGGTCGCCCCAGCTCTATGTGCGCGAGGCGCGGCGGCTGGACAATGGCCTTGCCTGGTCGGGCCGGGACGTGTCGGATATCGACGGCGTGCCCCCGCGCCTCCCCTCGATCGTCGCCATGACCTCCTACTGGCAGGACAGCCACGCCGCCAGCCGCATCGCGGTCCGGGACGAACGGGGACAATGGGGCATCGTCAATGAAGGCCATTTCATGCTGCCCGCCGGCGGCAAATATCAACGCTCGCCGCTGCCCTTCGAACTGATGGTGCCGCATCGCGACCAATGCACCAACCTCATGGTGCCCTTCTGCGTCGCGGCGACCCACCAGGCCTTCTCCACCATCCGCATGGAGCCGACCTCGATGGCACTGGGCGAAGCGGCCGGCACCGCCGCCGCCCTGGCCGTGATCGACCGCGATCGGGTCGATATCCAGGATGTCGACACCTATCGGCTGCAACAGATGATCGTCGCCAATGGCGGCGTGATCCAGGGCGTGACCAACTGGGAATTGCTGCAGAGGAAGCTGAAGCACCGCCTCGACCGTCTGCGCGGCTGACACCCCTCCGGCACAGGCGCCCATCCGGCACAAGCCGCCCGTCAGCGCAACGATGATCCGAACGCGCGACGCACGATGCGGGGCACAATCACAGGGCCATATCCATGCCCAGCATCCGCGCCAGCATGAAGGTGAGGGACAGGAGGCCCACCAGCGCCAGCAGCAGGGCCAGGCTGATCTTGCCGACCGCGCTCAGCACCGCCCCCTTCTGCGCCTTCCTGTCCTGTTCATAATGCCATCGGACGGCAAAGAACATGCCCGCCCCCAGCACGACGACCTTGAACAGGATGAAAACAACAGGAAACCAGTCCATGATCTTGAACACATCCCGGCCAACAAGAAACCATGTTCATCAGGATTGCCGCGACGGCAATCGAACGCCGCCTCCTATGTCGGGAACAGGGGGATGACCATGGGACATTATGCCCGCCCCGGACAGGCTCCGGCCATGCACTGCCATCGGTTTGGTCGATCGCCGCCCAGAAAAGCGGCCCTCGCCGTTCCGTCATCCCGCACTTGATCCGGGATGACGCCCATGGAGATTGGCAGGTTTCGACCCTTTTAAGACGCTCAGCCGCAAATTTCCGCGTTCCAGGAGCGGACCGTCAGCTAACCTGATAACACCCTTCAGAACTGGCCGTTTGCTGACTGGCAGGTTTCAGCTGGACAGTGGGCGATAGCTGCCGGTCCTCTTTCAGGTCTGGCGATCGGTCGCGGAAGGGAAAAGCTGTCGATCGGCCGTCGACCAAAAGTTGCCGTTAGCTGGTCACTTGTCTCTCGATGAAATCAGCCGTTCTCGCCTTTCTGCTTGTTCCTTGAGAACGGGTTCGATCCAGTTGCGCGTGAATTTCGGCGTCCACCGGAATAAAGCGCCAGCATTTTCCGCTAAACCGCAATGCACCGCTGCCTCCATCGGATCGCGCAACACATCATCAGGTTCGAACCATTCTCCATGCTCATATAGCGAAATGTCACCGTTCCAGAATGGCCATGGCAGAATCGGTTCGCCAAAATGATCCATCAACTCCATGGTGGTAATAATGACATTGAAGAAGTCCTCGTCCGAACAACCAGACTGACTTTCTATCACCTGCTCTATTCCATCGATTTCGGTCGCGAAGACAGCGCGCCTTTTTCCATCCTCTTGTTTTTGCCGGATCATGACATTTAATCGGAGGAAGGCTGTCTGCACCCGGCCAAATGCACTTTCGTCAGCGCATACTATAGGCATATTGATGATGGTTGGCCCATGTAGGTCATGCCACCAAGCTTCAAATTCGCTCAATATGGTGGCTGCGACGACGCCGAATTTTCCGGCGCAGGTTCGTAATGCATGTTGAGACACGACATCAGCCTTCCAGTTGACGCTCCATGTTTCTTAGCTCGGTTCGTTAGCCTGTGTCTGCTTTTATAAATTTAGTCATCGGATGCAGAAGGTCCGCAATCCACCCAAAGCTGCCGCTCCACCCCAGTTCGCAGCCCCTCGCCACGCCCTCTTCGCGAAGCAGGCGCAATGCCGGCCCCTCTGGCCGCGCCCCGGCTTTTCGCCTATGCTTCGCCATGGCGCGCGCACGCGTGACGCCCCATGGCGGGAGGGTTCATGGCAGGACATTCGGCATTCCCCTCATTCCCGCTGCGCTGCGGCCTGTCGCTCGCCCTGCTGGCGGCAATCCCGGCCCGGTCGCAGGACCATCCGCCCGCACCGGCCGCCGCCTCCCCCGCCGACGATGAGATCGTCGTCATCGCCCGCAAGATGCGCCAGGTGAAGATCGATTATGCCGCCTTGGGCACCGACCTGCGCCAATGCGTCATCACCCGTTCCAGCGGCGACGCCCGGATCGACCGGATCATGTGCGCGATGCTCAGCGCCTGCGTGCGCGAGGGCGTCAGTGATCCGGCCGGTGGCAAGGCCTGCATCAACGCCAAGATCGCCAGTTTCGAGGATGAGGTCGTGCCGGTGCCTGCGCCCCTGCCCCCGCCCCCGCCCGCCGCCGTCGCCGCCATGGCCGGCCCGCCTCCAGCCGCCCCGTCCCCGGCCCCGCCCGACCAGCCGCCCGCCCCGCCAAAAGGGCCGCCGATCGTCGTCACCGGCCGCCCCAACCCGATCCTCGCGGGCCAATGGGCGTTCAGCCAGCACCAGACCGTGATCCGCGATTTCAGCGCCCGCACCCTGCCGATCCGCACCTGGAACCTGTGCATCCCCGACGGCACGATCGACGCGACGATCGAAACCATGCTGGACGACAGTTTCGCCGGCCCCGGCACGTCCAGCTATTGCCGGCAATGGAAACTGGACGGCGACGGCGCCGCCATACACGGCAATCAGCGCTGCTGGCTCGGGCCGGGGGTGCGGATGCAGGGCAAGCTGGAAGGCGAAATCGGCCCGCGCAATGTCGAGATAAAACGCAACATCCGCCTGTTCGAGGTCAATAGCGCGCCCGCCCGCGATCTGGGCAGCCCCATGGGCGGCGACGCAGAATTTCTCATGTCGATCACCGGCACCCGCGTCGGCAATTGCAGGCCCCGGCGCTGAGCACGGCTCGGTGTCGAGCCGATAGCCATGTGGCTGGAGAAGGCATCGGATATCGAACAATCGGCCCGGATTGCCGGCAACAGTTCCGAATTGAAACCAAAATTGACAGACCCCTGCTGTCGCCATAACCTCCTTTCGTCTAGCGAAGGAGTGCCCCGATGCGTTTCGCGTTTCTTCTCCCGGTAATCGCTTCCGTACTCGCCGCCCCGGCGACAGCCCAGTCGCCCGATCAGGCCCGCTCTTACGAAGGGCTCCGTCCCAGCTGGGACAATCTCTACAACGTCGATTCGAGCGTCTATGGGGATTTTCGATCGCCGCAATATGGCCAGGTCCGCCATTTGATGCAGCAAGGCCATTATGCCCAGGCCGACAAGGCGCTGGACAGGATCATGAGCGGATCGAACGATCTTGAGGCGCGCTTCCTGAAAGGGGTAACGGCGCTGGCGCTCAACAATCCCGAAGGCGCACGGCGCTATTTCGAACGGGCATTGCCCCATGGGCGCAGCGGCCATCCCGGCGCCATGTCGGGCCTGGCGCTGGCCGAAATCCGCCTCGGCAATCCTGATGCGGCGCGCGACCTGCTCCAGAAGCTGGAATATCAGAAGGGGAAATGCGCCGCCAACTGCGATCGGGCGCAGGCCATCGATCAGGCCATTGGTGTCGTGACCAAGGCGCTCGGCTGACCAGCAGGCCCGGCAACCATTCCCTGCCGGGCCCGTCGCGACTAGGGCGCCTCCATGGATGGCGACATGGAATTTCTCATGTCGATCACTGGCGCCCGCGTCGGCAATTGCAGGCCCCGGCGCTAGCCACGCCAGACCACGCCAGCACCATAGGGCAAGCCCTGCGCAATTGGCCGCCATGCTTTCCAAGCCCGGCGGATCGATATAATATCGCGCGTACAAATCCGCCGTCCCGTCATCGGTCTCGCGCCAATAGGGGACTGGAGAAGGATCGACCGTCATGGCCAATCGCTACGGAACCAAGAATAACAATATTCTGAGCGGCACCACCGGTCGCGACCGGATCGTCGGGCGCGGCGGCAATGACATCCTCTATGGCCGCGGCGGCCGGGACGTACTGCTCGGCGGATCGGGTGGAGACCGCATCCATCTCGGCATTGCCAGCCGCTATTCGGACGTGTTCGGCAGCCGGATCGACGGTGGCGAGGGCACCGACCTCGCTTATCTCTACCTCAGCGAAATGACGCAGAAGCTGAAGATCCTGCCCAATTTCGAACGCATCACCGCCGACGCGGGCGACGGCACGGCCCCCCGCACCCTGGTCACGATCCACGGCATCGAAGTGCTGATCGCCTATCTGGGCACGGGCGACGATTATGTCCTGCTCGGCCCTCGCGAGGCGATCATCCGGGCCGGCGATGGCAGGGACAGGCTGATCGGCGGCGACATGCACGACGATTTCAGGGGCGATGGCGGCGATGACGTGCTGTTCGGCCAGGGCGGCGGCGACAGCCTGGATGGCGGCGCGGGCACGGATCTCATCCTTGGCGGCGCCGGCGCGGACGACATTGTCGGCGCCGACGGTGCCGATCGCCTATATGGCGGCGATGATCGCGATACGCTCTCGGGTGGCAACGGCGATGATCGCATCCATGGCGATGCCGGCGATGACATACTCTATGGCGGGTCGGATGCGGACATAATGTTCGGCGATGATGGCGCCGATATCCTGTGGGGCGAATGGGGCGACGACCGGATTTATGGCGGCAGCGGCAATGACCAACTCGATGGCGGTGAAGGCCGCGACATAGTGGACGGAGGCGCCGGGGACGATGCCGTCGCCGGCGGCGCGGGCAATGACAGGATCTATGGCGGCCTCGGCGCCGATCGCCTGCTCGGCGGCGCCGGCAAGGATCGCTTCGTCTGGCGCGACCTGGCCGAAGGCGGCGATACCGTCCGCGATTTCGAACAGGGCGTGGATCGGCTGGTCGTGGCCGGCCGCGCCGTGGGTGGCCTGACCAGCGTGAACGACAGCAATTTTTCCAGCAATGCCAACGGCGTGGCAATCGATGCCAATGATCGATTCCTCTATGCGCAGGACAGCAGGATGCTGTTCTTCGATCCCGATGGCAGCGGCGCGGCCCCCGCCACGCTGATTGCCCAAATTCAGTTCAGCGTCGGCATCCAGCTTTACGCCAGCGACATCGTCATTGGATGAAGCCGGCATCGCGAAGGCGCACCCGCCAGCAAAGCCATATCCATAACCAATCGATTATCGTATTTCGTGCATCTGTTCCCTGGCAGCTTTGGCTTCGGCGCAAAATTCCCCCGCCTCGCGGCAGCGCCGCTCCATCTTCTCGACGGCCTCCTTCCATTGCTGCAAAACATAGGGGTCTCCCGCGATCGAGGGAGAGAATATCCGTCGGCCCGACGGCACCGATGCAGCCCCGCCCGGCGACACGGCAGAAGGCGGCGCCTCCTGCCGATGCGCCGCGCGCTGCGACACCCCTAGGCCCAGCAGGAAAAAGCCCGCCGCCCCCAGCACCAGCCCGCATCCGGTCAGCACGCGCCTGGCCTGGTTCATGATCGTCTCCGCCGCTCGCCCTGCGCCCTATTTCGCGAACCGCCTATTTCACGAACCGCTTGAAGAAGCTGTCGCTGTTCCAGCTCGGCCGCGTGTCCGCATTGGCGACTCGCAGCGTCACCGCGGTCACATAATCGTTCAGCTTCGCCGTCTCGGCCGGCATCACCGGCTGGGTCGCGTCGTCGAAGGGCGAATGATAGATGTTCGCGCGCCACGCCTTCTCCACCGTCGCTTCCGGCGTCCCGGCCTTGAAGCCATATTTGAAGAACAGCGCCGGTATCCCCTCCCGGATGAAGGCATATTGGTCGGACCGGATGAAGACGTTGCGGTCGGGGAAGGGATCGGGCGTGATCGGCAGGCCCATCGCGTCGCTCACCGCCGCCGCATCCTGGCCCAGGCTGCTCTGGTCATAGCCGACCGGGGTCACGCTGGTCAGCTTGAAGATCGGCAGCGCCATGTCGAAATTGAGGTCGGCGACGATGCTCTTGCTCGGCACGGTCGGCCGCCGCGCGAAATAGCGCGATCCCAACAGGCCCTTTTCCTCGCCGGTGACGATGGTGAACAGGATGGATCGTTTCGGCTTCACCTTGCTCGCCTTCAACGCCTTGGCGATCTCGATCAGGCTGGCGACGCCCGACGCATTGTCCAGCGCGCCATTATAGATGGCGTCGCCCTTGATCGGCGTGCCGACGCCATAGCCGTCCAGATGCGCCGACAGCACGACATAGTCCTTGGCCAGCTTGGGGTCGCTGCCCGGCATCACCGCCACCAGATTGGGCGAGGACAAGGCCACCCGTTTGGCCGCGACCGCCGCCTTGAGCCGCAGCGTCAACGGGAAGCTGGCAACCGGCTTGGACGCATCGGCCGCCGCCGCGATCGCCGCGAAATCCTGGCCGCTGCCGGCGAACAGGTCGGCCGACCGAGCCGGGTCGAACTGGGCATTGAGGAAGGGCGTCTGCGTGTCGCGCATCGCCACATCCTCATAATAGACCGCCGGCGCGCTCGCCAGCGCCTTGCGCCGGTCCCAGGGAATCTCGACCTGCCCCGGCGTCACCAGGCTGATCATGCCGAGCGCCCCCTGCGCCGCCAGCCAGTGGCCCCGTTCCGATCGGGCATGGGATTTGAGCGCGCCGCTGATCTCCGCCGGCCCGCCCGAAACGACCACCACGATCTTGCCTTTCAGGTCCAGCCCGGCAAAATCGTCATGGCCCACTTCGGGCAGATGCAGGCCATAGCCCGCAAACACCATCGGCGCGTCGATCGCGCCGGGCACCGGGCCGCCGCTGCCGGAAAAGATGATGTCGCCCGGCACCGACAACGCCGTCTCGCCACTAGCCCCGACCAGGCTCGCCCTGCTCTCGCCCGACAGCACCGTCTGCTCGACAAAGGCGATCGGCTGCTTATAGCCCTCGACCCCGGCCGGTTTCAGCCCCAATGCCTGAAACTGGCCGATCACATAGTCGGCCGCCTTGTCATAGCCCGGCGTGCCGGTGCCGCGCCCCTGCATGTCGTCCGCCGCCAATATCTGGACATGGCGCCACCATGTCGCGCCGCGCGCCGCCAGATCATCCTCAGCCGGCGCGGCGCTGGCCGCCGCTCCCATCATCGCGACCAGCGGCAGGGCGGAAAACAGCTTGCGCATCGGTGGAATACCCTTCTTTTATCCTGCAGATATCATGCCTTATCCTGCCCGACGAACAAGGGGGCTTGGAACCGCCACGGCAAGAGTGTATTGTAAAGATAATACAGCATGGAGATAATGATGCCGCGCCTGCCCCTGTCCCACCACCTGACCCTCGCCACCCTGCTCGCCATCGGCCTTGCCACCAGCGCCTGCTCGCGCGGCAACGATCATCAGTCCGGCGGCGGCAACGGCGACTCCCCGGCCGCCGCCAGCACCCCGCAGGACTGGGCCGCGCTCAAGGATTTCAGCCGCATCGACGTGACCGGACCTGACAATGTCGTCGTCACCATCGGCCCCAAATTCTCGGTCACCGCCGATGGCGATCCCAAGTCGGTCGCCCTGCTCGACATCCGAGTGAAGGCCGACACGCTCCAGATCGGCCGCAAGTCCGAAGGCATGTGGAACAAGGTCGACGGCGGCAAGGGCGCGACCATCCATGTCACCCTGCCCGCGATCCGCGCGATCGACGTCACCGGCTCGGGCGACTTCACCCTCGACAAGGCGGAAGGCGGCGACCTGGCCCTCTCGCTCACCGGTTCGGGCGATCTCGACATCGGCCAGGTGAAGCTTGGCAGCCTCAAGGCGGAAATCACCGGATCGGGCAGCATCACCCTCGCCGGCACCGCCGATCAGGGCGAATTGTCGATCACCGGCACCGGCGACATCGACGCCGCCGGGCTGAAGCTCGGCCGTGCCGCTGCCGAAGTCATGGGCACCGGCGACATGGACTTTGCCTCCGACGGTCCGGTCGCTATCAAGATCATGGGCACCGGCGACGTCAAGGTGAAGGGCAAGGCGCAATGCACGACGAACACGATGGGACCGGGCGAGGCGCATTGCGGCCCCTGATGCTGGCAGCGGCGGCGGCACTGGCCGGGGCTTCCCCCGCCGGCGCCGCCACCCGCGGCTATACCATCACCAGCTTCGACCAGATCCGCGTCGACGCCCCGGTCACGGTCATCATCACCACCGGCACCGGCGTCTCGGCACGGGCGGAGGGGGACCAGCGCGCGCTCGACCGGCTGCGCGTCGATGTCTCGGGCCGGCTCGCCATCATCTCGATGGAGCGGCCCGAACCGGGCGAAAAGGGTCTCGGCCCCGCGACCATCCGCCTCTCCACCGGCGAAGTGAACCGC
The DNA here is from genome assembly GCF_018604485.1 of Sphingobium sp. BHU LFT2. NCBI lineage: Bacteria > Pseudomonadati > Pseudomonadota > Alphaproteobacteria > Sphingomonadales > Sphingobiaceae > Sphingobium > Sphingobium sp. BHU LFT2. The sequence goes on from NZ_JAFCGW010000016.1 coordinate 39,948, forward strand.
GTCGTCCTGACCGGCGGCGGCGCCGTCGCGGTCAGCGCGATGAAGGGCCTCACTGGCGAGATCGTCCAGGGCGGCAATGGCGATGTCAGCGTCGCGTCGCTCCAGCTCGACAATCTCCAGGTCACGCTCGCCGGCGGTGGCCGCACCACGCTCGCCGGCACCGCCGGCGTCGCCAATCTGCGCATCAGCGGCCCCGGCGCGATCGTCGCCGACCATCTGGTCGCGCGCCAGGCCGCGATCCTCAACGACGGCTCGGGCAATGTCGCCCTCACCGCCAACGGCCCGGTCAGCATCCGCTCGACCGGATCGGGCGATGTCAGCGTCGCCGGCAAGCCGATCTGCACCGTCGAAAATCAAGGCACCGGCCGCATCCAGTGCGGCACCGAGGGCTTCTGAACGGCGCGGCGGCGGATCACCGCGCCGGAACATTGCCATGCTTATGGAAGTCTTTACCCTGCCCGCGCTAGTCAGGGCGACCTGACCCCAACCGGACCTTCCTCCATGCGCCCAGCCCTTGCCCTGCCCGTTCTTGCCGCCCTGTTGCTGGCCCAGCCGGCCGCGGCCCAGGTGGCGGCGCCCGACAGCGGCGATACCGGCTGGATGATCGCCTGCGCCCTGTTGCTGCTGCTTGCCGCGCTGCCGGGCCTGATGCTGCGTCATGCGGGGCTCGCCAATGTCCGCCACGGGCTTGCCGCCATGGCTCAGACGCTGGTCGCTGGCGCGACGATCCTGCTCGGCTGGGGTCTTGCCGGCTACAGCCTTGCCTATGCGCCGGGCAGCGAATGGCTGGGCGGCGGCAGCAATCTGCTGCTCGCCAATCTCGCCCCGCTGCGCGACGGCCTCACCGTGCCCGAATCCGCCTTCGTCCTGTTCCAGATGGGCTTTGCCGTGCTGGCCGGCGCCATCGCCGTCGGCGCGATCGCCGGCCGAGCCCGCCTTGGCTGGGTCGCCGCCTTCGCGCCGCTCTGGCTGCTGCTGGTCTTCGCCCCGATCGTCCACTGGATGTGGGGCGGCGGCTGGCTGGCACAGCTTGGCGCGATGGACTTTGCCGGCGGCCTGGTCGTCCATCTCCTGGCCGGCTTCTCCGCCCTCGCCCTGGCCCTCGTCGCCGGGCGGCCCCGCGATGCCCAGGGTGGCGGCCATGCCCATATCCTCGCCATCGCCGGCGGTGCGCTCTTCTGGATCGGCTATGCCGGTGCGGTCGGCGGCTGGGCGCTGGGCGCCACCGACGATGCCGCCACCGCCATCCTCAACCTTTTCTTCGCCGCCTGCGCCGCCAGCCTCGGCTGGGCGCTGGTCGACCGGCTGCTCGGCGCCCATGCCAGCGCCACCGGCCTGCTGTCGGGCGCCATTGCCGGCCTCGCCGCCATTTCCGCCTCGGCTGCCCTGGTCGGCACCGGCGGGGCGATGCTGATCGGCCTCGCCGCCGCGATCATCGCCCGCATCGGCGCCGGTTTCGCCAGCGCCTGGATCGACGATCCCGCCCATATCTTCGCCATCCATGGCCTGGGCGGCGCGACCGGCGCGCTGCTGCTGCCTTTGTTCGTCCTGCCGCTGCTCGGCGGGGTCGGGTTCGACGCCGGCATCACCGCCACCGCCAGCCTGCTCGCCCAGGCGATCGGTCTGGTCGTGATTGCACTCTGGGCGCTGGTCGGCACCGCCATCGCCGCGCTGATCGTCTCGATCCTGGTGCCGCTGCGCGCCACGCCCCAGGCCGAAGCCGATGGCCCGGACGCCATCGAACATGGCCAGCAGGGCTGGGACTTCCGCTGATCCCGCCATGGCCGTCGCCGTCGCCATCTTCGCCCATCAGGAGGAACGCCGGATCGCCGGCTGCCTCGGCTCGCTGCCGCTCGACCGCCCGGACACGATCTTCCATGTGCTGGTGAACGGCACCACCGACCGCACCGTGGCGCGTGCCCGCGCCGCCGCCGCCGGCCGCCCCCATGTGATCGTCCATGACATCGCCGCCGGCGGCAAGTCGCGCACCTGGAACCATTTCGTCCACCACCTGCTCACCGGCACGGAGGATGCCGTCATCTTCCTCGACGGCGATGCCCAGATCGCGCCCGGATCGATCGACGCGCTGGTGGCCGACCTTGCCGCCCATCCCAAGGCCAACGCCGCCGCCGGCATGCCGGTCAATGGTCGCGAAGTGGAAACCTATCGCCGCAACCTGCGGATCGAGCGCGGCATCTTCGGCGATCTCTATGCCCTGTCCGGCCGCTTCGTCGCCGCCATCCGGGCGAGTGGCCTGCGCCTGCCCGACGATCTGGTCGGCGATGACGGGCTGGTCGCCTCCTGGGCGCATACCGATCTGGCAAGCGATGCCGACTGGCAATTGGAGCGGGTGCTGGCCTGCGAAGGCGCGGGCTTCGCCTGCGAACCGGTCGGCCTCACCCGGCCGCTGACCTGGCGGATGCATTACAAGCGGCTGATCAACTATTCGGTCCGCTATTATCAGAACCGCATCGTCTCCGACATCATGAGCCGGGTCGGTCCCGCCGGCCTGCCGGGCGAACTGGTCAGCCTCTATCCCGACTGGCTGCCGCGCTGGCGCCCCCGCCCCGGCCCGATCGGCTGGTTCGACCGCAAGGGCCTCGCCCGGATGAAGGCACGGGTCGCAGCGACAAAAAAAGCGTGACCGGCCGGGCCGATCACGCTTCCCATTTTGCCAAGGCCGTCGGCCGGGATCAGCGATCCCGCGCCGCCAATTCCTTGTTGACGTAGAGCGCCACCATCGTCGCAACCGCGCCCGACAGCAGGTAGATGCCCGACGCGGCCAGGCCGAACTTCACCGACAGCAGCAGCGCCAGCAGCGGCGCGAAGCCGGCACCGACCAGCCAGGCCAGATCCGACGTCAGGGCCGAACTGGTATAGCGCGCCTCGGTCGCGAAGTTGGAGGCGACCACGCCCGACGACTGGCCAAAGGCCAGACCCAGCAGCATGAAGCCCAGGATCATGAAGGCGACCTCGCCCAGATCCCCGCCATTGAGCAGCAGCGGCGCCACCACCGCGAAGATCGCGATGCCCAGAGCCGACCAGCCGAGCAGCGAGCGACGACCAATCTGGTCGGCGATGAAGCCCGACACCACGATCGCCAGCAGGCCGACCGACGCGCCGATCATCTCGATCACCAGGAAGCGATCGATCGGCTGATCGGTGAACAGCACCACCCAGCTGAGCGGAAACACGGTGACCATGTGGAACAGGGCAAAGCTCGCCAGCGGCGCGAACGCACCGATGATGATGTTGCGCCCTTCCGCCTTGACCGTCGGCAGCACCTGCGACGGCACCAGATCCTTCTGCTCGAACAGACGCTCGAACTCATGCGTCACCACGATGCGCAGCCGGGCGAACAGCGCCACGACGTTGATCGCGAAGGCGACGAAGAAGGGATAGCGCCAGCCCCAGTCGAGGAAGTCCGCTTCCGACAGCGTCAGCAGGAAGAAGGCGAACAGACCGCTGGCCACCAGCAGCGCCAGCGGCGCGCCGAGCTGCGGCACCATCGCATACCAGCCACGCTGGTGCGGCGGCGCGTTGAGCGACAGCAGCGACGCCAGGCCATCCCATGTCCCGCCCAGCGCAATGCCCTGCGCCGCGCGCAGGATCACCAGAACGACAGCGGCATAGTGGCCAATCGTCGCATAACCGGGCATAAAGGCGATCGCCGCGGTCGACCCGCCCAGCAGGAACAGGGCCGCCGTCAATTTGGTCCCGCGGCCATAGCGCCGGTCGATCGCCATGAAGATCAGCGACCCGATCGGACGCGTGATGAAGGCGACGGCGAAGATCGCGAACGAATAGAGCGTGCCCGTCAGGGCATCGACATAGGGAAAGACCAGGTTCGGAAAAACGATAACCGAAGCAATGGCGTAAACGAAGAAGTCGAAAAATTCGGAGGTGCGGCCAATGATCACACCAATGGAGATATCTCCCGGTGCAATGCTGTGGTCGCGTGCATTGATTTTGCGCGCATCATCCTCAAGCGAACTGGAGGTGAAGGCAATGGCCTGTGAAGTCATAGGCATCCGCTCCCTGGCTGGGCCGACGGTGCCTGTTTTGGGTCTCCCGACGGCCAGAGAATGGCAACATAACAGAAAACCCACAGAGTCTAAGCAGTATCCCACATGTGAAACATTTTTTGCGTCCGCACATAATTGGACAAATTGCCCACTATCGCATGGCGTGCGGAATCGGTAACCGCGCGCCATGTCACACCCTCTCTCACCCAACTGGAGCCGGCTTCTGCGCTGGTCCTCCGCGATCCTTGCGGCGCCGCTGGCGGGCTGCAACTGGGTCGTGATGAACCCGTCGGGCGACATTGCGGTGCAGCAGCGCGATCTGATCCTGATCTCGACCGCGCTGATGCTCCTCATTGTCATCCCCGTCATGGCACTGGTCGTCTATTTCGCCTGGCGTTACCGCGCCGCGAACAAGGCGGTCGAAAAGGAATATGACCCCGACTGGGATCATTCCACCAAGCTGGAGCTGCTGATCTGGTCGGCCCCGCTCCTCATCATCATCTGCCTGGGCGCGCTGACCTGGGTGAGCACCCACAAGCTGGACCCCTATCGTCCGCTCGACCGCATCGACGCGCAGACCGCGATCGACCCCAAGGTCAAGCCGCTGGTCGTCCAGGTCGTGGCGCTCGACTGGAAATGGCTCTTCATCTATCCCGAACAGGGTATCGCCACCGTCAATGAAATGGCGCTGCCGACCAATGTTCCGGTCCGTTTCGACATCACTGCCTCGACCGTGATGAACAGCTTCTACATCCCTGAACTCGCCGGCCAGATCTACGCGATGCCCGGCATGAAGACGCAGCTCCACGCCGTCGCCAACAAGCCGGTCACCGGCACCGGCTTCTCCGCCAACTATTCGGGCGCGGGCTTCACCCACATGCGCTTCGGCTACAAGGCGCTGGACCAGGCCGGCTTTGACGCCTGGGTCGCCAAGGTGAAGGCCAGCAATGCGTCGCTCGACCGCAATGTCTATCTGAACCTGGCCAAGCCCAGCGAAAAGGCGCCCGTCGCCTATTTCTCGACCGCCGATGCCAAGCTGTTCGACGCGGTCGTCAATCTCTGCCCCAAGCCCGGCCAGCGTTGCATGGGCGAGCTGATGCACATCAACCAGATGGGCGGCGCGGGCAAGGAGTCGGCCAAGGAGACCGAAGGCCTCCAGTACGACTTCCCCAACAGCCATGTGATCGACCAGACCGATCGCAACGAGGGCAAGGAAACCGCCCCCGATGCGCCCGGTGCCGAAAAGGCCCCGGCCGATCACTCTTCTCACAGCGGCGCTGACGCGCACGCGCAGCATCGGTAAGAGACATGACCGGTACACTCACAACAGCACAGATGATCTTCGGTCGTCTGACATGGGACGCGTTCCCATGGCATGAACCCATCGTCGTCGCGACATTCTGCGCGGTGGTGCTGGGCGGCGCGGCCGTCGTTGCGGCGCTGACCTATTTCAAGCTCTGGGGCTATCTCTGGAAGGAATGGTTCACCAGCGTGGACCACAAGAAGATCGGCATCATGTACATGGTGCTGGGCCTCATCATGTTCCTGCGCGGCTTTGCCGACGCCGTCATGATGCGCCTCCAGCAGGCGCTCGCCTTCAACGGGTCCGAGGGTTACCTCAACGCCCACCACTACGACCAGGTGTTCACGGCCCACGGCGTGATCATGATCTTCTTCGTGGCGATGCCGTTCATCACTGGTTTGATGAACTATATCGTCCCGCTGCAGATCGGCGCCCGCGACGTCAGCTTCCCCTTCCTGAACAATTTCTCGTTCTGGATGACCACGGGCGGCGCGGTGCTGGTAATGGCCTCGCTGTTCCTGGGCGAATTCGCCCAGACCGGCTGGCTCGCCTATCCGCCGCTTTCGGGGATCGACTATAGCCCGGCCACGGGTGTCGACTATTATATCTGGGCCCTGCAGGTGGCAGGCGTCGGCACGACATTGTCGGGCATCAACCTGATCGCGACGATCGTGAAGATGCGCGCGCCGGGCATGTCCCTCATGAAGATGCCGGTGTTCACCTGGACCTCGCTCTGCGCGAACATCCTGATCGTCGCCTCCTTCCCGATCCTGACCGCCACGCTGGTCCTGCTGTCGCTCGACCGCTATGCCGGCACCAACTTCTTCACGAACGACTTCGGCGGCAACCCGATGATGTACGTGAACCTGATCTGGATCTGGGGTCACCCGGAAGTCTACATCCTCATCCTGCCGCTGTTCGGCGTCTTCTCGGAAGTCACCTCGACCTTCTCGGGCAAGCGCCTGTTCGGCTACACCTCGATGGTCTACGCGACCTGCTGCATCATGGTGCTCTCCTACCTCGTGTGGCTGCACCACTTCTTCACCATGGGCTCGGGCGCCAGCGTCAACAGCTTCTTCGGCATCACGACGATGATCATCTCGATCCCGACGGGTGCGAAGCTCTTCAACTGGCTCTTCACCATGTATCGCGGCAAGATCCGTTTCGAGCTGCCGATGATGTGGACCGTCGCCTTCATGCTGACCTTCACGGTCGGCGGCATGACCGGCGTCCTGCTCGCCGTTCCGCCGGCGGACTTCGTGCTGCACAACTCGCTGTTCCTGATCGCGCACTTCCATAACGTGATCATCGGCGGCGTGCTGTTCGGCCTGTTCGCGGCGATCAACTACTGGTGGCCCAAGGCCTTCGGCTTCAAGCTGAACGTGTTCTGGGGCAAGGTCAGCTTCTGGTGCTGGCAGGTCGGCTTCTGGCTCGCCTTCACCCCGCTGTACATCATGGGCCTGATGGGCGTGACCCGCCGCATGCGCGTGTTCGACGATCCGTCGCTGCAGATCTACTTCGTCATTGCCGCGATCGGCGCCGCCATCGTCGCGGCCGGCATCGGTGCGATGCTCCTCCAGTTCGCCATCTCCATCTGGAAGCGCGACGAACTGAAGGTCGAAGGCGATCCGTGGGATGGCCGTACCCTGGAGTGGGCGACCAGCTCGCCCCCGCCGGAGTATAATTTCGCCTTCACGCCGGTCGTCTATGACGCCGACAGCTGGGCGGACATGAAGAAGAATGGCTATCAGCGTCCGCTGACCGGCTATCAGGCGATCCACATGCCCAGCAGCACCGGCGCCGGCGTCATCCTTGCCGCCCTGTCGACGCTCTGCGGCTTCGCGCTGATCTGGTACATCTGGTGGCTCGCGGGCCTCAGCTTCATCGGCATCGTCGCGGTCGCCATCGGCCACACCTTCAACTACAAGCGCGACTTCTACATCCCCGTCGAGGATGTGACGCGCACCGAGGAAGAGCGCACGCGAATCCTCGCCGCTGGAGTCTGACTGACATGAGCAGCGCAACTGCAACCACGGAACCTCGGGCATATCATTTGCCCGAGGAGCCGCACCTCCACGAAGGCCACAGCACCATGCTGGGCTTCTGGATGTACCTGATGAGCGACTGCCTCATCTTCGCCATCCTGTTCGCCACCTATGCCGTGCTCGGCGGCAGCTTCGCCGGCGGCCCCGGCCCGAAGGATCTGTTCGACCTGCCGCTCATCGCGCTCAACACCGCGATGCTGCTCTTCTCGTCGATCACCTACGGCTTCGCCATGCTGGCGATGGAAAAGAACCGGATCAGCGCCACCCAGGGCTGGCTGTTCGTCACCCTCCTGTTCGGCGGGGCGTTCCTGTTCATCGAACTCTACGAATTCTCGCACCTCATCCATGAGGGCGCGGGTCCGTGGCGTTCGGCCTTCCTGTCGGCCTTCTTCACCCTGGTCGGCACCCACGGCCTGCACGTCACCTTCGGTTCGATCTGGCTGATCACGCTGATGGTGCAGGTGGCCAAGAAGGGGCTGATCCCGGCCAACAAGCGTCGCCTGATGTGCCTGTCGATGTTCTGGCACTTCCTCGACGTCATCTGGATCGGCGTCTTCACCTTTGTCTATCTGATGGGAGTCCTGCGGTGAGCGACGCTGTCCATAGCCACGACGCCCACGGACATGGGCACGATCATCACGATGACCATCATGAAGAAGGATCGCATGGCAGCTTCGGCAGCTACATGATCGGCTTTGGCCTGTCGGTGATCCTGACGGCCATTCCCTTCTGGCTGGTGATGTCGGGCGTGCTGGGCAATCCCCAGCTGACCGGCATCGTCATCATGGCCTTCGCCGCGGTGCAGGTGATCGTCCACATGATCTACTTCCTGCACATGAACACCCGCGTCGAAGGCGGCTGGTCGTTCATGGCGATGATGCTGACCATCGTCCTGGTCGTCATCGTGTTGTCGGGTTCGATGTGGGTCATGTTCCACCTCAACGCGAACATGATGCCGCACGCCGACATGTCGGCGATGCACAATATGAGCGAGATGCCGTGACATCCGCGAAGATCGGGGGGCGCCGCCGGCGCTCCCCGCGCTTTACGATCGGCCTGACGCTGATCGCCCTCATCCTGTTTTCCGGTCTTTGCGCGCTCGGCAGCTGGCAAGTCTATCGCCTCGCCTGGAAGCGCGACCTGATCGCACGGGTCGATGCCCGCATCCATGCCGCGCCCGTCCCCGCCCCCCGCAGCATTACCAGCGACGACGAATATCGCCGCGTCACCGCATCGGGCCGTTTCCTGCATGACAAGGCGGTGCTGACCCAGGCCGTCACCGTGCGCGGCCCCGGTTTCTGGGTGATGACGCCGCTGGTGACCGACGCCGGCTTCACCCTGATGGTCAATCGCGGCTTCGTGCCGCAGGACAATCGCACCCGCTACAGCCGGCCCCAAGGCAGGGTTCAGGTCGTTGGCCTGCTGCGTCTGACCGAACCCAAGGGCGGTTTCCTGCGCAGCAATGATCCTGCCGCCGGCCGCTGGTATTCGCGCGATGTCGCCGCGATCGCCGCCGGGCAGCATGTCGCCCCGCCGGTCGCGGGCTATTTCGTCGATGCCGGTGCCAATTGCGCGCCCGACACCGCGCCGGTCGGCGGCCTGACCGTCGTCCGCTTCCCCAACAACCATCTCCAATATGCCATCACCTGGTTCATACTGGCGGCGATGGTCGCAGGCGCCTACATCTTCCTCATGCGTCGGGATCCAGAAGACAGCGCCGAATGAGCGAGACCCAAGCCGTCAGACGCCGCTGGCTGCCCAGCCAGTGGCCCGCCGATGCCGCCGGTCGCAAGAATATGGCGCTGCTGATCCAGCTGCGCTGGATCGCGATCGCCGGGCAGCTGGTGACGATCCTGATCGTCCAGTTCCTGATGGGGGTGCGCCTGCCCCTCGCGCCGATGCTGCTGGTCGCCGCCGTCGCCGTTCTGGTCAACGCCGCCAGCTTTGCAGCGCTGCGGCCCCGGACCGACATCACCCGCGCCGAACTGTCGGTGTCGCTATTGTTCGACGTGCTGCTGCTGACCGCGCAGCTCTATCTGTCGGGCGGCGCGACCAATCCCTTCGTCTCGCTCTATCTGCTCCAGGTCGCGCTTGGCGTGCTGCTGCTCGACCGGGCGAGCGCCTGGGGCATCACCGCCGTGTCGGCGCTGTGCGCCGGCCTGCTGGCGCTCGACTATCGCCCGCTCGACCTGAGCGACCGGCTGGCGGGCCGACTGTTCGACCTGCACATCATCGGCACCTGGATCTGCTTCACCATGATCGCGGTGCTGCTGGTGCTGTTCATCACCCGGATCAACCGCAACCTGCAGGCGCGCGAGGCCTATCTCGCCAGCATGCGCCAGCATGCGGCGGAGGAGGAACATATCGTCCGCATGGGCCTGCTCGCCTCGGGCGCGGCGCATGAATTGGGCACCCCCCTCGCCCAGCTCGCCGTGGTGCTGGGCGACTGGCGCCGCATGCCCGAAATCACCGAGCATCCTGCCCTGGTCGAGGAAGTGGGCGAGATGCAGAGCGCAGTCCTGCGCTGCAAGGCGATCGTCACCGGCATTCTCCTCTCCTCGGGCGAGGCGCGCGGCGAGGCACCGGCCGTCACCAATGTGCGCGACTTCATCGAGGGCATTGCCGCCGAATGGCGCCGCGCCAATCCGGGTATGCCGCTGCGCTGCGACTTCGGCCCGCATGACTATCCGCGCATCATCGCCGACCCGGTGATCCGCCAGGCGGTCGGCAATCTGCTCGACAATGCGCGCGAGGCCGGCGCAACCTATATCGACCTGCTGGTCGGACGCGACAGCGCCTCGCTCAACATCGCCGTGCGCGACAATGGCAGCGGCTTTTCACAGGCGATGCTGGAGGATTTCGGCAAGCCCTATCGCTCCAGCAAGGGCAAGGAAGGCCATGGCCTCGGCCTCTTCCTTGTGGTCAATGTCGTGCGCAAGCTGGGCGGCAGCGTATCGGCCAGCAATGGCGCCGATGGCGGCGCGCTGATCCTGCTGCGCCTGCCGCTCGATACCGTCGCACTGGAAGAGGAAAGTGACAGCGAAGATGACAGCTGAACGGCTGCTGGTGATCGTCGAGGATGACGAGGCCTTTGCAAAGACCCTCAAGCGTTCGTTCGAGCGGCGCGGCTATGAGGTACTGACCGCCGCCAGCCATGGCGCGCTGGAGGAGGTGCTCAAGGGCAACCACCCCGGCTATGCCGTGGTCGACCTCAAGCTCGGCCCGGAATCCGGCCTGGTCTGCGTCCAGACGCTGCACGCCCATGATCCCGACATGCTGATCGTGGTGCTGACCGGCTTTGCCAGCATTGCGACCGCGGTCGAGGCGATCAAGCTCGGCGCGACCAACTATCTGGCAAAACCATCCAACACCGACGATATCGAAGCCGCCTTCGCCCGCTCGGGCGGCGACCCCGCCGCGCCGCTCGCGCCGCGCCCGACATCGATCAAGACGCTGGAATGGGAACATATCCATGAAGTGCTGAAGGATTGCGACTTCAACATCTCCGAAACCGCCCGGCGCCTGGGGATGCACCGCCGCACCCTCGCCCGCAAGCTGGCGAAACGCCAGGTCGGCTAATTTCGCGCGCGTCCATCAAGCCCCGTTGACCGCGCCCCATGGCCATGCCATGGCCACTCCAGACGCGGGTGTAGCTCAATGGTAGAGCAGCAGCTTCCCAAGCTGACGACGGGGGTTCGATTCCCCTCACCCGCTCCAGATTTTCCTAAGCATCTGAAATGGCGCGTAAAAATGGCGCACCCCAAGGAAGATGCGATTGCTGCAGGCCAATCCTACATCCCTAGCTCGCTCAATCCGGGATGATCGTCGGGCCGGCGCCCCTGCGTCCAGTGGAATTTCCGCTCGGCTGCGCTGATCGGTGCATCATTGATGCAGGCGAGGCGCCGCTGCATCAGGCCGCTCTCGTCAAACTCCCAATTCTCGTTGCCATAGGAGCGGAACCAGTTGCCGCTATCGTCATGCCATTCATAGGCGAAGCGCACCGCGATGCGGTTGTCGGCAAAGGCCCATAATTCCTTGATCAGCCGATAATCCAGTTCGCGCTGCCATTGCGCGTCAGGAAGGCGATGATCGCGGAGCGGCCATTGACGAACTCCGCCCGGTTCCGCCACTGGCTGAGCGGCGTATAGGCCATGGCCACCCTCGCCGGATCGCGGCTGTTCCAACCATCCTCGGCCAGGCGCACCTTCTGTGTCGCGCTCTCCAGGGTGAAGGGCGGCAACGGCGGTCTCACATTGTCCATCATGCGTCTCCCAATTTGCCGAGGCGATCCTGCAACGCCCGGTTCTCCGCTGCCAGTTGCGCCATCCGTTCATGCAGCGGCCGGACCGCCTGTTCGATCTCGCGCTCGGTGAAGCGCGGCGTGATATGCTGCGGGCAATTCCAGTCGAACGCCTCCAGCCGCAGCCGGAAGATACGTTCCGCCCGCGCCTTGTAATCCTTGTCCATGACAAGATCGGTGAGTGCCGGATCGGCATCGAGCGCCAGCTTCTCGACATGGACATAGATTTTCAGCCGGGCGCGGCGGGGATAGTCCATCAGGATCAGGCAGGCCCGGTCGTTTACGGCCAGGTTACCGGTGCTGATATATTGGCGGTTGCCGCGATAATCGGCAAAGGCCAGCGTCCGGTCGTCGACCAGCTTGAGGAAGCCGGCCGGGCCACCGCGATGCTGGACATAGGGCCAGCCATCCTCCGAGACGGTGGCCATGTAGAAACTGTCGCGGGCCGCCAGGAAATGGGCTTCATTGTCGGTGAAGCGGTCAAAGGCGCGATTGCCGCTGAACGCCGCCCAATGGGCGTCCGCGCCCATCTCCGCCTGCGCCGCGCGGACGCTCGGCGTCGTGGCGATATCCAGAAAACCGTAGGACATGGTCTATCTCCCATCATCCGTCCGTTGCGGGGCCATGCCTGACCATGGCCCCGCCGGGGTTTCAGCGCGCCGCGACCTTGCGATCGAGGAAGTCGCGGATCAGCGGCGCCATTTCATCCAGCTTGTCTTCCAGGGCGAAATGGCCGGTATCGAGAATATGCATCTCCGCGTCGGGCAGGTCACGCTTGTAGGGATGCGCGCCGGGTTCGGGGAAGATCTTGTCATTCTTGCCCCAGACGATCAGCGTCGGCGGCTTGCGTTCGCGGAAAAAGGCCTGGAACGCCGGGTAGAGCGGCACATTGGTGCGATAGTCGTAGAACAGGTCGAGCTGGATATCCTTGTTGCCCGGCCGGTCGAGCAAGGCCTGGTCCTGCACCCAATTGTCTGGGCTGATCCGCGACAAGTCGCGCACGCCATCGGTATATTGGAATTTGGTGGCGTCGAGGCCGACGAGCCAGGCCTGCGCCTCGCGATCCTTCGCCGACCCGCTCTGCCAATAGGTCTTGATCGGATCCCAGAAGGCGCCCAGCCCTTCCTCATAGGCATTGCCATTCTGGATGATGAGGCCGCTGACCCGCTCCGGATGCTTGATGGCGAGGCGGTAGCCGACCGGGGCACCATAATCCATGACATACATGGCGTAGCGCCGGGCGCCGATCTTGCCCATCAGCGTATCGACCATGTCGGCATAATGGGCGAAGCTGTAGGTGAACTGGCGATGATCGGGCGCGTCGCTCTGGCCAAAGCCCGGATAGTCGGGCGCGATCACATGATAGCGGTCGGCGAGCAGCGGGATCAGGTTGCGGAACATGTGCGACGATGTCGGGAAGCCGTGGAGCAACAGCACCACCGGGCCATCGGCGGGGCCGGCTTCGCGATAGAACATCTTGACGCCATCGATGGTGGCGCTGCGATAATGGACCGTGACGGCCGCGGCCTGCGTGGCAACGGCGCTGGCGGGCGCGGCAATCGCGTCAGCCGAGGCAGCGATGCCGGCAGTCGCCAGCAGCATCGAAATGACCAGTTTCTTCATCATGTCCTCCACCCTGTTGGGGTCGCTGAGCAAGGGCTTCAGCTTCTGGAGACAGAGATAATCCTTGTCCTCATTCCTGATAATTCGGGAAAATTGGAAGTCATTATTCCTTATGATGGAATAATGGTCATGCCTGCTGGAACAGAGGATTGGCCCGCAGCCGATCGACCGCCAGATCAACGAAGCTGCGCACCTTGGCCGCCGCCCGCCGCCCTTCGGCGTGGATGACATGGATCGGCAACGGCTTTTCCATATGCTCGTCCAATATCGTGACCAGCCGCCCGGCCGCCAATGCCGGTTCGACCTGGTAGGATAGCACGCGGGTCAGCCCCCAGCCTTGCTCGGCAGCGGCAATCGCTGCCTCATTGGTGTTGCAGAAGAGTCGGGGGTGGACGGTGACGCTGCTCCGACCCTCCGGCCCGAAATGCCATTCGGGGGAGGCCCATGCCCCGGTCGGGCCGATGATGCGATGATGGACAAGGTCGGCCGGGCTCCGGGGCATGACATGCTGCTCGAAATAGGCCGGCGCGCCGCAGATGACCCGCCGCACCGTCCCTACACGCACAGCGCTCAACCCCGAATCCGGCAGATGACCGATCCGGATGGCGACATCGATGCCCTCCTCGACGATGTTGACGAGCCGATCGACGAACAGGCTGCGCCCGGTCACCGCCGGAAAGCGATCCAGATAGTCGAGCAGGATCGGCAGCACGTACATCTGGCCGAAGATCACCGATCCGGTGACGATCAGCGTGCCGGTGGGATTGCCATGGGCGCCCGCTGCCGCTGCGTCCGCATCCGCCATGTCGGCCAATATGCGGCGGCAATCGTCCAGATAGCCACGCCCCGCCTCGGTCAGCTTCACCGATCGTGTCGTCCGGGTCAGCAACCGCACGCCGATCTCATCCTCCAGCGCGGAAATTGCCCGCGTGACCGCCGGCGGGCTCAGATGCAATTGCCGCGCGGCTTCGGCAAAACCGCCGGTTTCCGCCACGCGGACGAATATCTTCATGGCCTGCCAGCGGTCCACTATACCCTCCGAACGTCACCTGATCGCAGATGTGCGCGCAACGCCACGGGCCGGTCAATCTTCCTGCGGGAAGCGGTCGGCCAGCGGCGCCGCCAGCACGGGATAGGACAGGCCGTCCCTGTGCGGCAACCAGGGCAATATCCGCGCCAGCCCCAATGGGCCGCGATCACCCCGCGAGGGTAGGGCTGAGCAGGATGCCGACCAGCAATCCGGACATCACCGTGCTGACCGATGCACTGCGCTTTTCCGGCGGGGACAGATGCGCAGCCAATGGAACCAGTCGCTGCGCGACGCTGGCCGCAAGACCAAGCGACATCGATGCGACAAGCAGGAACAAGCCCGATGGCGCCATGCCAGCCGGCGTCAGCGTCATGGAAAGAGGCAGGAACTGGCTGAAGATCCTCGCGGCCTCTATGCCGACCCCTCCTATGTTACGACGGTCGTCATTGCACGGGATCAACCGCGCCATGACGGCCGCGCTTGACCATTGGGTGCATCTGCTCAATCCTGCGCCGGTGAGCGAAGCCATCGTCGATCCCGCCCCATCCCGTTCCGGTCCCTGCGTGGTGCTGCCGGCCCGACCCGAAGCAATCCGGCTCGATGCCGCGACGACGGCGCTGATCGTCGTCGACATGCAGAATGCCTATGCCAGCAAGGGCGGCTATGTCGACGAGGCCGGCTTCGACGTCGGCCCGGCGGCGGGTGTGATCCCCCGGATCGCGGAGGTCGTCGAGGTGGCGCGGGCCGCGGGCATGCCGGTGATCTTCCTGCAGAATGGCTGGGACAGCGGCTATGCCGAGGCCGGCACGCCGCTGTCTCCCAACTGGCACAAGTCCAATGCGCTCAAGACCATGCGGGCGCGGCCGGACCTGGCGGGCAAATTCCTGGCGCGCGGCGGATGGGACTATGAACTGGTGGAGGCGCTGGCGCCGCACGAGAACGATCTGCGCGTCCACAAGCCGCGCTATTCCGCCTTCTTCAACTCGCAACTGGATAGCGTGCTGCGCGCACGCGGCATCCGTACCCTGGTCTTCACCGGCATCGCCACCAATGTCTGCGTGGAATCGACCCTGCGCGACGGCTTCCATCTCGAATATTTCGGCGTGCTGCTGGAAGATGCGGTGCATCATCTGGGGCCGGACTTCATCCGCGAGGCGAGCCTCTACAATGTCGAGAAATTCTTCGGCTGGGTGAGCAATGTCGCCGATTTCCGCACCGCCGTCGGCCAGCTTCCGCCCAAGGAGATCTGATGCCCTTCGAACCGATCAATCCGCCCCAGTTCCCGACCCCGATCGCCCCTTATTCGGCGGGCGCAAGGGCCGGGAATACGATCTATGTCTCGGGCGTGCTGGCGCTGGGCGAAGGCGGAACGGTGCTGCATGTCGGCGACGCCGCCGCGCAGACCCGCCATGTGCTGGACGTCATCAGGATCACGGTCGAGGCGGCCGGCGGCACCATGGCGGACATCGCCATGAACCATATCTTCCTCAAGGATCTGGGCGATTACGCGGCCTTCAACGCCGTCTATGCCGAATATTTTCCCGGCGACAAGCCGGCGCGCTACTGCATCAAGTGCGAGCTGGTGAAACCCGATTGCCTGGTCGAGATCGCCTCGGTCGCGCATCTTGGCTGAGGCCGCCGGCCTCTATTATGAAATCCACGGGCGCGCGGACGCCCCGCCGCTGATCCTGTCGAGCGGGCTTGGCGGATCGGCGAGCTATTGGGCGCCGAACATCCCGGCGCTGGCGGAGCATTTCCACGTCATCGCCTATGACCATCGCGGCACCGGCCGCAGCGATCGGACATTGCCGGAAACCACCTCGGTCGAGGATATGGCGGGCGACGTCATCGCCCTGATGGATGCGCTGGGCATCGGCAGCGCGCATTTCATCGGCCATGCGCTGGGCGGCGCGATCGGCATGGAACTGGCGATCGCCAACACACGGCTCGACAGCCTGATCGTCATCAACGGCTGGCGGACGCTGTCACCCCATACCCGCCGCTGCTTCGAAACGCGGCTGGCCCTGTTGCGCCATGCCGGTGTCGAGGCGTTCCTGCGGGCGCAACCCCTGTTCCTGTTCCCGCCGGACTGGATCGCGGCCCATGACGACGCGCTGAAGGCCGAACTGGCGCATCATCTCGCCACCTTCCCCGGCGCGGCCACGATGGAAAAGCGGATCGCCGCCGTGCAGGCCTATAGCCCGCACCTGCTCGACCTGACGGCCGTCGCCAAGGTGCTGGCCATCGCCACCCGCGACGATTTCCTCGTCCCCCATGCCAGCGCCCTCGATGTCGCGGCGCCGATCGCATGGGCCAAGACCGCCAGCTTCGACTGGGGTGGTCACGCCTGCAACGTGACCGACCCGGATGCTTTCCATCGCCTCGTCCTCCCCTTCCTCAGGAGTTGAAGCCATGCAGGTCGGCGTTTTCGTTCCCATCAACAATAATGGCTGGCTGATCAGCGAGAACGCCCCGCAATATCTGCCGAGCTTCGACCTCAACAAGGAAATCGCCCAGCGCGCCGAGAAACATGGCCTCGATTTCCTGCTGTCGATGATCAAGCTGCGCGGTTTCGGCGGCAAGACGCAATTCTGGGAATATGGGCTGGAAAGCTTCTCGCTGATGGCCGGCCTTGCGGCGGTCACGGACAGGATCAAGATCTTCGCCACCTGCCCCACGCTGATCATCCCGCCCGCCTTCGCCGCGCGCATGGCCAACACCATCGACAGCATCAGCCATGGTCGCTTCGGCCTCAACCTCATCACCGGCTGGCAGCCGCCCGAATATACGCAGATGGGGCTTTGGCCGGGCGACGAGCATTTCCGCAATCGCTATGATGTGCTCGACGAATATGCCCGCGTGCTTCGGGAATTGTGGGAGACCGGCCGATCGGACTTCAAGGGGCAATATTATCAGATGGACGACTGTCTGGTCCGCCCCCAGCCGCAGGCCGACATGAAGATCATCTGTGCCGGATCATCCGACGCGGGCCTGGCCTTCTCGGCCAAATGGGCGGACTATGCCTTTTGCCTGGGCAAGGGCGTCAACACGCCGACCGCCTTCGCCTTCAACAATGACCGCCTTGCGAAATTCACGGCGCAGACCGGCCGCGCCGTGTCGGTGTTCGTGCTGGTCATGGTGATCGCGGCCGAGACCGACGAGGAAGCCATGGCGAAATGGCAAAGCTATAATGACGGGGTCGATACCGAGGCGATCGCCTGGCTGGCCGATCAGGGTGCGAAGGACACCGTCAACACCGACACCAATGTGCGCCAGCTGGCCGCGCCCGAAGGGGCCGTGAACATCAATATGGGCACGCTGGTCGGCAGCTATGCCAGCGTGGCACGAATGCTGGACGAAATGGCGCAGGTGCCCAATACCGGCGGCGTGCTGCTGACCTTCGACGATTTCCTGGAAGGGGTGGAAGCGTTCGGCGCGCGCATCCAGCCGCTGATGAAGAGCCGCGCCGAAAGCGCCCGACATTCCCGATCTTCCCACAGAAGTTAATCACCAAAGCCGTTGGCAGCCGGGATGCCTGGATGCACGCCCCCCCCTTTCCTACCACGGCAATTCCGCATGATTGTCCAAATCCCGCGCGCCCTGGCCACGACGCGGGCGCCATGTCCCTCTAGCTTGGCCCAAGGAGACGCCGACCCGCATGGCTGCGTCATGGCGGGAGGATCAACAGGGTGGCAAGCATGGATGCGCCGATCGTCGGCACATATCGCACCGTCCGCTTCCGCGCCGGGCCGGTCGATGCGATCGCGAGCGATGTCGATCTGCTGATCGTCGGCATGCCGGTCCTGTCCGCCACGAGCCGGATCGATCCTGGCGCCTGCGCGCTCGACGCCGCCCTGTCAGGCACCTTGTCGCAACTGCGCGCGGGCGGCCTGTTCGACGGCAGGTTCGGCGAGACGATGATCCTGTCCAGCCCGCCGCCGCCGGTGCGCTGCCGGTCGCTGATGATCGTGGGCATGGGAGAAATCGACGATCTGGATGCCGAACGGCTGGGCCGGCTGGCCGCCGTGGCGATGCGCGCAGCGCTCCGGCTCGACAGCTGTTCGATCGCCTGCCTGCTGCGGCTGCTCGATCCGGCGGCAACGAAGGTCGCGCAACGCGCCGCCGCCCGTGCGATGATGGCCGGCGTGCTCACGGCGCTGGACGCCTATCTCTCTCCCGGTCCCGCTCCCGACCGGTTCGCCGGCCTGAACTGGACCTTCGACCAGCCCGACAGCGCCGCCGACGTGCTGGGCACGATCATCGCGCAATGGCCGGCCGCGCCACAATGAAGCGCGACTATCGCATGGACTTGGGAAGCGGAACACGCCACTCTGGCGCGATGCAGCCAGGTCCGATCCACAGCCACGACATGCAGCCAGCGATCGCCCCCATATCGATCCTGGTGGTGGACGATCATGCGCTGCTGCGTGAGGGCGTGCGGGCGATGCTGGCGACCCAGGCCGACATGCTGATTGTTGGCGAGGCCGACAATGGCCGGCGCGCGGTAGAGGAATATGCGCGGTTGCGCCCCGACATCGTGCTGATGGACCTGCAGATGGCGGAAATGCCGGGGCTCGACGCGATCGCCGCGATCCGGGCCATCCATCCCGACGCCAGGATCATCGTGCTGACCACCTATTCGGGCGATGGCCGCGCGATCAAGGCGCTGCGCGCAGGGGCGATGGGCTATCTGCTCAAGGCCAGCCTGCGCAAGCAGCTGCTCGACGCGATCCGGTCCGTGCATCTGGGCGGCAAGCATCTCGACGCCACCGTCGCCACCGCGATCGCCCTGCATGTGCTGGAAGACCCGCTGACCGAGCGCGAGATCGCGGTGCTTTCGCTAGCCGCCTGGGGCAACAGCAACAAGCAGGTCGCCGCGCGACTCGATATCAGCGAAGAGACGGTGAAGGGCCATATGAAGTCGATCTTCTCGAAGCTCGACGCGACCGATCGCACCCATGCGGTGACGCTGGCGATCAAGCGCGGACTGATCGACCTCTGACGACATGGCGCGCGAGCGCCCCCTTTGCATCGGAATGATCGCTAACATGTCAGCCTGATCCAAGATCGGGCGGCGACGGACAGCTATGATCGCGCGCGTCAGGCCAGTGACTGACCATTTCTATTTTTTAGAACAAGTCGGTGCATTTTATCTGGATATTTCGGATCAGGCACGCCGGCTAACACTGTCTTCACAGCAGCGACGACTGCTCGAAACCAAGGAGCCGACCCATGACGATCACCGCCACGCCGACGCCGGGCAAGTCCCTCATCTCGCCGACCGACCACACTTTGGTCCTGATCGACTTCCAGTCGCAAATGGCCTTCGCCACCAAGTCGATCGCGCCGGAACTACTGCGTAATAATGCCGCCCTGATCAGCCGCGCCGCCAAGTCGTTCGGCGTGTCGACCATCCTGACCACCGTGGCCGAAAAGAGCTTTTCGGGGCCGATGTTCAGCGAGATCACCGACGCCTTCCCCGGCCAGCCCCTGCTCGACCGCACCAGCATGAACACCTGGGAAGATGCCGCCGTGATCGAGGAAGTGAACCGCATCGGCAAGGAGCGGATCATCTTCGCCGGCCTGTGGACCAGCGTCTGCATCGTCGGCCCGGTCGCCTCCGCGATCGACCAGGGCTTCGACGTCTATTTCATCGCCGACGCCTGTGGCGACATCAGCGAGGAAGCGCATGAGCGCGCCGTGCAGCGCATGATCCAGCTCGGCGCCAAGCCGATGACCTCGCTCCAGTACATGCTGGAATTGCAGCGCGACTGGGCGCGCACCGAAACCTATGAGTCCACCACCAGCATCGCCAAGGAATTTGGCGGCGCATACGGCCTGGGCATCAAATATGCGAAGGCCATGTTCGGCGCCTCCGAAGGCGGCCACTGACCTGCGCCAGGGGCCGGCGGTGCCTCCCCCTCTCCCCATGCACCGCCGGCCCCTTCCCCTCTCCCCTTTCCCCACCCGAGCAAAGGAAATCCCCATGAGCTTCGTGACCACGGATGACGGCGTCGACATCTTCTTCAAGGATTGGGGTCCAAAGGACGCCCAGCCCATCATGTTCCACCATGGCTGGCCGCTGTCGTCGGACGACTGGGACGCGCAGATGCTGTTCTTCCTGTCGAAGGGCCATCGCGTCGTCGCCCATGACCGTCGCGGCCATGGCCGCTCGGCCCAGGTGAGCGAAGGGCATGACATGGCCCATTACGCCGCCGACGCAGCCGCCGTCGCCCGCCATCTCGACCTCAGGAACGCCATCCATATCGGTCATTCGACCGGCGGCGGCGAAGTGGCTGCCTATGTCGCCCGCCATGGCCTGCCCGAAGGCCGCGTGGCCAAGGCCGTGCTGGTCAGTTCGGTGCCGCCGATCATGCTGAAGACCGACCGTTATCCCGGTGGCCTGCCCATGGACGTGTTCGACGGGCTGCGCGCCGGCCTCGCCGCCAACCGTGCGCAATTCTTCCACGATGTCGCCGCCGGCCCCTTCTACGGCTTCAACCGCGACGGCGCGGACGTGAAGCCGGCCGTCATCGACAATTGGTGGCGCCAGGGCATGATGGGCAGCGCCAAGGCCCATTATGAAGGCATCAAGGCCTTCTCCGAAACCGACCAGACCGACGATCTGACCGCGATCACCGTGCCGACCCTGGTGCTGCATGGCGATGACGACCAGGTCGTGCCCTACAAGAATGCCGGCGTGCTGCAGGCGCAGATCCTGCCGAATGCGACCCTCAAGATTTACGAGGGCTATTCGCACGGCATGCTGACGGTGAATGCCGACGTGCTGAACGCCGACATCCTCGCCTTCATCCAGGCCTGATCGCAGACGCAGGAGACCGGCGATGAAAGTCTATCTTCTCTCCCTCGGCGCCGGTCTCCTGGTCGGCATCGTCTATTCGCTGCTGGGGGTGCGCTCGCCCGCGCCCCCGGTGGTGGCCCTGATAGGCCTGCTGGGCATATTGGTCGGCGAACAGATCGTGCCGCTCGCCAGGCGCTGGGCCGATGCCCATGAACTGACCCGCTTCGTGCGCAACGAATGCCGCGACCATGTGCTGGGCACGCTCCCGAACAACCAGTCCGACAATCAAAAGGGCGACGCGTGATTACCCGCCGCGACGCCATGGCCGGGGTGGCCGCCTCCGCCCTTCTCTCCCCCTTTCCTGCTCAAGCCAAGGACCGCCCCATGACCGACACGATCATCGTCAATGCCAAGGTGACGACGCTGGACCGCGAAAATCCAGTGGCGCAGGCGGTCGCGATCCGCGACGGCAAGTTCCTGGCCGTTGGCAGCGAGACGGAGGTGCGCGCCGCCGCGCCGGACGCAACGGTGATCGATGCCAAGGGCCATCGCCTGATCCCCGGCCTGATCGATAGCCATATGCACATCATTCGCGGCGGCCTGAATTTCAACATGGAACTGCGCTGGGATGGCGTGCCGACGCTGGCCGAGGCGATGGATATGCTTAAAAGCCAGGTCGCCCGTACCCCTGCTCCGCAATGGGTGCGCGTGGTAGGCGGCTTCACCGAACATCAGTTCGCGGAAAAGCGCCTGCCGACCATCGCCGAACTGAATGCCGTCGCGCCCGACACGCCGGTCTTCATCCTGCACCTCTATGATCGCGCGCTGCTCAACGCCGCCGCGCTGCGCGTCGTGGGCTATGGCAAGGACACGCCCAATCCGCCGGGCGGCGAGATCGTCCGCGACGCGGCCGGCAACCCGACAGGCCTGCTGCTGGCCCAGCCCAATGCGACCATCCTCTATTCGACGCTGGCCAAGGGGCCAAAGCTGCCGCAGGACTATCAGCTCAATTCGACCCGCCACTTCATGCGCGACGTCAATGCGCTGGGCGTGACCGGCGTGATCGACGCGGGCGGCGGCTTCCAGAATTATCCCGACGATTACGAGATCATCGAGAAGCTGCATCAGGACGATCAACTGACCGTCCGCATCAGCTATAATCTCTTCACCCAGAAGCCCAAGGAAGAGTTGGCCGATTTCTCCGGCTGGGTTCGCCAAGTCACGCCGGGCCAGGGCGATGACAGCTATCGCCACAATGGCGCGGGCGAGATGCTGGTCTATTCCGCCGCCGACTTCGAGGATTTCCGCCAGCCCCGGCCGGACATGCCGGCCAATATGGAAGGCGATCTGGAGCCGGTCATCCGCCTGCTGGCCGAGCATAAATGGCCCTGGCGCCTGCACGCCACCTATGACGAGACGATCGGCCGCGCGCTCGACGTCTATGAAAAGGTGAACCGGGATATTCCGCTTCAGGGCATCAACTGGTTCTTCGACCATGCCGAAACCATCAGCGACCGCAATATCGACCGCATCGCCGCGCTGGGCGGCGGCATCGCCGTGCAGCATCGCATGGCCTATCAGGGCGAATATTTCGTCGAGCGCTATGGCGCCAAGGCGGCCGAGCGCACCCCGCCGATCGCCCGGATGATCGCGGCGGGCATCCCGGTCGGCGCCGGCACCGACGCCACCCGCGTCGCCAGCTATAACCCGTGGGTGTCTCTGTCGTGGCTGGTGACCGGCCGCACCGTCGGCGGCTTCGCCCTCTATCGCGGCGACAATCGCGTCAGCCGGGAAAAGGCGCTGGCGATGTGGACGCATGAGAATACATGGTTCTCCAACGAGATCGGCAAGAAGGGGCAGATCAAGGCCGGGCAGCTTGCTGACCTCGCCTTGCTGTCGGCCGACTATTTTGCGGTGCCGGAGGATCAGATCGTCCATATCCGATCGGTCCTGACCCTGCTCGGCGGCAAGGTGGTCCATGGCGAGGGCGATTATGCCCCGCTCGCGCCCGACCTGCCAAAGCCCATGCCCGACTGGTCGCCGGTCGCCACCTTCGGCGGCTATCACAAGACCCGCGAGGCGCGCGCGCAGCTGGCATCGGCCTGTGGCTGCCATTCGGCCTGCGGCGTCCATGGCCATGACCATGCCGCGGCGCTGGGCGCAGATGTGCCGGCCGCCGATGTCCAGACCTTCTGGGGATCGCTCGGCTGCGGCTGCTGGGCCGTCTGACGATAACCGCAAATCATTGTCATTCCCGCGCAAGCGGGAATCCATCTCGCAACCAAGCCCGACGGCGCAACGCCCGGAGATGGATCCCCGCCTTCGCGGGGATGACGAGAAAGACTTCCTGCCTGGAGATTGTCCATGAAGCGCTTCGCCTTCCTATTCGCCGCCGCCGTCCTGATGCCTATGCCGGTCGCCATCGCAAAGCCCGCCGCCACCGCCGATTATGCGGTCGGCCCCCAATATGACACCACCCATGTCTATGTGCCCGAAGGCCAGTTCGACGCCTTCGTCACCAGCTTCGTCGCGACCTTCGGCGGCAAGACGTCGAAACAGGGCGAGTTCCAGGTGACGCCGACGCCCAGCCTGACCAAGTCGCAACTGGCACTGACCCCGGCCGGCACCGTCTCGGTCTTCGGCTTCAAGACGCCGATCCCCTATCCCTTCGGCGATGAACGCACCGGCTATCTGGTGAGCGACATGGACGGTGCCGTTGCCTCCGCGCTCAAGCATGGCGCAGTGCGCCGCATCACTACCTTCCCCGACCCGATCGGCCGCGACGTGGTGGTGCAATGGGCTGGTGGCGTGAACATGCAGCTCTACTGGCACACCGCCAAGCCCAGCTATCCCGCGCTGACCACCGTGCCGGAAAACCGCATCTACCTGACCGCCGACGTCGCTGACCGGTTCATCAGGGACTGGACCGGCTTTGCCCATGGCAGGATCGTCTCCGACGATCGCGCCGCCAAGGGCGAGGAAATCGGCCAGCCCGGCAAGACTATCCGCCGCGTCGCGATCGACAGCGGTTATGGCAAGATGACCCTCTTCGTCTCGGACGGCCAACTGCCCTGGCCCTATGGCCGCGACATGACCGGTTATGAGGTCGCCGACATGGACGCCACGCTGGCCAAGGCGAAGGCCGCCGGCGTCGAAACATTGGTCGCGCCGCAGAGCGTCGCCGGTCGCCAGAGCGCGATCCTGCGCTTCCCCGGCGGCTATATCGCCGAAGTTCATGCGCCGGCGGCCAAGTAACATGCGCGCCGACCGCGATCCCCGCTTCGTAGACGCGATCCTCGACTGGAAGCCGACCTGGTTCATCGCCCGGCTGCTGCTGGTCGGCGCCTATCTGCTGGGCGGCATCGTCAAGCTGACGGACTGGCCGGCGGCGGTTGCCGAGCAGGCGCATTTCGGCATGAACCCGCCAGCGCTCTGGACGGCGCTCACCATCGCGATCGAACTGATCGGGCCGATCCTGATCCTGACCGGCCGCATGGCCTGGCTGGGCGCGGGGATGCTGGGCGTCTTCACCCTGCTGGCCGCCTTCACCGCCAACGCCTTCTGGACGATGCCGATGGGGCAGGAGCGGTTCATGGCCACCAATGCTTTTTTCGAGCATCTGGGTCTGATCGGCGGCTTCATCCTGGCGGCGCTGGTCGCCGAACAGGCGCAGCGCCGTGTGTAAAAAATCAGTCTGCCTTGCCCTCTCGCTCTGCGCTTGCCCGCCGCTGGCCGCGCAGACGCGGGAGGCCTGGCAGGCGCCGACCCTGTCGATCACCCGCTATGACGAGGATTGGTCGGATCTGGCGGACGCTCAAAAGCGCAACCATCACTGGACGGGGCAGTTCAAATATATCCCGCTGGGCGACGATGTCTGGCTGTCCACCGGCATCGAGCTGCGGCTGCGCAACGAAAATTATGCCGACAATCTCTGGGGCGGGGCCGATGCGCCCGACGACAGCTATTTATGGGCGCGGGCCATGCCCTATGCCGACCTGCATGTCGGCGCGCCGGACCGGCTCCACGCCCGTGCCTTTGTCCAGCCGATCATCAGCCATGCGGTCGGCGTTGCGCCCTCGGCCAGCCCGATCGACCAGAGCCGGCTCGACCTGCTCCAGGGCTTTGCCGAAGTCGGCGCCGGACCCGTCACCCTGCGCGCCGGGCGCCAGATGGTTTCGCTCGGCACCGAAAGGCTGGTCGGCACCCGCTATGGCCCCAACACCCCGCTGGCGTTCGACGGCGTGCGCGGCAGCCTGTCCCTGGGCGACGGCCGCGCGCTCGACCTGTTCCTGCTCAACCCGGTCCAGCCCGGCCCCGCCAGTTTCGACGATCGCACGTCCGACACCCGCAGGCTGTGGGGCGCCTATGCGACGCTGCCGGAGCTCGACCTCTATTATCTGGGCTATCGCAACCGCGCCGCGCGCTTCGGCGGGCTGACCGGGCGGGAGGAGCGCCACAGCCTAGGCCTTCGTTCGCATGGCGCGCGGGGCGACTGGCACTGGAATGTCGAGGGCGTCTATCAGTTCGGCCATTATGACGGGCAGCGCATCGCCGCCTGGACGATCGGCACCGAAGTCGGCCGCACCTTGCCCGGCCTGCCGCTGTCGCCCGACGCCACCTTGCGCTTCAACATCGTGAGCGGCGATCGTGACAGCGAAGATGACAGGCTGGGCACGTTCAACGCGCTCTTCCCCAAGGGCAAATATTTCGGCGAACTCTCGCCCGTCGGGCCGACCAACATCGTCAGCCTCAATCCCCGGATCAGCGCGCCGCTGGGCGACGGCTTTTCCGCCAGCGTCGCCGGCATGGCCTATTGGCGATACGCCCGCCATGACGGCGTCTACGACATTCCCGGCAACCTGATCCGTGGCCCCGGCGACAGCCGCGCCCGCTTCATCGGCAAGGAGGTGGAGGCGACGCTGGCCTGGCAGGCGACGGCGGAGCTGGAACTGTCAACTTCGCTGTCCTTCTTCGCACCGGGCGCCTTCATCCGTGAGACCGGCCCGGCCCAGACCATCGCCATGACCGGCCTTGAGGCCAATTTCCGTTTCTAGATCCTGTGAGGAGCATCATCATGCCGCCAGCGTCCCAAAACGCATCCCCCCTGCCCGGCCTGCTGTTGCTGTTGTCGGCGACCACCGGCCTGGTCGACGCCGTCAGCGTGCTGGGCCTGGGCAAGGTGTTCACCGCCAACATGACCGGCAATGTCGTGTTCCTGGGCTTCGCCGCGGCACAGACGCCGGGCTTCAGGGTGGCGCCCTATCTGGTCGCGCTGCTGACCTTCTTCATCGGCGCGCTGATCGCCGGCCGGGTCGGCCAGGGCTTTGGCAAACGCCCGCTGCGCCACTGGCTGACGGTCGCCGCGCTGATCGAGGCGGCGTTGCTGTGGATCGCGGCGATCGTCGCGCTGAACTTCCATGTGTCCACGCTCCAGCCCGCTGCCGGCCTGTTCGCGATCATCGGCCTGACCGCGATCGCGATGGGCTTTCGCAACGCCACCATCCGGCAGTTGAAGGTGCCCGACCTTACCACCACCGTGCTGACCCTGACCGTCACCGGCATTGCGGCGGATTCCAGCCTGGCGGGCGGCGCCAATCCCAATCTCGCCCGGCGGATCGCGGCGATCGTCGCCATCTTCGCGGGCGCGGCGGCCGGCGCGCTGATGGTGGTGCATATGGGGCTGGCGCTGCCGCTGATGGTATCGGGCGCGATCGTGCTGGTCGGCACCCTGCTCTGCGTCCGCCACCCGGCGGCCGCCCTGCCCCACGGGGGCTGAAGATCAGGGCAGCGCGAGCCGCGCGAACCGCCGGTCGGGCACGAACCAGAGCGCGACGACCAGCACATAGAGCGCGACCGCCAGCCAGCGGCTGACGAAGCTCAGGGGAATGGCCGCGCCATAGATGGCCAGCGTTCCCCACCCCTTCCAGTCCATGCCGAGCGCGCGGGCGAGCCTGGAGCCTGCGCCATTGCAGGCGATGATCGCCCGTTCGGTCAGGAAATAGCCGATCGCCGCCGCGCCCAACACCATGCCATAGGCCGCCGTCGCTCCGGTCGACCAGGCGCTCTCGTCCAGCCAGCGGATGACGAACGGAACCAGGCTGAGCCAGAAGAGCAGGAAGAGATTGGCCCACAGCACCCGCCCGTCGATGCGTGGGTTGAGCTGGAACAGATGATGGTGATTGTTCCAGTAGAGGCCGACATTCACGAAGCTGAGCAGATAGGCGATCAGCAGCGGCAGGCATTGCGCGAGATCGGCGAGCGATCCCCCGCGCGGCACCTTCAGTTCCAGCACCATGATGGTGATGATGATCGCGATCACCCCATCGGTGAACGCCTCCAGCCTCTTGCTGTTCATGCCTGTTCCGCCAATGGCGATCCCTGCCAGGTCCGGCGCCAGGACAGCGGCGTGGTGCCGACCAGCCGCTTGAACAGCCGGGTCAGGTGCGCCTGGTCGGTCAGGCCGCAGGCGCTGGCGATGTCCGACAGGCTGTGGCCGGTTTCCAGCATCAGCCGCTGTGCCCGGCGGATGCGCTGGCGGATGACATAGGCATGCGGCGTTTCGCCCATGCTGACCTTGAACGCGCGGCAGAAATGACCGGGGCTCAGGCTCGCCACCAGCGCCAGTTCCTCCGTCACCAGCGTGCGGCCCAGCCGCGTCTCGACATAGGCGGTCACCTTGCGCAATTGCCAGCCGGCCAGCCCGCCGGTCGGCGGTGGGCAATGGCTGTCGGGACGCCGGGCCAGCATGGCGACGCCGTCGTCCGCATCCGTGCCCTGCCGCAGCAGGTCGCGCAGTTGATCGAGGCACAGGTCCGCCCGGTTGGGGTCGCGATGCAGCAGCATCTGCGCCCGCGTCAGCAGGTCCAGAAGCGGCGCGGCGTCGAACCGGTGCGGCAGGTTGGGGCGGGGGTTGAGACTGGCGATATCCGGCATGGCGGGAATGATGCGGCTGCGTCACGATTTCCCAAAGCCCGGATGGAGGGGGCGCGCGTCCCTCTAACGGGGGGCTTGTATCGCATCGGCCCGCAGCGCTACGGCTGTCGGTTCCTCCCGCCCCAAGGCCCCCATGTCGCGACCGAGCAGAAGATCATGAAGCGCCGGGCGATCATCACGGCGATCGCGGCCATGCTGCTGGCCCAGCCGGGGCAGGCGCTGGACCCGAGCCAGTCGATCAGCCAGTTGCGCCACAGCCGCTGGACGCTGAAGGACGGAGCGCCGGGCAATGTCCGTGCGCTGGCGCAGGGCAAGGACGGCTATCTGTGGCTGGGATCTTCGACCGGCCTCTACCGCTTTGACGGCATCCGGTTCGAGCGCATGCTGGCCGATCGCGACGACCCGCGCCGATCCTTGCAGGTCACCGCCCTGCTGGCGGCGCGCAATGGCGACATCTGGGTCGGCCATGATTTCGGCGGCATCGCCCTCTATCGCGACGGCCATCTGCGCGATGCCAATCCCTGGCCGGCGCAGGGCGGCGTCGCCGGCATCGCGGAGGCGCGCGACGGATCAATCTGGGTCGCGGCCGAAGCGCGCGGCAAGATGCTGCTGTCGCGTTACCAAAATGGCCGCTGGCGCCGCTATGGCGCGCAGCAAGGCGTGACCGACGGCATGATGGGGCCGTTGCTGGCCGCGTCGGACGGCAGCCTCTACCTCGCCTTGCCGCCGCACCTGCTGCGGCTGGCGCCCGGTGCCGCGCGCTTCGCCCCGCTGGCAATGCAGGTCGCCCCCTTCGCCGCGCTGGACGAGGACAGGGCGGGCCGGATATGGCTGGCGGACGACAGCGGCATCCGGCCGATTTCCGGCGGGCAGGCCGCGGCCCGGCTCGATCCCGTCAACACCCCCTATGTCACCCGCCATATCCATGTCGATCGCCAGGGCACCGCCTGGATCACCGGCCAGAATGGTGGCCTGGCGCGGCTTCCTGCGGGCGGCGACAAGGTCGAGGTCGCGGCCGGGCACATGCCGCTGTCGCTCGCCGCGCTGGAGGACCGGGAAGGCAATATCTGGGTCGGCACTGAGACCGGGGTGGAACGCTATGCCGCCGCCAGCCTGATCGGCGCGGGCGACGAGGCGCTGGTGACCGGCTTCGTCGCGCCGCCGCGATCGGCCCATATCTTCTATGCCGGTATCGGCGGCGTCTATCGCGTCGGGCCGGACCAGCGGCAGCCCCGGCTGATCTTTCCGCGCGCCGACATTGGCGTGCTGTGCGGCGATGACCGGCAATTGCTGGCGATCAGCCTGGAAGGCGCCTTCCTGCTCGACCTGAACGACCGCGGCGATGTCCGCCGCACGACGTCGGTCGAAGGGCCGCTGTCGGTCAGTTGCGCACGCGACGATCGCGGACAGTTCTGGACCGGGATGGACCGGCTCTACCGGCTGGACGGCGGGCGGCTGGTGCCGGCGAGCGGCGCGGCGGGGCAGCCGGGCGGCACTATCACCCTGTTGCGCCCCGATGGGCATGGCGGCTTGATCGCCGGGCGCAGCCGGCGCGGGCTGCTGCGCATTCGCGATGGCGAGGAGACGGCGCTGCTGCCCGCCGGGACCAGCCCGATCGGATCGATCCTGACCCTGCGGACCGATGGCGACCAATGGCTGCTCGGCGGGATGAAGGGGCTGGCGCGCCTGAAGGGTGGCCGGTTGCAGTCCTTGGGCGAACGCACCCATCCCTATCTGGCCGGGATTACCGGCATCGCCCGCACCGCCGATGGCTGGACCTGGATCAACGGCGCGACCGGCATCGTGCGGATGCGCAGCGATGCGCTGGACAAGGGCCTTGCCCAGCCCGATCGCCCCATCCCCTATCAGCGGGTCGGCCAGGAAGGCGATTATCGGGCGCGATCCAACCTGTTCGAGGCGAACGACATCGCCCTCGATCGCGACGGCCAGCTCTGGTTCGCCACCGATCAGGGTCTGGCATGGAGCGATCCCGCCCGGCTGGCCCGCAATGGCGTGCCGCCGCCCGTGGCGATCCGGTCGCTGCGGGTCGATGGCAAGGCCTATCCGCTGGCCGCGGGCAGCATCCCTCTGCCCGCCCATAGCGGCCGGGTGCAGATCGACTATAGCGCCCTCAGCCTGACCGATGCGGCGCAGAACCGTTTCCGCTATCGGCTGGAGGGCAGCGGCACCGGCTGGTTCGATGCCGGCACGGAGCGGCAGGCGCTCTATACCAATCTGGCGCCCGGCCAATATCGCTTCCATGTGATAGCGGCCAACAATGACGGGGTATGGAACAGGCAGGGCGCAGCACTCGCGTTCGAGATCGCCCCAGCCTTCTACCAGACGCGCTGGTTCCGCATCCTGTGCGTCAGCCTGATCCTGCTGGCCGGCTGGCTGCTCTACCGCCGGCGCCTGCATGTCGTGACCGAACGGGCACGCAGCCGGGTCGAGGCGCAGTTGACCGAGCGCGAACGGATCGCACGGGAACTGCACGACACGCTGTTGCAGGGGTTCCAGGGGCTGATGCTGCGCTTCCAGGCGGTGGTCGAGTTGCTGCCGCGCGGCGAACGCGCCCGCACCGAGCTGGAAGGTGCGCTCGACCGGGCCGAGGATGTGCTGGTCGACAGTCGCGAGCGGGTCCATTCGCTGCGA
Source organism: Sphingobium sp. BHU LFT2 (assembly GCF_018604485.1). Lineage (NCBI taxonomy): Bacteria > Pseudomonadati > Pseudomonadota > Alphaproteobacteria > Sphingomonadales > Sphingobiaceae > Sphingobium > Sphingobium sp. BHU LFT2. The sequence continues at coordinate 70,661 of NZ_JAFCGW010000016.1, forward strand.
CAGGCATTGCAGCCGGTGGCGATGGCGGTCCGTCTGCGCGCGCTGTTGGACGAGATGGTCGGCGACCGGCTGGACTGGCGCGTCGAGGAGGCCGGCACCGTGCGGCTGGTCTGCGCCCCGGTCGCCGACGAGATGATGCGGATCGCGCGCGAGGCGATCAGCAACAGCCTGCGCCATGCGGCGGCGCGGACCATCATCGTCGAGCTGCATCATGGCACCGACCGGCTGTCGCTGGCGATCATCGACGATGGCATCGGCCTGTCCGCAGCGGTGCTGGCGACCGGATCGCGCGAAGGCCATTATGGCATGGTCGGCATGCGCGAACGGGCGCAACGGATGGATGGCGCGGTGGAGATCATCTCCACCACCAGGACCGGCACGACCATCCGCGTGACCGTGCCGGCCCGTGTCGCCTATCTGTGAGCGTCAGGCGGTGGCGGCACGCGGCGCGCCGCTGCGGCGGCTGAGCAGCAGCGCAATCAGCCCGAGGCTGGACGCAGCGGCCCCGGCGATCGTGACGAACGGCAGGCTGAGGCCGGCGGCAATCACCGCGCCGCCCAGCGCCGCGCCGATCGCATTGCCCAGGTTGAAGGCGCCGATGTTCATCGAGGATGCGAGGTTGGGCGCATCAGCCGCAGCGCTCATCACCCGCACCTGCAGCGGCGGCACCAGCGCGAAGCTGGCAATGCCCCACAGGAAGATCAGCACCGCCGTCGGCCCGGCGAAGGGCATGGCAAAGGCAAAGGCGATGAGGATCGCCGTCAGCGCAGCGAGCGTCACGATCAGCGTCCTGTCCACCGACCGGTCGGCAAAGCGCCCGCCCAGCCAGTTGCCGATGGTGAGGCCCACGCCATAGAGGACCAGCATCGCGGTGACGAACGTGATCGAGCCATGGGTCTCATCGCGCAGGATCGGCGTGATATAGGTGAAGACGGTGAACATCGCGCTGGCGCCGACCACGGTAAGGCCGAGCGCGGCGAGCACCGGCCCGCGCATCAGCACCCGCAGTTCGGACCGTGCATCGCCCTCGGTCGGGGCCGGCATATCGGGCAGGGTCAGGCGCAATGCCGCGATGGTGAGGACGCCCAGCGCCGCAATGCCCCAGAAGGCCGCACGCCAGCCCATGACTTCCCCCGCCCAGGTCGCCAGCGGCACGCCGACGACATTGGCGATGGTCAGCCCCATGAACATGGCGGCGACCGCGCCCGCCTGCCGCTGGGGCGGGACCAGGCTGGCGGCGACGATCGATCCGACGCCGAAGAAGGCGCCATGGTTGAGCGAGGTGATGATGCGCGCGAACAGCAGCATCGCATAGCTGCTGGAGAGCGCCGCGATCAGATTGCCGACCGTGAAGATGGCGGCCAGGCCGATCAGCAGGGTGCGGCGCGGCAAGCGGCCGGTGGTCAGCGTCATCAGCGGCGCGCCCAGCATGACGCCGATCGCATAGGCGCTGATGAGCAGGCCGGCGGCGGGGATGGAGACGCCAAGGTCGGTGGCGATGACGGGCAACAGGCCCATCGGCGCAAATTCGGTGACGCCGATGCCGAAGGCGCCGGCCGCCAGCGCGAGCAGCGGTGGATTGATCTTCATGATGCTCCTCCCGTCAGACAAGCGGCGGGTTCAGCCGGGCGAAACCGGCCTGTTGGTGATAGGGGGCGTGGGGATAGGCCGGCATCTGGTAGCTGGCCCGGTCAAGCCGGGCGACCTGATCGGCGGTCAGCGACCAGCCGACCGCCCCCAGATTCTGGCGCAACTGTTCCTCGTTGCGGGCGCCGATGATGACCGACGACACGGTCGGCCGCTGCAACAGCCAGTTGAGCGCGACCTGCGGCACCGTCTTGCCGGTTTCCGCCGCGATCTCGTCCAGCGCGTCGACCACGCGATAGAGATGCTCCTCCTCCACCGGCGGCGCGAAGGCGGCGGTCTGGTGCAGGCGGCTCCCCTCCGGGATCGGGCTGCTGCGCCGGATCTTGCCGGTCAGGCGGCCCCAGCCGAGCGGGCTCCACACCAGTGCGCCCACGCCCTGGTCGGCGGCAAGCGGCATCAGATCGGCCTCATAGGCGCGGCCGATCAGCGAATAATAGACCTGGTGGGCGACGAAGCGCGGCCAGCCATGGCGATCCGCCACGTCCAGCGCCTTCATCAGCTGCCAGCCGGGATAGTTGGACACGCCGACATGGCGCAGCTTGCCGGCACGGACCAATTGGTCGAGCGTCGCCAGCAATTCCTCGACCGGGGTCGACGCGTCGAAGGCGTGAAGTTGCAGCAGGTCGATATGATCGGTGCCAAGGCGCCGGAGCGCGGCTTCCACGCCGCCGATCAGCCGGTCGCGCGATACGCCCCAGTCATTGGGACCATCGCCGGTCGGCAGGCCGAGCTTGGTCGAGATCAGCAGCTGATCGCGCCGCCCCTTTATCGCCGCGCCCAGCACCTCTTCCGATGCGCCGTTCGAATAGACGTCGGCAGTGTCGAACAGGGTTATGCCGGCGTCCAGGCAGATGTCGAGCAGACGGCGCGCCTCCTGCGCGTCGCTGTTGCCCCAGGCGCCGAACAGGGGCCCTGAGCCGCCGAAAGTGCCGGTGCCGAAACTGAGCGCCGGCACGCGCAGGCCCGATGCTCCCAATTGCCGATATTCCATCTTGATCCCTTTCCATTCCGTGATGGACGCATAAATGGAAGGCAGGACTCCCCGCGTTTAGAGGGGCGCAAGGCGAAGGATCTTTGCAATGGATGAAAAGATACCCTTTCATGCCGATCGGGCGCGGGCGCTGGAAACCTTTGCCACCGTGGTGGCCGAGGGCAGTTTTTCGGCCGCCGGGCGATTGCTGGGCCTCACCCCTTCCGCCGTGAGCCGCGCGGTCGACCGGATCGAGGATCGGCTGGGGGTGCGGCTATTGCTGCGCTCCACCCGCGCGCTGACGATGACGGCGGAGGGGCAGGCATACCTGGCCAGCGCGCGCCGCATCCTGGCCGATCTAAACGAGGCGGAACAGATGATCGCCGATCGCGGCGCGCCACGAGGGCGGCTGCGGGTCAGCGCCGCCCATTCCCATGGCCGGCTGTGCATCGTGCCGCTGCTCGGCGAATTTGCCCAGCTCTATCCGCACATATTGGTCGACATCAGCCTGAGCGACCGGCTGGTCGACATTGCCGGCGGGCAAGCCGATGTCGCGATCCGCTTCGGGCCGCTGGCCGACAGCCCGCTGACCGCCCGCAAGCTGGGCGAGAATGGCCGCGTCATCGTCGCCTCCCCCGCCTATCTCGCCCGGCATGGCACGCCGGTCGTGCCGGAGGATCTGCACGATCATAATTGCCTGAACTTCAATTTTCGCCGCGCCGAACCGGTCTGGCCCTTCCGCAAGGACGGGCGTGACTATGCGCTGAGCGTGCGCGGCACGATCGAGGCGAATAATGGCGAAACGCTGGGGCAGTTGGCGGCCGATGGCGTCGGCATCACGCGGGTCGGCCGGTTCAGCGTCCAGCCCGAACTGGCGTCGGGCGATTTGGTGCCATTATTGGAAGACTATAATCCCGGCGATATCGAGACGATCCATGCCGTGTTCCTGGGCGGCACCAATGTGCCGGCACGGCTGCGCGTATTCGTGGACTTCCTGGCGGAACGGCTGACGCGACCTGCATCGGCGGCCTGAGCCGGGCGACGCCTATATATCCCCGCGGCGGACCAGTTGCCGGCTGATCCGGGTCGGTGCCAGATGGCGGCAGAGCGCATCCAGTGCCGCCGTCATATAAGCTGCGCATCACTGTCATGCGCGCTTCATACTCCCCTCCTACCCGAGCGCCGAAAGGGGAGAAATATCATGCACTTCCGTTCTCTTGCTCTCGCTGCCATCAGCCTGCCCGTTTTCGCTACGGCAACCGCCCATGCCGAAACGCCCGATGCCGCCCCGGCCGATTCGATCATCGTCACCGCACAACTGCGCGAACAGGACCCGATCGACGTGCCGATGGCGCTGAGCGTCGTCGGCAATGAACAGATGGACCGTATGGGCCTTTATGAGTTCGACGCGCTGTCGCGCTTCGTGCCGGGCTTCGACGTGCAGAACCAGTCGCCCAACAATCCCGGCTTCGTGATGCGCGGCATCACGTCGGACAGCGGCACCGCCAGCAACGAGCCGCGCGTGTCCGTCTATCAGGACGGCGTTTCCATCTCCAAGTCGCGCGGCTCCTATGTCGAGCTGTTCGATATCGAGCGGGTCGAGATCGCCAAGGGGCCGCAATCGACCCTCTATGGTCGCGGCGCGCTGATCGGCGCGGTCAACATCATCCAGAACAAGGCGCAGCTCGACAATGTCGAAGCAGCGGGCCGGGTCTCCTATGGCAATTATAATAGCTGGCTGACCGAGGGCATGGTCAATGCGCCGATCGGCGAAGGCATGGCGATCCGCCTGGCCGGCCGCATCCGCAAGCGCGACGGCTATACCGAAAACCTGCTGGGCGGCGCCGACTTCAACTCGGCCGACACCAAGGCGGTGCGCGGCAGCTTCCATGGCGAGAAGGGCGATTTGAGCTTCGACCTGATCGGCAATTATCAGAAGGACACACCAAGCGGCACCGGCTTCAAGTCGATCGCCTATAACCCGACCGATCCGGCCACCGGCGTGGTGATCGGCGATCGCGGCCGCAACAGCGGCGCCGCGCTGGCAGCGGCCGATGGCTTCGAGGGTGGCAAGGGCCTAGGCCTTGATCGCCAGGTCTGGGGCGTCACCGGCATCGCCAGGCTGAAGCTCAACGACCAGTTCAACCTCACGTCCACCACCGCCTTCCGCCGCTTCGACGCGCTGGAAATCTTCGACGCGGACGGCATTTCCCTGCCGATGCTGACCGCGGCGGAAGATGCGCGCGGTCGCCAGTTCAGCCAGGAATTCCGCCTGACCTATGAAAGCGGCCCGATCACGGCATTCCTGGGCGGCAGCTATTTCTGGGAAAATGGCACGCAGCGCGTTCCCACCCAGTTTGACGAGCGCGCCACCCTCGCCCGGCTGGCCGGCGCGCTGAACGGCGGCGGTGCCATCCCCGGCCGCGCCGCGAGTGATCCGGTGCCGGCCGCCCTGCTCGCCAGCCCGGCCTTCACCGGCGCGCTGCTGCAGGGTGTCGCCAGCGCCTATGGCGTCGCGCTGTCGAGCGCGCAGGCCCAGGCGATCGCCGCCAACCTCAAGTCCAACCATCTCGAAAGCACCACCAATGGCGCGCGCACCCGCGCCTTCGACCTGTTCGGCGACGTGACCCTGCGCCTGTCCGACCAGTTCGAGCTTGGCGGCGGTCTGCGCTACACCCATGACGACAAGCGCAGCACCTATATGTCGTCGGTCGACAATGGCCGCTCGATCCTGGGCGGGCTGATCGGCGCGCTGAGCCAGCCGGCGGCGGTGCGCACCGCACTGCTGCAGGCGCTGGCCGTGCCCGGCGCGGCGAACATCCCGACCTCGGCCGCTTATCCGGTGCCGATGTTCGGCCTCGGCGCCCAGCCGACCGCGGGCAATGGCGGGATCGACAGCGACACGCTCAGCAATGGCGGCTTTTCCTGGCGGCTGACCGCCCGCTACAAGCCGGGCACCGACACCAGCCTCTATGCCACCTATGCCCGTGGCCGTCGCCCGCAAGTGCTGGCCGCCAGCGCGCCGTCCGCGCCGATGGGCGCTACCCGCTTTTCCGTGCTGGACTCCGAAACGGTTGACAGTTTCGAACTGGGCGCCAAGACCGCGCTGATGAACCGCACCCTGTTCCTCGACGGCGCGGCCTTCTTCTACCAATATGATAATTTCCAGACCACGGTGCAGCAGGGCACGCAATTCGTCCTGACCAACGCCGGCAAGGCGGAAAGCTATGGTTTCGAGGGCCAGTTGCGCTGGGTGCCGAGCGACGTGCTGACCTTGTTCGCGACATATGCCTATAACCACAGCCGCTTCAAGACGGGCGTGCGCGACGGCAACCACTTCCGCCTGTCGCCCGACCATAGCGCGTCCTTCGGTGCGCAGGCGTCCCTGCCTGCCGGCCCCGGCCGCATCGTCTTCACGCCCAGCGTCACCTGGCAGTCGAAGGTCTATTTCGACGATGACAATGACCGCCCCGACCTGCAGCAGCCGCCCGCCGCTCTGGTCGCCGACAATATCCAGGACGAATGGCAGGGCAGCTATGCGCTGGTCAATGCGCGCCTGGGTTATGAGGCGCCCGGTGGCGCCTGGCGGATCGAGGGCTTCATCGAGAACGCCTTCGACAAGAAATATATCATGGATGCGGGCAATACCGGCGACAGCCTGGGCATGCCGACCTTCATCGGCGGGGCACCGCGCTTCTATGGCGTGTCGGCCAGCTTCCGCTTTGGGGGTGCGCAATGAGCGCGGACCGCATGACGCTTGACCGTCGCGCGGCGCTGGGCCTGATCGGCTCGGGCGCCGCCCTCCCCGGCATCGGCATGGCGGCGACACAAGCCGCCGCCGCCAGCTTCGCCCATGGCGTGGCCAGCGGCGACCCGACCGAGCGCGGCGCGATCCTGTGGACCCGCGTCACCCCGGCCGACCCGGCGCAGCAGGCGGCGATCGCGCTGCGCTGGCATGTCGCCGAAAGTGCCGGCGGCAAGCCGGTCGAAAGCGGCACCGCGCAGGCACGCGCCGCCCGCGACTTCACGGTCAAGGTCGAGCCGCGCAGCCTCAAGGCCGGCCATGACTATCATTACTGGTTCGAACTGGCGGACGGCACGCCATCGCCGGTCGGCCGCTTTCGCACGCTGGCCAGGGGCGCGGTGGCCGATGCCGTGCTGGCGGTGGTCTCCTGCCAGCTCTACCCCGGCGGCTTCTTCACCGCCTATGACTCGATCGCCGCGCTCGACCGGATCGATGCGGTCGTTCACCTGGGCGACTATATCTATGAATATGGCGCCGACGGCTATGGCGCGGAGATCGGCCAGAAGATCGGGCGCGGACTGGAACCCGCGCATGAGATCGTGACGCTGGCCGACTATCGCACCCGTCATGCCCATTATAAGGGCGACAGGAGCCTGCAGGCGGCCCATGCCCGTGCCGCCTTCATCTGCGTCTGGGACGATCATGAAACCGCCAATGACAGCTGGATCGGCGGCGCGGAAAATCACCAGCCCGCGACCGAGGGCGATTGGGCCAAGCGCAAGGCGGCCGCGATGCAGGCCTATTTCGAATGGATGCCGATCCGCGATCCGCAGGGCAATAATCCCTGGGAAGCGATCAACCGCCGGTTCGACTTTGGCGACCTCGCCACCCTGCTGATGGTCGAGACGCGCCTGCTCGCCCGCAGCGAACAGGCCGGCTTCAAGGGCGAGACGCCGGGCCGATCGGAAGTCGCGGCGGTGCTGGCCGAACGCAACCGGCCGGACCGCGAGATGCTGGGCGAGCCGCAGCGCGCCTGGCTGGAAAAGGAACTGGCCGCGTCGGTCAAGGCCGGCACGCCCTGGCAGATATTGGGCAATCAGGTGGTGATGGCGCGGGTCAACGGCCCGGACCTCGCCAAGCTGTTCGGCGCGGAGAAGGCCGCGGCGATGGTCGCGACGCTCGAACCGTCGGTGCGGGCGCAGGTGGAACTGGCGCAAGCGGGCTATCGCGCCGGCCTGCCGTTCAACCTCGATGCCTGGGACGGCTATCCGGCCGCGCGCGAGCGGCTCTACCAGAGCATCCGCCGGGCCGGCGCCCATCCCTTGGTGCTGGCCGGCGACAGCCATGCCTTCTGGGCGAACCAGCTGGCCGACGCACAGGGCAATGCCATCGGCGTGGAATTTGGCACATCATCGATCAGCAGCCCGTCGATCGGCGACATGCTGCCGAAGATGCCGATCGGCGATCTGCTGCAACAGGCAAGCCCGGAGGTCGCCTTCTGCGACCAGCGCGCCAAAGGCTATATCCTGCTGACGCTGACGCGGGAAAAGGCCACCGGCGACTATATCGCCATGTCGACCATCTATACCCCCAAGGCAGAGGCGCGCACGCTCAAGCGCGTCTCGCTGCCAGCGGGCGCCACCCGGTTCGACGCGACCTGAAAGCGCCGGGGGCTGCGGATGCCCTGCCCGCAGCCCCCCGATCTCGCGAGACTTACCGCTCCCTGATGACGAGCGATTTGCCCGCATATTTCGCCGGGTCGACGTTCGGCAAGGTCTGGATCTTGCGCCCCCTGCGGCTCATCCAGGTGACTTCGACCTTGACCGCGTCCATGGTTTTCAGGCCGAAATGCAGAGGCGCCGCATTTTCCGAATTATAGCCGTCGCCCGTCGACAGCTGTCGCGTGGCCAATATCTTGCCGGC
>NZ_JAFCGW010000017.1:0-73628 GCF_018604485.1 Sphingobium sp. BHU LFT2
ACCCCGGCAGATTCCCGCTGCCCCCCTCACCTCCGGCTGTTCGCCACGTGGCAGGGCCGATGGCCGCTGAGCCATCGCCCTTCCGGCGATTTGAAAGGAGAAAGCCCATGTTCAACCACCGTCTCGCAACCCGCTTTGGCCGCAATGCCCACCAGATCAGCGGGCGCGAACCGCTCGATAATGAAGCCCTGTTTCGCCACGTCCCGTCGATCTTCGCGCGCGAGGCGCATGACAGCAGGTCCGCTCGCTATGTCTACGTGCCGACCATCGACATTGTGGAGGGGTTGCGCCGTGAGGGATGGCTGCCTTTCTTTGCGGTTCAGTCGGTCCCGCGTGACGGCAGCCGCCTTGGTCATGCCAAGCATATGCTGCGCCTGCGCCGGGATGAAGGGATCGGCAAGGCTGAGGCCGCCGAGGTCATCATCGTCAACAGCCATGACGGCACCAGCGCCTATCAGATGTTCGCCGGAATGCTGCGCTTCGTCTGCACCAATTCCATGATCGCGGGCGACCGTTTCGAGGAAGTGCGCGTCCCTCACAAGGGCAATATCCAGCACGACATCATCGAGGGCGTCTATACCGTTGCCGAGGACTTTCCGCGTCTGATTGAGTCCGCCGAGGTGATGAAGGATACCCCCTTGTCCTTCGAGGAGCAGCGACTGCTGGGCGAGGTCAGCCTAGTCGCCCGCTATGGCGAGGATGAAAGCCCCCTCACCCCGGACCAGATCATCGCGCCGCGCCGCCGTGAGGATGTGGGCCAGAACCTGTGGCAGACTTTCAATGCCATACAGGAAAATGTCATTCGCGGCGGCCTGCAAGGGCGTAAGCGCAATGCCGAGGGACGCATTCGCCGTAGCCAGAGCCGTGCCATCAACGGCATCGACCAGAATGTCACCCTCAACCGCGCGCTCTGGACGCTGGCCGAAGGGATGCAGCGCCTAAAAAGTGGCTGAGCGCCCCGCCCTGCCCCGTCATGCGACCCTGCCTCTTTGCACATGCAAAGAGGCAGGGGAAAAATCGCGTCCCCGGCTAGAGCCGGGGACGAATGTTGATTTGTGCTATCGCAGGATAGCCGAAAAGCTGGTTGATCTGCTCCAGCAGCGGGCCTGTGACATCGCGCAGCGCTCCCGCATGGGCGCGATCCACCATGATATCGAGCGTGCCGCCCGCCCGCCGCCCCGGCGGATAGCGCACCGCCAGCGGCGTGCTGTGCTTGGCAAGGACTGGCCCGACCAGCTGCGGCCATTGCTCGGTGATGCCGGAGCGCCCATGGCCCATCTGGCGCATGGCAGGCTTCGTCACGTCGCGCAGGAGATCGCCCAGCGAGGTGGCTTCCCCGCTTTTGGCGCTGCGCCGCGCGAATCTGTCGCTTCCGTCCATCGAGCCAGCATGCCATTTGCGGGCGGGCGCGTCGAGCGACGCGCCCGCCTCGCATTTGTTTGCATGTGCAAAGAGCATGAAATATTGAAATCATTATTTTGGTGGCATATGGTCTGGCTTCCATGGCAGCGATGCCGCATCGGTTGGCGGGGCAGGATGAGCGGAAACATGCAGCCCGACGCGGAAGGGGACGCCATTGTCCAGATCCGTGTCAGCAAGGCATTACGGAACGAAATCGCGCGCATCGCCCTCGATCAGGGCGGTATGACCTTTCGCGCCCTGATCCTCTCCGCGCTCAAGGACAGCTATGGCCTTGATGTTGCGGAGGCCGATTTGCGCGACCGGCGTGGGCGACAGGCCAGCGAAGGAAGGGAAGGGTGAAAAATGGCTGACTATTTTTCGGCGCATCCCGACCATGCGCTGCTGGTTGGAATGATCGGGATCATCATCTTGTCCATTGTCTTTGGCAATCCGGACGGGGAAGGTCGTCGCCGCCGTCACCGGCGCGAAGACCATGAACGCAGAACTTGGGATAGCTGGCGGAACTGATGAGCAAGAAGGACAAGGCGGCTGCTACTGCGCGGCCGATGCAAACCATCGTCATCAACAATCGCAAGGGCGGGGTCGGCAAGACCATGCTTGCGACCCATCTCACGTGGTTCCTGGCCGAGGAGGGCGCGCGCGTCCTGTTCGTCGACCTCGACGCGCAGGGCAATGGATCGCGCACGCTTTCGGGCGAGGGCAGGGGGGGGCTGGCATCCGACCTGTTCGACCCGGAAGCCACCTTCAATCTGGCAGGCGCCGCCGGGATCACCGTGCTCACTTCGGATGAGCGACTGGATATCGTCGAACTGGACGACGTGCAGCAGATGGTGAAGGCGTTCGGTGCCTTCGCATCGCTGTTCGACTATTGCGTGATCGATACACCGCCGACCTGGGGGCCGCTCAACTTCGCAGCCCTGACCGTCAGCGATCATCTGGTCGCGCCCGTCGAGATGAAGGATTATTCGCTCGATGGCGTCGAACAGCTTCTGAAGACCGTGCATGCCGCCGAACAGAAGGGCAGAGGAGGGCGCAAGATCAACTTCCTTGGCCTGCTCGCGAGCCGCTTCAACAGCCATAGTCCGCGCGAAAAGGAGAATTTCGCGGAGATCGTGCGCAGCATGGGGCCGAGCATCATCTTCAATGGCGTCATCGCCCAGCGCGATGGCTATGAAGATGCGGTCGCGGGCGGCGTGCCGGTCTGGACCCTCAAGAAACGCGCCGCAATGGCGGCAGGAAGTGAAATGCGCTACGTCCTCACCATGATCCGCGATCGGGTCGAAGGACGTCAGGTCAAGGAGATACTGCCATGAGCAAGTTCAGGGAGCGGGCCGCTTCGCTGGGCACCGTCCTTCACGCGCGGGCAGGCGACAGCGGCGTGCAGGAATTGCCGGTCAATGATGTGATCGGCGATCCTGAGCAGCCACGCAAGGAATTCGACCCTGAGAAACTGGCGAGCCTCGCCAAGTCGATCGAACGGCGCGGGCTTCTCCAGCCCATCACGGTGCGTTCGCCCAATGCCGATGGCAAATATGTGATCCGTTTTGGCGAACGGCGCTGGCGTGCATCGAGGCTTGCCGGAAAATCGACCATCCGCGCGATCGTGTCGGACACGGGTGACGAGCGCGGCAATCTGGTCGATCAGGTCATCGAGAATGAGCAGCGCGACGACCTGACCACCAGCGAGATGATCGTGGCGGTTGAGCGGCTTCTGGCGCAGGGCCTCAGCAAAGCCGAGATTGCCGAGGAACTGGCCTGCAAGCCCGCCGACATCACCCAATATGTCACCTTGCCGCAAATGGCCGACCATTTGCGCGCATTGATCGATGAATGGCCGCGCCGCGCCCTCTATGACCTTCATGTCGCAAGCCGCAAATTTGGCAGCGATGTCGAGCAGTTTGTCATCGGGCGCGAAGGGCAGGGGGTTACGACCGCAGCAGTCGCGGCTTTCGTACGCGACCTCAAGGCGCGTGAGGCGGCGCCAGTGGCCCCAGTCGGTACTGCATCGGCTGACGCCGCTGCGCCCGTTGCCGAGCCTGTGGCATCTCCGAAAGATGCAGGCGCGTCACCAACGGCCATTCCGGAGAGTGCCGGCAAGGGCAGGAAAGCGAAGGGGAAGGCTCCATCGGTTCCTGACGCAAAGACGCCCGAAGCTCCAGTCCTGAACGTCCTCGTGGGCGGAAGGGCTGGGCGGCTGATCCTGCCGGCTACCGTGTCCGTTCAGTTTGAAGATGGCGCTGAGCCGGTCACTGTCTCGCTTCACGAATTGAGTTTCGGGACGGCCACTGCCTGAGTGAGCCAGGCCCGGGTGGCAGGGCCTCTTACTTTGCACATGCAAAGCCGCCTTTATGGAAAAGCACCGCTGTTGCGGTAGGCGCGCGCAAGGGTCGATCCCTTGCGCGCGCCTTTTCTTTGGTCGGCTGCCTGGAGCTGCCGGCTCTTTGCATGTGCAAAGAGGATGGAAGGCAAGGGAAGCGGATTAAGGTGATGGCGGGATAGGCTTGCAGCCGGCATCGGAAAACATTAAGTCTATTTAATGCCAGTTTTCGGAGTTCGCCTTTCCGACGATCTAGCCCGCCGCTTCGACAGAGTTGCGGCGCAGTCCGGCGGGCGTGCCGCGCTGATGCGCAAGCTGATCGACGAAGCGGTAGGCGGGGCAGGGGAGGGCGGCACGGACGTGCCAGCCCGAACAAGGCGGCCGCACCGTCTCGAAATTCGTCTCGATGACGAGGACATGCGCCTGATCGGGGCGGCGGCTCTGGAGCGCGGTCTGACGCGCAATGGCTGGGCGGCAGAGGTCGTGCGCCATCGGCTGCGTGTCGATGCGCCTGCAGCGCTGCCTGAGCGCCAGGCGATCGCGGATGCGTGGCGGCAAATCAGGCGCGTTGGCCTGAACATCAACCAGGCGGTCCATGCCCTTCACGCGGCGATGATGAAGGACAGCCGGCTTGATCTTGCGCGGGAGGCGGCACGGGTCGCCGCCATGCGCGGGGACGTGGCCGAACAGACACGGGCGCTGGGTAAGGCGCTCAAGGGGGATCTGTCCTACTGGCGAGGAGATGGCGATGGCGGCGAGTGACGAACTGGCTCTGCCCTCGCTGCTGGAGGCATGGCGCGCGCCCACCGGCGGCAAGCGCGTGCTCAAGGGCTCCTCGCTGCGCCTATCGGCGGGGCAGGGGAGGGGGCAAGGGAGCAAGCAGGGCGGAGATGCCGTTCGCGCGCGGCTCGAGCGGATCGTGCGCAAGGCGCCGGAGGTCATGGTGAAGATCTCCGGGAGGCAGCGTGGCGGCGGCCATGTCGCGGCGCATCTGGAATATATCGGTCGGCACGGAAAGCTGGATGTCGAGACCGGCGATGGCGAGCGGATCACGTCGGTCGCGGGCCTGCGCGCGCTCGCTGCGGATTGGGAGGCGCTGGATGATGCCACCAATAGGGGACGCGCCCGGCCGACGTCGATTTCGATGGTGCTCTCTATGCCTGCGGGCATCGATCCCGACACCGTTCATGATGCGGCGCGTGCGTTCGCGCGCGTCGAGCTGGGCGAATGCTTCAGCTATGCGATGGCGCTCCATACCGACACCGATCATCCCCATGTCCATGTGACCGTTGCTGCCGAAGGGCTCAATGGAACGCGCTTCAATCCCCGCAAGGCTGATCTGCACGCCTTTCGCGAGAGCTTTGCCCACGAGCTGCGCGCGCGCGGCGTCGAATGCGAGGCAACCCCCCGTCGGGCACGGGGCCTTGTTCGCAAATCCGATGCGCCCGCTGTCCGGCAGATTGCACTGCGCGAGGAGCGGCGGCCATCAGCGAGGGGAGGTGAGGTCATTCGCACCCATAGGCGCATACGCAGCGATGCGGTGCGCCTCGCCCGTTCCGATACGCCTGACTACCGAGTGCAGGACGATCAGGCGCTGCGCCGTCAGCGCGCTATTCGCGGTGCCTATGAGGAAGCGGCGCAGTTGCTCGAAAGGTCGGGTTCGGCCGACGATCGCGCACTCGCCCAGAGCGTCAGGAGCTTTGTCGGGGATATGCCCATGCCTTTGTCTCGCTCAGCGGCGATGGCGGTCGAGATCGGGCGGCGCGACCGGGCTGTGGTGAAGGATGAAGGGGAGGGGGATCGCCGTGGCCGGGCGTCGCCGGCGGTATCGCCGCCATCGCGTGCGCCGGCCCCTCAGAAGGGGCCGGATCGCGATCGTTGAGGGCTGGTGCCCGGATCAGCCGTTGAGCAGATCCTTGACGGCCTTTGCCGGCGTGAAAGTCAGTTTTTTGGCAGCCGCGATCTGAATGGTCGCGCCGGTCGAGGGATTGCGGCCTTCACGCGCAGGGCTGTCCTTGACCTTGAACTTGCCAAAGCCATTGAGGCTGATTTCCTCGCCCTTGGCAGCGCCCTCTGCAATCGCGGTGAATACCAGGTCGACGATCTTCTTGGCGTCCGCCTTGGTCGATCCGGTTGCGGCCGCGATCCTGTCGGCGATGTCGCTGTTGTTCATGAAAATTCCTTTCGTTGGGGCTTCGCGGCCCGTCTTAGGCGCATTGCAGGGGCTGCGCCAAGCTACTGCGGTCAATGTTGGTTGTGAGGCATGGACAAATTGGACAAGTTTGCTATATTGGGCACAAAGGAAAGGTGATGGCCCAGATACAGATCACGACCAGGCAGGATGCCCGCGATGCGGTTACATCCTTCTTCGATGCGTTGAGCGCGTCAACCCTGCTCCAGCTGGCGAACATGTTGCAGCGCTCCAGTCCCGACCCTGAAGGGCTGGCCCGCAAGGTGCTCGAAGCGGCAAGCGATGTTGGTAAGGTACGCACTATGCCGGGCACGGGTCTGGGCAACCTTGTCAGCGCGCGACAGGGCCGTGCCCGGCTTGATGCCATCACAATCGATGACGATGGCAGCCAGTGGTCAGATGCCGAGACATTGGGGGCAGGGGAGATGGCGGCACATCTGGGTGTTGCGCGGACCTCTCTCGATAACTGGCGCCGCGCGCACAAGATTCTCGCCTTGCGCAAGGGCGTGCGCAACTATGTCTATCCGGTGAGGCAGTTTGACCGACGGGCTCCGCTCGACGGGCTTGACCGCGTTCGCCATTTCTTCGGTGACGATGCTGCGACGTGGGAATGGCTGGTGACGTCCAATCGCTTCACGGGCGATGCGCAGCCGCTCGAATGGCTGCGCCAGGGTAAGATCGACGATGTCGTGCGCGCGGCGGAAGGCGCGCTGGACTATCAGTGAAGCTCGACCTCCGGCGCATCAAGGCGCGTATTGTTCCTGTTGAACTGACAGGCTGGCCGCGCATCATTCCCGAGCGGCATCGGGCCACCCCTGCGGAAGCCGGATTTGGGTCGAGCCGCTTTTCAAGCCCGACGCTTGCCTTTCGGATTCTCTATGCCGCCCAGGACTTTCCTACAGCCCTGGCCGAAGCCGTGATCCGTGATCGGTTCGAGGGGAAAGAGCGGCGCTATCTGTATCGCCCATATCTTGAAGGCCTCGCGGCAACGGAAATCTCCGCATCCGCCCCGCTCTCGCTTGTCGATATGTCAGGGGCGGCTGCCTATGAGATGGGCATTGATACGGACACGAAGGGCAGTCGCAATCATCAGGCGGGGCAGGCCTTTGCGGAGGCCCTTCACAAGCAAACCGCAGCAGACGGGATCATCTTTTCGTCTCGCCTCACAGACAGTCCCTGCGTCGCGATATTCGACCGGGCTTTTTCCGGGCTGAGCGGCACTGTGCCTGTAGATCTGGTCCGTGTCGGTGCGCTCGCAGGTGAGCTTACCAGGCTTGGGGTCATTGTCAGGCGAGGCCGGGGCCGATGATGGTCTGATGCTGTGACAGGGCGCAAGATGGGAATGGGGCAGGGGGATTATGGATAAGGAGGCGGCCTTTGCTCTGGCGAGGCAATTGATCGATGGCCTGCCCTGCCGACGCGAAGTGATCGATTTTTGGGATATGCCGCGGATCGCGGCGAATGCCGACCGCGTAAAATGGACAGATGCTGCAAGCCAGCTCGCGGCACTGGCCCACGAAGTGCCGGTGGATGTTGCCGTCTATTTTCAGATCTGGGCAAGCGATGCGGCTGTTGGCGCAGGCGACCTTGAAAATGGCCTTGCCCTCCTGCCGCTTCCGGATCTTGGAGGACGGGCGAGCCTGCGGGCGAGCAATAGTCTTGATCTGAAATTGTCCCTGGCAAGACCGCCGAGCGCACGAGACATTACGGCGCTGTTCGGGCCAAAGGTTACGAAGTTCGGGAAAGAAAATCTGAGTGGGGTCGAACGCTATATCCAGATTCAGCTGGACGAACGCGCGACACATGGTGTGTCTCCCAGCATAGGCGCATGGACTGCCGATGCACATGAACACAAGGCAGGCTACAGCCTCTTCAATGGCCATGCGAGCTACATTGTCACGCGCCCACCTGGCGGTTGGGACTTCAGCTACTCAAAAGCAGCCGAGAAAGCGTGCCTGGAATTGATCCGCGACGCCGAGAATACTTGGCGGGAAGAGAGTGATCTTCCTCGCGTAGGAGAGGGCTGGGTATCAGAAACGCGGCTATACTATGAATTGAAAGCGGCTTTCTCCGAGATCGACGTGATCCAGCATCACCGGCCAGACTGGCTTGGCCGCCAGCATCTCGACGTCGCGATTCCTGATCTGCGTATCGCCATAGAGTTTCAAGGCGCGCAGCACGACAAGCCCGTGGCCTTTTTCGGCGGGGAGGAAGCTTTTGCCCGGACGCAGGAACGAGATCGCCGTAAACTTGGGAAATGTGCGAAGCAGGGCTGGCGGATGATCTATGTCCGCGAGGGATATGATTTTGCCGGGCTGGTTGCCAATATAATCGCAACGCCCTGAGCCGTCCCATCTGACAGTTTCGCAACCCATAATCTTGAGCCATGATATGACCGAGACATCTGATCCCAGCCCCCAATCAGATCCGCGCTTCAGGTGCTTCGAGCAACCTGGGCATGAAGAAGCCTTTGATCTTTCCGTCACCAAACTCCTCGCACGTCTGCAGGACCGGTCGCGGCAGATGTTCATCGATGAGAACAACATTTTCCGTATGAATCACGGCGGAAACTGGACCCATTCCGCCCGGGCACCCGAGCCGGACACGGCGATGCATATGATATCAGCCGAATGGTCGATCCCATTCAAGGATATAGCGGAAAACGATCTCAGCCTGATTGGGCGAACGATGCTGCCCTTGAGTGAAGAGATGGAGCGGCAGTTCGCCCTGAATATGTATGGGGTCGTGAGCGCGGCAGCAGAGAAGGTCGGCAACGTAGTGGATGCCAAGGCATCGCCCTCATTCGCGGATTCCATGCTCGAACTTTTCCGGAAGATCGAAATCGGGGTCGATCGGGACGGCAACATCAGCATGCCCCATCTCCATGTGGGGCCTGGAATGGCCGAGCGTATTGCCAAGGAACTGGAGAATGTCCCTCCCGAACTTGAGGCTGAGATCGAACGGGTGAAGGCGCAGAAGGTGGAGGAAGCCTACGCGCGCGAGAATGCGCGCAACGCGAAATTCAAGCGCGGTGCGGCGTGAGTGGGCGCGCGCTGCTCGCCATCGGATGCGATGCCTATGCCGAGCTTGATCCGCTGAGCGGAGCTGAAGCGGATGCTGCTGCCATATTTGCGAGCTTAATTCGCCCCGAAGTCGGTGACTATGACGCTGGCCGGTCGAAGCTCCTGCGTTCGCCGACACTTCAGCAGGTGCGCGATACGCTCACCGAAATGCTGTTCGCCAATGAGTCTCTTGATACCCTGACCATCGCGTTCGCGGGGCATGGGGCGGTAAATGGCGGCAGTTTTTACATGGCGATGAGCGATACCCGAGGGCGGGCCTTGTCTGCGACAGCATTATCGTTGGCAGATCTGTTCAGGATGATCGCGGAGGCGGCGCCGAAGCAGACCTATATCGTCATCGATGCATGCGAGTCAGGCGGGCTGATTTCTGATCTCAATGTCATCCTGAAATCCGAAGTCATGGGAGAACTCGGGACACCTGGCGTCACCTTGCTGGCCACGGCCGCTTCCAATCAGGCGGCAATTGAAGAAAATGGCCATGGTGTGGGGACTGCAGCCTTGCTGGCTTGTATCAGCGGTGAGATTCTCTTGCAGGACAGTATGCCTGCGCTGGACCTTGTGGAAATTGGCAGAGCAGTTTCGGCCCGTGTCGGCGCGGCAGGCGAGCAGATGCCGGTCGTCTGGGGGCTCAATCTCTATGGCCCAGCGGGTTTCTGCAAGAACCCGCACGCCGGAACGGGTAATGCGCCGCTCCGTAGCGTGCTGGCGGGCTGGCCTGATGGAAACACGGCCGCGGCCATTCGCCGTAATCTCCGCCATCTGTGGGAGCCCTATGTCGCGATTTCGAAACGATGGGATGCGCGCAGCTTTGTCGATGCACTGACGCCTCTTTTGCGCGGTGCGGGAGATAGTCCCGGCATGCGGACCGATCTTGCGAGACGCGTGACCGAGGCCTGTGCCGCACAGGCAAGGGAGTCCCGCGACCATTTCAGAGAGGTTGAGGTCCGCGCGGCCTGTGCCGTGGCACTCCTTCCATTCGCAGACGATAGCGACGTCCAGATATATCTTGCCAAGGCATGTGAAGAGATCGCCCAGGCCGTCAGAATGGCGGTGGAAGATGCGACCGCGGCCATCGATACCTATAGCTTTGCTCTTGTGACCGGGGGAATGGGCGACCTGTTCAATCTGCCGATCCGAATTGCGAAGCTGATCGGTTGGGCCGGTTTCGCCACGCATGTTCAATTGGATGGTGGTGGACCCGCGCAGGGCGCTAAAAAGATGCTGGCCGGCCTGATCACGCGCATTTTCGAGACATATTCTCTTTCGCTTGTCGCCATGTCCGACGCGCAGGCACCTTATACCCTTACGGCGTTGACTGCCGCAGCAAGGGCAGGCTTGCTGGAGGAAGGTGAGCGGATTTTAGGCCACCTGTTCTCATCCAGCGTACAGTGCGGCGGACGGGTCGCCCGCGCCGATATCGAGCCGTCCAAGATATTGGGTTTTCTGCTGGCCAGAACCCCGCCAGCGACACGGCTTTCAATCGACATGGTGGCCCAGCCTACGGAGCTGGTTTTAGTCCTGATCCGCGCGTCGAGGCTATTTGGTCTGATGGACGAGGTGGATATTTCCCTTTCGCAACTCGATCATCTTGCCTTGAACGCCTATCTGGCCGACGATTTTCGGAGTTTTGGTGACGAAATGATTTCGGGCGGCCTCAATGCCGTCTTCCACATAGGGCATGATGTGTGGAGTGTAGGCGATATTGAGACAGCTTGGCCGCTTCATCCTTCACCGAACCACAAGGGCACGCGATGGACGGCCGTGCTGGCAAGCCTGCTTTTTCCAGACCGTACGCCATGGTTCTTATTACCCGCCCCGGCAATCATAGAAGCAGGCCATCGAGAGGAGGCGGCGAGGAATTTACAGGCCTCACTGTAAGATTACGTGACCCGTGGCAGTGATCGAGCAAAGCCTATTGTCCCAAAGGCTTCCTCGAAGGTCGCGATCACGTCCGTGACTGCTCCTGATAGCATTTGCAGCGATGCATGGCACGGCTTGCCGGCCAATGGCCCCCCAGGGGCAAACAGGATTTCCGCGCTGAATTCCATATCAACGGCGAGCGCTTCCTCATAGCCGGGATTGACCGGCATGAAGCTTCCACGGCCGTTGCGCCGCACGGATCTGATCGTATCCATCGGCAGATTATTCCAGCCCCCGGTGCGAACTGAGATGTCGACCGATGATTGAACGGCAAGGATAAGACGGTGCTTGTCAAAGCGATCCAGTTCTCCGACCGCTACAAGATGCGGATTGCCTCGGGGGTATGGACGCGCACGCTTCACAAGCTCGGTGGCAAGAGGACCAGCGTCCTTCAGTTTCCACAGGCCTTTAGTGAGATCAGCCTTTTTGCCGCCCGCTTTCACAATCGGAAATTCCGTGCGGTCTTCGCGGCCTCCATTTGCTTTGGCACATGCGGTGATGAGATAATCAAGAGCACATCTCAGGTTATGGACCGCATCGCCGACGTAGAGCGCAAGGGCCTTGTCCGGGAAACCCATCCGATCTCCGACAAGGAAGCCATGGGCCGCTAGCCTCTTTGCGGGAACCATCGATACAGAGGTTGGGTGCTTCGCAAAATGTGCTGCCGCGGCCCGGCGGAATTCGTCGATGTGGTAATTTGCCCTTTCGACCTTACGAACGGCATCGGCAAAGTCAGGCTTCTCAGCGGCTCTCATGGTATCAGATGTGATGTTCAGAGCGCGGAACGAACTCGTTCGCGCTCGATTTTTGGCAGCCGCCTGGCGACGGCGATCAGAAGATCGGTGATGGCGCGGTCATCCGGTTCGCCGGTAGCGCTATAGATCTCGTAGAATTCTGTTGAGACATTAATGCGCATTTTCGCGCTGGGCACCTTGCCATGTTTGGCGAGCATAGCGGTCAGGCCGATCGCCAGTTCTTCATAAAGTGGAGCATCTTCCGAGATCTCCGTGAACCACTGGCTGAGCTGTCGTTCCGTCCGACGGCCGTCCCGTGGATCGTCATCGACATATTCCGCCGCAGTCATGCCCTGATAGCCACAGAATTTTGACGGACCAAAGTGCCAGACATCGTTTTCACGATGCGCATACCACGCACGGGCATATGATAGCCGACTTTGCAGATCGGGGCTTGCGTCCAGTTCATGCGAAAATCGAGCAATATTCCGCACTGCCTGTTTGGCTGTCGTAACGAGGGTCGACATCCCATTATCCTTCATCATCTTCAGGTATGAGTTGCACAATAAACTTTCAAAATCTTATGTCAATTGTACGTGAATGAGATGAATAAAAATAGCTGTTTCCCGATATGGGGAGTCCGCCAGTGTCGGCGCGACGGCTGTGACCTTGGCTCGAGCGGGCAGGGCAGGGGGCGAGTAGCGCTAACGTCGCGGGATTAGTGGGGTGGGTGTGAATATTAGCGGCCGTCACTCCCCGGCAGCAAGATGCTGGTTCATATATGATGTTGCCCAAACAAGCAGGATTGCGACCTAATGATCGAACAGCCTATCGATACGATTGATGAAACGGTCCTTCAGGGTCTTATAGAAAATCAGGTTTCCGAAAGTCGTGATCTGGATTTCAAGCGTGAACTGCCGGGCGGCGGCGATGAGGCGACACGGGAGTTTCTGGCCGATGTGACGGCGTTCGCGAACGCCCAGGGCGGAAATATTGTGTTTGGGATGGACGAGGAGAATGGCTTGGCAGCCCGCTTGACGGGTGTCGAGACCGACGATCCGGACGCGGCGATATTGCGTCTCGAAGGGAAATTGCAAACCGGTGTGGAGCCCCGACTTATCGGAGTCAGGAGCAAATGGGTGCCGCTGGCAAATGGTCGTGGAGCGTTAGTGCTGCGTATTCCAGGAAGCCTCAATGCGCCTCACCGGGTTACGTACAAAGGAGGCGCGCGGTTCTTTGGGCGGAACAGCAGGGGCAAGTATGAGCTGGATGTTCATGACCTGCGGCATGCCTTCACGCAATCGGTCCAATTACCCCAGCAGTTTCGTCAGCTTCACGCTGAGGCGGTAGCAGGAGCGCAAGGACTGGATATGCCGTTTGCCATCGAGCAGGCGCCGACGGCAGTTGTATCTGTTGCACCTCTAGGGCTTTTTCGGGAGGAGCGGCGGGTGGCTGTAACACGCGAAAATGCCGTTGTCCCGGTTCGGCTCGGCGCCTTTTCAGCAATGGACACGATCGAAGGGGTGCTGGTGCATGCGCAGGTCAGCGAGACCGGCCGGGTTAAATCCTACGCACTCAGTCACAGGACTGGGCGAACCGACTCTGCATTTGTCATTGGTGGTGTCCGGCAGAACAATGGCGAGGAGTGGCGAACTGTCTGGCCCGCCACATTTGAGCAGGGGCTGCAATCGATGACCAACTCGACCCAAATGCAGATGCGCCAGTTTGGAATTGAAGGGCCTTGGGTGATAATGGTCAGCGTTTTCGGGGCAAAGGGCTTCCGAATGATATTGGGCGACGGCTATCCTACCAATCTGGCATTTCGCGCTAACGTCCTGCTCGGGCAATTGATTGTCGACCGGATAGACAATGATGCGCTGATGCCGATCGCCAATGCATTCTGGCTTATGTTTGGTGTCCATCGACCGGAGGGTCGGACGCTTGGAGCTGAAAGATAGCGCGGTGAACTGGCGTCAGGTGTCGTAGATCATGGCCTGCGTTTTATGACCGGGATTGGCCGTTTTCGGAATGTCCGATGTGGATCGATGATTATGCCGCATGAGATAACGCGGCCCGGACTATAGTACGTAGGTGTCTCATCCCATCATCAAGCCGGATGGCAGGCGCGTTTTTGGGTACCGTAACGTGGCGATATGAGTTCGCGATCTGACGTAGGCGCGAATAAATTTTACTATCGCTGACGTAGCCATCCAAGAGCCGCTGGCCGCCGACCAGGAGCTCCGCAAACTCTAACGTCCGGTAGACATCTTCCCAGGTCCTCGACCTAACCAGTTGACTCAGCAATCGCCGGACTTTCTCGACCTTTGGCAGATTTTCAAAATCGTCCTTCCCCATGGCCTGAGTGATGTTCGGCCTCACTGATGGAAGCGAGCTCATCGTGGAGACACGGTACCTCGTTCCGGCGCCATCGTCCTCGATACGATCGACCGTAACGAGGGCGATGGGCAACGTCGCATGAGATAGCGCCATTCGCACGTTCAGTTCGTCCAGCAGAGTAAAGGCTGCTTCGCGAACGTCATTCTCGGTCGATGCGACGTCAAACTGTTCGCTTGTTAAAAACCATGTGTCATGCTGCCTTGCAAAGACCTTTGCATCGCGGGAATCTGCAAGGGCGGTTAGCCATGTCTGTAGGTCACTGGCCTCTCCATGGAGGCTTACATACCAACCGACTGGGAGATTCCATCCGCCACCCATCATGTCCGTACCTCATCTCGCTGATCACTTGGGCGCTAAATATCAGAGGCGACATACGCCGGCGTCATTGCGCGCGCTGAATTTGAGAACAGCATGTTGAGGAAGCCGTTCCGAGGACAAGATATTTAGGGCGTCTACGGCTTCGAAGGTGCCTTCGCCATCTGTTCGTAGCCAGCAGGCATCAAGTCGCCCAGATGCTTGTATGTGGCGAACGGTTTTTGGGGCGTGGTAGCCGTCTGATGGGCTAGAGCGCCGATCGCCTGCATGGCTGCGCTCTGGTCACCCGCTGACTTGAAAATGAAGTGATAGGCAGTTCCGGAGATCGTCTTGGTGCCGCTCTTGGCTTTGCACGGCAAGCTCGTAACCGACCAATCGTCGGTCGCTATTGCCGCCACAGTTTTCAGGAGGACCGAGCGGACTGGGGCAGGTTTCTTTCCATTCGCATCAAAAGGTTTCAACTTCAGGAATGAGCGGATGCCGACACCATGACCCGTTTTGTGCATATCGACGAACTCGTTCCAATCCATCTTCTTCATAACTTTACATCTCCCCCCCGGCTACCCGCCCTCGCAGAAAACCAAGCTAAATCGGCAGTCGCGACGCGATAGCGACTGCCACCAGCGCAGGCCACCTTTTCCTCACGGGACCATAGATAAGAGCTTGGTGCCGCCTATCGCCAGGTTGTCTGCTCATTGATCGCGCTGATTTCCAGTTGAAGGCCTGGAACGGACGCACCCTTCCGGTCTGATCAGGTTGGGGGAACAGGCCCCAACCCTATTCCTCCACAGATCACCCGCGTCGTAAACCGGCAATATCTGACGCAGTTCCTGCACGGCAGCGCGCGCTATCTGCTGGCCGAGGACGATTTCCTGAGCGAGGATCTCGATTGGGCAGGCTATGCGTTCGAGACGCACACCACCCGCGGATTTCGCTATCGAAAAGTCACGCCCCCGACGCAAACCGGCAAGCTGGACGGCGCCCTCTAGCCTCCCGCCCCAGGCTGGGGGTCACGATCGACCAGATCAACCAGCTTCCATCCCTGCGCCTGCGCCTCGGCGAGGAAAGCGCCCGCATGGCTCTTGCGGACCGCCAGCGCCAATAGCTCCCTTGGTCGGGTGACGCCGACAAAGACATTGGTTGCGGCGGTCAGCGCCACCCCCTCCAATGGCTGAGGGGCGACGCCGAAGGCGCGCGGCAGCACGGTGCTCAGATCGATGCACTGGTCCTTGCCCGCGACGCCCTTCCAAACTTCGCTCTCGACGACGAGAATGCCGTCCACGCTCTTGCCCTTGACCGAATGGATCGAGCCCAGCCGAAGCGTCACCTCCCCGATCCGCACCTGCTTGGTCGAGCGGCGCTCCGGGTCGGCGGCCTGGGTCTTCTCCTCGGCGACGAACGCGCAGAAATCGGCGATGCTCTGCGCCGCTGCTTCGGGGTGCGGAGCGAAGTGCGGCAGGAGCGCTTCGAGGAGGTCCAGCCAAGCGGCTTCGTCCCAGGCGGCTGTCCCGACCAGCACTTGGTCGCGAAGCAGGCGGCGAACCGCGCGCGGCGTCGCCGGGTCGCGATGCCCGAGCGCGGCCCAGATATTCTGTGTGGTGACCGGCCGATCATCGGCCGCCTTGATGTCATGGGCGCGCGCGAGACCCGCCATCGCCGCGGCCAGCATCTCGGCGACCTCCGCGGGCTGGCGGCCGGCGGCATGGTGGAGCGCGGCCTTCTGGAGCTGGCGGCACAGGAGATTGGCCTTGGCCCGCGCGCCACTCTCGCTGCGGTAGTCCGGATGATAATCGACCAGGCTGCGGGGCAGCCATGCGCCCTTCTTCTTAGGGCGATTGTGCCGCGAGGCGACCGCCCAGACATCGCGCGCGCCGCTATCGGCGCCCCAGAGCGCCTCGGCTTCCTCGGCGAAGGCGCCCAGCACCCCGCCGATCGTCGCCTCATCGAACAGGACCATCACGCGCTGGCCCGGCCTTGCACCCACCCCGACGATGGTCTGGGCCTGGCGGACGGTCAGCTGGCTCGCGAAGGCGGCGATCTCGCCTCCGAAGCGCCTGCTGGTGTCGAGCGGAATGCAGCCCGGCCCCGGCTGCCAGTAGACCGGGGCGGCCGCATCGTTCTCATAGAGCGTCTGGTTGCTGTCGCCCAGGCGCTGGAACGCCGCGTCGTCATGCTTGAAGATATGCTCCAGCAGCCGCAGCTGGTCGCCGTGCGTGTCCTGCGCCTCGTCGAGGATCACGAGCGGGAAGCGGTCGCGCAGCCGTGCGGCCAGCGCCGGGGTTTCGGCGAGCGCCCGCCAGGCGAGCGCGGTCATGTCGGCATAGCGATAGAGACCACTCTTCGCCATCGAGGCCTTGAGCTTCGCCAAGGCCTGTCCGCAAGCGGTGTCGGCGCCGTGCTGGCCCTTCAGCCGCTGGACGGCGATGCTGTCGGGCTGGCTTCCCTCCGCATCGAACGCCGGATCGAGGGTCAGCCTGGCGACCCAGCGCTCGACCGTGGCGCCGGCCTTCTTTGCCTGGTTCTTCAGCGCCCAGAATGACGGATAGCGGCGCAGCGCCTCGGCCTCGAACGCATCGTCATCAACCTGGCGGAGGTTCCAGCCAAGGCCGCGCAGATAGGGCAAGGCCAGATACTGGTTGATGAAGGCGGTGACCGTGCCGGTAAAATGCGGATAGGCCATCAGCCGCGCGGCCGTCGGATGGCGTGCGATAAGATCTTCCACTTCAGTGCGCGCGGCGTTGGTGTGCGAGATCACGCAGACGCCGCGCCGCGTGGTCGTCCAGTTGCGTGAGAGCAAGGCGAGCTTCGCCGCCAGCAGCGTCGTCTTGCCATTGCCAGGCGCGGCCTGCACGTCGCAAGCTGCGGCATTGGCTAGGAAGTCCACCTGGTTTTGATCGGTGAAATCGCAGCCGCCAAGCTCGTCGCCGAGCGCGGCGAGCAGCTCCGGGGTTAGCGGCAGTATCTCGAACATCGCCGTCAGGCTCCCGCCGCCTCTTCGCCGGCAACCCCGACCTCGCCATCCTCGTCGCTCTCTTCCTCCGCATCCGCCGGATTGGCCGGGAAAGCGGGCGCGCCCGCGACATAGCCGCCGGTCACATAGTCGATGGCGCGCACCAGATAGGCCGGCAGCCGCTCGCGCATCTGCTCGGCCGTGTCGGTGCGCTGGCGCAGGATCGCGGCGAGCTGCTCGGCGACCTCGGCCTTGGAGGCCTCCTTGTCGTGGACGGGCTGGTAGATCTTCACCGCGATCTCGGTCGCCGACAGGCCCGCCTCGACCCAGCCTGCATAGGTCTTGTCGGCGCTCTCCACGAGTTTGGCGAGAAAAGCGGGTTTGCGGCTGCTGGTCTTGGCCAGGCGGACCGCGCGGTAGACGCTCTGGGCGAGCTCGGGCTGGAGGGCGAGATCGAACTCCAGCGTCCAACTGTCGGCGATGAAGGCGTCGACCGGATCGCCGATGTCGCGCGTGAGCGTCTTCAGCCGCGCGGCGATTTCCTCGGGCTTGAGCTCATTCTCGGTCTTGCGCTCGCCGACCAGCGCCTTGGCCTCGGGCGGTGGGATGTCGCGGTCGGGTATCAGCGCAACCGGGACCGGGATCGCCTCGCCGGCGAGGCGCTGCAGGATCCGGCTGTAGCGGAACAGGCCGCGATGGCCGACATTGACGATCGAAACCCCGTGGGCGCTCAAGGGCCGGCCGAGCTTCTCGGCGATCGCAGGCAGGAGGAGATGTTCGCCATCGCCCTCGACGACGATCAGCGCGCGGGCGAAGAACAAATTGGCCTTGGTGGCGTCGAGGAACCGGCGCAGGAACTCATAATCGTCGACGCCCAGCCGAGTATGGGCGGCGCCGAGCGGAAACGCGCGATGGTCGACGATAATCGTCATGGTCTCGAGGTCGGCGCCTGCGGCCAGCTGCGGGCTGTGGGTGGTGAGCAGGACCTGGACCTGCTGATGGGTCTCGCCCTTGGCCAGGTCCGTTTTGGCGGCGCGCGCGGCGAGCACTTCCATGAACAGGGTCTGGTGCTGGGGATGGAGGTGCGCCTCGGGCTCCTCGATTAGCAGAAACGGCACCTGATCGGGATGCGACTGCAGCAGCAGTAGCTCGGCGGCCATGAACAGGAGATTGTTGTAGCCCAGGCCGCGCTGCACCCGCTCGGCACCGACCTTGGCGTTGAGGTAGAGCTCGAAGCGCTCGAGAATTTGATCGAACGAGCCGCCCGCGCCCAGATCGAGGGTCGCGACAAGCGGGTCGTCGACAAAGGACAGCTTGTCGAGAAAATCGCTGTTGACGCTGCTGGCGACGCCCCCGACCGCCGGATTGGCCCGCACCTCAATGTCGGCGGCGGTCAGAGTGTCGTGCAGTGTGGCGGGCGCGCCAAACGCCGCCGGCTTGTTCTGCGCGCCCATCGCCGGCATCGCGCCAAGGATGCGCGACAGCCGCGAGCGCCTGCCGGCCCGCATCTCGCGTTCGGCGTCGCGCAGCGGCTTGAGATAGGTCGCCTTGAGATATTCGCGCAGCTCGCCGTCGAGCGGCAGGCCTCCGCCCTCAGCGCCCGCGCGGTGCTGGCTGGAGATGATGCTGCCGCCGCCAGGGGAAATGCGCCGCGACCCGCGCAGGCAGACATGCAGTCGCAGCTTGCCCTTCTCATTTGTGCACCATTCGAGAAAGCGGGCTTCCTCGTCGGGGCTGAGATCGTCGAAGGTGCAGCGCACGACGAAGTCGCAATCGCGCGTCCCATCGGCCGCCACATGGAAATCATGCAGGTCGGGGCGGATATAATCGTCGCCGCGCGTCCACAGGACATAGCGAGCCGCATCGATGATCGCGCTCTTGCCGGCGTCATTGGGCCCGACCAGGATGTTGAGGCCCGATGACAGCTGAATATTCAAAGGTCGCGCTGCGCTGAAACACCGAAAGCCGCTCGCATGGATTTCCGAGATGTACATGTTTTCGCCCCCGCGACTCGTCGTCGTTCGCTTTCGCTCTATCGTATCAAGAAGATAGGCTTGTAGCGGCACCGACCGCCAAGGCCAGAGTCTTGGGTCGACGAACGGTTTTCCATGGCCTGTTCAGGTCTCGCCGGATCAGGACTGCGCTTCGCCCAGCGGATCATGGCGCTCGAAATAGGGCTTGATCGTATCGGGCAGGGGCTCGCCGGGGCTGATCATCGTCAGCGCGGTCAGCGCATGGCCGATCACCCTGGCCGGATCGATGTCGTCCTCCTCCGGCGTCGCCAGCGGATCGCGGTCGGCATGTCCGAAGAAATTCTACGGTCTGACGATATTGTCGAGGAGCCGCCGCTGCTCGGCGGCGCTCAGGGTGATGACGAGGTCGGCGGCCTCGCGGACGGCACCCGCCTCGATGCCAGCGATCACCGTCTCCTGGCGAGAGCTATCGTTCTGGAACGCCAGGATTGTCCCAACCCCAGTCTTAGGCAGAAGGTCCGCTGATGGGCGCACTGATGTCCGAGTCGAACGGCAATGTTGGGCGCATTACTGACGATCTGGCTCGCCAGGCAGCAGAAGACCATTTAGCACTTAGATAATTGCGATCGTTAGGAGTGGCTATGTGGAAGTGGCTGAGAAAGCGTCCATTGATTTCAGATGACCAAGCCATCGCTTTGGTCAGTCCATCGCTAGAAGCCTACTCTCTTGCTGTAGCTGTTGCCGAAACAGTGAGAGATTATGTGGGGGCGGTCAAAGCAGGCAAGCTTTCCTACCCTGCGCATCGCCGCGAGGCCGCGAGCGTCGTTGAAGTCTGGGGCGATCTGCGCGTGGAAGCGCTGCACAAGCTGTTCAATTTCGGTCGCAGCGATCCGCTGATGCTGGCCGACATTAAGTGGCAATCCGACCTGTTGACCGCATTTCTGGATGATCGAGTGCATCTGAGGCTGCCGCAGCCTCAGGGCGCGATCGTGCCCGATACAATTCAAGCGGTATGGCAGGTTTACCTGTATCTTGATGCCGCAGGATCGGAAGTAGCGGACCGCGAAACCGACCGCGAGGGCTTAAAGCTGGAGGAGCGGTCGATCTTGGATCGACTGGAGGGCAGCTGTCTCGATGCGCGGCGTCAATGGGCATCAGTGGGTGCGGGGGAACCGAACGGCTCTCTGCCATCGACGATGTTCGAGCTGCTCTATGCGGATGTGACCGCCAAATCCAAATCGATCGCGCTGTCGAAGGTGTTCGGTCCCTATTACGAGGGTGGGATCAAGCATGTGGAGCAGATGCTAGCCCGTCAAGGCGACGGCCTTTCCGAGTTTCAGGCGATGATGAAGCGGGTAATGGGAGCAGACGATCCTGATAGACTTTCCTCGACATGACCATGTGCAAGCGCGTCAATCCCCTGTCCGATAACTTTTATTATCGGTCACAAGATTGACGGGTCGCACGGGTGCATTTAGGGTTGCTGCCATGGCCTCTGATCCGCCCAAAGACGACATCCCTTTGCTAGTGGCGCGACCACAACTGATGTTGCAGGACACGCTGCATGCGGAGATCGAACGCGCTGCAGATTATGCCAGAGCGTCGCGATCTGCCGCGACGCGCCGGGCCTATGAAACCGACTGGCGCATCTTTATCGCTTGGTGTGACGCGCGCGGGATAGAAAGCCTGCCAGCGCGGCCCGTCGCGGTCGCGACCTTTTTGTCCACTGAGGCCGACAGCGGCATCAAACCGGGGACCGTGCGCCGGCGGCTTGCCGCCATTGGCTATTTCCACCGTCAGGCCGGTTTCGATCCGCCGCAGAAACAGGCGGGCGCTGGTGCAATCCAGGATGTCGTGGCCGGCATCACCCGCGAAAATGGCGCGCGCCCCACGCGCAAGCAGCCCGCCGATGCCGATGCGTTGCGCGAAATGCTGCGGACCATCACCACCGATGATCTCAGAGCCGCTCGCGACCGCGCCGTGTTGGCGATCGGCATGGCGGCAGCGCTGCGGCGTTCCGAACTGGTTGCCCTCGCGGTGGATGATGTCGAACTGCTGCCCGAGGGCCTGCGTCTGCTGATCGGCCGCTCCAAGACCGATCAGGCCGGTGAAGGCTATGTCGTCGCCATCCCCGAGGGGCGGCGGATTCGGCCCAAGGCGCTGCTGCTCGCGTGGATCGAAGCGGCGGGGCACAAGGGCGGCCCCCTCTTCCGGCGGCTGACGCGCGGCGGCGCGCTGACCGGCGATCGGATGTCCGATCGTGCCGTTGCACGGCTCGTGCAGCGCTGTGCGGCCGAGGCCGGGTTCGATCCCACTCAATTTGCAGGTCACTCGCTGCGCTCCGGTTTTCTGACCGAAGCCGCTCGTCAGGGAGCGAGTATCTTTAAGATGCGTGATGTCAGCCGGCATAAGTCAGTGCAAGTCTTGTCCGACTATGTGCGCGATTTCGAGATGTTTCGAGATCATGCAGGAGAGAAATTTTTATAGCTTAGCCATCGCCGATTGCTGGCTCCATATGCGCAGAGCCTAATAAATTATTCCACTATAGAAAAGCATTTGATAAGACGCTCGCGTGCAATTTCTATTTTGCCGATCGAAATATCATTTTCATAGTAATTAGTTAGCTCGTCTTTTTTCAAGACACCTATTAAGAACAATTCTCCATAAGTTAGATTTTGGTCATCTGGGTGGCCTATATCAAGCCCATAGAATAACAATTTTGCCAAAAAATATGATACATTGGCAACATTATCTGACGTTCCGCCGTTCTGCAAAAAAAGTTGATATGATTGCTGCCGATGTTCTGACGAGGAGCAAAGTCCTCTTATAACTTTTAAAAACGTCCTTTGACTATAGGTGCACGTGATTATTTTATGAAATTTCGATTTATCGCGCATCGATAGTTTATCACCGGAGGCTGCAAAGTTGATTTATTGATCATGCCAAATCGGGAGTTTCATATTGGCATAGTCAGTTTATTAAATTACGGCTAGCTTGGAATATCAAAATGCGATATACCGGTGTAGCGTCAATGCGGATTCCTTACTTTTACGTATCAGGTAGAGTTTAGACTTTGCCGTAAAAGTGAGGAATTTCTTTTGGATAGGCGCATACTTATACTTGGTGCTTCTGGGCAAGTCGGAAGCAATCTGGCCAAAAAGCTGTCTGAGCGGCCTGACGTTATGCCAATTTCGGCCGTCCGACGAGTTGATGCTGTTGTGACCGGCGAACAATCGAATTCCGTATTTTTAGATTTGGACAGGCCGGAAACGATTGCCCCTGCTCTGGACGGCATAGATTCGATCTTCCTATTGACCGGCTATACGGTCGATATGCTCCGCCAAAGCAAGTCGCTGATCGACGCAGCCAGGAAGATGTCTGTCAAACACATCGTTCACCTCGGCGCCTGTGGCGACGATGATACAGACGTCGCCCATTACGGCTGGCATCAATTTGTCGAGCGCTACATCGAATGGTCCGGTATCCCTTTCACGCATCTTCGTCCCGAAGTTTTTCTCGAGAACCTCCTTGGCTACAGCGGAGTGCGGACCGTCAGCGATGGCGTCATTCGCCATTATGTGGGCTCGGCAAGGCAAGTGTGGGTGGATGTGGACGATATTGCCGAAGTCGCTGCCGTGGTGCTGAGTGAACGCGATCAGCATCTAGGTAAGACCTATCGGCTAGGATATGAACTCCGGAGCCTTCATGAGATCGCTGAAATCATGTCGAGGGTAATGGGCAAGCCTTACCGCTACGAAGCTCGACCGCCGGAGGAATTCCTGAGAAATGTTCTCGAAGCCGGCGCCGAGCCCGCTTACATGGATTGCGCCTATCGCAGTTTCATTCGTCTCGGGACCGAGGGCATTCCAGGGTCTGAGGAGGTTTTCGACAATTTCGAGCAGTTGACGGGGCGCAAGCCGACGTCCGTCGAGGATTTTATTCGCAAGCACGCAGCCGAGTTTGCCTATTGAAAGCAAACCCGGCCACGGGGAGGAGCAGTTACTGCTCCTCCAAGCCTTCTACGATCATCACGGAAAACCGAGCCGCTTGCTTGCGGATTTTCGCAGCCTCTTGATACTCAGGGCTGTCGAACCACTGCATTGCATCGTCTTTTGATGGAAAGCGCAGCACGACTATTCCGTCCAGCGGATCTCCCTCCAATACCGTGTGCTCTCCGTTGAAGGCGAGCGCGGTGCCTTCCGATCGCTCGAAGGTGGGAAGCCCTTTCGCAACATAATCTGCCAAGAGGGCCTCGTCGAACGTCTCATGCTTCAAAAACAGCATATATACGGCCATGGTAATCTCCTGTGAGAAACTAAGTCACGCTGCATCGTAGCGATAGCGATCGAGCCAATGGGCGTAGGGTGGCGGCAATGTCCGCATTCCAGGTTCAGAAACTCCCAGCGCTTTGGCAGCGGCATAGGGCCAGTGAGGATCGGCCAGCATGGGTCGGGCGAGCATGACCAGATCGATCTTGTTCTCGGAGATCGCTTCGTCGGCCATCCTGGGTGAGCTGATATTCCATCCGGTGCTCGTCGGCAGTCCGGTTTCGCGACGCACTTGTTCTGCAACCGGAATGAGAAAACCATTGCCGGAAGCTGGCCTCGAAGCTCCGGTGGTGAACCCCAGACTGACGTCAACAAGGTCGAGCCCCTTGCTCTTGAGACCGTTTAGTACGTCGATGGCCTCGGGAAGAGTCTGTTCATCCTCACCGTCGAAGTTCACGACGCCGAAGCGCGTGGTGAGAGGAAACGCCTCTGGCCAGACGTCCCGCACCGCGTCAAATGTCTCGAGCATGAAACGGCTGCGCCCTGCTGCAGTCCCGCCATACTGGTCGGTTCTCAGATTGGAGTGCGGCGAGAAGAAGTTCTGGGCGAGATAGCCATGAGCGAAATGGAGGTTCAGCCATTCAAACCCGATATCGCGGGCGCGCTGTGCGGCCGCCGCGAACGCGGCGCGCACTCGCTCGATATCACTTAGCGTCATCTCACGCGGGACGCGCCCGAGCCCGCCGCCTTGAGCAACGGCCGACGGCGCTATCGTCTCCCACGACCCTGCATCGCCTAGCGGAATATGATCGTCGCCTTCCCATGGGCGATTGGCGCTCGCCTTTCGTCCGGCATGGGCGATCTGAATGCCCGGCACTGCTCCGTATCGCTTAATCTCCTGAACGATCGACGCAAGCGCCTCGGCCTGCTCGTCGTTCCAGAGACCCAGGCAATTGGGGGTGATTCTCCCTTCAGGCTCGACTGCGGTAGCTTCCACCACGATAAGCCCAGCACCACCGCGGGCTAGGCCTGAGAGATGTGTGCGGTGCCATTCGTTTGCGACACCATCGGTCGCGCTATACTGGCACATGGGCGATACCGCGATGCGATTTCGCAACGTGACGCTTTTCAATTCATATGGATCGAACAATCCCACAGCATATCTCCTGCTAAGTTCGCGATATGCTGTAGGCGTGAAGCGGATTATGCAGTAGTGAGGTTCACTGAGCCACTAGTATACTATTTTGCGATATAGTCGTCTTTGTCAGAGGACCTTTTGCAATTCGGTCAAGAACATCCTCACCTTCGGCGGGATAAGCCGCGTGGTTGGGTAGACGGCCCAAATCGCGAGTGGTTCTGGCTTGCCATCATTAAGCTCTATCCGCTTTAGCCGGCCGGCCGCGAGTTCTTCCCGCACGTCCCACGGTGACAGCAGCGCTATGCCCAGATCAGCGAGACAGGCAGCATGAAGGCCCTCCATTGAGCTTGCAGTAAACGCGCCTGACACTCTCGCCCGCATCGGCTTGTCTCGCCCAGCAAATGTCCAATGCGTGATTTGTGGGAACGTGAGGCATTGGTGCTCCTGCAAATCCGCCATGGAAACGGGCGTGCCATGGTGAGCAAGATAGGCCGGCGTGGCGTAAAGCGCACGAGGGTTGTCGGCTAACTTTCGGGCGATGAGGTTGCTATCGCGCAGGGGCGCGATCCTTATTGCGAGATCGATGCCAAGCCCGACGATGTCGAGCAAGGTGTCTGAGATCGTGAGTTCTATCCGTAAGGCCGGATTGCGCTGCATCATCTGCGGGAGTGCCGGCACGATCATTTTGCGGGAAAAGGCTGCAGATGCTGTCACCCGAAGAAGACCGGTAATGTTCGCGGATGAAGGCGCCAGCGCACGGCGGGCGTCGCCCTCATTCTCCAACATAGCCTGAGCGAAGGGAAGAAATTCCTCGCCCTCTGGCGTCAATGCACTGGCAACCGTTGTACGGTGCATTAGGCGTGCTCCAACGTCCGTTTCAAGCGACGCGAGACGGCGGGAAGCCACCATTGGGGGAATGCCAAGCCGCCGCGCAGCCGCAGCCAGCGATCCAGCGTGAGCGGCTTCAACGAAGACTGCGACATACCGAAGGTCCATTCTACTTTTACCTCACCAATATCGCCAAACGTTACACCCGTGCCACCGGATGGGCAGCTATATCACATCGCAGCATGCGCCTATCAAGTGGCGAGGCGTTCGGTTGTCGGCCGCCGCGAGAGTATTCAGCTCATGGCATCATCATTGCGAGATTCGCGAATTTCCGCGCTGACGTTCCCCGCGATGGCGGTCGCCTGCGGCCTCGCAGTGAGCAATCTCTACTATAATCAGCCGCTCCTCGGTTTGATTGCCCGCGGCTTTCCAGGCTCGTCTGCATCCATCGTTGGCCCATCGACCCAGCTAGGCTACGCAATCGGACTGTTGAGCCTTGTCCCGCTCGGTGACATGTTTGACCGGCGCAAGCTTGTTGTTGTCCAGTTCCTGGCTCTCGCAATCTGCGCGACCTTGGTCGCATCAGCACCCAGCGCCTCCGGGTTGGTCGTTGCCTCCTTTTTGCTGGGGGTTTTTGCGACGGTCGCACAGCAAATTCTCCCATTGGCCGCCCAGCTGGCTCCCGAGAAGGAGCGCGGCGCGATCATGGGTAAAGTTATGGCAGGATTGCTCTGCGGTATTTTGCTCAGCCGCGTCATATCGGGAGCGATTGGCGAGGCTTTAGGCTGGCGCGCGATGTTCTGGCTTGGAGCGAGCCTCTCGCTAGTCGGCGCAGCACTGATGGTAGCGACGCTTCCTGCACAGCGGAAGCCAATCGCAATATCGTATCCCACCCTGCTACGATCATTGAGGCAGATATGGATCGACCTTCCCGAGCTTCGGGTCACTGCGATCTCGCAGGCGCTTCTATTCGGCTCCTTCTGTGTTTTCTGGAATGTCCTGGCCTTTCACCTGCAGGAACCAACGTTTTCGTTGGGACCGCAAGCTGCCGGAATGTTCGGCGTTGCGGGAGCCGCGGGAGTTCTCATTGCACCTTATGCCGGGAAATTTGCCGATAAGAGAGGTCCACGCTCTCTTATAATCGCTGGAGCCTTCGGTATCATGTTCGCTTGGATCATGTTGATCGCATGGTCGCGGATCGCCGGAATGATTGTGGGCGTGGTTCTGCTCGATCTCGCCTATCATTGTACGGTCATAGGAAGCCAGCACATCGTCTATGCCCTGCGGCCTGAAGCTCGCAGCCGCGTTAATACACTGTTTGTCGGTGCCATCTTCATGGGTGGTACTTCGGGGGCAATCATCGCGCAGATATCGTGGAATGCGGGTGGTTGGGTTGCAGTTGGAAGTGCCGGCGTCGCGCTGTGCGCTTCATCGCTCCTCTGGCAATACCAGCATCGTTGAGATTTGAGACCGAGAAACGCCGGTGCGCCCGACATACCTACATGACGGTGACCGCAGCCCAACTTTGGCTTGTTTCATAATAATTCGGAGATTGCGGGCATGGCCACACTGCGCCGCTTAGCCACTACGCGGAACCTGTTGCGAGCAGCAGGTGTGGGCATCATCTGTGTAGCCTTTGCGCTGGCGTTGACGTACCGGCCCTCAATTGCGCCGATCGATCCACCTAATCCGGGCAGCTTTACCGAGGCAGAAGTGGCGCGCGGGGCGGTGCTGGCGACGTTGGGTGATTGCGCCGTATGCCACACCGCGCCCGGCGGAAGTCCATTGGCCGGCGCCCGGGCCCTCGCTACTCCATTCGGCACCCTTTATTCCAATAACCTGACGCCAGACATACAAACTGGAATCGGCACTTGGTCCAAAGTCGCTTTTCGGCGAGCGATGAGAGATGGCGTTGCGAGGGATGGTAGTCATCTTTATCCCGCGCTGCCCTACGAGCACTTCACACATGTTGCCGACGCAGATCTCGATGCGATTTATGCCTTCCTTATGACCCGAAGGCCGGTTCATCAGGCCGCGCCCCCCAATAAGCTGATTTTCCCGACCGGCTTTCGGCCAATCTTGGCCGGTTGGAAGATGATGTTTCTGCACAAGGAGCCTATCTCGAACGATCCTACCAGGACGGACGAATGGAACCGTGGTGCCTATCTGGTAGAGGGGCTTGGTCACTGCGGTGGTTGCCATACGCCGCGAAATATTGCCGGTGGCGAGATAGGATCACACGCCTATAGCGGCGGCGTCGCGGAAGGCTGGCGCGCACCTGCATTAGACAGCAGCAATCCGGCGGTGCGAGCCTGGACTACCGCAGCGCTTTATCGCTACCTGCGGACTGGCGTATCGCCCAACCACGGCGTTGCGGCCGGGCCGATGGGCCCCGTCGTCGAAGGCTTATCCAAAGCGCCTGAAGCCGATGTCCGCGCAATCGCGACATATATTGCTTCAAAGATGGCTGGCCGCTCCGGGCGTATGCCGGTTTCGCACTTTCCCTCAAATTCACAGAGGGATGCCGCCAGTTCGTTCCCCGAAGGAGCCACATTGTTCGCAGGCGCCTGCGCCGGTTGTCATGCTCCCGGAGCACCAATGCTGGGCCAAGGCCGCGCGTCACTCTCTTACAACTCCGCTCTTAGGGATAGCGAGCCGGTGAGCGCCGTGCAGGCAATCTTGCAAGGTATAGAACCACCCGTGGAAGGACGCGGCCCAAAAATGCCAAGCTTTGCATCTAACCTGACTGACCAACAGATCGCACAGGTCGCGAACTATGCGCGCGCCCGCTTTACCGATCAGAAGCCTTGGCGAGATCTTGAGCGCGATGTTGCGCAGGCCCGCAAGGACGGAGCAAAACCATGACTACTGTGCTGAAGGTAAACGGCGTCTCCCGGCGGGTTGACGCCACGCCGGAGACGCCGCTGCTTTACGTTCTTCGCGATGATCTTGGTTTGAATGGTGCGAAGTATGGCTGTGGCCTTGGTCAGTGCGGCGCTTGTACAGTTCAACTCGAAAAAGAGGCCGTTTTTTCCTGTATTACGCCACTGGCAGCGGTCCAGAACCGCGAAGTGCGGACGGTGGAAGGGCTTGGCACAATTGACGCGATGAGCCCGTTGCAACAGGCGTTTGTCGATGAGCAGGCTGTTCAATGCGGGTACTGCATAGCAGGGATGATCATGCGGGCGCAGGCGTTGTTGGACGTCAACTCCAGTCCGGATGACGAAACCATCCGCGCCCACATGATGCCCAATCTATGTCGTTGCGGGACACACCAGCGCATCCTGCGCGCGGTCAGGCGAGCGGCGGATTCCTTAGCAGCCGGACGCCGGTCATGAACGACCTTTATGTTAGTCGGCGCCATGTGCTCGGCGCGGGGGGACTACTCGTGCTATTCTCGATCGCTTCGCCTCTACTTGCCGATCAGGCCGGGGGCGGCGAGGGAGGCGCGGGGCCGAGCGTGTTAAGGCCGGATCTAGCGGGCAGCCTTCGCTCCTCGCCGCGCCTGGAATCCTGGATACAGATCAGCCCTGATGGTCATACAACGGTCTTCTCCGGTAAGGCTGAATTGGGCCAAGGGATTCGCACAGCGCTATTGCAGGTAGCGGCCGAAGAGCTCGACATGCGCCCAGATCAGATCGATTTCATCACTGCGGACACGCGCCGAACACCCGATGAAGGGTTGACCGCGGGCAGTCACTCGATGATGGATGGCGGCACTGCACTGGCGAATGCAGCCGCGAATGTGCGCATGCTGCTTACGCGCGAAGCTGCCAAGATGTGGAACATCGGGCAAAATCAGGTCAGCACCAATGGTGATGGTCACGTAATTGCGGCTGATGGTCGCAAGCTGCCGTATGGCCTTCTGGCGGCTCGTTTGTCGCTGACGGCTGAGGCGGTAGCGAATGCTCCGAGGCGCAAACCTTCGCAGTATCGCACCGTGGGACGGGACCTCGCGCGGGTAGACATTCCGGCAAAGGTGACTGGTGGCGAGGCCTATGTGCAAGACTTGCGACTGCCCGGAATGCTGCATGCGCGGGTCGTCCGTGGCCCCAGTTACGGCACCCGGCTGACCGCACCGCGGATTGATGAAGCGCGAACCATGCCAGGTGTCGTTGCTGTAATCGTCAAGGGCACGTTCATTGCGGTCGTTGCTCGCAAGGAATGGCAAGCGATTCAGGCGATGAGGGTCGCTCAGCAGTCCGCCTTCACGCGAGAAATTGCTCAGCTTCCAGTAGCTCAGGGAGTCCACGCTCTGCGGTCGCTGCCGGCGAAAGAAATACAAGTTCTAGATAATCGCAGCGCGCCCAAACTATCGACCAGAAGTGTTTCTGGTACGTTCAGCCGTCCTTGGTACAGCCACGGCTCAATCGGACCTTCCTGCGCGGTCGCGTGGGCCAAGGATGGCGAACTCACCTTATGGTCACATAGTCAGGGCGTCTTCGACATGCATCGCGCCGTTGCCGAACTCGTAGGCTTGCCCCCCGAAGAGGTTCGTTGCATCCATTCGCCTTCTGCGGGCTGCTACGGTCAGAACGGTGCTGACGATGTCACTGCCGAGGCCGGGATCATTGCAATGGCCCTGCCAGGGCATCCGATCCGGCTGCAATGGATGCGAGAGCAAGAATTTGGGTGGGAGCCTTGCGGATGCGCGATGGTCACCAAAGTCGAGGCAGCGATCGGACCCGACCACAAGATCGTTCATTGGGATTACGATGTGTGGAGCAACTCGCACAACAACCGTCCGGTTCACGCAGGCGGTTACGCCGTAGCTCAACAGGTGGTGCCCTCGTTTGAAATGCAGGAGTCCAAGCCAATTCCGATGCCCGAAGGCGATGGTGATCGCAATGCCAACCCGCTCTACGCCTTAGATAACATGAATATACGATACCACTTCGTCCCTGAAATGCCGTTGCGCGTGTCGGCACTGCGGTCATTGGGCGCACACCTCAACATCTATACGCTTGAAAGCATGATGGATGACCTGGCAATCGAAGCCGGTATTGATCCGCTCGATTTTCGTTTGGCGCATATGAAGGATAACCGGGCGCGGGATGTCATGATCGAAGCAACCCGTAAGTTTGGCTGGGCAAATCGCCCTGAAGGCGATGGTCGGCGGGGCTGCGGCCTGGCTTTTGCCCAGTACAAAAACATCGGCGCTTACTGCGCCCTCGCGATGGAGATCGAAGTCGAGAGGGAAACTGGTGTCATCACAGTACACCGGGTCACTGCAGCGGTCGATGCCGGGCAGCCAGTGAACCCGGACGGGATCCGCAATCAAGTCGAAGGCGGCATCATTCAGTCGCTGAGCTGGGCCATGTTGGAGGAGGTGACTTACGACGAAAGCAAGCGCACTAGCTTCGATTGGGGCAGCTATCCTATCCTGCGCTTTGATCAAATACCGCGATCGATTGACGTTCACGTGATGAACCGGCTGGGCGAGCCTTTCCTAGGAGCCGGTGAGACAGCTCAAGGCCCGGCATCGGCGGCCCTAGCTAATGCCATTCGGGACGCGATTGGGGTCAGGCTGCGTGAGATGCCGTTGACGCCGAAGAAAGTAAAAGGGGCGATCGGATTTATGGCTTGATGAGTAGAGGTTCTAGGCGCCGAGGTGAGGCTTCAGCCCGGCCGGTAAATGCGTGGACACTGTTGGCCGCCCGATAAGGCGGGACGTTCATGAATAGCTCCGAAATCGGGGGAATTCTAGCGTTTCTGTCGCTTGCGAAGAGCGCATGTCAAAAGCCCGGGCGACGTTTCACACTCTGCCTTCGATGAACTGACCCAGGATTTCATTGTATGCGGCGGGCTTTTCAACCATCGCCAAGTGACGAGCTTTGGGGATGACCCTTAGCACGGAGCGCTTGATCGCGGCGTGCAGCCGTTCGTGACAGTCCAGAGTCACTTCGTCCCATTCGGACGTGAGGACCAGCGTCGGAACTGAAATAGAGGAGAGGCTGCCGCGCCCATCCCATGTCTGGAGATTGCCCGTCACACTAAATTCCGATGGGCCGTTCATGACCCCATAGTTGCGCGAGCTCGCGATGTTTTCGAAGGTCCGCAAGAGATACTCAGGAGGCTGGTCGACATGGACAAGAAAGGCATCATAGAACTTTTGCACGATGTTCTGGTAAGCTGGCGACGCGGTCTGCCCTGACGATTCCAGTTCCCGCCGCCTTTGATCGAGATTACCCGGCAATCTGCCCAGCAGCCTCGCAGCGCCATCTGCGAATTCGGCAACGCTTCCCGACGGTGAGGCAAGGATGAGGGAGCGGACGCTTCGGGCATTCTTGCCGCTACGCATATATTCTTGAGCAAGCCATCCGCCATAGGAATGACCGAAGAGCAGGACTTCGCGCAAATCGAGGACGTCGCGCAGCTCGTCGATCTCGCGAACGAAGTAATCCATGGTCCAGAGGGATTGATCTTCCGGTTTGTCCGACCGGCCGCATCCAAGTTGATCGTAGAATATGACAGGCCGGACCCTTGCAAGATCCGCTAACGGTTCAAGATAGTCGTGCCCTGCGCCCGGTCCGCCATGAAGGACCAATAGCGGCGTCCTGTCGCTACTCCCAACCCGGCGCCACCAGACACGTCCTCTGGAAAGAGTGGCAAACCCTTCGGATGTACCTTCGCCAGATGCTTTCAGAACGGACGGCATCAGCAGCGAGGCTGCGCCTCCTGCAATCACTGAACGGCGGGCAAATTGCATTTGGAGAGCCTTGATCCTTTGATGAGCGAGGAGCACCGCTACAATCGATCCGGGACACCTTGTTTCGTGGCAGCGCGCGTGCTCAAACCATTGCACCGTCGTGTTGACTTCCAGCTATCTCGCAAAACGAGACACCAGGTATGCCGCAGTGCGGTGTAGCGGTAGCCGTTTGCCACTGCATAGGCAGCTTGAAAGGCTAGATTTTATGAACGGCTCAGAACTCGACGATATCCTGGCGTTTCTGTTCGTTTATGAAGAACGCAGCTTCACAGCGGCGGCAAAAATACTAGGACGCGACGCGTCTGTCCTCTCGCGCCGTGTGACAGGGCTTGAAGCACGTCTTGGAGTCCGTCTCATCGAACGCTCGACCCGGCACATCGCCGCGACGGAGGCTGGTGACCTCTATTACCGGCGTATGAAAGCCGCAGTGACGGCTATGGAAGAAGCGGAGGTGGAAGTCGCGGATGCCAGTGCGGCGGCGACCGGTACCTTGCGCGTGGCCATGCCGGCAACGTTCGGAAGACGCTGGATCGCGCCTCATCTCCCGGAGTTTCTCACCCAATGGCCGGCCCTTCGACTGGAGGCTGAATTCTCGGACCGTTATGTCGATCTCATTGAAGAGCGGTTCGATCTGGCGATCCGGATTGGCGAACTTAATGACAGCCGGATGGTCGGGCGAACCCTTGCTCCCAACCACCGCATTTTGGTGGCCGCTCCTGCTTATCTCGAGGCAAAAGGATCACCTGTTCGCCCTAAGGACTTGAGCGAACATGTCTGTCTCGCCAACTCGCGTTTCCACGCCCATCTGGACTGGGCGCTCGTCCGGGGGGCGCAAACCGAGACGGTGCGTATTCAGAGCCGAATGACCACAGACGATTCCGATAGTCTACTCGCTGCTGCCGTGGCGGGCCTCGGGATAATGGTGTGCGCTACGTGGCTTTGCGCAACCGAGCGCGCGGAAGGACGGCTCGTCCAAGTGTTGCCGGAATGGAGCTATGGCAAAAGCGGCAATATTCATCTGATCCGCCCCTCGGCCCGCTATACTGCAGCGAAAACCCGTCATTTTGCCGACTGGCTGGCTGGCAAGCTGGCTGCCGCGCCTTGGAGATGAACTCATTCATGCGCCCGGTGCAAAAGACATCTTCGAACTACTCCCATTATAACTGTTGAGCGCATCGCTTAGCTAGGTCTCGAACAGCCCGCAGAACAGAACTGCGGCTCTGCTGGAGCCTAAAGCACATGCCCAACCATGCCCATGCCATCATTCTCGCGAGCCGTCCCGAGACGATTGCGTCAGTCGACAACTTCGCAGCGGTGGATCTGCCTATCCCAAGTCTGGCCGAGGGCGAGGTTCTGACGCGCACACTTTGGCTGTCGCTCGATCCCTACATGCGCGGACGAATGGTCGATGCCCCCTCTTACGCCGCACCGGTCGGTGTCGGAGAGCCGATGACGGGCGAAACGATCGGGGAAGTTATTGAGTCCCGGGATTCTACCATCAAAGTTGGCCAGATCGTGCTGGGGGCGCGGGGCTGGGCGACACATCTGGCGTCTCCCGCCTCGCAGCTTACTGTGCTGCAGCCGGGCGCGCCTTGGCAAGCCTATCTTGGGGTTCTTGGCATGCCCGGAGCAACTGCCTTCGCAGGACTGCGCGATATCGGACGCCCCAAAGCCGGAGAAACCATTGTTGTCTCCGCTGCTTCTGGAGCAGTCGGCTCGGTCGTCGTGCAGCTGGCACGCGAAGCGGGTGCGCGGGTGGTCGGCATCGCCGGCGGCGCCGATAAATGTAATTGGGTTCGTGACGTCCTGGGTGCGGATGCCTGCATCGACTACCGCGCTGAGGCGGACCTGGCCGCAGCCTTGCAGGCTGCCTGCCCATCGGGCGTCGACGTCTACTGGGAGAATGTCGGCGGCGACATACAGAAGGCCGTATTCCCGCTTCTGAACGATTTTGGCCGAATGGTCATGTGCGGAATGATCGCCGAATATGACGGCCACACCGCGCCCGGGCCGAACCTCATGGCGGCTGTCACCAAAAGACTGTTGATCCAGGGTCTGATCGTGCTCGACCGGGCTGCCAATTTCCCGGAATGGCGGGCGCTTGGAGCGCGGCTGATTGCCGAAGGAAAGCTGCACTATCGCGAGCAGATCGTAGAATGCCTCGACCAGGCCCCTGCCGCACTGATCGATCTCTTCAATGCGCGCAACGACGCCAAGATCGTCGTCCGCGTTGGCGAGCCCTCGCTCGCCTGAACCCCATGCATTTCGACAAGGAGGAACTGCCGTGTCTAACTACCGTACCCTCAATCCGGCTGACGGAAAGCTGGTCCGCGAGTATGCCCAGCATTCGTCGGACGAGCTCGAGGCCGCACTTACCTTGGCAGATTCGGTTTATCGTTCGGCGGAGTGGCGCGATGAAATGCCGCGTCGGCTCGACGTC
Source organism: Sphingobium sp. BHU LFT2 (assembly GCF_018604485.1). NCBI lineage: Bacteria > Pseudomonadati > Pseudomonadota > Alphaproteobacteria > Sphingomonadales > Sphingobiaceae > Sphingobium > Sphingobium sp. BHU LFT2. The sequence continues at coordinate 34,686 of NZ_JAFCGW010000017.1, forward strand.
TTGCGGCGCCTGGGAGATCTCCTCACGCGTGATGCTGACCGCGTCGCGACGATCATCACGACGGAAATGGGCAAACCCAAGGCCGAGGCGCTAGGCGAGGTCCAGCTCTGCGCCCAGATTGCCCTCTACTATGCTGAAAACGCAGAGCATGTCCTTGCCCCGAAAAAGATCGAGTCACCCCTGGGTGAGGCATGGATCGAAAATCATCCGGTCGGGGTTCTCATCGCCGTCGAACCATGGAACTTCCCGATCTATCAGCTGATCAGGGTTGTCGCGCCCGCGATCGCGGTCGGTAACACTGTCCTCATGAAGCACGCGCAGACCACACCGGAATGCGGCGTCGCATTTCAGGAACTGTGCCGTGAAGCGGGAGCCCCCGAAGGCGCTGTCGTCAACATCTTTGCAAGCAACGAGCAGATATCCGATCTGATCGGCGATCCCAGAATTCAAGGTGTGGCACTGACAGGTTCCGAACGCGCCGGTGCTGCCGTTGGCGCCCGCGCGTCGCAGATGCTCAAGAAGGCTGTGCTGGAACTCGGCGGTAACGATGTCTTCGTTGTCCTCGATGACGCGGATGTTGAGAAGGCCGCCAAAGCTGCGGTCTCTGCCCGCCTCTTCAATGCCGGACAGGCATGCACGAGCGCCAAGCGCTTCGTTGTGCAGAAAGCGGTCGCGGAGCGCTTCACAACACTGGTACGCGAAGGCATGTCGGCTCAGTGGCTCGGCGATCCGTTCGATCCGCACACGACCATGGGGCCCCTTTCGTCCGAAGGTGCCCGTGATACGCTCGAGCATCAGGTGAACACCGCGATCGAGCACGGTGCGCGATTGCTCCTCGGTGGCAAGCGGCTCGACCGTCCCGGCTTTTTCTTCGAACCGACACTTCTGACCGACATGACGCCCGATAATCCGATGTACGGTGCGGAATTTTTCGGCCCGGTAGGCCAGATTCACATCGTCGACACCGACGAAGATGTCGTGACACTGGCCAATGACAGCCAGTTTGGTTTGGGCGGCGCGATATTCTCAAATAATGAGCAACGCGCGCGCCGCATCGCATCGCGCATTGAAAGCGGGATGATGCACATCAACACGCCTTCGACCTCCCGGCCCGAACTGCCCTTCGGTGGCGTCAAGCGGTCTGGCTTTGGCCGGGAGCTGGGGGAGCTTGGGCTTTCCGAATTCGTCAACAAGAAGCTGATGGTGGTCGCGCGCTAAGCGCGACCCTCCCCCAACGGAGTTGAGAAGATGGCGACGCAGGTCAGCGATGATGTCGTGCAACTACGGCAAGCGGGCGTAGAGGAACCGCCGGCAACCACCAGTTCCGGCAAGACGCGGCGTCGCCATGTTTCGCGCCGCACTTTGCTCGTGTCGGCCGCTGCCTTGGCAGCAGCGATCGGGGGAGCCTTGTGGATCAGTGCCGCACCATCCACGGAAACCACCGACGATGCCTATGTTGCGGCTGACGCAACCACTGTGGCGCCCAAGGTCCGTGGTCTTGTAGGGGAGGTGCTAGTCCGCGACAATCAGGCAGTGCATGCCGGTGACCCGCTCGTCCGGATCGATCCCGAAGAGTTCGATGCCCGCGTCGAAAGCGCCAGGGCGGATCTGGCTGATGCCATAGCCGGCGTCGCTGCGGCACGTGCCGCTCTGATCAGTCTGGAAGCGGAAATCCGGGCGGCGCAGGCTAATGTCGTCGCGGCGGGGACTACGATCCGCTCCACCCGGGCCGAAGCAACGCGCGCAGAAGCGGATCGCAAGCGATACGAGGCGCTGGTGGCGAGTGGAGCGGTTGCAGCCCGCGACGCCGACACCTATCGCACCGCCGCCATCGGTGCCGAGCAAGCTGCCGCGCGCGAAGCCGCTAACCTTGCGGTATCGCGCCGGGACGCGGATGTAACACGATCCCGCCGTGCAGCTCTTGATGCCGCCCTCAGCAAGGCACTCGCAGCTGAGACCAGGGCACAGGCTACGCTCGATCTGGCGCTGCAGGATCAGCGACATGCTCTCATTCGCGCGCCGATCGATGGCACGGTCGGCAATCGGCAAGTCCGCGTGGGCGACTATGTGCAGGCAGGCAGCAGGCTGATGACGCTCGTGCCAATGACGGCGCTCTACGTCACTGCAAATTTCAAGGAGACGCAGACCCGCCACATGCGGGTCGGACAACCCGTCACGATCGAGATCGACGCGATGGACAAGCCTCTGACGGGCCATGTCGATAGCCTCGCGCCCGGATCGGGCTCGACATTCTCGCTGCTTCCTTTCGAACCAGGTACAGGGAATTTCACCAAGATCGTCCAGCGCGTACCGGTCCGCATTCGCTTCGATGGCGCGCAAGGGCTTGCCCCCTCCTTGCGTCCAGGCCTTTCGGTCACCGCGAAAGTGCGGGTTGCATCATGAACGCTATCCTTGCCATCCTGCGAGAAGACTGGTCGGCAAATCCGAGCGGGTTGCCGCGCCAGGCCAAGCTTTTCGTTCTGGGCATCATGGCGCTTGGACTGTTCATGGCGCTGTTCGATATCCAGATCGTGGCAGCCTCCCTCAAGGATGTCCAGGCAGGCCTTGCCGCGGGCCCCGACGAAGTAAGCTGGGTACAGACGGCCTATCTCATGGCAGAGCTCGTGATGGTGCCGCTCTCTGCCTATCTCGCTCAGGCCATGTCCACGCGGTGGCTATTTGTAAGCTCGGCCACGCTTTTCACGGTTTCAAGTCTCTTGTGCGGCTTGAGCTGGAGCATCGGCTCGATCATCGCGTTTCGAGCTCTCCAAGGTTTTACCGGCGGCGCCATGGTGCCGCTCGTCTATTCGGTCGGGTTCATGATGTTCACCGGCAAGGATCGGGCGCTGGTGCCCGCCGTTCTCGGCGCGGTCGGGGTTTTTGGTCCCACACTCGGCCCCAGTGTCGGTGGCTTCATCACCGATACGATAGGTTGGCGCTGGCTCTTTTTCGTGAACATCGTGCCCGGCTTCGGGATGGCGGCCATTTCCGCCATGGTTCTTAGGGTCGATCGCGCAAATCCAACGATGTTTGGCCGTATCGACTGGAGCCATTTCGTTGCCATGGCAGTGTTCCTTGCCGGTCTTGAATATGTGCTGGAAGAAGGCCCGCGCCATGACTGGTTTGGCGATACGGGCATCGCCATCGCCGGATGGGCATCTTTGGTCGGCTTTGCTCTGTTCGTCGAGCGCTGCTTCTTCTCGGCCAATCCGCTTGTGAGCCTGTCACCACTAAGGCGCCCAACTTTCGTCATCGCCAGCCTGTTCAATTTCATCATCGGCATCGGAATGTACACGTCGATCTATCTGGTGCCGCTCTATCTTGCGCGGGTTCGGGGATATGACGCAATGCAGATCGGCAGTACCGTCTTCGTCGTCGGTATCGCGCAGATGACGAGCCTTGCACTTTCAACATGGCTTAGCCAGCGTATCGATGTCCGCTGGATGTGTGCGGCAGGTCTGGGACTTTTTGCGGGAAGTCTGTGGTCGACATCGATCCTGTCGAGTGATTGGGGCTTCTGGGAATTCGCAACGCCCAATCTGTTGCGCGGCCTGGCGATGATGTTGTGCATCGCGCCGAGCGTGACATTGGCCCTGTCAGGTTTTGCTCCCACCGAACTTCGTTACGCCTCGGGGCTGTTCAATCTCCTGCGTAATCTGGGCGGAGCGGTAGGAATCGCGCTTGCCAACACCATGTTGCAGGACCACAGCCGCATCGCGCAGCTGCGCTTCGGCGAGGCGCTGGCGCAGGGCGGCGGAGCCGCTCAGGAATGGGTTAGGCGCACCGCTGGAGCCCTGCATGCGGCAACGCCCGACCCAGCCCATGCTATGTTGATGGCGCGTGGCCTGTTCGGCCGGCTCGCTGGTCAGGAAGCGCTGACACTAGCCTTCAACGATGTCTTCCGGGTGATGGCCTGGCTGTTTGTTGCCGCCCTCATTCTCGTCCCCTTTTGCCGGCTGCCCGCCAATGGCGCCCCAGCCCCGACGGATAGCCATTAAGGAGTATTGCCATGCGCAATATGCTACTTTTGAGCGTTTCAGCCCTCCTCGCTGGGTGCGCGGTCGGACCCGAGTATCACCGGGCGGATATGGCGCTCAGCTCCGGTTTTCACGCCGGAGCCATCTCCGCTGAAGATGGACGCGACTGGTGGTCGCATTTCAACGATCCCCTGCTCGACAAACTTGTGGCGCAGGCCCTTGCGCAAAACCTCGACGTGGCTGCTGCTGCGGCCCGTATCGCACAGGCCCGAGCTGCGGTGACCCGGGCCAATGCCGATCTTTTGCCCAGTGTGTCTGCAACCGGCTCAGCGCAGCGTGATCGCACGTCGGCAGATACGCCAAACGGCGCGGTAGCGGACAGGTTGATGTTCCCACTCAGCTACTCGCTGTACCAGATCGGGGCCGAAGCAGCTTGGGAAGTCGATCTTTTCGGCGAACTGGGCCGCAGACAGGAGGGCGCGCGAGCACAAGCGGCGGCAGTCGTGGCCGACGCAAACGCTGTCCGTCTGAGCGTCGCGGCGGAAACCGCGGACACCTATCTCCAGCTTCGCGGTCTGCAATCGCGCCTCGCGGTCGCTGAACAGCAGCTTGCGAATGAAAAGCAGCTGTCGCGGCTCATCGAGGAACGGGTGGCGCAAGGCCTTACTCCGCCGCGCGAGTTAAACAGGGTATCGGGCGAGGTGCAGGAACTGGACGCGAACTTGCCTCCGCTTCGCGCAGCCATCTCAGCGCAGATCAATCGTTTGTCAGCGCTGACCGGAAGGCAGGCAGGCCCGATGTATGAGGACCTCCAGCTGCCGGGCGATATTCCGCTCGCTCCCGACCCTGCGGGAGACGCCGATCCTGCGGCGCTCATGCGACGCCGTCCAGACCTGGTCGCCGCAGAGCGCCGGGTTGCTGCCAGCAATGCCCGGATCGGCGAAGCGATGGGCGAGTATTACCCTCACTTCTCTCTTGGCGGCCTTCTGAGCACCGCGACGTTGAGCACCGGAAATCTCTTCGCTGACCGGACGACGCAGGGGACCGGTTTCGCCGGGTTGCGGTGGCGCCTGTTCGATTTCGGGAGGGTCGACGCCGAGGTGGCTCAGGCAAAAGGAAAGAATGCAGAAGCTCTCGCCCAATATCGCGGTGCGGTGTTGCACGCCACGGAGGAGGTCGAGAACGCTTTGAGCCAACTGGCTGAAGGACGAATGGAGATCGCCGCGCGCGAACGGGAAATTTCAGCTCTGAGCCAAGCTCGAGACCAGGCTCGCCAAGCCTACTCGGGCGGGGTGATTGCTCTTGTGGAGGTCCTCGACGCTGATCGTGCGTTGCTGAACGCCTCCGACCGCCTCGCAACTGCCCGTGCTGCGGCTGCCCGGGCCTCGGTCGCCGCCGTTCGCGCCCTCGGTGGCGGGTTCGGTACCCCCTCTCATGTCAACGGAGTTCAATCATGACCAGCCCGCACATTCTCATGGTGGCGACATCCGCCGCTCAGATCGGCCGCGCGAAACATACCACGGGCCTTTGGCTGGAAGAATTAACCTCGCCCTATTACGCCTTTGTCGATGCAGGCGCGCAGGTGACCGTCGCTTCGATTGCAGGTGGTGCGATCCCGGTCGATCCCAACAGTATTGACGCATCGAACCAAGACCATCCCAGCGTCAAACGATATGGTGTCGATCTTGTGTTGCAGGAGCGACTTTCTTCGACATCCGCTTTCGCCGTACTCGACTCCGAGGATTTCGACGCCCTCTTCCTACCGGGCGGGCACGGTACGATGGCCGATTATCCCGGCAACGCAGCTCTTGCCAAACTTGTCGCCCGTTACGACGCTGCCGAGAAGTTGATCGCCGCCGTCTGTCACGGCCCCGCAGGGCTGGTGAGTGCCCGGAAAGCCGATGGATCTTCCGTTTTGCAAGGACGCAAGGTCACTGGTTTCACCGACAGTGAGGAACGGGCCGTTGGTCTCGCCGACATCGTACCGTTTCTTCTCGAGACCCGGTTGCGAGATCTCGGCGCTGAATTTCACCGAGGTCCCGATTTCGAGCCCTTCGTGGTGCGCGACCGCAATCTCATCACCGGACAGAACCCGGCGTCTGCCGCGCCGGCTGCTGCCACGTTGCTGGAAGCCTTTCGCGACCCCGCCTGAAAATCTTGGAAAGGATAACTTCATGCGTCTTCCCCTGATCGCACCCGCTGAAATGGACCCGTCTCAGCGCGCCCTCTACGATGATATCATGGCCGGCATCGGCAAACGCTTTACTGCGTTCCAGACTACCGATCCTGCGACAGGAGCGCTGATCGGTCCGTGGAATGCGATGCTGCACGAGCCTGCAAGCGGCGCCCCGATGTGGGCACTTAGCCGCGAAACGGCAGCGGCATCCCTTCTTCCTGCAAAAGTGCGTGAGGTCGCGATCCTGGTGGTGGGCGCGCATTTCAACGCGGCTTATGAGCTCTATGCCCATGCGGCCGTGGGTAAAAGCGTGGGCCTGACCACCGAGCAGATCGCCATGCTATGCGCAGGCCAGAGACCACATGATCTGGCCCCGCAAGAAGCGGTTGCCTTTGATGCCGCGCATTGCTTGCTTAATGGCGGGCCGCTGCCGGCAGCGCTCTATCATGAGCTCATCGCAGTTTTGGGCCGGCGGGAAACCAATCAGCTTTTCTTCCTTATCGGCATATATTGCTCTGTCTCGATGCTCTTGAACGCCCACAACGTCCCGGCCCCGGAATTGGCGTGAAAAAAATTCACAGCCGCGATGGAATAATTGGCGCGGCTCATCGTCCTGACCCTGACCACGCCAATCCAGGAGGATGTGGATGCATAGTTACAAATACATCGCCACGACGGGTGGTTTGCTGATTGCCAGCCTGGCAGCCGCGACTGCCCTGGCTGCTGTGGCCGATGACGAAGCGCCTTATCTCGCTGATATCAAGGTTGCGATGGACACCATGATGAGCGCGATGGATGCGCCACCGTCAGGGGATGTCGATCGAGATTTTGTCGCGATGATGCTCCCACATCATCAGGGTGCGATCGATATGGCGGTCGCTCAGCTGCGCTACGGCAAGAACCCTCAGCTCAAGCGTATCGCGCAGGAAATCATCGTCGACCAGCAACAGGAAATTGCAGCCATGAAAATGGCGCTCGGTGATCCCCTGCCCGCCCCCGGGCCGGTACCCACCCAACCATTGTCGGCTTCTGACAAGAAGCCTTCACCCCATCACAATATGTCCATGCATGAGGAACATCGCCCATGACCCGTCTCACCTTGGCCACGGCCCTGGCCATGTCGCTATGTTCCGTTCCGGCCTTTGCGCAGCAAGCACCGTGGAGCGAGCAGGACGTCGGCATCTCGCACCATGATCGCATCTACGCCGCCGAGCAGTTCTCCAACACCGTCTCGGTGACGGATCCAGTCGACAACAAGCTGCTCGGCGTCATCAAGCTCGGCGATCCACAGCCGATGAATTTCTCGCCGCTCTACAAGGGCCAGGTGCTCGTGCATGGGCTGGGATTCTCGCCCGATGGGAAGACACTGGCCGTCGTTTCGATCGGATCGAACTCGGTGAGCTGGATAGACACGGCGACCAACAGCGTGAAGCACACGACCTACATTGGACGCAGCCCCCATGAAGCGTTCTTCACGCCCGATGGCAAGGAAGTCTGGGTCACTGTGCGCGGCGAAGACTATATCTCTGTCCTCGATCCGGCGTCTTACGAAGAGAAGGCGAGGCTCAAGACGCCGGGCGGCCCGGGTATGACGATCTTCTCCCCCGATGGAAAGTACGGGTATGTGTGCTCGTCTTTCAATCCGGAACTGGTGGTATTTGATGTCGCGAGCCACCGGAAAGTCGGCTCGGTTACCCAGCCAAGTCCATTCTGCCCCAACATTGCGGCAACACCAGATGGCAAGCAGGTCTGGTTCACGCTGAAGGACGTCGGGAAAACTGTGGTATTCGATGCCAAGCCGCCATTCTCTATTCTCAAGGTTCTCGACACCGGTCCAATCACCAACCACGTCAATTTTGCCCGCACGAAGCGTGGCATCTTTGCCTACGTAACCGTGGGCGGCCTCAATGAGGTCAAAGTCTTCGATGTTCATAGCTTCAGCCAGATGGCGGCGGTGCCAGTGGGAAAGCTTCCTCACGGCGTTTGGCCGTCTGGCGATGGAACACGGATTTATGTCGGGCTAGAGAATGACGACAAGCTTGCTGTGATAGATACGAACACGAACAGGCTTTCCGCCAACGTCCCTATCGGCCAGGCGCCCCAGGCCATCGCCTATGTACCGAATGCCGTCCGTGAAGGCGCTGCCACCGACAGTCTTCAGCCCTTGGGGCAGGCAGGCAAAGCTCTCCAGTTGACCCTCGCCCCCACCGGCGCAGTCGGTACGCCGACCAGCATCAGCCTCTTCGATCAAGGCCTCATCCAGATCGTTCAAGGTTCCGTCACCGGATTGAAGCCCAAGCAGAAATACACACTCGCGCTGGCGACCAATGCAAATGGCTCCGGGCCGCTTCAACCCCTTGCGGCGTTCATGACCAACCCTGCCGGGTCCGCCATCGTTAATGCGGCCGGCCCGATACAACAGGTTATCCAGGGGCAGGAAGGTGCGCGTCGCTGGCTGGTGATCGCGGAGAACAGCGGCGATACCCCGGGCGTCGTTGTACAAGTCCAGAAAGACTGAGCGCTGTGGACCCGCTTGCGGTAGCGATAGAGCCGTTGATCCCGGGCCTGCGCCGATACGCGCGGGCCTGGCTTCGCGGCGATGCCGCTACCGCTGACGATCTTGTCCAGGATGCCTTGGAGCGGGCAGTTGGAAGCTGGCGGTCAAGGCGCGGAAACAATCCTCGCGCCTGGGTCTATGCCATCCTGCATAACCTCCTTGTCGACCATTCGCGCAAAGCGAGAAGACGACCCTCAATGCCTATGGACGCAGTGAAGGAAGCAGACATAGCCGACGCGCCTCGACAGGAAGCCGGACTTCATCGCGAAGATGTGTTGCGCGCGCTCGACGATTTACCCGAGGAACAGCGAGCGGTAATCCTTCTCGTCACACTGGAAGACATGTCTTACGCCGAGGCAGCGGCAACGCTGGCCATCCCTGCCGGGACCGTCATGTCGCGTCTCGCCCGGGCACGTGATCGGCTCGCCGCCCATCTCGACCTTGGCGTTCGGCCTCGATTAAGGAGAGTGCAATGACGGCGCCTATCGGTGAAGACGATCTGATGGCGTGGATCGACGGGCGCCTGCTGCCCGAGCGGCGCGTGGCCGTCGAAGAGTATCTTGCCCGTCACCCCGAACAGGCGCGCAAGGTTCGCGAGCAATCTGAACATCGCCGCCTTATCTCTGAGGCATGGGGACCGGTCGCCGAGGAGCCAATCCCGGCCTCCATGCGGATCACGTCCATCCGCAAGCGTCGAGGACCGGGCTGGCTCGCGCCACTTGCGGCATCGCTGCTGCTCGGGATCGGCTTTGCTTCGGGCTGGTCGGTGAAACAGGCGACTATGCCGCCACGTGCAGGCATCGCCGCCCTGGCCAATGAGGCCGGTGACAACTTCCGGGTCTTCGCCGCCGACACTGTCCAGCCCGTCGATATGGGCCCCGAAAGAAGGGTTGCACTGAGCGATTGGGTCTCCCGGCGCCTTGGCTCTCGTATTCAGGCCCCGGAGCTGGAAAGCGCCGGTTATGCCTTTGTGGGCGGGCGTCTGGTGGCGACATCTCATGGACCAGCGGCGCTCTTCCTCTACCGTTCGGCAGATGGAGCACCTTTGGGCGTATTCATCCGTCCGATGAAGATCGAAAAGAATGCCGACATACAAGTCCACGAAATCGGCGGTCTTCGTGGTTTGACATGGTCGCGTCGCGGGATGGGCTTTAGCGTGACCGCGCCTGAAGGATCAAAATCCCTCGATGGGTTGGCCGATACGGTGATGAGGACTGCGACATGAACCGCCCAGCTTTTGAAGTCATCCGAACAGATGTTCTTGAGATCGCCTGTCTCCAGGGCGGACCGAAAGATGGCTATCCTCTTATGCTGCTGCATGGCTGGCCTGATGATGTCACGGGGTGGAAGGACGTGACCCCCGCTCTGGAAGCGGCCGGCTATCGCTGGATCGCACCGTGGCTGCGTGGCTTTGGTGAGACCCGATTTCGATCGGAACGTTCGCCACGGGACGGGAGCACAGCGGCATTGGCACGCGATGCGCTCGATCTGGCCGATGCCTTGGGTTTCGAGCAATTTTCAGTGGTCGGACACGATTGGGGCGGCCGCGCCGCCTATGCAATGGCCGCACTCGCACCTAAGCGTCTCCATGCTCTTGCGGTCCTAGCCATCGGCTATTCCCCGCGCGGTCGCTTTGAGGTTCCTTCCTGGGATCAATCGGCCCGGTGGTGGTACCAGTGGCTGATGACCTGCGAGGCGGGGGTGAAGAAGATCGAGGCGGATCCCATCGCATTCGCGCGGTGGCAGTGGGACAACTGGAGCCCTCCCGGTTGGTTCGACGAAACCGACTTCGTGCAAGCAGCGCAAAGCTTTCGTAATCCCGACTGGCTGGCGATAACGTTGCATGGATACCGGCATCGGTGGCAGAGCGAGCCTCTCAATCCGCGTTACTCCAGCGACAGAGCGCGAATCGAGGCGACGGAAAAGCTGGGTGTTGCGACGCTCATGATCCAAGGCGGCGAGGATCACTGCGATCCGCCCAGTGAATCCGAGGACCAGGCAAGCTTGTTCCTAGCGCCATACCAGCGACTGGTCCTGGACGGAGTCGGACATTTTCCCGCTCGTGAGGCACCCGCTGCCGTCACGGACGCACTCTTCAAATTTTTCAAAGAAAGAACACGATAACAATGAACGGACTTGTGACCGAGACAGGCGTGCTCGCTGCGGGGAAGTGGCGCAAGACGCGTACTCTCGCCTGGATGGTGGCACTCGCCATCGCGGTGGTGCTCCCTCTGCCCCTGCAGGCCGTTGCGAAAGGCGTCTTCAATGCCGGGCCGGCCATGGTCGCTGTCGTGGGTTGGTTGGTTCTGTTGGCAGCGTACCTGATCTACGCGGGACTGGTTACCAAAGTCGAGAAACGCCCCCCTGGAGAGGTCGCTCTCGGTAGCCTTCCGCGCGAAATTGGTATCGGAGCCGCGATCGGGATCGGGATGTTCCTCATCGTAATAGCCTCACTACGCATCTTTGGCCTCTATGAGATAACGCCGGGCGCCTGGACTGACTGGTGGGCCGATATCCGCAACGCTTTCTTGAGCGGATTGCTGGAAGAATTGATCTTTCGCCTGATCGTGTTTCGCCTGTTGCTGCAAGCCTTTGGTCGGTGGCCGGCGCTTGTGGCATCTGCGGCCATCTTCGGTGCTGTCCATCTAATGAACGCACACGCATCCTGGTTTGCCGCGCTTGCCATTGCCATCGAGGCTGGACTCGTGCTGAGTGCAGTTTACCTCGCTACCGGTCGTGTCTGGACATCGGTAGGGCTTCACGCAGGATGGAATTTTGCGGAAACCGCGCTTTTTGGCGCTGCGCTTTCGGGACAGGCAGCTGAGGGAAGTTTGTTTGAAAGCCGTCCTCTCGCAGGTTCAGTGGAAATCCTCACCGGCGGCAGCTTTGGGCCCGAGGCTTCCCTTTCCGCGGTCATCGTGGGACTTTGCGTTTTTGCCATTGTGATGCGGCAAGCGGTGTATCGCCTCCCCTCTGCTACCACACCCTAACAGGCTAAGCCCCAACTCAGGATTTGCGTAGGATCACATCCGCCATTTTGTTGAAGGGGGCTTCCAACCCATGCTTTTCGGCCAATCGTGCTATTACGCCGTTGCGGGCATCCGCTTCGGTGGGCCGGCCGGAAAGCCGATCAGCATGGATCGAATTGATCGAATCTGCCGGCGATGAGCGATAGCCCGCCACCACTTCCTCGACGAGGGTATCGCTCAGTTGTGCGCCCTCCGCTCGCCCGACAAGAATGCACTCCCGAACGAGACCCCGCATCAATTCGGCGATCTCCTCGTCGGCCGAAATAGCTGCGGGCTTGAGAGTCAGGGCATTGACGGCACCGGCGCAATTGATCGCAAGTTTCTTCCATGCCGCGCTCGTCCAGTCGGTACTGGTCGCGACCTCTATCGGACTGTGCGCAAACAGATCGACGAAGGCTAAGCCGGCGGCCCCCTCCGGCACGAGAATGCTTCCATTGCGCCGTTGAACGACATTTCCCGGGCTATGCCGCTCTGCTGGAATATCGACGATCGCAGGTAAAAGCTGCTCACGCGCCAGTTGAGGAAACCGAACCATGTGTTCGACACCATTTTGAAGGATGGCAACCCGCGTATCTTTCCGAACCAATCTTTCCAGCCATACTGATGCGCCGATGGCGTCGTAAGTTTTGGTGGCGATCACGACCCAGTCGACGGGCGTCGCGTCACTCGGATCCGTTACTACCCGCGGATCGCTTTCAAGGAGCTGATCGGGGGTCTGGACACTGAGATGATCAAACGGCGTTCGAGCGCACAAGGTGACGTCTGTCTTATCGCTATCGATCAACCAAGCAGCGATAGTCGATCCGATCGCGCCAGTACCCACAATTGCAACCGTTTTCATATGTTTGTTGTTCCGTAAGGTAATATTAATTGGGCGAATATGGTTCGAAAGCGGGCATTAAATATTCGTAATTAATGCAAAAAAGAAGGATATTTAGGAAATTCGGTCTCGCGTTCTGTCTTTTACCTTATGGCCCGGAGTCTTTGCGTTATTCGCTTGCTGCCTAACTCCGCGTTTCAAACTGAGGTCGTGCTCGGCTCTGACGCGCACCGGTACAATATATCTTCCGTTCGCAAGGTGAAGAGCCATTTGCTTTCGCGCGTACCGCATGACGCGATCGGCCGTATCGGTAGAGCCAGGAAATGCAGCACGCACGACGGTATCCATAGCCCGCAGCTGACTCAGAGCGGCTCGTTCACTGCCATTGCCGCGCTTGGTCGCTGATGTCGTTCCGCTAGATAAGGCGGGGGCATCAGGGGCTTTGTTGCTTCCCCGATCGACCTTTCCTCTTGATGACAAAAGTTCGCGTATTAGCCGGGGTTCGCGTGCGTCGCGCTCCACGTACCAGTTCCCGACCAGCGCCATGTCGTAATAATGATTGTCGGCAATGGCCGAGGCGATCTGCGCATGTGTCGGGGATTTGGCGGCGAATTCTCCAATGGCCTTCAGTGCCTTCTGGACGCTTTCCTGGCCCCTACTCCGGACATGCCGGTCATCGGAATATGACCACGCCCAGTCCGCGCCAGCATAGGCACGATTGACCTCTCGAACTGCTTCGGGATCGATACCTGCTCGAATGGCGACTACGCCGAGCCCGCGATCCAGCGCCTGGCCGGACAGACGCTCCGACCCTTCCGGAGGTGCCGGCAATGAGCGATTGGCCGTCGCAGGCTTGTCCATGGTCCGGGGCATCGGATCGCCAGGATGGGAGGCACCTGCCTCCTGCTGAGATCGGCCTCTTGCGTCTCTTTGCGGCGCAATGCTGTTCCGGGACTTGCTCTCGGTGATGCGGTCGAGTTCCTGGAGATCACGCTGCGTGGGCTTATATCCGCGCACTTCCACACCCTGCTCCATGCCCTCGAGCCAGACTGCGCGCCGGAAGCCATCGCTACCGGCGACCTGGATACGGTCCCATCCTCTATGCAGGGCAACCGCGACAAGATCCTTGACCACCTCCCGGCTTTCATTGTCGGTGACGAGCCGATCGCCCCGATCACGGAAGGCAGGCTTTTCCGCGCTCGCCGTGCTGAAATAGGCCGGCTCGCCGTTCCATCGCGAGGATTGGTAATAATAGCGGCGCTGAATGGCGTCGGGCATGTTGCCAGCCTCGAATGAGGGGCCACGCTGCTGGCTGGTATCGCCCGGACCAGCGGCATGCGCCTCCGGAGCGTTCGGCTCCCGGCGGAAGCGGCGCGCCAGATCGGTCCAGATGCGATTGCGCCGACCCTCGTCGCTGTCTGCCATTATCCTGTCTCCTTCATGCTGCCTCCCGGCCGCTCACCGCACGGCCGATCATCTGGTCGACGAAAGCCCTCGCCTCGCTTTCAGTCGCTCCCACGCGCGGAACCTCTATGTCGTCTAATGACAGCGCATCGGCGGGGATCACGATGCCACCGGAAATTTCCGCATCGGTCATGTCCCGATCCGACTGAGTGGATTCCATTTCCGGCTCAACATCTGCGGGGACAGGGCCAACGCTGTTGGCGGTATGGCTGGGCGCGTTGGCCAATGAGGGCGTCTCTTCTGGCCGGGGGACTGCGGTGCTGGCCGAGGGCAACGGATGCGCCGCGATTTCAGGCGGTGGCATGATCCGCCGCTTGAAGGCCGACATCTTGTAATAAAGCAGCTTGCGGGCGCGGATCGGTGCAATGCCGCCGCGCAGGATCATCATGTCGCTGCGGGCCATCTGCATCAGCTCCTGCGGCATCATGAGCGCGCGGCGCTGATCGCTTTCGGTTATGCTGCGATTGGCGATCAGGCCGTGGATGGTCAGGCTCCGTGACCGCGCCTTCAGGCCATAGAAGCCGAGCCGTTCCGACAGTTCCTTGGCGACATCGAGTTCCTTGGGCGTGAAGGCGACCTCCACGCCGCAATTGGTGATGATGGAGCGCGCCACCTGATCGCCGTACAGCGCCCTCAGCTGGGAACGGGCCTGGATCACCGGCAGGAGCCTGAGCCCGTAGCCGGCGATATAGGAAAAACTGTTGGCGATCGTCATCGCGCGGCCGAGCTGGGCAAATTCGTCCAGAACCGCGAGCACCTGGACCTTCAGGCTGCTGTCGTTCTCAGGAAGCGTCCGGGTGTTGAGATCGACCAGCTGCTGTAGGAGCAGATTATAGACCGGCGCGACCCGCTCCATATTGTCCGGCGATACCCCCAGATACAAGGATATGCGCCGCCGCCGCAGGTCGCGCAGATCAAAGTCGCTGGCGGTTGTCGCGGCATCGACATAGGGGTTAAGCCACAGGCTGAGCTTGGACGTGATGGTCTGGCGAATACCGGCAAATGTGTTGTCCGAGCCCGCCGTGAAATCCGCGATGGCATTGACGCATGCTGCCGATAGCCTGACCCCCTCGCCTGCCGCCGCCTCGATAAGCCTTGGCAGGTTCGCCTTGGGATCGCCTTGTGTCATCGTGCGGTAGATTTCGCCGATGGTGAAAGGCTGGTGCGGCATCGCGGCGACATAGGCGCCCGTCCCGATGAACCCGGTCCGCGCGGATTCCGCCCAGAATGGATCTCCCCGCTCCGGATTGGGGAACAGCATGACGGCAATCTTCTGCAATTCGTCGATGACCGAAACCTGGTCCTCACGGTCAATATAGCCAAGCGGGTTATAGCGCGCCGTGCGGCCATCTGTGGTCAGGGGGTCGAACAGCCAGACCTCCTGGCCGCCGGCCTTGCGGAATCCTGCCGTCAGGCCCCAATTTTCCCGCTTCACGTCGAGCACGACGACCGAATCCGGCCAGTTGAGCAGATTGGGTATGACGATGCCCACGCCCTTGCCCGATCGCGTCGGGGCTTCGAGCAGGATATGCTCAGTTCCGCCAAAGATGAGGAAGCGGCCGCCCTTCTTGCCGAGGATCACGCCATGCTCGGCGCGCAGCCCTTCGCGCACGATCTCCCCTTCGCGGGCAAAGCGCGCGGCGCCGTGAAGAGGATCGCGCCTGCGCAGAATGACGAGAAGGGCGATGGCGCCGACAAGACCGGCCACGCTATATCCCCGCAAGAGCCAGGTCTGAAGTGCGGGATCGCCCCGATAATACCAGAGCCAGGCGGGCAGCACGCTCCAGTCGAGCCCGGCGCGAAGCTGATGTAGGCCAGCAAGCGCGATGAGGATCGCGATGGCGCTGGCGATCAGCAAGGCCGCCAGTGTACCGATACCGATGAGGACGGCCCTAGTTGCTGACAACATCTCCCTCCCCTTGCGGCGCGAAATAGACCTCGTCGACCATGAAGCGGCCCGCCTCCTTGCGGGTCTGGACGATCACGTCGATCAGCATGCGCAGCAGCCCGCGAATATCGTCGCGGGCGAGATCCCGCCCGCCCTCCGATTCCTTCACCAGAAGCGTCAGCTGCTCGATCGCGCCGGCGGCCGATCCCGCATGGACTGTCGTAATAGAGCCGGGATGGCCTGAATTGACGTTGCGAAGATAGAAGAAGGCGGTCCCGTCGCGCAGCTCCTGGAGCAGAACCCGGTCGGGCCGCATCCGCAGCGCGCTTTCCAGCAACTGCTTGGGACCGACCCTGGCGAGCCCCTGACCGTTATTGGCATAGACGAGATGTACGGTGTTCCGGTGCGGTACCACCAGTTCGCGGGTATCCTCTATGGTAAGCAGCCGTTCCTGTTCGGGGATGAGCTTCACCAGCGCCTTGGCCAATGTCGTCTTGCCCGAACCTGTCGCGCCGCTGACGAGGATATTCTTGCGGGACTGGACCGCCAGACGGAAGAAATCGGGCCATTGCGCCTTGTCGCGCATGGCCAGCAATTCGCGGTCCGCATTGGAAAGCCCCTTCCCGCCCACGCGGGTTGCGCCGAACAGACCGCCCTTGGCCAGATCGTCGATGCCAAGCGTCACCATGGATGGCTTGCGGATGGTGAAGCTGGGCGCACCGGCAGGCGCGACCGGAGGGATCACGATCTGACATCGCTCGCCGCCCGGTAATATGGTGGAGCAGATCGGGGCGGATGGCATGATATCCTGCCGCGTATGCGCTGCGGCCGCAGTGGCGAGCGTGGCGAGCCATTCCGGGGTCAGCGCGGGAACGTCGATCCAGTGCCAGCCATGTCGGTCCTCGATACCGACCTCACCGGGACGGTTGATGACGAGTTCGGTGACGTCAGGCGGCTTGAGCAGTGCGGCGATCGGCTCCAGATAATGCAGCAGGACCGCAATGTCCGCCATCACGGTTTCCGGCGAAGCTGGAGGCCATAGACATCGGCAAAGTTGAAATCCTTCGCGACGAAAATGCCGACTTCCTCGCCTTGGTTTTTCTTGAGGACCGGCTTGATCTGGAGGCTGTTCTGAAGCGCGATGCCTGCGGCGTCGGAGGGCACGCGCACCGTGTTGTCGGCCTGGCTTGCCCCTGCAATCCGCTGTCCCGCGATATAGGACGCATCATCCACCAGCGACATCAGGAGGGCGCCGCCGAAGCGTGCCCAGAAGAAGGTATCGACAGCGCCCGCCAGCCCTGCCCGCCCGAGCGCATCCGAACCCGGCGATGCCAGATCGATCCTGACACCCTGGGGCGTTACGGCCCGCGTCCATAGCACGAACAGCCGGTTCTGGCCTTGCTGGAGGCCACCGCGATATTCCCCGAGGATCTTCGTGCCCTTCTCCATCAGGATGACACGGCCATTTTCCGAAAACACATCGCGCGGGACGAGGCAGGAGACATAACCGGGCTGGGCCGAGTTCATCGCCGTTTGCAGGATGCACGGGATGAGCGTCCCTGCGGTGATGAGGAAATTGCGGTTCGGCAGCATCGACGCGCGCGCTTCACCGATGGCGGATGACTGACGCAGCAGGTCGAGCGCACTGGGCGTCGCTGACCCGCCATCTGCTTCTCCCGGCAGATCGGCCGCGCGGGCAACAGCGCTACCGGGCTGGCTCATGGCGGCTGCGTTCGGAAGTGCCTGCCCCCCAAAGGCAACCAGCGTGGACCGACGGCTATTGTCGGCCAACGTAACAGCCGGATTCTGGCTGCCGGTCGTTTGCCCGCTGGTTGCCGCGCCAGGATCGATGGCAGGCACGGCATGGCCATCGGCAGGCGGGACCAGCTGGGGCGGTCCAGCCCCGGCAGCGCGGTCTTTGTCGCGTGGGGCCTCATAATTGACCAGTTGCCGCGCGCGCGCATCGGGCCGGTCCGCGTTCACGCCTTTTACCAGGGCCGTGTCGGCATTGGCATCGCGCTTCTCGCCCGAATTCACCCAGATGATGCCGACCATCATGGCCGCACCGGCAAATGCAATGGCGCCGTTGCGCCGGGCAGGCGTCATTGCAGCGACCGGCGTAATGCCGCGATCGATCTCTGCCGCCTCCGGCGTAACATCGAGCGTGGGGCGAGCATTGGCTGCGGGTGAGGATATGTCTGTCATCAGTCGTTCCTCTCGCGCATGGTGCGATCGACGTGGGAGGATCCGGTATTGGTGCCATGGTCGAGGCCCCATGCGGGCGGCGCCTGATTATAGATGCACAGCACTTCGGAGCCGCGCCTCAGCCGGAATTGCTGCGCCACCATATGCACGACCGCGAATTCATCGCGCACGTCGAAGGGGACAAGCGATTCAGAGCCATCCTCGCGCACCAGATAGATGGCGGGGATTTCCTGGTTGGCGGGAAAACGCAGCACGGTGAACTGCCCGTTGTCGGAGACCTCGGACGGTTGCAGTGCGGCCGCCCCCTGCACCTTGTAGGCAAGATTGCGTGTGCCCTCGAGGACGCCCCGGTCCAGCGCACCCTTGATCGCCGCGCCCTCCAGCGCGGCAAGGCGCATCGCGTCCTGCGCCGCGCTCAGCCGGACCGCCTTGGCACGCTCATCGGCGGGATAGCGGAAACGGACCTGAAAGAAGGTGTCGGGTGTATTGCGCGAAATCGGTCCCGCACGGGCGCTCAGCTCGAAGGTATAGTTCCGCAACACGCCGCCGCGCGCGGCAGTGACGATCAGGTTCGTCGCTCCCGCCTTCTCGCGCGGCTTCAGGAACAGGATATGTCCTGCGACTGCCACTTCCCATGACACCGTATCGCCCAGCGCCACATGCTCGATGGTTTCGTCTTCACTGAGCAGTATCTGGGTTGCCGACCGGAACGCCCCGACGATCCGGTAGACTTCCTGTTCGTCATAATTGACCCATCTGACGCGAGGATCGGCAGCGACAGGATGCGGGGTTTCCGCCGCGTGGAGGGCCGTTGTCGCGCAAAGCGAGGCCGCTATTGCAAGCGCGCGCGCGATCATTGGACCACCTCCGGGTCCGCACGATAGGTCACGACCTGAAAGCCCAGCGGATTGCGGTAACGGTCGCCTTCTTCCATCGGCGCATTGGTGTAGGTAAAGCCGATGGTCGCGATCCAGTCGCTCGGCGTGGTTTCCGTCTCGTTGCGGACGATCCGGGTGAAACGGACATTGGCGACTTGGCCATTGATGAAGCTGATGTTGCGCACGCGCGCCTCCACCGTGACGCCCTCCCCCCACTGGCGCCGAGCGCTCTGCGGGTTCGATGGACTGGCCGCCTGCTGCCATCTCTTCTGTTCCGACGCGGCGGAGAGGATTGCGACCTGACGAAAGCTCTCTTCGGCCGCAGGCGCCAGCCAGCTTTCGCGTGTGCGCACATACTGGGCGAGGAAATATTTTGAGACGGCCTCTTCATACCGGATCGGCCTCGCATTGGTGATGGCAGTCTGCACATCGACCGCGCCGGTCGTCTGGTTCACCCGGATGACATAAGGGATCACCGTTTTGAGCGGCGAAAGCATGGCCACCGCCAGCACCGCCGCACTCGCCACAAGGCTGGCGCTGCCGGCGATAATCCATGCCGCGCGACGCGATTTGACAGCGTCGCGGACCCTGTCCTGATCCCAGCTGCGTGCCTGACTGAAATAGGCGGCAAGCCCTTCGGTCTCGATGCCATCGGCCATCATGCTTTCTCCCGGCAGGGCGCGAGCGAGGCGAGCCGTTCGGCTTGCGCACGTGCGGAGGGTGCGGCCGCGCCCTGCTTGGACGCAGCATCGCCGGAAGATTGTCCAGACGGCTGAGGTCCGGGAAGCACCGTGCCATGGACATTCACGTCCCGCAGATGCTTGCCGTCGCAGACCGGAAGGCGGGCCAGCCTGTTACCGGCGCATCCCGCCAGCCCCGGCAGAATAATCGCGGAAAGCACGAATGCGCCGCTGGTTTTCGCGAATGTCATCAACGCTCCTCTCATGATGCCGTGACCGATCCACCAGATCTGGCCGGAGCCGGGGTTCTTGCCGTCATGCGCTTCGCGCCCTGGCCGATGGACCGTCCTGCCCGTCCGGCGCGGGCATATCCGGCGGTCATGTTGCCCACGAAATCGCCGACGCCGAGCGCCGCGCCCATGGTGATGCCCGCCGCGATCTGCGGCGCGAGAAGGAAGAAGAACGTGCCCAGGATCAGATAGGCGGCGAACAGGGTGGCCCCGACCGTGACATCGGCAATGCCGCTCGCCTGGCTAAGCGCGGTGCCGCCAAGATCGGTGATTAGAGTCGTCATCGCAATGATGACCGCGATCAGCACCAGATAGTTGAAGGCCTGATTCAGCCATCCGAAGAACATGCGCCGCGTCGGCTCGAACAGCGCGAGGGCAATGAACATCGGGCCAAGCGCGATGACGATCGCGAGGGCGACCTTGGCGAAAATGGTGATGGCAAAGCCGATGGCGGCCGAAAGGCCCGCCAGCACATTGAGCGCGAGCGCGACCAGATAGAGAACCAGCTTCCACGGGTTTACGTCATAATAGGTCGCGGCCTCTTCGCGGATGCGCAGGATCAGCTCGTCCGCCTGCGCATAATAATCATCGAACGCAGCGCCCACGCTGTCGATCGTCTTTCCCGCCAGCGCCTGCGCGATAGCATCGGGCATCGAGTGGAACAGCGGCTGCGTGATCCACTCGGAATAGGCCACGCTGGTTGCAGCCAGATAGAGGATGCACAGCTTGGCCATGCGATAGAACAGCTCGCCCCATGGCTCGGAGATCACCCCGCGCATGACGGCATAGCCGTAAAGGACGATATAAATCGTCAGGCCCACCGCCAGCGGTCCCCGAATGACATCCACCATGTTGCTCAGCCGTTCGTTCAGGAACAGGTCGAGCTTGCCATCGATATTGGTGTAGATGCTCTCGAAGAGCGTGCTGGCCACCCCTGCCCCCTATTTACCGAGTGATCCGCGCGCCTTGCGCAGGATGTCGAGGTCGGAGGCGTTCGAGCATTCCTGCGGAATGTCGTGCGTGCCGTTGGCGCAGGCCTTGAGAATCTGGGCCAGTTCGTCGGGATGGGCGGAGAGATAATCCTTGCCCCGTGGTTCCTGCGAGCAGGCCGCGAGCGACGCGAGCGCGACGGTAATGGCGATCGCCGCCAGTCCCGCGCGCATCATTTGCCGAGGCTTTCGTGAGCCTGCGCGAGAATGCGCTCGGATTCCTGTTGGGCGCGCAGCTTCTCGCCGGCGGCCTGTCGCATCGCGAGCGCCTGCAACTGCATGGCGTCATTCTGGATATGGGCATTTTCGACGCCGATGCGCGCCTGAAGGTCCATCACTTCCTTGGCGTCGCTGGCGCTGTCGAGCGCGGTGCGCAGTTCTTCCAGACCAGCGGTGCGCTTGGTCGTCGCGGTGTAGGCCGTCTCGGCAAGAGCGGCATCGCGTGCGGCCTGGTCGCCCAGCGTATCGAGACGGTTGCGGCCATCTATCATCGACTGGCTGGCGCTGCTCGACAATGCCGGCAGCGAAACCCGGCCCGTGCTGCGAATTTCGGTGGCCCGATTGCCCAGGGATCCAAGCCCGTCCGGCCCCTCCCGCATGAGCACGGCAATGTCGCGCACATCCTCGGGGAGCCAGCGCCGCACCGCATCCTGCGAGAGCGATGTCGCTATCCCGTTGACGTCGGTGATCTTGTTGAAGGCGCCGAACAGCGCCTTTGCTTCGCTGATCTGCTCCTTGCCCTGCTCGATAATCGACAATGTATTTTTCACGGTCGACAGTGTCTGGAGAAAGGTCGAGCTGTCATAGACCGGGATGCCCTGCGCCATGGCTGGCGTCACAGGCATGACCGCCGCTGCGATTACAAGGAGTGGGAGGCGCATGATCGTCATCCTTTCCTGGGGGCGGTCGCTTTGCGCCGCTGGTGGAAAATGGGCAGCCATGTTGCGGGATCATCGCCCGTCTCGGCGCGGATCGCGTCGAGCAGGGTCACGGTTCCGGCGGTGCCCGACAGCACCGCCAGTTCGTCGCCGAGGCCACCCAGATCGAGTTCGACGACAATGGAATCATGCCCCTGCTTGACAAGGAAGCGCCTTTGCTCAGGGATGAGTTCGTGACGGATCAGCCGGAATTCGGCATGGGTTAGGCCCAGCCCGTCAATATAGTCGCTCTCCCGCCCCTGCGGATTGGGAAGCAGGATCTTGGTTGCAACCTGTTCCATGATGCTGTGCGAAATGTCGGAGCGAAGCGCATCCGCCGGGCTCTGCGTCCCGAAGACCAGCATGCCGTTGCGCTTTCTGAAGGTCTTGAGGCCATCCTGCGCGAAGGCGCGAAATGCAGCATCACCCAGAGCCTTCCAGAATTCATCGATGTCGATCACGATCCGGCGGCCATCGAGCAGCGCATCGAGACGGTGGAACAGATAGAGCATCAGCGGTGTGCGGATTTCCGCATTGTCGAGGAAATCGGTCATGTCGAAGCCGATGAAACGCGCATCCAGACTGAGCTGATCGGCGTCATTGTCGAAAACCCAGCCCAGCGCCCCGCCCAGGCACCATTTCTCCAGACGCGCGCCAATACCTTCCGCGTCGCTCTGGCCCAGCAATTGCCGCAGGGCGCCGAATGAGCGCTGCGATGCCGGCAGGCGCGACAATGACAGCAGGCCCTCGTCGATGCGGCGTTCTTCCGTGACGCCCAGTTCCGCCCCTCGCGGTGTGACCAGCTGGCGCACGAGCTGACCGAGGAACAGAAGGTTTGCGGGTGTGGGCTCCAGTCCCTTGAGCGGCGCGAAGCCCGTCGCATCGCCGTTGCGCAAGGCGAGATAGGTGCCGCCGCTCGCGCGGATGTAGATTTCGGCGCCGCGGTCCTTGTCGATGAAGATCTGCTGCGCGCCCGTCTTTTCGAGCTGCGCCATCAGGAAATTCTGCACCACCGTTTTCCCGGTGCCGGTGGGACCGATGATGAGGGTGTGGCCGATGTCAGCCGCGTGGAAGTTGAAATAATAAGGAGACTGGGCGGCCGTCTTCAGGAGTGCCACAGCCGGCCCCCAATGATTGCCGCTGGCCTTGCCCGATGGATAGGTATGGAAAGGCGAAAGCGCGGCAAAATTGCGTGAGGAAATTGCCGCAGGCCGCGCGCGCCATGCGAAATTGCCGGGAAGCTGCGACCAGAATGCGGCCTCAAGCGCGGGCGCCTCTCGCGCGGAGACGATACCGGCATCGGCGAGCGCGGCGCGGGCGCCCGACAGATTGTCATTGAGGTGGCGGATGTCCTCCCCGAAGACCGCGAGCGACATATGATGCTCGCCCAGGACAAAACGGTTGCTCTGGAGGTCGTCGGCGGCGGAGAGCAGATCGTCGGCCTGGCTGGACGCCGCATCCTGGGTGGAGGCCATCTGGTTCTGCCGGCGGCGTAGCCGTTCGGACGCGCGGGCCTTGCCCATGAAGGCGAAGGACTGGGAGATCACAAACGGGAAATCCGCGCTCAGCAGCGCATTGAGCTGTCCGGGCCGCGTGGCGGCAGGATATTCGCGTATCCCGAACATCCCGATATAGCGGCTGCGATCATGGGCGCGTACTTCGATCGTCTCGCGACCGAAGATGAGCCTTTCGCCATAGAGCGCGCCGCCCAGATGGCCGCGTACCAGCGGCACCCTCCCCGCCGTGCCCATCATCAGCATTTCAAGCATTTCCAGCGGCCGCGAGAAGATGATGCCGCCATGATCGTAGAGTCCGAGCCGCACCGGCGCGCAGCGGCCGAGCAATTTGGCGACATCACGGGCCTTTTCCTCAAAGCGCGTGAGTTCGTCGGCATCTATCTCCGCATCTTCCTGCGCCGCGCGTGACAGGCGTTTGAGGAGCAGCGCCGTGCGATCGGTGGATCCGGCTGCGGGACGCATCACCAGCGTCAGGTATAGTTCGTTCACGAACATGCGCCGTGCCGTCACGCGCTCGCGATAGCGTGCATCGAGATCGGCGGCGAAGTCGGAGCGGAACTCCCCGCCCGGATAATCCGATACTTCGCGCCGCACGATATGCGTCCAGATCGCCAGCCTGTCGTCGGCGATATTGCGCAGCACCCCATTCAGCTTTTCGTGCCAGTCGTTGAGGTCGGCCGGATCAGCCGTCTCGAAGGACAGGCCATCGAGACGGAACATTGTCATGAGATCGCGATTATCGAGCGCGATGACATGGTCATCGACATGCCGGGCGTAGGGCAGATAGCGTCCGGGCTCGACTTCATGGCGCAGCACGCGCCACGGGGTTCGCTCGCCGAGCCGCGCCTGCGCCTTAGTCATGGAGGAAACCCCGCCTCTTCATGCCGGCGACCGGCAAGGGTGAATAGGAACTGCCGCCCCACCACATGCGATTGCGGCACCGGGCCTTCGTGCGGGTCCAGAGCATGAGCAGCCGGAAGGCATTGGCGTCGTGCCGCACCACAAGGCGGGCGACCGAAAAGGCCGCACCGCCAAAGGCGACGGCGTAAAGCGGATTGCCGGTGACAATCAGCGTCACGCAGGCCGCCAGCGCGATCGGCAGCGACGCCTCGATCGGAACGCCCAGCCACATGGTCGGCCGCGTCACGGCGAGGAACAGGATTTCTTCCCGGAGACGTTCCTGCGGCATCGCGGCGCCCTTGGTCAGGAGCCGGTGATGGTTTCGACGATCCACTGCGCCGAAAACACGATGAAGATGCCGACGATCACCGTCACGAGCAGCGGCAGGCTCGCTCGTCCGGTGAAGAACATGAAGCCGACGATGACGACCGCTATTACCGAGATCGTCTTGGCAAATGTACCGGTGAGCCAGCTTAGGATATTTTGGGCCATCGACGTGATGCCATCGGCCGCCTGCGCATAGGCAGGCTCTGCGCTCGCCAGCCCGATCAGCAGAACCATGGCGAGTAGCCCCAGTCCCCGCCGAAAATCAGGGGACCGCATCGTCCGGCGCAACGGAAGGAATAGGGTCATTCGCGATTATCTCCTGTCTGGCTGAAAATGAGCGCTGACGAAGCCGGTCGGCCGAATACGTTCCATGCTGCCGGCTGCGGCGCTCGCGGGGCGATGGCGCGGACCGGATCGGCAGCCACGGTTGCCACGCTCGCGGCGTTCCGATCCGGCGACGGTGCCCTGTCGCTACCCGTCACGTGGGAGACGATGCGAGCCGAGCGATAGACGCGCGCCACATAGCCATTGGCAAAGCCACGCCGTGGCTTGCCGGTATTATAGAGCGAGAGCGCGACACCCATGGCGTCCTGGCCGGTGGCACCCGATCGGATGGCCGCCTGATAATTGTCGCCGATAACACGAGCCGCTGCTGCGATGTTGCGGCAAGGATCGAAGCTGTCCTCGATCGCAAGGCCGAGCCAATGAAGGTTGCTGCTATTGATCTGGCCGAGCCCCAGATCGACGCTATAGCCCGCCGCGATATAACGCCGTGCGGTCATGGCGGCCTCGCTAGGTGTGGACGCAGGCGAAAGGCGCGGTCCATCGTTCACATTAATGGCCAGCGTATCGAGGCTGCTTTCTGCATGGGCGATTGCCAGAATGGTCGCCGGGGCCACCGCAGGCGCGCATCGCTGGGCGAGATCCAGTGCCGCCGCCAGCGAGAGGATCATTGCGCCGCGCCCTGGCTGACGGCGGCATATTCGATGCCAGCCAGAGAGTAGCTGACCATGGTGCCATCGGCGTAGGTCATGTCGACCCGGCGCCGCGCGCTATTGTTCTTGTTCTTCAAAACGGCGCGGACCACGCCTGCCCCGGTGCAGGTCGGGAAGGCCTTGCCGGTGGCCAGTTGCCGCCAGAGCTTGGTTATCGGCGGCACGCACTGGCTATATTGGGTCGCGCCGCCGGGGTTGGACAGGCAGAGCAGCACCTGACAGCCATAATCACTGGCTTTGGCCGGCGCCGGAGCCAGCGCCGAGCAGATCGCAGCGGTCGCCACAACACCGATGGCTTTGCGGATCATCCTACCCCCCCTTCCATTGAAGGCCTTGAGGTGGAACATATAAGCCCTATTGTTTTCCAATGGCAAGCGCCGTTAGAGAATGACCGCCCACTTGAGATTCGGTAATGACGAGAGGCCTGCGATCCTATGAGTGTTTTTCGGCGCGAGAGCGCCCATCAAGGTCCAGAAGATATTCGGTATTGGCGACGTGACGCCAAATTATGCGCTTCCAATATCGCTGCGATGGGTAAGTATCCGCGCGGCGTCTACAGTCGGATGACTGGCCGAGCCCTGCGTCTCATCCCTGGCGCTTCCCCTCGGCCTTCGCAGGCTGCGCTATTATCGCCGATCGCACGAATCTTCGCCGGGAT
This sequence comes from Sphingobium sp. BHU LFT2, assembly GCF_018604485.1. Classification (NCBI taxonomy): domain Bacteria; kingdom Pseudomonadati; phylum Pseudomonadota; class Alphaproteobacteria; order Sphingomonadales; family Sphingobiaceae; genus Sphingobium; species Sphingobium sp. BHU LFT2. The sequence continues at coordinate 60,953 of NZ_JAFCGW010000017.1, forward strand.
TATCGGCGAAAGCACGAGGATTGGCAGATGGCCATCGAGCGACCTGCCTGCAATGTCCCGATCATGCACTGCCCTGCCCTTCCGATTCTGGCCTCGTTGCCCGTGATCGCCGGCAAGCGGTGCGATTCCATGTCCGGCAGTGCGATGCGTGCGGCCTGCCTGCGGACCCATAGCGCGCGAAAGGGGTGTCTCGTGAGGGCATAAAAAAACCCGGCCATTGGCCGGGCTTTTCGAAGACCTGCAAGCAGGCCGGTGTGACAGCCCCTAACTAAACGGTCCTTCGGCAAACGACAAGTCCCAAACGCGCGTTTCCGCGCCACGGATGTTTGCGTCCGCACGGGCTCCACAAGTGGAGTGACCGAACGATGATGTCTGTCCATCAGCCAGGTGCAGGCTACAGGCGCTATGACGCGCACTACTCCGCCGCCGAGGCCACCGCGCAGCAGTTTCGGGGGCTTTCCGGGCGCGTCACGCATGCAAGGGCGCTCGCGGCCTTCAAGCGTGCGGCCGCGACGATCGGCGCCGGCGCCCGCATGGTCCGCCTGATCGACCTGCTATTTGCCTGGACCCGTCCGCAGGATTGGGAAGAAGGTCGCCAGCCTCTGGTCTGGCCAAGCAACGAGCGCCTGGCGGAAGAACTGGGCGTGGAAATCAGGCAGGTCCAGAACCTGCTTCGCCGGGCAATCGTCCTGCGCCTGATCGTCACCAAGGATTCCCCCAATGGCCATCGCGGCGGCGCACGCGGCGATGATGGCCATATCCGCTGGGGCTATGGGTTCGATCTGCGGCCGATCGGCGCGCGGATGGCCGAGTTCATCGAGATTGCCGAACGTGCCGATGCGCTGCGGAAGGAGCGCAAGGAATTGCGCCGCCGCCTGACGATCGCTCGCAAGGCTGTCGCCCAGCTTGCCCAGACCGCGCTCGACGAGGGACTCGAAGGATGCAACTGGCTCGAGGAGGTCGAGACCGCCCGGATGATCGTCGACCATGCCCGAACGGTGCAGGAGCCGGATGCTCTTGCCCGGCTTGTCCGGCAGCTCGAACTGCGTAAACGTCGCGTCCATGCGGCCTTCATTTCGGCTAATGAGTGTGGACGAGAGGTGCCGCAGGCTGGTGATGAATTGATAGATATTGCACCCACGGGCGCAGAAAATTGCACCCGCTATACAACTACAACTCAACTCCAACCTGCAAAAGCAGAAATAGGTATTGGCTCGGCGAGTGGGCGTAGCCGCGAGGGTGGTGCCCTGCCCTCACCGGAATCGAAGGTCGAAGCGGATCTCGATAAATATGGGATCGATGTCGACTTCATCGGGAAGGCGGCCGAGGCTATTTGCTGGGAACTGGATCTGCGTCAACGCACCTGGCGCGATCTGATCGAGATCGCTGAGCATCAGGCGGCATGCCTCTTCATCAACAATCACACCTGGCGCGAGGCTTGCCGTATCATGGGCAGGCGCGGCGCGGCTGCGGCCATGATCGCGGTGGCGCAGAAGGATCTCGACGGTCAGGTGAAGAACCCGGGCGCCTATCTGCGCGGCATGACCCAGAAGGCCACAATCGGTGAACTCCACCTTGGGCGGACCTTCCACGGCCTGCGCGAGACCGCTCATGCCCACTGAAATCCGCCTGATACCGTGCCTCAACGTGCTTTCGCCGATCTTTGTCGATCGCTGAAAACCGGGCGTTTTGCAGGGCTCTATGATGTCATTTGGCCGGAAAACTCCATGAAATCCGTCACTTGGGCTTCCGATTTAAAATCGCCGTTAGCACGAAAGCGTTGCAAGCTGGGGTTGTCCGGTTTCCCATATGCGAATCGCCAGCATTTGAATCGGTGAAAGCACGAAAAATGGGCCGGATTAAAATCGGCAATAGCACGAGTCTCGACGCCGATCGGCAGCCTGGCCGCATCATTTTCCTGTCCCATTCGGTGGGAAACAGGCCCGGATAGAGCCAAAGATTCGTGCTATTGCCGATTCTAATGGCCCTCGTGGTTTACACAGACCGACAGGCGAGACATTTTTGACATTGGTTAGCGCGGTGGATCGTGCTTTCGCCGATTTAATGGAAAGGACCAAGGTGGCCTCCGACCAGGGAGACCTCTTCATTCTCGACAGCCCGCTCCACGGTGAAGTGCGCGGCGAGCGGTCGATTATGGCCTTTCCGTTTTTCGCGCTGACCAAGACCGCCCAGATGAAGCCGATCGAATATCACGCCGAAAACGTGTCGATCGAGGTCCATCCCAGCAAGACCGGCGTGGCTACGATCTACGACAAGGAAATTGTCCTCTACATCGCCAGCCTTATGATCGCGAAAATCCGCGAGGGTGAGCCGGTGGGTCAGGATTTCACCTTCACGGCGCATGATTTCTTCCGCGTCACCGGCACCAGCCAGTCGAAACGGTCCTATGATCGCCTGTCCGAGGCCTTGTCGCGGCTCCAGGGTACGCAGATCCGGACCAATATTGAGGCGGGCGGCGAAGGCGAGGAAGGCTTCTTTTCCTGGCTGCCTGAAGCCAAGCTCAGCTATAATCGCGGACGCGCCGGTGAGCGGCGCCTCAAGGCTGTCCGCGTCCGGCTGTGCGACTGGCTCTATCGCGCGATCAAGATGGATCAGCGCATCCTTGCCTACCATCATGATTATTTCTCGCTCGGACCGATCGAACGGCGGGTCTATGAACTCGCCCGCTCGCATTGCGAAGGCGAGGATGCCTATGAGGTCGATATTGACGTGCTGCGCCGTCAGGTCGGCAGCAGCGATACAGCTCCCCGCTTCAAGCATGCCTTGAAGGGCATCGCGGAAATGGACGAACTGCCCGAATTCCACGTGTCCTTGCTCGACGAAGTGGTTCAGCCAGCGCCGGGAATGCCCAAGACGCGCGGCCGCCGCGAAGTCCGCACCAAAGTCGTGATTACGCCCAGGCTCCGCAAATCGCGCGGCGCCACGCTCGCCCTAACCACGCAGCTCATGCCAGCTGTGTGAGCACGCCCATGGGGATGGCCCGGTGGGCAATTATCTCCAGCCTCTGGCGTAAACGGGAACCAAGACCCTTGGCCTTCCCGGCACATCTCATTAGGAGAAGCCCCAGCACGTGGAGACACGCGCTGAGGCATGGAAACCTCGAAGCTCTCGGCCGGTCAGACATTAGTTTGGCCGGGTGGCTGTCGTACATGTCCAAGGCTCTGCCCAAAAACGGCAGCGCCTGTGCGAGAGTCCAGGTTTCCAACACCCGGCTTCAAGCCGGGAAGCCTCCGGATGGAAGCACGGATCGCTTAAGGGGCGATCGGTTTTCCATCATCTTATTCGTCAGCGGGGGCTTGCGTGAACTTTAGGATCCTGGGCAAAAATGACCGGCGCTCTGCCGATATGGCGGGGAGACCTCGCTAATGTCCGGTCGCCTCATCGGCTATGCCCGTGCATCATTGACCGCGCCGCCTCTCGCCGAGCAGGAAGGCATCCTGCGTGCTGCCGGATGCGTTGAAATCTTCACCGATACAGCCAGCGAGGTTCCTGCCCGACGGTTCGCCGGCCGCAGGCAAGCCATTGCGGCCCTATCCGAGGGCGATACCCTCGTCGTGGCCCGTCTCGACAGGCTGGCCCGCTCGCTGCCTGATCTGGTCGGCACCATCTGGTCGGTCATCTGCCTTCGCTGCGGTTTCACCGCACTGGAGGAAGACCTGCGCTTCCAGTCTGATGAGGCGGATGACGCACAATCGACGATTGGCATCATTGCGGCGGCAGCCAAGGCGATCGACGCGGAGATTTTCGCCGAAACCGAAGCGCGGCGCTCGTTGCCGCGCGGCCGCAAGCATGAACTGACCGATAGCGACTGGCCGAAGGTGGAGGGGATGCTCGGGACGCTGAGCCTGAGCGAGGTCGCCAAGCAACTGGGGATCAGCCGTCCGACCCTGCGCCGCTTTCGAGATCGTATGTCGGGTACGTCTGAAACGAAATGAGTGCGCGCTTTTGCCATATGACCCAATTCCGGCTCGATAGCGGGGCGATGTGACTGACATCCTACCCGAGGAAATCGTCGCGGGCCTCGTCACCAAGTCCGACAAGATCCGTGCGCTCGACAAGGCTGGATTTTCGAGGGCGGATATCGCCCGCCATCTCGATATTCGATACCAGCATGTGCGCGGCGTTCTCGTGCGTGAAGCTGGGCAAAAACCGGCTGATCGCAACCCGGATGTGATGATCGAGGCGAAGGACATGCCGCCGCGCGATCCCGGCCCATGGGCGATGGAAAGACTGCTGGATGCTGGCTTCAGTCTTGTCGCCCAGTGTGAGGGCAGCGGACCCGATGCTTTTGGCTATAGCGCGCTCGCGCCCAGGCAGCCCGGCGTCTATGCCTTCGCTGTTGATGGTCTGGTGATGTATGTCGGCCTGACCCGGCATGGCCTGCGCACCCGGCTGGGCCATTATGTCTATGGTCATGCTCAGCAACGCACCAGCGCTCGGATCAAGGGCATGATCCTGGGAGCACTGGCCGAGGGAAAGTCAGTTTCTGTTCTGGTTGCAACGCCTCCCAAGATGATGTGGAACGGCTTGCCGGTTGACGGAGCCGCAGGCCTCGAAACGGGATTGATCGCGGCACTTCAGCCGCCCTGGAACCAACAGGGCGTGAAAGCGCGCAAGTGATGAGGCCGCTGGCAACGGCTCGGATCGGGAGGCGAGATGCAATTAAATGATCTCCTGAGAGCGGTGGATGTCGATCCGAAAAAGACGCTCGTATTGCGCCACCGGCCCAGCGAAGCGTCTTTCAGAAAAGCACTGCCCTTGCTTGCAGGTGAGCGGCTCGATTTGTTCGAGGCCTATCAGTCCTACCAAGGTGAACAGGTAGAGCAGGCCTTCAACAAAAGACGGGACGGATGGCTGGCGTCATTCATCGAGTATGAAACCGGCAAGGCCGTCTTCGTCGGCATCTACCGCGTCAATGGCGCGACGACCATCTCGCCAGAGGAATTCTGGGCGCGCCCGGAGCAATCCGAATTGACCGCGCTGGGTAATCCGGGATGGCGCGAGGATGAAGGCCGCGACACGCGGCTTCTCTTCGATCTTGAACGGACTGAACATTATGAGGATTGGCGTGGCAAGCTGGTCATTGGCTGGCCCCTTGTACGGATCTGGTATCGCCGTGCGTACGAAACACCCCTCCCCGTCATCGCGATCCGGGAGGATAGCGTATTTGCCGGGGAGATACCGTCATGGGACCAGGTCGATTATAGCTGGGCCGAACTGAAGATACTGCCCACACGCATGAAATCCGCGCTTGAGCAGTGGCGCGGCATCTATCTCATATGGGACGAGTCAGATGGCGCAGCCTATGTCGGCTCCGCTTACGGAAACGCTAATATCCTCGGGCGGTGGACTGGCTATGCCGCCACAGGGCATGGCGGCAATAAACTTCTACGAAAGCGCGACCCCTCGCGTTTTCGCTTCTCCATCCTGCAACGGGTTTCCCCCGACATGGACCGGGATGACGTCATTCGACTGGAAGCCAGCTGGAAGTTGCGCCTTCACACGCGATCCGGGTTCGGCCTGAATGAGAATTGAGCCGGTTTGCCCTTCCGGCACGGAAATGAGGTCTGATGAACGAGATTGAGGCTGCGTTTGGCGAGGAGAATTACATCCTCTCGACACTCCGGGAACAGATCGTAGAGCATGTCTTTATCGGCGATGCGCTGCGGCCGCTTGTGGCAGTTGGGCATAGGTGACGTCGAAGTGCTGCGTTCGGAATTCGATGCCGGCGGATATGATATCGCCATGTGCCGCGGAGCGATCACGCGGCATATTCAGCTCAAAACACTGATCGCCGGCGGTAAGGCCAAGACAATCAAAGCCAATTTGCGCCTCATGGACAAACCAAGCGGATGCGTAATCTGGATTATCGTGTCGAGCGCCCTCAACCTGGAATCCTACCTCTGGTTCGGTGCTGCACCTGGCGAGCCTTTGCCAGACATTCGGGCATTTCCGGTTGCCAAGCATACCAAGGGCGACGCCTCGGGGCTAAAGAATGAACGGCCCAATCACCGCGTAATAGCAAAGGGCAAATTTGATAAAGTCGCGGACCTGGATGGGATTTTGCAACGCTTGTTCGGGCCGATGCAAGATTTCCGGCGATCCGGTGATCTACATGCTGATGATCGACTATCGGGCTTTGCGAGATATGCTGGTGCATGCGGATTATCGTGCATTAGCAGCGAGATCCTCATCTGCTGGCTAAGTCGCCCCATGACCCTTAGTCAGAGGCTGGCCGTTCTTTTCTCGCGGTGGGAAAGCAATGCCATCGCAAAAGCGAAGGTGCCTCTCTCCAGCTGTAGAAAATCGCGTCCGCTGAGCAAATCCAGTATGTCCGGGCTCACGTCGTGAGCGAAACCGCGAATGCTGCCATCCATTGGCATCGGTTGCTGAAGGACGGCGGTGATGACACGCACAGACTTTAGCTGCTGCGTGCTTGCCGATGAGGTGACGAGCCATTCGTCAGCGTGGCGTACATTATTCGCGGCAGCTTCGATGATCTGACCGAACGAGCATCCCTGAAGCAATGCCCCGGTGCTGCGCCACTCGTCTTGCGTCGCTGAAATGTCGGCCCGGAACGTACCCAGGATACGGGAAAGAAAGAGCGTGATCATCCCGGCATAAATGCCTCTGCCAACCTTTACGACGTTCATCCGGTCCAGTGTCTCATGGTAACGATCGGCATCAAGGTCCTGTCGTAGACCGCGAACGGAGGTCCATGGCATCCCGCCCATGCTATCCAGGTCGGCTTCCGCAGAAGACTCATCAGCGATAGTCTGAAGCATCGCCTCAAAAACAGTCGACATTGTCGGAAAATTGTATCGCCAGGTCTGAACGAGACGATGGAACGCGCTATAGTCGGCGCTGTTCAGCATCAGGTTGCCCCATCGCGTCACCGCTATGTCACCATTCCGTACGGTAAGATCGCCTGGGGTTGCCAAGATGGAAATCGCGTTTCGCGATACGATGTCGTCATAGGACGGAGTGATGGCAGGCATGCCCGCAGCATACTGCCTTTGAAGCCTGAGCCTATCCGACTTTTCGCGACGGTTTCGGACGTTTGCCATCCTGGCCCATTGTTCGCGTGTGATTATGAGAGACCTGCTTCTATCTTCCCGGTGCGCCGCGACCGCCACGGCCTCTTGCTGGCCTGATCTGATTGGGACCGGCTTCGCCTCGTTCGTCCTGGCGCAACGGCGCATCTTGCTGCTTTTTTCCGCCGCTTGGCAGCTTTGCATCGCGAAACAAAAAAGCAGCGCCTTGCCGTTCCCCGTATGGGCAGGCCCACCCGGTGCGCGTCCGCCCGTCCCGATCTCCCGATCGCCATCGAGGCTGCGGTGGTCGCGGCTCGAACATCGAGAAAGGATTTCGACATGGCTATCATCGGCACCTTCACGAAGACGGGCAACGAGTTCAAGGGTTCCATCGTAACGCTAAGCGTACAGGCCAAGAATGTCCGCATCGTCCCGGAAGAGGATAGCGGCAACGACAAGGCTCCCAGCCACCGGCTTCTCGCCAGCGACATTGCCTTCGGCGCCGCATGGCGCAAGACGAGCCGCGAGGGGCGTGACTATCTTTCGGTCAAGCTCGACGATCCCAGCTTCGCTTCTCCGGTCTATGCCAGCCTTGTCGAAGGCGACGATGGCCAGTTTTCCCTGATCTGGTCGCGCTGATCGGCCTTGCCGCCCCGTCTCGGCGGGGCGGCCCGTTCGACGTCGATCGGCGGGGACTTTCTGGGATATAGCATGGGGATTGGAGTGACGCCCAGATGCTGCGGAGCATAAAAACGGTCTTATTGACACCGAAAATCCTTGGTCTATATTTGGTCCTGTTGGAACCGAATTTGGATAGGCCATGGACCGCCCAACTGTCACGACAGCCCGTGCCGCCGAAATTGTCGGCATCGGCTATGAAGGCTTCCGCTCCTATCTGAAGCGCGGCCTTGGCGGTCGTGTGGGCATGCTGCCCGGCTTCCATAAGCCCGGCGGCGACACTTTTGACGATCCTGCCCCTCGGGCGAAGTGGAAGCGCTTCAACGTATCCGATCTGTGCCTTTTTCGCGTCGCCAAGCTCCTCATGGACGCCGGCTTCTCCTTTGAGGCCGCAAATTCGGTCGTCTCACGACATGAGCATTGGGCCGCCTTCACCTATGACAGCGCCCCGGTTCATCGCATGCTGGCGATATGGCCCCCTTATGGCGATCATATCGTCTATGAACCGGACCAGCTCGAACTGCTGAAAAAGGCGCTGGAGGCGGCGCCGGAGATTGTTACGCTCATTAATCTGGGCGCGGCGCATGAGCATGTTCTTGTGGCTCTGAAGGAAACGGTCATGACCGTCGATGCCGAGCAATGACAAACTTGGCGGCGGCGATCCGCGACGCTACTGTCAGGGGCAAGAAAAAGGCCCGCCAGAGGCGAGCCTTTCGTTTTCCTTTGACGATGAGGGGAGGCCGAAGCCCGCGTGTCTCAAAGCCGATGCACTCTTATATAGAGATATTGACCGCGCCGTCAATGGAAATGTCCCACAGAAAGCCGATCCTTGCCCTTTACACCCGCTGAAGCCAGTGAACTGCCGTCTATCATATCGGCGCCCCGCTTTGCCACTTACCTGCAAGCGATGGGGAACGATCGGGACAAGGCGCTTGCCCTCTACGAGTGGAATCTCGACCTGTCCTCGGCGCTGATAGTGCCACTGCAGGTTTGCGAGGTTGCGATCCGCAATGGCATCGCGGAAGCTATCCAGATTGTCCACGGAGCCAACTGGCCATGGACCAACGGCTTTATTCGCAGCCTGCCCGTGCCCAAGCGGCGGTTCGACTATAACCCCGGCGTGGATCTGACGCGGTGCGCGAAGATCCTGCCCACGACCGGTAAGATCGTCGCCGAACTCAAATTTGCTTTCTGGGAGAATATCTTCACCAAGGGCCAGGACAGCAGGATCTGGGACGCGCATTTTCGCACCTGCTTCCCCGGCGCCCCCGCTCATCTCACGGTCGCCCAATGCCGCGCGCTGGCCTATGATGATCTTCGGTCCATTCGCCGCCTGCGCAACCGCATCGCGCATCACGAGCCGATATTCACGCGGAACATGGTCGACGAATATCGGCGCATCCATGACATGATCGCCTGGCGAAGCCCTGTTTCTGCGGCTTGGATGGATAAGAAGCAGGCCGTTCTTGCCTTGCTGCCGCAACGGCCCTGATACCCCGGCTTTAAGGGCATTGAGAGAAAACATGCACCAAAAGCGAAAAATGGTACGACATTAAAAGCGAAATATGATCCGGCTCGCCGGGGCCGCCATCCGGCGTTTGCCCATTACCAGAGTGGCGCCGCGATGAACGGGCTTTAAGGCCGATATCAGCCGTCCGCAGCGCGCCGCTTCTCTGCGGCATCGATCGCGCGAAGGCGCAGCAATTCACGGGTATTACGTGCATTGTCGCTGCGATGCAGCGCCGCGCACCAGCGATAGGCATGGTCCCGGCGCTTGAACTCGCCAAACAGCATTGTCGACCCATGCGAATAGAACATTGCCCGAGGATGGTCGATCTCGCGAATGAGGCGCTGCGCAACCGAATAGGTTCCGCGGTTTGTCGTTTCGACCCAGAACGTGTTTTCCAGCACCTTCACCCGGCGCGTCTCGGCGATCACCGCAATTTCCGTGCGGGTGTCGATCGTAGCGCCATTCTCCATCTCGTTGATCGTCTTGCGCGAAACGCCGAGCAGCTTGCCCAGCCCTTCTTGCGTGTAGCCCATGCCTTTGCGGCGGGCCTTCAACTCTTCACCTGTCATTGCCGTCGTAATCCTTTCCTTGATAGACAGAAATTATGTCACGAAAGGTTACATATGTCAAGAGTAAGTAACCTATCGTTACATTCTTCGGAAAAGGCCGGGCTTGAACATGTATGGTAATGCCATACATATTGCGGAGGAGAATTGACCATGACTGTTGCGCCCTCCCCTTCCGACCAGCATTCTAAGTCTGACAAAGCCGCACATCCTGGGGCGCTCATTCGCGACGCATTGAAGGATGCGGGATTTTCCATTCCCGGTGCCGCGATCGCGATGGCGGTGAACCGCTCCAATCTGAACAATATGCTGCTGGGCAAAGCGTCCCTCTCGCATGACATGGCGTATCGATTGAATGTGCTCATCCATCCCGAGGATGAGGCCTTTGATTTTGCACGGGCAATCTTGGGCCGGCAGTCAGCCTATGACTGGGATAAGACCGCCAGCCTGCGCAACGTCGTTCGCGCCGCAGTCAGGGCAGGTCGGAAAAATGGCGAAATGCATGACGCCGGGACCGACGGTCATCTTACCCTGACGGCATTTGGCCTTCAGCAAAAAATGGAGGCCGCCTCAAAGTAGATTAATTGTAACAGAAGCCGCACTGGCCGCGTCATCTGGTAGGGAGTTGATGGCGATCGCTGGCTAAAGGAAAGCGCCGAACACGCGAACATTGTCCTGTACGACCCGGGTGGTCAGTTCATAGCTGTCGTGCCGGGACGAGAGTTGATCGACTGAAAAATCGGAATTGGTCGCGCGATAGGCGATCGCTTTCGCGATGAGTGCTTCTGGAACTCGTGGACCAAGGATGACGCCTGCGATCAGACCCGGATCGATGCTCCTTAGGATACCTGCCTGATCTGCATCGTCGCATAACAGCGCGCGATACTCGGCCTCATAAGCCCACTGGTCCGATTTCGTCAGCAAGGTTGGTTTCATCATCTCGCCAACTGGTGCCGAGAACCATCTCAGTTCCGGGACCTGGTCGTCATAGGTCACTTTGCCATGTCCTATCCAGCCCGACATGCCGGGGAGTGCGCTCACCAGGTCAGGCTTGTAGCAGACCACGAAACCCCGATACTGAGAGGCATAATGCCCCCACATGAGATGGCTATCCCAGCGCTGCGTGAGGCAGAGCAGGTACATGTGCCGCATCAGTTCCAGGCGAGGCGTAAAACCCGTGTTGTAATCCCATGCGCTGCCATTGCAGTTGGTCCAGGCATCAGCGCGCTCACGCGCCGGTCGTTGTGGGTCGTGAACATCATGCCACCGATCGAAGGTCTCGCGTGACGGAATAACGGGCGTGAACTTGAATTCATATGGATCGTTGAAGTGTGCGACTGACGCGAAGCGAACCGATCCCTGCATCACGGCCTTTTCGAAGATCTCAACCAGGCTATCGTCGCAGCCACCCATGAATTTATAGAACATCCCGCCCCTTCCATCCGTACGCTGGCGCGTTGTAGCGCTTAGAGAGAGGCTGGACAGCCAGTTTTCAGGAGGGATCGGAGCGCTTCTTGCCCTGTTCCTGTCAACTGTCCCGGCGCAGCTGCGATCCTCGTAGCCCAATCACGCTAAGATTCTGCGAATTTGGGTGGTTTGGTGCGTTCTTCGTCGGTCAGATAGTCCACGCCATTCAATTCGCTCTCGATATGGCGCACCATGATGTCGAAGGCACCGGCAACGCGCCTGACGAAGCTGTAGTCCACTTCCTCTCGTGCCTTGCCATCCTCCGTTTTCCCGTTGCGGTGGACGCAGTCGTGCCTGATCGGAATGAACTGCAACAGGCTGTGCTTGTACTTCTCATCCGGGAAGATGCTGAAACCGAACGCCACATTGTAGATCACGTCGGTCTTCACCAGATTGTGGAAACTCATTTCGTGGATAGTGCCTGAAACCCTGTGTCTCACAATGTCCGGGTCGGCCAGGATGTCCGACAAGGGGACTTTGATCGCCTGCAAATCCTTCACCCCTGCCAGCAATCTCGACAGTATCTCATCGCTCTTGAGCGCGCGGCTGAGCAGGGTGTCGGTCAGGAAGGCTTCCAGCGCCGCGAATAGCTGGATGAAGGTCATGCGGGAGAGAATATCCTCGAAGAACTCCGCATGTGGCGATTCCAGAACCTCCATCGCGTCGCCATGGGTCGTGTGAAAGATGTTGAACGCCTTGTCTTCGGGCGCCTCCCATGGACGGGTTCCTGTCGCGTCCGCCTCCTCAGACCAGAAGGCCTTGCTCGCTTTGACGTCGACCAGCGGCGCAGCTACCAGCTTCACGGTTATGCGTTGATTGAGATTGCGCACGATCAGTGGATGAGTGTGGAGGCAATTGCCGCAGATATACTCGCTCTCTCGCTCGACGAGCCTGGCTGCATCTGCCTCCGCGTCCCATTCGGCAGCCGGTACGGGAATAGTGTTCTTCTCTTCGGCTTTGCACGTCGGACAGGTGAAGATGATGAAGCTCTCAAAGTCCGGCTCATAATCCGAGTGCATCGCCAACCTCGCTGAAACCCAGGCCATCTGCCTTGCATCGCCCCATCCTAGCCGCTGGTGAGTGGGCAGACCATCCTGCCTCGTTCCAGGATCGAAAGGCGCGCCTCTTCGGGACCGCGCTCTATCTCCACCTGACGGTTCCGACCGTGCCGGCTGTGCCGTCTCGTCCCAGGAGGGTCACGATCGCTCGCGCGGGGGCCGCTCCGCAGCCCGATGGCGCCGGCCATGCCGGCACCCCCCCCCCTGTTCCTGAACGGGGAAAGAGGCGCGCCGCCCCCTCTCCCCGGCAACGACAATCAGCCGGGCCGTGGCTCGCTCGGCTGCGCCTCCCTGCGCCCGCTCCACCCCGGCAGATTCCCGCTGCCCCCCTCACCTCCGGCT
>NZ_JAFCGW010000018.1:0-63824 GCF_018604485.1 Sphingobium sp. BHU LFT2
TCCGGCTGTCGATGATGGCCGCGCTGGGTTCAGCGGTGCGACCTGCCGCCAGACGCAGCACGGCGCGCAGATCGTCCACCAACGCTTCGAAGCATTCCGCCGCCAGCCAGCGCCACGGCGCGCCCGTCTTCACGATGTAGCGCAGGCCATTGAACACCTCGCGCAGGCTGTGCTCGCGCTGCCCCGCATCCTCGCGCTGAAGCGTCAGATACGGCACGATCAGCGCCCATTCTTCATCGGATACGTCGGACGGATAAGGCTTGCGGACAATCTCCATCCAAGCCTTTGAATCCATTCGGACTCACAAGTCCATAACAGCCTCTAGCGTCTGGACCCATATTGGCAAGTCGTCGGGCTTTTTTGCGCTCCATGGAGCGGACGAGAACAGAATGAGAACGATTCTGCCAACCGGCTAGGTGCCGTCTGTCCCTGACGCCTGATGCTCTTCAGCGAACTCGAAGGGGGTCAGTAGAGTGCGCAGGAAGTCGTAGGCTTCCTCTTCTGTAGTTTCGCCCGCGGCAAGGCGCTTAATGAGATCCGACAGCATCGTCGTCCCTGGTGCGATGTCCCTTTTTATGCTGGTCAGCTCCGCGTCGAGAAAGGGATCGAGGTCGTGGCCATTAATGTTAAGAAATTCGATCATGCTGCCGAGGGCGGCGCGCTTGTTGCCGTCGATGAACGGGTGGTTCTTCGCTATGCGAAGGCAGAGCCTCAGCGCAAGCTTGAGAATATCGTTCTCGCCATTGTAGCTGTGCAGCTGCCACGGCGCTACGAGAGCGGAGTGCAACAGGTTCGCGTCACGGATGCCCGAAGGGCCTCCGAACGCTTGCAACCCGCTCTCGTGAAGCTCAATTACGTCGTCTGGCTGGAGCCAGAAAATCTCACTTGGCAAGATCGGTGAATGTGTTCTTGAAGCGATCGAACATGCGCTCACGCAGCATCTTACGGTCGATATTAGTCTGGGGGCGCGCGGGGAACGCAACGTCCTCGTTAGCTGCTCCCTGGGGAGGGGCCTTCAACAATGCCGTCATGTCGTCCTCCTTCACTGCGGTTGCGGTCAATTCTTATATCGAGGTTTAGAACGCACAGGTCAAGAAAAGGTTGAAATAGCTTACCGTCGGAGGTCTCAGGACTCTTGACGTTTCCGTAATGACTGCCTGGACGCATGAAGCATCTTGTCGGCCTTCTGGGCGAGGTCGTGCCTCGCCCAGGTTTCCCAATGTTCGATCGTTTGCCCCGTCAAAAGCACGGTGGCGTGCATGCCCAGTTGCAGTTGTCTCTCTTGTTCTGGGCGGTCAAGAAGCAATAATATCCAGAGCCGCCAACCGTAATTTCGCAATTGTAGTAATCGTCCCAATAGTTTGCTTCGCAGGTCGACGTGCAGGCGTCGTATGCAGCCATTTCCGAGGGAGTGCATGTGTTGTCCTGCGCACTAGCCACTTCAGGCTGCTGTGGATCGGCGCGTCCCCGCCATTGCTGGCAAGCCCTGGGCCTGCTCGAGGGCCGAGCTTGATTGGCTCGAGCTTGGGTTCGAAGGGCGCGCCCTGGCACATCTCGTGGCGCAATGCGGTTGGTTCTATGAGGAGCGCTGGCCGTGAATGACATTCTTGCGCGGCTCTGAACTGCCGACATATCGCGTACATGCTATCGGCGCGTCTTTTGACGAAGGATCGGCTAAAGTCTCACGGATATCGATGGGATGCCGCCCTACGCTTCTGGTGGAAAGATATCGCTGAGCAGGAAGCTGATATCGAACGCGCCTAGTTGCTGAGCGACATATATGGCGGACATGGAGAGCCAGCCTCCATAGCCTTGACGGCTTGTGAGCGCCATCGATGACGAGCAGATCACCAAGGCTTGGAGATAAGGGCGCTTGTTTTTCAAGCCTCCGATAGTTTTTCCTTTTTTTTGGCAGCCTTGAGAAACTTATCGCGGCGAGTGCTTTGAACACGCCATGGCTTCACCAAAATGCGCGACTGGCCAAGCGCAAGGGCGACATGCCGTGTTTGCCACTGGTCCCGCGCCACGAACTGCATGAGATCAGGCGGCGCAGCCACAAGGGCTATGGAATTGCCTTTTCCAACGGGCCCGATCCGGATGCTCTCCACCCGTTCATCGGTCAGGACAGGACCACGAGATCAACGTGCGACCGAATCGAAGTCAGGGGAACGCAAGCGGCCCGAGCCGTATTCATCCGCCCTAGCCAAAACCAGCTTTCAGAAAATGGGGATAGCGCGAAAAAATCACGGTTCATCGGCCATCAGGTTCGGTTGGGCGGGTAAGGGCATAAGATATGTTAAGTTGGCCTAAACGCAATTGCGTGGAGACGGTGTGAACGTACATGTCATCCGCAAACTTGAACTGGTTGAACCCCTCGAAGGCCTCGAGCAGGAGATGGTCCTATCTGCCTGTAGGGACATTCGTCCGGTGTCGCGCAGGAGGGACATTATCTCCGACGGCGAGTCGCCTGAATTTCTTCATGTAGTCATTGAAGGGTGGGCTGCGCGATATAAAATTCTCAAAGATGGCTCGCGCCGCATCACTGCCTTCATGCTCCCAGGCGATTTTTGTGATCTGCATGCAACTTTGCTGGATGCGATGGACCACGCTATTGTCGCAGTGACCAATTGTCAGATAGCCTATATCGCAAATGAGGAAATAGATCGCATCACTCGTCTGTCGGCCACACTCGCGCGTGCCTTTTGGAGAGCAACGCTGGTGGATGAAGCCATTTTACGGCAATGGCTGGTTAATAGCGGCCGCCGCAACGCCTTTGATGCCGTGGCGCACCTCTTATGCGAGCTGCATTTCCGATCACTTCTGATCGGCCTTGGCACCGATCGCGTCGCATTGCCGCTTACCCAAGAGGATTTAGCCGATGCCTGCGGGCTGACCCCTGTGCATGTCAACCGCATGCTACAACGCATGCGCAGGGAAGGCCTGATTGAAATGGCAGGCGGCGAGCTCTGCGTGCCTGATATCAGGGCTTTGCGGCAGAGCTGCGGCTTTGAGCCGGACTATTTCCATTTGAAGCTTTCGACCGACTATCCCAGCGACCGTCCCGAGCATGCAGGCGATATGACGATGGGAACTTTGTAATGTGCTAAGCTCCCAGGCGCGCGGCCTCAAGCCAGAGTGACAATGGAGACGTCGCCACTGCGGTCGAGAGGTTTGACAATAACTGTCTCACCCATGCGCTCGAAACTGATATCCGCTTTACCACTTCCTACTGACAGGGCCCGAATGTTGAGCGCATTCAAAAAGGTCGGCATGGCCGGTTCGCTGAAAATAATCTGACGCGAAGGGACGTCGAACCGCAACCCAAGACTTGACTGGATCAATGCCAGTGGTGCCGCGGCGGACCAGGCCTGCGGGCTGCAGGCAACAGGGTAAAAGGTGGGACCTTGCGAGCGACGGCGAGGAAAACCGCAGAAGAGCTCAGGCAACCGCATCATGTCTACATAGGTGGCGGCGGCAAACAGCCCCTCAAATATCTGAGCGGCCTGCCGTTGGAAGCCGTAGCGCGAAAAGCCGGCAGCGATGAGGGCATTGTCATGGGGCCAGATCGAGCCATTATGGTAGCTCATGGGGTTGTATCGCTTCTCCGTGGAAGCGATTGTCCTCACGCCCCACCCCGAAAAGGAGGATGGCGCCATCAGCGTGTGTACAACCGTTGCCGCCCGCTCTTCCTTGGCAAGGCCGGTGTAGAGTACATGGCCTGCATTAGACGATCTGACGCGGCACGGACGCTTCTCTCCATCGAGAGCCAGGACATAGGTGCCCAGGGCCGCGTCAAAGAAGGCGGCATCGAACCGATCGCGAAGATCAGCCGCCCTTGCGCGGTAAGTCGATGCCTTGTCGGCCTCCTCGGTGGCCAGGTAGATGGCGGCCGCCGCGTTCCAGGCGCCATAGACATAGGCTTGCACCTCTACCAGCGCGATCGGGCCCTTTGCGATACTGCCGTCAGCATGGAAGATGGAATCGTGACTATCCTTCCAGCCCTGATTTTGAAGTCCCTGGTCAGTCAGCCGCCCATATTCCACGAAACCATCGCCATCCCGGTCACCGTGCACATCAATCCACGCCAGTGCTGCCTCGATCTGGCTCAGGATTGTACGAAGAAATGCGATGTCGCCCGTCCTTTCCAGATAGGCGCCCGCGAGCATGACAAACAGCGGAGTGGAATCAATGCTGCCATAATAATGGCGAAACGGTACCTCGCCCAGTTCTGCCATCTCGCCATGGCGTACCTCGTGCAGGATCTTGCCCGGCTCTGCGTCGGACGCCGGATCAAAACTTATGGCCTGATGCGCGGCGAGATAGCCAAGTACTCCGCGGCTGACGGCTGGATCGAGCCATAGCGTCTGAATTGCGGTAATGAGCGCATCTCGGCCGAACACGGTGCTGAACCAGGGTATGCCAGCATAGGGATAGGGTCCATGTTCGGTCTCGGTAGACAGCATCGAAATGTCTGCAACCGAGCGTCGAGCAACTTCGTTGAACAGGTCATTGGACGAACGGATAGTGGCACCACGTGATCGGGCATGCCGAAGCTCCCGCATCGCCTCACGCAGGCATTTGAGGAATTGCTTGGGAAGAGGCTCCTCTTCTCGCATATGACCGCAGCAAATGCGCGCGAACAAAGTGCAGCGTTCTCCGGGCGCCACATTGACCTCGAACCGGGCGGAGCTTTCCGTTAATTTAAGTGGCGGTGGGTCGAAATGAAGATGAGTGGCGCGCTCAAGATAATCGCGCCCCACATATGAGAGCAAAACTTCCGCAGCACCAACTTTTGGCGGACGCAGCGTACCGCGACGCAAGCGCGTCATTCCGCGAATCTCGAAGAGATCGGCAAAATCAGCTCCGAATGCCAATTCGACGGACATTTTCCGGCTTTGAGTGTCGAAGTTGCGGATTGTGATCCGCTCGTAGATCGCGCCCTTCCATAAGAAGCGTGTGCGCCGCAGATGGATAAGGTCATGCTCAACTTCTACGCGACCATCGTCACCGGGAAAATCCGGGTTGGCCAGGTCACAAGTGAGCATAGCATTGTCGTCCCTCAATGCCGAACTGAGAAGAATTGGACGCATGTTGTTGACGGTGAGATAGAGATGCGAAAGATGCCGCGTATCGCGATGATAGAGGCCTTCAGGGCTGCCGGGCCCAGAAATTGCGTCACCGCTATGATCGAACACTGCAAAGCTGTCGCCATGTTTGAGAGTTCGGGGGCGACGCTCGTGCAAAGAAGCAGTTGCAGGAATGAAGAATTGGGTCTGCGCCTGGGACAGGGCCTGTCCGCCGGCGATACCCGGCAGGTCGGACTCATGCTGGGTCATGGACATGGCAACTCCTATGCGACGATCTGCAGCTCTGCTTCTTCCCCTCGCTGGCGGCGCAGCCATGCGGCGTCCGTGCGCGCGCCGGGCAATCCATGATATAGCGCAGTATAATCGGCGGCCATCCTTGCCGCCGTGAAGCGTGCGTCGAATGCGCTCCGAACCCGCCGCCGATCAAGGTGAGATAATTGCTCGATGGCCGCGACCGCCTCATCCTCGGTATCCACTATAAATCCTGACCGGCCATGTTCGATCACTTCAGGAACCGAGCCGCATCGAAAAGCGATTACCGGCGTGCCGCAAGCCATCGCCTCGATCATTACCAGACCGAAGGGTTCAGGCCAGTCGATCGGAAAGAGCAGCGCGCTTGCATTCCCCAGAAACTCGGCCTTCTGCTGTTCATTGATCTCCCCAACAAAATGTATGTTGGGGTAACGATCGATGAGGGGCGCGATTTCCGTTTCCCAGTATGCCCGATCCACATTGTCGACCTTGGCCGCGATACGAAGCTCTTTGCCGGCCCGCGCGGCGATGCGAATGGCCCGATCAGGCCGCTTTTCGGGTGAGATACGGCCAAGAAAGGCAAGATAAGACTCGTTATCGCCATGACGCGGTGGAAGCAGGTCGGCAGGCAGGCCATGATATATGGTCCCCCCCCAATTAACGGGCGGCATGGGTTTACGCTGATGATCCGAAATGGACACCAGGCAGTGATCGCCAAAGCAACGATAGAAGGGTGGTAGATCGGGTAGGTCGAGGCGTCCGTGAAGCGTGGTCACGGTTCGGCCGATAAAGTTCTGCGCCATTGGCAAATGCAGTAGGTCGATATGGAAATGAAGTGCGTCAAACTCATCTGCACGCTGCCTGACCGCCTCCAGCAACATCATATGATATGGAATGGGGTCAACGATGCCGGGCGTTAGTCGCAAGGCTGCGGGGGTAATGGGAACCAATTCTGCAGCAGTACGCGAATCCCCACTCGCAAAAAGCGTAACATCATGTCCCTGACTGACCAGTTCTTCGGTCAGGTACGAGACAATCCGTTCGGTACCGCCATAATATTTGGGGGGCACGCTTTCAGCGAGCGGGGCAATTTGGGCAATCTTCATGCTGCGATTCCTCGATAGAGACAAGCCCGCAGTCCCCCGAGATGTGCAGGTCGCATGCATAAATGCTAGAGACGCTTAAAGTTGCATGCTGAACCTTTGAGACGGGTATCGCACATAATTTCATCAAGAATATAAGGCCAGAGCCCGACTATACTAACATTGTTTGTTGATCTATGTTTCTTTTGTGCCTTCGTCCATTTGGGATCTGGCTTCTTCCGCTGCGCGAATTAGGGCGTGCCCCGTTCCTTCTGCGGCTTCGGCCGTCAAAGTGATGGCAATACCATTGGGACCATCGAGCATGACGAGGCCGGCATCGGCCGAAGCCGTCCCAATATCATTATGAATTCCAGGCGTTGGCATGGACAGTCCTCCTGAAGTTGCGAGGGAACGACCAACCGCAACTTCCGGTTCCTTCAGTGTTGCCGGTCCAGAAAAAGATAGGAAGGATCGAATTCTCCCAGTTGGGCAAGGGCAGCTAGGTCAGCGATATGCACCTGATCGCGGCGCACCTCCATCAGGCCGCGCTCCTTCAATTCACGCAGCATCCGGTTCATATGAACGGGGGTTATCCCGCATGCTTCGCCCAAATCCGTTTGCGTCATGGGAAGCTGAAAGTTCGTGCCATCGCTTCGTCCCACAGCCCGCAATTTTGCCTCTATCTCACAAAAGAAATGGCTGACCCGTGCAAGTGCGTCCAGGCGACCCAGACGGAAGATCCATTCGCGGTGCATGGCGGCGTCCAGCAACGTTGCGAACCAGAGTAATTTGCTTAGATGAGGGCGCGTGACCATCAGCTGATCAAGCGCACCATGGGGCACCAGGGCCACCTTGCAACTTGTCAAGGTTGCCAGGTCATGATCGAGGTGGCCAAGCGGGTAACCGTGAAGATCAACGAAATCACCCGCGACATGGACCGCAACGAGTTGGCGCGCGCCCTGGCGATCGTCCATATAGCGGCACATGAAGCCTTCGATCAGATAGGTGCTGAATCGGACTGGATCATCACGCGAAATCATTGTCTTGCGTGCCGCTATGGTCCGTAGATCTGAAACTGCGGTTTCGAGTGCCTCGAGATCTCCAGCAGTGAGTTGGTCACGCCTGCGGTTACGGAGCAGATCGGCAAAAATCATGGAGGCATCCAGCGCTGAAGGAAGATTGACGTAGATGGGACTAGCATAGGCCTTTTTCCCTTCGGGCAGATACTGAAATCGGGTGAAGGCCGATTTTTCTATCCCCTACGCCTTAACAATCTTGATCCTGTTTAGTCTGATTTTGCGGAACGGGGGGCCGCTTTCCGAATTCTTCCTATATATCAAAAATCGGAAGGCTTATCGGTGGCTACTCAGCTTGAACATAGCGGTTCGCAGTTTCTTCGGCAGGATTTCCAGGAGCAACTAAGCCACTGGAACAAGCGGCGGCTTTCCCCCGCCTTTCCCGAGGACGCGACTCCCCGGCAGTTTGATCAAGACCGGACAATGTTGCGGCTGGAGCATGCATTTATCGAGGAGTTGCGCCAAGAGGTTGTGAAGGAGGCTTCGCTTGCGCCTGCTGATCCTGACGCATTTGTCGAATGGTTCGAAGCGCTCAAGGCATCCGGGCCCGGACAGCATGATCCGCTTTTTCCCTGGTTGGCAAATGAGGCCGATAAGGACCAGTTGCGCTGGTTCCTGTCGCAGGAAGCAGCCGGTGAGGCAGGGTTCGATGACCTGGTAGCGATGACGCAGGTCAAGTTGCCGGCCCGAGCCAAGCTCGAACTGGCGCGCAATTATTGGGACGAGATGGGACGAGGCAACCCCAAGGGAATGCATGGCCCCATGTTGGGACAACTAGTCGACATTCTCGAACTCGACACCCAAATTGAACATACTGTCTGGGAAAGTCTGGCACTTGCAAACGCCATGACCGCCATGGCGTCGTCACGCTGCTATGCATGGCATAGTGTTGGCGCGTTGGGTGTTATCGAGCTTACGGCTCCAGACCGATCGGCGCATACCGCCAAGGGCTTGCGGCGTATCGGTTTGTCCGGCTCAGAGCGCCGCTATTTCGATCTGCACGCAGTTCTCGATATTAAGCATAGCCGCGACTGGAATGACGAGGCGATCAGGCCGCTGGTGGAGGAGGATCCTCGGCGTGCCAGAGCAATGGCCGAGGGCGCGCTGATCCGGTTGCATTGTGGCGCTCGCTGTTTCGACCGCTATCGCACTCATCTAGGAGTAGCATGATGGACCGTTCAATACTGCTGGTTGAGGATGATCCAGCGATTGCGCAAATCATCGTCGAAATGCTGGAGGGGGCGGACTATGCGGTCGATGGTCCCCATATGACCTTGTCCGACGGCCTTGAAGCGCTTGCCAGACAAATGCCTTCAGGTGCCGTGCTCGATATTCGGCTAAAAAAGGGGGATGTGGGCCTTCTGGCAGATGATCTTGATCTCTACGACATTCCCTATGTGTTCTGCTCGGGCTCTTTTGATCATCCTGCCGTCGCGGGACATCCCTCCGCACCGCTCATTCCCAAGCTTGCCATGGGAAAGCGGTTGATCCCGACTTTGCAACGCATGCTCCATTAGAAATGGATTAGGGATTCGACGAAGGGCTACCGAGACGGGCCCAAGCGTCGTGCTCGGCGAAGATCGGCGCGATATTGGCTGTCATTTTCTGTAATCCGGCAATATCGATCAGCCTCACCAATGCCTTTTGACGCTCCACGAGGCCGCTGCTGTCCAGGCGTTTGAGGGTTCGATTGACGTGGACGGCGGTCAGACCAAGCAGCTCACCGAGCTGCTGCTGTGTGAGTGGGATTTCAAAACGGTCTTCCATGGCAACGCCTGATGATTTCGCGCGGTCATGTAGGTCAAGGAGGAAAGCTACCATCCGCTCGAGGGCGGAGGTTGCGCCCAGCCAGGAAAGATTTTGCATGAGCGCTACCCGTTCCTTTTGGCTGCTCAGAAAAAGGCCTGTGGCGAGGCGCGGACTATCCATCAGCAATTTGCCGATCGCGGCATTGGAGATAGGACAGATAACTGCATCTGTAAGGGCTTCCAGCGTCTCCCCGGCATGAACAAGGGAAAGGCTGGGAAAGCCGAGCATGTCGCCGGGCAGATGCACTTTGACGATCTGCCTGCGGCCATCACGCAGCATCACCGACGAGCTGACCCAGCCCTTCAATAAGAAGAAAACCCCGGATACTTGGTCGCCTTCTCGTCGGATGATATGATGCCGCTTTACAGAACGCTGGCTGCTCGTCCAGCCTTCCGCGATCCGAGTTTCGGTAGATGTCAGGGGCACGAATTCGTCAAGGCGATGATAAGGTGGCAGCATGATCTCTCCGCAAGTCCGGAGCGTCCATCCGTCATTCGCTAACCCAGCGCATTTACAAGGATCAGTCACAAGCCAGCATTTTTTGCTGATCGCCCGTCGCGACTGATCCAGTTTAATCGTTGCCACTTGCAAGTTTGAAGCGCGCGATTTCCATCCTCGCCTCAGCAACTGGCGGAGAAATCTTTTTGGCAGACACATATGGAAGTGATTGGCACAAAAAGCAGGGGGCGGGGGCCATCGGGATTACCCGATGTCCTGCCGCACATTTGCGGCCGGCCGCCTCGTCGACCTGGGCCGCCGCATTCCCTGCGGCAAATAATCCATCATTGCCATTCCAGACGAAGCGTCCGAAGGCCTGATAGGGATATGCCAAAGCCCATTATCGAAACTCCATGAGGCCTCCCCAATCCGGTTTCATGAAGCACGGGGCGGGGCGGAGAACCGCAAACGAAACGCACTATCCGCCCTCCATCAGCGAGCCAAGGACGCTGGGTTCCACCAAAACTCAAGTCCCCGAGCCATGTTGAGATGCCCGGTCACGATGGGCACCAGGGATGTTGCAAATTGCTGCACGAGTGAACATCTCCGGTCGCGCAATAGGCTCTGAGCGTTTCGAGCGTCTCCTGATGTCTCTTGATCTGTGCTTCGATTTAGGCGGCGTCGAAACCGGCTCCCTTCTTTTCCTTGAGCATGAGAAGCGTTTTTTGCCGTACAGCCATCGAGGAAGGGGTTGGCACAATCGCGAGAGATGTTTCGCTCGCGGCCGCAGCCAGTTTCATGGCGGATTCGGTATCAGCCTTGATCATCGAGACCACGAGCGTCTTGACCGAAGCTGACTGGCTGTTTGCCAGGGCTAAGTTGGAACTTCCTATTTCGACCGCATCGCTCTTGGTGGCAAAGCTGGCAAAAACCTATCCCGGCTTTTCCGCCACCGGGACCTGCTCAACCATATTGACGTCATTGAGCGGCGCCGCACCATTTTCCGTGGATATAGTGTCGGCCTACTGACCGCCTCCACCGATGGTCAGCACCGTCAATGATAGCGCCTCAATCGCGAACTGCATCCTTATCAATCGTCTCCCGCATTTTACCGTGTAGACGCGTCCACCCGGGGCTTTCAGCCTCGCTCCCGCTGGGAGCCTTCCTTGGCGCCCATCGTTAGAAGGGGTTCCAATCTTGGAGGACGAAAGATGGGCATATTCAGCAAAATCAGGGACAGGATTTTTGGGCATGATGGCGCGGAAGCCAGCGCAAAACCTACTCCTTCCTCGACAGGAACATCCAATCCAGGTCCTGCGTCGACGCCTGTTCCAGCACCTGCCACGTCGCCAGCCGCCTCCGTCCCGGCGCCTGAGTCTACATCCCCTGTCGCGGTTGATGTCGGCGCTGTGCTTTTAGCCATGGCTGATGCCAAGGAAGGAGGCGGAAATTATCAGACTTCTATCGTTGACCTGTTGAAGCTGCTCGACCTGGATTCAAGCCTAGCCGCACGTAAGGAGCTGGCCGAGGAACTTTCCGTGAGGGTAGGCGCGGACGGCAGCGCGGAGCAGAATATCGCACTTCACCGGGCTGTCATGGCGAAGCTATCCGCAAATGGGGGAGTGGTCCCTGAAAGTCTGCGCCACTGACTGCTCTATGCTCAGCGGGCTCATGAAGACCTTGGCTTGGCGGCTGGCGAGGTTGACATGGTTGCGCAGAAACGGCCCCGCGGCGACGGGGCCGTTCTTTCATCAGGCGATACCGGCGCCGCCAGTTACCCCATAAACCTCACCGGTAATATAACTGCCTTCCTGAGACGCGAGCAGCACATAGACGGGCGCTATCTCGACGGGCTGACCGGGGCGACCGAATTGGCTCTGTTCACCGAATTTGGTGACTTTGTCTTGCGGTTGGCCGCCGCTTGGCTGAAGAACCGTCCAGAAGGGACCAGGCGCGACCACATTGGCGCGGATGCCCTTCTCGATGAGTTGTTTTGCCAGCGCCTTGGTGTAGGCGACGATGCCGGCCTTGGTAGTGGCATAGTCCAGCAGGATGGCTGATGGCTCGTAGGCCTGCACAGAGGCGGTGGTGATCACAGACGCACCAGCTGGAAGATGCGGAACAGCCGCCTGCGTGATCCAGTGCATGGCGTAGAGATTTGTCTTGAGCGTAGTGTCAAAATCTTCCGAGCTCACCGCGCCCACATCGTCGCGATATTGCTGATGGCCAGCGTTGATCACCAGAATGTCAAGTCCGCCAAGGCCCGAGACTGTCTCATCGACAAGCTCGAGACACCAGCGTTCATCGGTAATGTCCCCAGGCAGCGCGACAGCCTTGCCGCCTTCAGCCTCGATCAAGTCTATCACTGACTTTGCGTCTGCTTCTTCGCTTGGAAGATAGGAAATGGCGACATCGGCGCCCTCACGCGCAAATGCAATGGCTACGGCCCGTCCGATACCGCTGTCGCCGCCGGTAACGAGCGCTTTTCGTCCTTGCAGCTTACCCGAGCCGACATAGCTGTCTTCGCCATGATCGGGCTTGGGGTCCATGTCCGCGGCTATGCCTGGAACAGGCTGTGGCTGCTCGGGAAAAGGGGGCTTTGGATATTGCTCGCGCGGGTCCTGCATGGTGAGACGCTCTGCCATATTGGCTCCTTGCTGGTAGGGACAGGGACATTGTCCTGAGATGCCGTTTCAAGCGGCACAGCAAATTACGAGCCGTCTGGCCATCTGGTTCCACGGAGTAGCCGAAAGAAGCCCGGCTCAATCAAGTGCCTGAACCAGACCAAGAAATTATCGCCGGTCGCAACGGCCCGTTCGATTGCCGCGAATCAAAGTGACGCTGCTTCCGGCAGATATCGCATGAATATCAAATCGATCCATGTTGCAGCATCCGGGCCGAAGGCGACATCGACAGAGCTGAGGGAAGCACAGGAAATCCGGTCGGGAATTGATCTGGTTAAGCATAATTTTTCCGGCAAGGCCGAAACACCCGGGCGCCATCAGGCTTTAAGATCAGGCACGAAACTTAGGAGCAGTAATGGCTAAGGTGCAAGATGCCGCATTTTATCCCGCGCCCAGAACCCATGTGGGAACGAGCGATCTGAAGGCTCGCATGGTGGCCGTTGCGGAATTTTTGAAAAGCCCCACGATGGTCGGCTCGTCATTCCCAGCGTCCCACTGGCTGATAGACCGGATGCTGCAAGGCGTCGACTGGCCTTGTGTGACCACGATGGTGGAATATGGGCCAGGTACCGGTGTTTTCACGAGCGCCATCCTTGCTCGCCTTCAACCCTGTGCCCGGCTGATTGCCATCGATACCAGCCCGTCATTCACCGACCATCTGGCCTCGACGATCACAGATGAGAGATTGCACGTCGTTACGGGGTCGGCTGCCGATGTGCAGCATATCATGGCCGAGCTAGGTCAATTGCAGGCCGACTGCATTATATCGGGACTGCCCTTTTCTACCCTTGAGCCTGAAGTTGCGACGCAAATCATTGATGGCAGCGTTCAAATCCTGTCTCCCGACGGGGTCTTCATGGCCTATCAGATGCGGACTGCTGTGCGCGCGCTCCTCGAGCGTCGGTTCGACATGGTGCGCGCCGCATATGAATGGCGCAATATCCCACCATGTCACCTATATTGGGCATCCAAGCCCGACAGACAAAGAAGACGGTGAACTGGGGGCCTCACGTGGCTGCTCATCGCCTGCCTCATAGCCGCTGATTACAGACCGGGCGGTATGCTCAGTAGCAACATTCTCGTGTACGGCTGGGTCCTTCTACGGATTCTTGCCATGCCAAGACCCCAAATCGACGAATATGGCGATGAAAACCGGAACGACGCCGACGATGGAAGCGCTGGTCTTCCAAGTCGGCGCTCGGACATTTTTCGTCGGTGGCCAGCATCAAGCGCCCTCAAGCAGAATTTCGCCGTCCTCCTCACCGTGCCAATAATGGATGCGCTTGCCGACGACCTGGATCAGGATAAGCCCGGGCGTTTGCGGACCGTGCGGCCACCATCGTTCCAATCCCTTGCTCCAATGTGCCTCCAACTGCGCCTGATCCTTGACCAACATAGCCCGACCTTCCACCGAAACGAAGAAGGGGCGGTGGCCCAGCAGGCCTGATTTGCCCTGATAACTTACATTGACAGCCGGATTCGTCGCAATATCTGAGGCCATCAATGTATTTTCGTCGGTGAAGAACCAGGCGGTGCCGTCATAATCCACTTCGCGATTATTGCTCATCGGGCGCGATCCGATGGCACCATTTTCAGTATGGGTGGCAAGCATCGCGAAATCGATTTCCTTCATTTTTCGCGACAGATCTTCAAGTGTCAGAGGCATGGCTCTCTCCTTTCGGGCTCAACGCGTGAATGAGCCTATCGGTCCAAGACGAGAGGGATTAGTGGTCTGCAAGTTTGTAGGCCTGTGAAGGCAATTCCCCTGCGTCTTGCCCGCTGGCCCGGGAGGACCGGCGACCGCCCCGGACCATTTCTTCGATCCAGGTCAGCAGCAATTGGTTATACGCACGCCGGCAACCCTCATCCCGCAATGAATGGTCGGCGCCTTTGAGGATACGATAGCTCAAGGAATTGCTGTTGTGGAAAGCGGACATGTAGGAGCTGATTGTCGCGTGCGGGACATAATCGTCATTCTCTGATTCTACGATAAGCACATCTCCTGCAAATCGTTCGCACGCGGCGAGCGCCTTATCCTCCCGGCCGGTACGGAAGCGCGCCCGATAAGCGTTGATTAGGTCTCGATCGAGCATTGCTTTGGGGACATCCCAATGCTCGTCTGGATAGAGAGCCGGCACACGCAAGGCGAGCCAGTTGACCGGACGGACCGCTGTGAGAAGGGCGGCAAGATATCCGCCATAACTGGTGCCAACGACCGCAATTGCAGAGGGATCGACCTGGTCCTGGCCGACAAGATAGTCATATGCGGCCACGGCATCGGCAAGGCCATGCGATCGTGTCACCTTGTTTCGTTCCTCAGCGTGTCTGGCATGTCCTCGTAGATCAAAGGTGAAGCAGATACAGCCTAGCTGCGCGATCTCTTCGGCTCGAACCATATCCTGATCGCGCGAACCGCCCCAGCCATGGATGAAGAGGATGCCAGGAACCAGCTTGTCCGGTGACAGGATGGTTGCCTCGAGACTTTCCCCCTCAACGTCAAAACATGTTTGGTTGCCTGTCATTCCAACTCCATTACATATTTGGTCATGGGCCCTGCGACCGGGTCGATACCGCTATAATAGAGGGTGCTCCCCTCCGGCGCGGCGTCGACTTCACCATAAATCTCCATCGTCGCGCATGTCACCGTGGAACGTTCGCGATCACGTGCGAATGCTTCAAAAGCGGCTATCTCGGCGCCGCTCGCGCCGCCTGCGCGCCAGCTTTGCTCAAGCACGCCCACGCGCATTTCCCCGGTGGCATTCACGCCGGCAGCGACATCATAATTGCGGCGGGAGGCCATCAGCTCGGGATAGAATTTCGAGACAATCGCGTCATATGCGATCGCTTTCTCGATTGCCTGTTTCAAATCATCGGCAAGTTCGAGCGCCGCCAGTTGTTGAAAGCCGCCCCTCACGACATGCAGGGTCGAACCGCCATAGACTACGGCGCCTTCATTGTTGGTAGCGAGGCGTTGAGTGCCCCAATAGGAAATTGTTTCGCCAAATAGCCATGTCATTCCGACACTGTAAGTGACGACGTTGTCGAGATTTTGTTCAATTACGACGCCATGGCGCGCAATGTTTTTCGCATCAAGCTGTGCGATCGCCTCTTCCAGTCCCTGGGGCGAGGTCGCAACATATTGTCCAAGCCCTGCAGTCGCTTCAACTTCCTTCAGACGGATCGAGCCGTGCTGAAGTAGATCCAGGCTCGCGGCGCGAACAGTATCGATATCGAAAGCTGACCAGCCAGAGAGGACATATGGCGCAAGAGCAGCGCCCAGTTCAGGGCGCCATCCCGTGGGTATTGAATCATTGGGCTGGAAAAGCGGATGCGTGATGACCTTGCTTCCCACAAAGCCGTGGGGAACCACGCCACCGTAAATTTGACTCTCGTTGCGGATGCCCAGCTGAACAGCTACGGCCAGTTCAATCGTGCCTGGAGGAATGAAGAGCGTATGATGTGGATCATCGGGCTCACGGACTGTCGAAGGTTCATGCTCCACGAATGTCGCCCCGCCCAGCCGGGCTATCCTTCGCGCAAGTTCCGCTCGTGCAACCCGGTCATGTTCGTTGTTCATGGTGCCAGCCAGCACGGGAAAGATTTTGACTAGGCGGGTTTGATGAAAACTGGCCATTAAACCTCTCGGATCCTGGAGAAGCTGCCGTCAGGCAGTTCTTCAACAACCCGGTCTTACGCTTTTATATCCATTTGCCCTGTGCGGCAGAATTGTGCTTCGCGGGTTCAACGTGGCGGTAGGCGAGAAAGCCACTGGGCACGGGTTAGCGGCGGGAGAGGGATCGAGATGAGAAGGGATTTCGCGCGGTTTAAGCCGTATTCGCCTCAGCCATTGGATCAAGACCTTTCTCTAAATTGTCGCCACCAGGGCATCTCTCCGCCCATATGGCGCTCATCTTGTATAAAATGATCCATGATCTCATTCATATGATCAGCGCACGCTCGCACTAGTACCCAACTTGGATCGCTCATGTTCTGGATAGCAAGGTTTCGCAGAAGAGCGATTTCCTCGGCCATCAGCGTAAGTGCTTCGACATCATCACGCATCCGTAATTCCCGGCCTTTCCTGGCTCCTCTCAATGGCTTCAACTCCACGGGACCGTGAAATATCCGTGATCCCGATCTTCTGGCGCGCTCAGTGCGGGATCATTTGTGCCGCCCATCCATTTTTGAGCAAAGGAGAAAAGCGATGATCCAAACGCATTGGCCCAGGACATTGACGATCGTTCGGCACGGCCAAAGCGCAGGCAATGTTGCGCGAGACGCTGCCATTGAAGCTGATATTGACCGTATCGATGTATTGGATCGCGATGCAGACGTGCCCTTGAGCGATCTTGGTCGCGATCAGTCGCGCGCACTTGGTCGCTGGTATTCCAGACGGATGCCCCATGATCGGCCCGATATCCTCCTTGCGTCGCCCTATCGACGCGCCTGCCAGACCGCTGATCTTTTCCGTAGCGCGGGAGGCTGTGGGCAGGACGTGGACATTTGCTTTGATGAGCGCTTGCGGGAAAAGGAATTCGGAATACTCGACGGGTTGACAACGACCGGCATCCGCAGCCTCGAACCGCAACAGGCCGAGTTCCGAAGGGTGCTCGGAAAATTCTATCATCGGCCGCCCGGTGGCGAGAGCTGGTGTGACGTCATACTGCGTCTGCGATCCGTCATGGATACGATCGCGCTCCATCATGCGCAGAGGCATGTAATGATCTTCACCCACCAAGTGGTAGTGCTATGCTTGCGTTACATTATCGAAGGCATGAACGAGGCCGAGATACTGGAGATAGACCATGAGGCAGACGTCGCCAATTGTGCCATCACCGAATATGCGTTTGATGAGAGCAAGGGCGCGCGTGGCGGACTATCTCTTAAGCGCTATAATGTAACAGCCCCGGTCGAACAGGAAGATACGCCCGTAACTCGCTCGCCAGACGCCATCGCGGGCGCTCGCGGATGAGCTGCAAGGCACTCGATAAGGCATGGCTGCTGCAACACCCATTGCCGGCAATCGAGCATGGCGCCGACAAAAATGATCGCGGCCGGGTTTTAGTGGTGGGCGGCGGTGAATTCGTACCAGGGGCTCTGCGCCTTACCGGCGAAGCTGCCTTGCGCGCTGGCGCGGGGAAGCTCCAATTGGCAACGGTGAGATCTGTGTCACTTTCGCTGGGCGTCTTGGTTCCAGAAGCCGCAATGATTGCGCTGCCTGTTGACAGCGACGGAGAGATCGCGCCGGAAGCCGCAGACATTCTGCTCGCGCGAACGGCAGCCTGTGACACGCTTGTGCTGGGACCTGGAATGAGCAATACGCCAGGCACCGAGGCATTCATCAATAATTTCTTCGATAGTCTCGTCTGGCCGGGTTGTCTTATTCTCGACGCCGCTGCACTTGTAGCGCTGCGCAGGCTCGACCAATCCAGATGGCATCCGAAAGATGTCATTTTCACCCCGCATCATGGTGAGATGGCTGCTTTGACCGGCTTATCTGTAGAAGCGATTGAAGCGGATCCGGCAGCGATTGCCATCGAAATGGCTGGTCGCTGGAACGCTGTCATTCTGCTCAAGGGAAAGGAGAGCTACTTGGCGTCCCCTAACGGAGAGTGCCTTGTCTTTACCGGTGGATGCGTCGGGCTCGGGACGGGTGGCTCGGGTGATGTCCTTGCCGGTCTTGTCGGTGGCCTGGCTGCTCGGGGTGCCTCTGCGTTTAGGGCAGCAGCCTGGGGTGCTTGGGCCCATGGTCAGGCCGGAGCGGAACTGGCGGGGAGAATGGGCCAGATCGGTTTTCTTGCGCGCGAGCTTCTGCCGCTCATTCCTGCTATAATAGACGGACAGCTAACCAGAGCCTCCTGATCCTGAGGACATTTCCTCCTTCAAATGTCCTGCTGCGTGCAAGCGTAACCCCCGGTTCCCACGTTGAACGCCTCCCGATCCTGGCGGTCGATGGCCAGACGTGAAAGGCGCAGCGGACCGCTTCGATGCGCAACCGCTTAAACGCAGCTGGGCATTTGCAAAAATTGTGCTCGCTTCACATCAGTTTAGTTAAATCCAGAGAGGGTACTTCGTCCGCCATATCGAGAGATGGACGGGAACTCTATCTACCGATGGACGCTTGCATGAGATGGCCATCACTCCACGCCAGAGAGGCGCAACACGGGCAAAACGACATCATGCGCCCGCCCGAGCAAAATTTCTCGATCGCATAGAGCGGTTTTTTGCCGGAAAGGACGTGCTTGGCGGACCGCTGCTCCTTGCAACGTTCGCCGCGCTTGTCTTCACCAATAGTCCATTGCGTGAGATTTACGAGGGTTTCTGGGATACGCCGCTTCATGTTGGCTTTGGCCGGTCGTCGGTAAGCCATAGCCTCGCGGAATGGATTGACCATGCGCTCCTCCCCCTGTTCTTCATCATCATAGGCGCAGATGTGAAGCGCGAGCTCGTACGCGGTGCTCTCTCGCACTTGCGCACGGCCGTTCTTCCAGTCGCAGGTGCCCTTGGCGGGATGCTCGTGCCTGTTTTCCTCTTCTGGCTGATCGCCCGCGACAGCGATGCCATCAAAGGTTGGGGCACGGTCATCACCATGGATACCGCTTTCGGCTTGGCGCTGATCGGTCTGTTTGCCGCACGTCTGCCAGATGCTGTCCGTGCGCTTTTTCTAGCGTTTGCAGCGATAGATGACATTGGCGGTCTGCTGGTTATCGCTGGTGCCTACAGCGACACTATTCATATTGATGGCCTTTTGATCGCGGCTTTTGCCTTTGCCGTCATCTATCTGCTGCGCCGACTGCGCTGGGGCGCACATATTCCATATGTGCTGCTTGCGCTGGTGCTCTGGGTCGGCATCCTGCGATCGGGCATCCATACGACGATTGCAGGGGTGCTTCTTGGTTTTCTCGTCCCAGTCTATCCTCGTCTGGCTCGCAAGGAATTTGCGGCGAATGTTCAGGGCGAAATTGATGAATTCCAGCATGCGCATCGCTTGGCCGCTGAAGAAACCCGCACGCACGATGCCGATCGCTCGGAAAAGAAAGCGCAGGAGGGTCTGGGCTATCTACACGAAATGACTGGCGCCACTCATTCCGCGGGCGAGCGGGTCATAACCTTGCTTGCACCTTGGGTGAGCTATGTTGTGCTGCCGGCATTTGCCCTCTCCAACGTGCGGGTTCATATAAGCTCTGATCTCATCGATACTATGTTTAGCTCAGCCCTTGCGCCTGCCATAATGATAGGCCTGTGTCTGGGAAAACCCTTGGGCTTTCTCAGTTTCAGTTGGCTTGCGACCCGTTTGGGACTTGCGGATTTGCCAGATAAGGTTCGCTGGTCGATGATCGCTGCGATAGGATCGATAGCCGGCATCGGCTTCACGATTTCGCTCTTTATATCCGGGCTGGCGTTCAGCGACGACAGGCTTCAAGAAACTGCATCCCTTGCGATCCTTGCCGCTTCGGCTCTGGCAGGCATAACCGGCTATGTGGCACTTCGGTTCGCCGCGCGTGGTTCGATAGAAGAGGGGCAACCACAACAGGTGCATTAATGTGCATGGCGCTCAAGCTATTGTTCGCCAAGCAGATATTGCCGCCTTTTGAATTTCCTTGGTCCAGAAATTCTGTCCATCATAATCTTTGATGAGATCCTGTCTGATTTCAATTTCCGCATAGCGCAGATTTCGCGCAAAGGCGTGAAGAGCTATGGTGTAGTCGGTCGAGTCCATGCGGTAAGGCTCGTTGTCACCCACACATCTCGTCTTCTCGCTTTGTAGTCGCGAGAGCATGGTCCTGGCGAAATCCGTTCGCCCAAGCCAGTGAAGAACCCCTATTTCCCAGGGGCGTTGGAAATCGTTTAAAATCGGTGTGAAGCTATGTAGCGAAATCAGAACTGTATCACGGCCGGCCGCCTGCCTGGCGTCAAGAATGCCAGCTATCGCGGCATGGTAAGGCGTGTGGACAGCGGCAACCCTGGCTTGCTTGACCGCGTCTTTCAACGCGTCATTGCCAGGGATGAATGTACCGTCAGATCGAGCCACTATGGCATCTGGATGCGCCGGGTCCCGGTTACAGTCGATTACCAGGCGCGAATAAGTCTGATGGATGAAAGGGGCGTCAAGCAGACAGGCCAATTGTCTGCCAAGACCCCTTACGCCGATATCGACGAAGATATGCCGCGCCCGGTCTGCAGCGGTGATACCCAGGTCTCCTAGCGCCGCCGGAACGGCGGTTCCTGCGTGATCGCCGATCAACAGGAACGCGGAACTACCTTCCGCGTTGTCGATGGCGAACGGCGGCGGATCATTCGGACCCAATAATGTCGTCGCCTCTGGGGCCATGGGGATACTCCTTTCATGCCGTTGCTGACGATCAACCATGTCACGACCTACCGCTATCAGCAGCCTGTGTCGCTGGGCGAACATCGCATCATGATGCGTCCGCGCGAAGCCTTCGATCAACGCTTGCTATCTGCCCGCCTCGATATCGACCCGCATCCGGCTGAATTGCGTTGGCTGCATGATGTATTTGGTAATTCCGTGGCGGTCGCCTCGTTCAAAAGCCGTGCATCCCATTTGACTGTAACCAGTGAGGCGACGCTGGAACATGCGCCACTGACGAGGAAGCATGTCGATGTGGAGCCCTATGCTCGGCTCTTCCCGTTTACCTATTCGTCGGAGGATATGCCCGACCTACTGCGTTCGATCGAAAGGCAGCATCTTGACCCCGAACGGGTGGTCGACGATTGGGCCCGCGGGTTCGTCCGCAATGACGGAAATACCGAGACGGTTGACTTGTTGGCACGTATCGCGACCGGCATACAGCGCGGCTTCACTTATGTTCCGCGGCATGAGAAAGGCACCCAATCTCCCATAGAGACGCTACGCAAGCGCCAAGGCACCTGTCGCGACTTCGCGGTGCTGATGATCGAAGCGGTGCGAGCACTCGGCTTTGCGGCACGCTTTGTGTCGGGCTATGTCTATAATCCCTTCCGACGTGCGGGCGTGGTTGGAGGCGGCAATACCCATGCTTGGGTACGCGTCTTCCTTCCAGGTTCGGGCTGGGTCGAGTTTGATCCCACTAATGGGATCATCGGAAACCGCGGGCTCATCCGCGTTGCGATCGCGCGCGATCCCTATCAGGCGCTGCCGCTGTCGGGCACATGGTTCGGCCTGCCCGCCAGCTTCCTTGGCATGGATATCAGCGTCGACGTCCAGCGCGCCGATCCGGCGATATTCCCCAACATAGGCCATGGCGCGGTCAACAGCCGGCTTGCCGGCGCTCAAGGGAAGTCATCCATATGCTGATCCGCTGCGGCTACGATATTGAATTTTCCACTGATATGCAGGTGGCAATGATGGCGATGCTCAGCGTCCACCCATCGCGGCATAAGGATCTGCGCACGTCGCAGCGACTGAATGCGAGCCCCGACATCCCCCTCTATCATTTTGAGGATGGGTTTGGAAATGTGGCTTCGCGGCTGACCATCCCACCAGGCAATGTTATTTTGTCCTGCGATTTCGTGATCGAAGATAGTGGCCAGCCGGACCGGCAACTGCCTGGTGGACCGCAAGCGCCGGTCGAGGAATTGCCCGATACAGTAATCCCGTTTCTGCTTGGCAGTCGTTATTGTGAGACCGATCGGCTGATGGATGTCGCCTGGGCTAATTTCGGCCATCTGTCCACCGCGCGTGACCGGGTCGGTGCGATCGTCAATTTTGTTCATCAACATATCGAGTTTGGCTATCGTCATGCCCGCGCTGACAAGACCGCGTGGGACGCTTATCAGGAACGACAGGGCGTGTGCCGCGACTTTGCCCATCTCGCCATCGCGCTTTGCCGCTGCATGAACATCCCGGCTCGCTATTGCACTGGCTATCTGGGCGACATCGGAGTGCCGCCTGCGGACGCGCCGATGGACTTTAGCGCCTGGTTCGATGTGTATCTTGCCGGTGACTGGTATAGCTGCGATGCGCGCCACAATATCCCTCGAATTGGCCGTATCCTCATGGCACGCGGCCGCGACGCCACCGACGTTGCCTTGACCACCGCCTTTGGCCCTGCAAATCTGATAGGCTTCCAGGTCCACACCGATGAGGTGTCTTCCATTGACTGATCCTGACGCCAATCCGTTGCTGCAGCCTTGGGAAGGCCCGCTGGGAGCGCCTCCTTTTGGGCGGGTGCGCAGCGAGGATTTTGTGCCAGCGCTTGCGACCGCGATTAGTTGGCACGAGGCAGAGATCGCAGCGATCGTCGGGCAGGATGCACCGGCGACTTTCGACAATAGTGTCGCTGCGCTGGAGCGGTCAGGGCAGGCGCTAGCCCGAGTAAGGCGGCTATTCTGGACCCTTTCCTCGGCGCACCGTACGCCCGGCATCCGCGCAATCGAGGCTGAAATGTCGGCGTGTCTAAGTGCCCATTCGGTCGCGATCAGCCATAATATCGCATTGGCTGCGCGCATCTTGGCGGTTTACTCCGTGCGGCATGAGAGCGGCCTTACCGCAGAGCAGATCCGACTGGTGGAAACCTGTCACGCCGGCTTTCTGCGCGGCGGCGCAGCTCTGGCATCGGCTGACAAGGAGCGCTTTGCCGCAATTGACGCACGGCTTTCGGCGCTCTCGGTGCAATTCGGGCAGAATGTGCAAGCCGCCACAACCGGCTGGGTGCTCGATCTTGGCCCGCAGGATCTGGCGGGGTTGCCGCAGTCTATATGTGAGGCAGCGGCTGGGCGCGCGAGCGCGAGGGGGCAACCGGGGCGCTATCATTTCACGCTCGACCGCACCGATTATGAGGGCTTTCTCACTTTCTCGGAGCGCCGCGATCTGCGTGAAGCATTGTGGCGGGGCTTTACCAGCCGCTGCGATGGTGGTGCGCACGACAATTGGCCGATCATCGCTGAAATTCTCGCATTACGCCAGGAGCGGGCGAAGCTGCTGGGCTATGCCGACCATGCGCACTATGCGCTCGACGAGAGTATGGCGCATGATCCAGCAGCAGCGACAAAGCTGATGCGGCAGCTCTGGGGGCCGGGCAAACGCCGGGCCGCGGAGGAAGCGGCGGACCTGCAAGCGATGATCAACGCAGAGAAAAGAGGCTTTGCTCTATCGGCGTGGGACTGGCGATTTTATGCAGAAAGGGTCCGCCGTGCCCGCTACGCGCTGGATGGTGAGGCACTAGCGAGGCATCTGCGTCTCGACGCAGTGCGGCAGGCCGCCTTCGACACCGCCGGACGCCTGTATGGGCTGAACTTTGCGAGGCGTGCCGATATTGTCGGCTATCATCCCGATGTCTGGGCCTGGGAAGTGACGGACGCAGACGCTAATGCTGTGGGCTTGCTTTTTACCGACTATCTCGCTCGGCCGGAAAAACATGGCGGTGCCTGGATGGGCAGCCTGCGGGTTCAGGAGACAATGGATGGAGATGTCCGCCCGATCATTTACTTGGTCGCCAATTTTGCCCCGGCGCCGCCACCCGATCGCGGCGCGACGCGGCTTTCGATCGATGAGGCGCGCACGCTGTTCCACGAATTTGGCCATGCGCTTCACGGGCTATTGTCCCGTGTGACCTATCCGAGCCAGTCAGGTACGGCGGTGGCACGGGACTTTGTGGAATTTCCCAGCAAATTCATGGAAAACTGGATCGTCAGCCCAAAGGTGCTCGCTGGCTTTGATGTGCCAGAAGAGCTGATTACCGCAATCGGCAAGGCGGAGGGCTATGGTCAAGGTTTTGGCACGGTGGAGCTGATCGGTTGCGCGCTCGTCGATCTTGCCGTTCACCAAAGCCCGCAAGCGAAGGTGGATCCGCGTGGCTTTGTCGAGACGGAGCTTAGCAAGTTGGGAATGCCTCGTGAAATCGGGCTTCGTCACCGGCTCCCTTATTTCACGCATGTTTTTGACGGTGGCTATTCTGCGGCTTATTACAGTTACGCATGGTCCGAAGTGTTGGATGCAGATGCTTTCGAGGCATTTGTCGAGAAGGGTGATATTTTTGATCCGCCGTTGGCTGCGCGCTTCCGCGACGAAATATTGGCGGCCGGTGATAGTCGAGACCCTCTGGAGTCGTTTTATGCGTTTAGGGGGCGCTACCCGCAGGCTGAAGCTCTGATGCGAGCGCGACATCTTGTGGGGGCTTGAGAGTGGTTGGGCTTTGCGTCGGTCCGATCATCGGCACGAGGCTCAAACCTCTATCTTCTGACACCGGTTGCAGTGACATTGCTGCGCGAGACGCAGACATTAATGACCATCCTAGGCCCCGGCTATCGCCGTACGGAAGGAATGCGACCCGGCTTGCCAGGATTGCGCACGATGTAGAGGCAGGTAATCCTGCCCTCGATCATGCCGGGCGCGGTCTGCCAGTGTCTGCACCCTCGGTGCTGATGTCGCCCTGAAGGCCATCGATCATCACTGGACGTATAAAAGTCAGCTCAGACGCATGCGTGCGGCGAAGTCCAGCGAACAACCGCAGCGCGTTCTCGCCCCGCGGACGGAATTTTTGGAAGGCAAACACCTTGCCGCCGCCACCGTCGTGGTCTTGCGAGATGCCAAATACGGGCATCGCGCCAAGCAGGCCTTTTTCCCGCGCGGAACATGTGCGTGAAAGAGTTTTGAGCGGCTGCCACTATGTGCACCGATCGCATCGCCTTATGCGAAACCAAATATGGCTGAACAGCGTTTTGAGTTTGCCTGATAGGCTATTGGGCAATGCCCGATTTTACATATTTAACGACATTGGGAACAGAGTGGCGGATTTCGACAAGACCGATCTAACGAACTGCGATCGCGAGCCAATTCATCTTCTTGGTGCTATCCAGCAGCCCGGCTTCCTGATTGTTGTCAGTCCCGATTGGATTATCGCCAGAGTATCTGCGAACATCCATGACCTCCTGGGATCTGATCCGGAGGCTTTGATTGGCGCACCGCTGCCTGATTATGTTCCCGCCACCTTCCTGCACGACCTACGGAACCGGATTGCCCGGTTGGCTGATGCCGACATGGTAGAGCGTCTGTTTGCCTGCCAGATCGGAACATCGGGCCAGCCCTACGATGTAGCGGTTCATTTCTCGAACGGGCAGATTGTGATCGAAGCCGAACCCGGCTCGGAAGCAGGCGGGGACGCTACCAATGCTGTTCGCGCTATGATGTCGCGACTGGATCGCACCAAAGACATGACGGCCTTCTTCCGGGAAGGGGCCCGGCAGGTGCGCGCTTTTCTGGGATATGACCGGGTAATGGTCTATAAGTTCGCGGATTCTGGAGCTGGTGCAGTTGTGGCCGAGGCTTGCAAAACAGGCATCGGCAGTTTTCTTGGTTTGAACTATCCCGCAAGCGATATTCCTCGTCAAGCCCGTGAGCTCTATAAGCGCAGCCTGGTCCGTGTGATCCGCGACGTGGAGGCGCAGCCGGTTCCCATCGTTCCCGAGATTGACCGGTCGGGAAAGCGCCTTGACCTCTCGCTTTCGATCCTGCGCTCCGTTTCGCCCATCCATATCGAATATCTCAAGAATATGGGAGTAGCAGCTTCCCTTTCTATCTCGATCGTGGTCGACGACAAATTGTGGGGGCTGTTCGCATGCCACCATTATTCCCCCCGCTCACCTACATTCGAGCGCCGCTCCGTATGTGAGCTGTTCGCCGAGATGTTCGCAATGCGGCTTGAATCGCGCGAGCGGCGCCAGATTGCCGAATATGAGGAGCGTGCTCGCAACATTTCTGATCAGCTACTTGGCGCAGTGGCCTCAGACGAGACGTTACTGCAGGATCCTGATTGGCTTGGAGACATTCTGACAAGCGCTATCCCGGCAGACGGTGTTGGCGTCTGGATCAACGGTAATTACGCCTTTTCGGGCGTTACCCCTCCTACAGAAGAATTTCGGCGTATTGTCCGAGCGCTCAATGGTCTGGCGGCGGGCCGGGTTTTTACCACCGATACAATCGGAAGCCTCGTTGATGGAGCTGGGGAATATGCCGAGCAGGCCGCTGGGCTCCTCGCGATACCCATATCCCGGTCGCCGCGCGATTATGTAATGCTATTTCGCAAGGAGCTGAAGCAGTCGGTCCGCTGGGCTGGCGATCCCCACAAGCCGATCGAATACGGGCCCAATGGTCCGCGCCTGACTCCGCGCGAAAGTTTTGCTGAATGGATGGAAAATGTGGAAGGGCATGCGGAGCCTTTTACGAAATCCGAGTTGCGTGTCGCACAGACCTTACGCGCAACCCTCATTGAGGTTGTGCTGCGCATTGCTGACGAGGCTGCGGCTGAACGGCGTCAATCAAACGCGCGCCAGGAAATGCTCATCGCTGAGCTGAATCACCGGGTCCGTAATATTCTTGGCGTTATCCGCGGTTTGATCCGACAGTCACAGCCCGACAGTCCTGAGGTGAAGGATTTCGTCCGGCTCGTTGACGGCCGAATTCACGCGCTCGCGCGGGCGCATAATCAGATTACTGATGATCATTGGGGACCTGCCCCCCTCGGCGCCATGATCGATGCCGAGGCGGCGGCCTTTGCAGCTGATCGCCAGAGCGCGATTATCGCCAGTGGCACGCCCACTCTGCTCAACCCCCAAGCCTATTCCACGATGGCTCTGGTCGTCCATGAACTCGTGACCAACTCTACCAAATATGGCAGCCTGTCGGGGTCAGGGGAAGTCCATATCCAATGGTCGCGCGATCATAAGGGCGACCTTTTGTTCGTTTGGCAGGAAAGCGGTGGTCCACCGGTTCAGGCGCCCAAACGTAAGGGGTTTGGCACCACCATCATCAAGCGCTCTGTTCCCTACGATCTGGGTGGTCAGGCCAAAATTGATTACGCCTCGAGGGGCGTCCGCGCCGAATTCATCATTCCCGCCAGGCATGTCTCGGACGCGCGCAAAGTCGACAGCCCGAAAATCCATATCCAACGGCCGAATGTTTCGAGCCAACATTTCCTCGACGCGCAAGTCGCTGCCGGGAAGTCCGTGCTACTAGTAGAGGACAGCCTCATTATTGCGTTGGATGCCGAAGATATTCTCAATCGTCTGGGCGCTTTTGTGTCCACAGCGTCAACGCCAGAGGCTGCCCATGACCTCCTTGACGAGACGCGTTTCGACTTCGCTATCCTCGACATCAACTTGGGCGATCAGACAAGTTTCGGGGTTGCCGACAGACTGAGGGAGCAGGGGATTCACTATTTCTTCGCGTCAGGCTATGGTGAGCAGGCAAGCCTTTCCATGGAGCACCGGTCTGTCACGGTAGTCCAGAAGCCTTATACCACGCATAATCTTGCA
This sequence comes from Sphingobium sp. BHU LFT2, assembly GCF_018604485.1. Classification (NCBI taxonomy): domain Bacteria; kingdom Pseudomonadati; phylum Pseudomonadota; class Alphaproteobacteria; order Sphingomonadales; family Sphingobiaceae; genus Sphingobium; species Sphingobium sp. BHU LFT2. The sequence goes on from NZ_JAFCGW010000018.1 coordinate 27,684, forward strand.
AAGGCGATCGAGGAGCTGTCGGGCTGAGCAAAAGCTGAGGTATGAGGCCACGGGGATCATGATCACCATCTCGCCTTGATGATGCTCACGACTATATCTGCGTTCTTTCGGCATTCGGGCACATCCCTGACCGCTACGGCGGAAGCGCTTTGGGAGATGCCGTGAAACATCATGTCCGAATTCATCCGAAAACCTTTTTCAACGTGTCAACGCGGTCCTTGATCGAACCGGTATCAAAATTCTATCAGGTTGTGCCGTCAGGAATTGTCGGATTGTTGGTTCCGGGCGCGCCAGGCATGAGCGCCCCGTCGGATTGCCGTTTCTCCGAGGTCCCGTCACTGTGAAGGTGGGGTCTCTCAGCGGAACGAGCATTCCCTTCTCCATGCCGTTTGCGCGCTTCCTCGATGGAACGCGCGGTGCTATCGCGTCTTTCATCATTCGCATGATGCCCATTGCCTTGGGACGTAGTGGTTTGTTGTGGTGGCGCTGCAGCGAGCAGCAATACCAGTGTCCACATGATAGTTCCTTTTCTTTGCCTCAAGGATGTCCAATCGCCTTTTAGCCCACTTGTTCCCTTCCCACTAAAGCCTGCTGTCCGTATAGAATTGTGCCGACCCTGAAACGACGTGAAAAAATGGAGGGTTGCCAGTTCACGCTGCTCGAAGGCAGGATTTGCCATCCTGCTATGCATCGATCGTGGAAGATTGAAAGGCGGCGCGAGGCGTTCATTTCCCAACGCAGTCATTGCGTTGTTCTGGTAAGGGCATTTGGCTCGGCACTGAGAAAAAAATGCGCGTCCAGCCACAGCCGGTGAAAACATGCGCTTGAAATCATCTGGTCGCCGGATCCGCAGTGCCTGAGGGCCGTTATCTAATCATCTTTATCAAAGCCGCGATTTTGTAGGCAGGAATCGCGTGGCGCGGCGAACATTTTCGGGTCAATATTTTACAATAAAATGAACGGAAGTTTGTCTACTATCAAGTTGTCGTGTGATTATTAAAGGTAAAATATATCGTTATTAGTATTCATGATCGTGATTTTTATTCGTGATGATGGCGCATTGATGATTGCTAAGACGTATTAAAGAGATGATTTTATTAGTTTAGCCAAATTTGAAGTTCGGCAATGCTATCAAGGAGTAGAGGCCATGCTGTATAAAAAAGTTCAGTCTCCCATCAAATTTGCGAGTTCGAAAGATGATGATATCAAGACGGCTGTAAAATTCAGCATCGTCGAGACGGCTGCACGAGCAGCCGTAACGGCGACGGTAACTTTTGCTGTAGGCTGGGTTCTCAAACGCACCTTCGAAAAGTCGGTGGAAGAAAAAGCTGCGCAGACGGCCGGGAGAACCAAGCCTTCCATGGCTACCAACAGCCCTGCAATCAACTACAAACAGTCTTCCAAGCGGGGTGGCAGCCCAGCCGCAGATAAGGTCGAGGGAGCATATGAGCGTTAAGGCGATTGCGCCGAACCGGCTATCTGTCTGCTGGGACTGCGCCAAGAGAAGAGCCGAACCCTAAACTTATGCAGTCGCAATTTTTTTGGGGATACAAATCTAAACCTCGATAGTTATCGTAGCGCAAGTCATTGATTTGCGGCCCCCTCGCCCCGCACCGAACGGTGCGGGGTTTTTCTCACACTCTCCACTCTTCCGTCCGTCTGGGCACAGCGAGCTTGGCAATGAAGGAGATTTGGGGAGGCGGGAACACTTGCCCGGCTCGAGCATTGTCCGCGCGAGGCAGATTGCATACCCGGATCTCAAGATAGAGTTTTAAAAGATGTTGAAATATGTTGCAATCAAGCATGATCGGGGTCGGTGGCATATAAGTGCGGAGACCGGGCGTGCCGGGGACCGTTCGCTCAATCTGAATAACCAGGGATATTCGTCACGGATCGATGCAATGCAGGCTGCAATGATTTATGCCAAGGATAATGGGCTAGATATTGTCGAATTGTCCCTAGGCTGATGCCGACGGCAAATTTCGGATGCCCCGTCTGGCAATCCGGCGCGGGTCGCAACCCCATGACACGGCAAATTGAACGCGATGGTCTGGTCGATAGCATGCGGCCATGTTCCCGTATAGGAGAGAGGACGCGCATGATCCCCCTGATCAAATCTCCAGATGTGCTGCGATCGTTCGAAGTGGATGTACAGCTGTTTTCAGATCCAGAAGAGCTACAGTTACTTGATGAACCTTCCCTTTCGAGAACGCTTTCTGGACATTTGATCGCTTTTGGAGGTGCGGCACTTATTTCAGCCGTTTTTATTATGCGCAGTCTACGGTAAGAGGCTGGCCGGCGAAATTCGACATCGCGAAAGGCCATATCCCAGCCGCTGGCGATCGCTTACCCAGCATTGTCGGTTCCATTGGGCTGTCAGCATATTTCCCATTGCTGCTGTTCCAATTGCTGTAGGTCGATAGAGGATTTCGAATTCTAGGGCTCCAGATTCCGGCACTGGGAAAATGCCCGGCGAGCTCGGGAAAACTCTCCTGTTGGCCATCGCCGTCATCCCATCTGCTCATCGATCACGCATCATTAATTCCGAAGTGCCGCGCGTCTTTTGGAGAGGCATTTCTATTTGCTCTTTGGTCCAAGGCTGATTGGGGCAGAGGTCGGCTCAGCGTCAATCCTCTTCAGGGATAAGCCGACGGCGTCGCAATTCTATAAGTGCACCCTTTTGTCGCGGGGTTGGAAAATCGCAATCGGTCATATCAGCAATTTCCGACAAAAGTGACTCGTCGGTTGAGAAAATTGCTTCTGCTTCTGCAAACACATAATCTTGCGCGCTATATTTGCGCCTCTCGTTTTTTCCCAATTTACCGTCTCGCTGATTCTGAAAGTCGAAGCGGCGACTAATTTGGTAGGGAGGGCTTCCTCAATAACATTAGTTAGACCGATAGCCTGAAATTTATGTGCTTGATGCTGCTCGTCTCTCTGATCGCTGCGCCGGCCAAGCCCGAAATGGAGGGCCCCATGCCGCCGTGTGGGCGGTCGTAACCGGTTTCCTGAGAAGCTCGTTTGTTGCGACGGGTCTTCTTGAGACGTGCTTCTTCGCAGCCGCCTTGGCGCCGCGTCGAAAAAGGTCTCTGGTGCTTTTTTTCTTGAGTTCGCGGCTAACCTTCACGGAACGTCCCCCGTCAAGAGCAGGCTTGAGCAGTTGTGCGACATTGCCCGACCTGGCGAGCACTTTGTAATAGCGGACGCTATGGAATGGGTCTTCCGGCGGATTTACGCGCCTCAGCCAGTTACAGCGGTAGCACGGCCGGCCGGAGCACCGGGCGCGCTGAGGCTCCCGACTGGGGGCAGCTGGCAGGGTAGAGCTCACATAATCTCAAAATGCCATGCTGGTCTGGACGGGTTTGGTGAGTATCTCTTCGATCAAGAAGATCCCGGCCGGAGGCGTCAACAGCAGTTCTTCTTCGGGCACTGAGAAATCCAGCCATTTCTGTGCATCGCGACGCTCAATGATTGCCCCATGGCGGGCTTGGTAGCGGATTACATCCGAATTCGCGTCAAGCGTGATGATCCGGTAACTAACCGGCCGATCGCCCATCGGGCGCTCCCAGACAGCCGCTAGATAGAAGAAATTCCCATCCTTCCGGAAGGCACGAAATTTCCTGTCGGCGTTACGAATATAAAATTCCGACGCCGCAACAAGGCAGCGACTGGCAGGAAATTTGCGACCCTCTGACCGGATGAATTCATGGCTTACCCCGTCGTTGAAGCGCGGATTGGAACCCCAGACTGCTTCGATCATCTCAATCTCTTGCGCATCGTCCAGACTGCGCCGGATGATGGCGCGCCGACTGTCGAGCGCGTCGGAGTCAAACGGGATTGCTTTCGAATTCACGAAAAGAACGTTAAGAGAACAACGGGCAAATGCAAGCTCTAGCAGACGTGCGAGGATAGCAGATGTGCAACGACTATCGGTTGCTGATCGATATTACGTCGATCTCCGACGACTTCAAACACCTCAAGATAAAGATCAACCTGCCTGAGGGCGTACCGAATGTGCCGGCGCGCGAAGATATCAGGATGACGGAGATGGCGCCGATCGTGCGCAGTGCAGAGGGGCAGCGCGGGAGTGGAGCCATTGTGAACCGTCGCTGGAGTTGGCCTGGTCGGAACGGCAAGCCAGTTTATAATTTCCGGACCGAAGGCCGGCATTTCACCTCCAGCCGCTGCCTCATTCTCGCCGATGGCTTCTACGAGTTCACCGATCCGCTTGATCCCGAGCAGAAGCGTCTGGATAAATGGCTCTTCACAATGGCCGATCATGATTGGTTCTGTATTGCAGGCATCTGGCGGGAAAGTCCTCTCGGCGAAGCCTTTACCATGCTCACCATGGAGGCGGGACCCGATGTCGCGACGTACCACCACCGCCAGATTATTCCCTTGGCGCGCGATCAATGGGCAGACTGGCTCGATCCCGACGTCCCATCCAGCAAGGTACTGCGTTGGCTCTCAAAAGGAAGTCTTTCCGTTAGGCAGGTATATGGGGCACCGCCGGCTCAAGGCGCGCTGCTCTGATGCCGGACGTCAGCCTTGATCGCATTCTTTAGCGCCGGCAGGTATTTATCGGATAGCCTTTGCCGAACTAAGGGCTGGTGCAGAAAGCTCTCACTGGATGTGATCCTGGTCCGGCAGCGCTCCGGCTCTGCCAAGGGCGTGCCGTGATCGACCAGGATGACATGCAGCGTTCGATCGGAACGATGGGTCTGGCTGGCAATCGCAAGGCGTTGGAGCAAGGCATGGGACCGGCCTGGAAACTGCGGTTGAGCAAAAGAAGGCTAGCGTCGGAGCCGGTCGACCGGCTGAGAGAGGCGGGCAATCTGGTGCCGATCCGACGCCATCACTTCCATTGAGCCTTAAAAGAGCCGCTCGCCGATACCCAGTTATGATCAAATGGGGTTTGGAATACTCCAATTCTGGAACTACGCGGAATGGGGGCGAAAATAGTGATGACCACGCCGCCCGCGGAAGTCGACACCGTGTTTGGCTGCTCTCACCGACCCGGCAATGCTAAAGGTGGACCAAGGCGAATTGCGCGATATCGCGCAGTCCCTGGAGATATCTCCGGCTGGATCGGGGGCAGACGGTCGCGCCCAGATCTAAATGGACTACCCCTTGCCGATTGTCCGCCAATGGCTCTTGGAGCTGACCATCGCGACGGGTATCCCGTTGCTGTGCCAGCGCGCTCTGGCGGGCAATGCCCCCTTGGCGGAGGGACCGAGCAGCGCTACTTGCCCATCGCCCTAGAGGAGCGGCGCTAGAGATCATCGAGCGCGCGAGTGGCGGGCCGCGCGCGCTCGCTCCACCCCCACCTAAATCGTGGCTTTGGTGAAGATTGGGCTTTTCTCAGCCCACCATGTCAACGACTGCCATTGCTATCCATCATCCCAGGCTTATGGCGAGTGACTTACGGGTCGAGTGCGATCATGTTCAGCCGAGCGGTACCGGTCAGCGCCGCGTCTCCGGCAAAATGGCCAATGCGCAATTTATAGCTGCCAGCGTCCAGCCTCCAACCGGGCTTCGCCTCGTCAAAGCGGGCGATGACCCGCGGATCGACGGTCAGGCTGACATGCCGGGTCTCGCCGGGTTTGAGCCACACCTTCTCGAACCCGGCCAGGCGATAGGCCTTGGTTCCGGCCGCGCTGGTCGCTTCGACATAAAGCTGGGGCACGTCGGCGCCGGCGCGTTGGCCGCTGTTGCTGACATCGAAGTTGACGGTCAGCTTGGCGCCGTCCGCCACCTTCAGATTGGCATAACGGAAGCTGCTATAGGTCAGGCCATAGCCGAAGGGGAAAAGCGGCTTGGCGTTCTTCGCCGCATACCAGCGATAGCCCACATCGGCGCCCTCGGGATAATCGACCGGGAACGAGGCTAGTCCGCCGCTCATGCCATAGACGGTCTTGTCGCCGGCGTCCCGGCGGGCCTCGGCGGCGTGCAGTTCCGCGAGGCCCACCGGTTCCGGGCGCGGCGCTTGATCGACGCTGACCGGGAAGGTGATGGGAAGACGGCCGGAAGGATTGACATCGCCGAACAGGATGTTGGCGATCGCCTCGCCGCCGCGCTGTCCGGGATACCAGGCCTGCAGGATGGCGGGCACGCGGCTGACCCAGGACATCAGCACCGGGCCGCCGGCCTCGACCACCACCAGCGTCTTCCTGTTGACGCCGGCGACGGCGTCGATCAGCGCATCCTGATTGTCGGGCAGGGCCATGCTTTCGGGGTCCTGCGCTTCGGTGCGCCAGGCCCAGGCGAAGACGATCGCCATGTCGGCGCCCTGTGCTGCGGCCGCAGCCGCCTTGGGATCGCTGCCGTCAATATAGGTGACCTTGGCATTGGGGGCGAGCGCCTGGATCGCTTTCAGCGGCGAGGAGGCATGCCAGGTGATCCGTGCGAAGGAGGCGGCTGCCCCCTTGGTCAGCGGGATTTCGACCGGCGCGCCGCCGACCGAGCGCACTTGCGACGATCCGCCGCCAGAGAGCACGCCGACATCGGCATGGGCACCGATCAGCACGATCTTCTTGGCGGTCTTCGCCAGCGGCAGCAGATTGCCGTCATTCTTGAGCAGCACGATGCCTTCCTCGGCTGCCTTCTGCGCGACCAAGGCATGGGCCGCATAGTCGATCGGCTGGGCGCTGTCGGGGACGGCATGGTCCATCAGGCCGCTGTCGATCACGCCGAACAGGATGCGACGGACCATGTCGTCGAGACGGCTCGTCGGAATGCGTCCAGCTTTCACCGCGTCGGCGAACTTGCCGTCGAAGAACATCTGGTCATCCAGTTCCTGGCCGCTGTCCTGGTCCAGCCCATCGATCGCCGCTCTCTCGGTGGAATGGACGGCGCCCCAGTCCGACATGACCCAGCCCTTATAGGCCCAGTCCTGCTTGAGGACGCGGTTGAGCAGCCAGTCATTCTCGCAGGCATAGTCGCCATTGACCTTGTTATAAGCGCACATGACCGACGCGGGCTGGCCGATCTCGATACCTAGCTGGAAGGCGAGCAGATCGCTTTCCCGCAGGGCGGACTTGTCGATCCGCGCGTCGAGCACCGTGCGGCCGGTCTCCTGTGAATTGAGTGCAAAATGCTTGATGGTCGAAACGATATGGTTGCTCTGCACGCCCTTGATATGTTCGCCGACCATGATGCCGGCGAGCAGCGGGTCTTCGCCCAGATATTCGAAATTGCGACCGTTCCACGGATCGCGGGTCAGGTTGACGCCGCCCGCCAGCAGGATGTTGAAGGTCTTGGCCCGCGCCTCCGCACCGATCATCGCACCGCCCTCATAGGCGAGCTTGGGATTGAAGGTCGCCGCGGTAGCAATGCTGGCGGGCAGCGCGGTGGCGACATCGCCCTTTCTCTGCTCGATCTGGTTGGCGACGCCCAGGCTGGCGTCGCTTTCGCGCAGGGTGGGGATGCTCAGGCGGGGAATGCCGGGAATATGTCCGGCCGACGGGATCATCGCGATCGGCGGTACGGGCTTGGCCAGCGGTGGGAAATAGCCGTGGATCAACTGCAGCTTTTCTTTCAGCGTCATCTGCCTGACCAGCGCGTCGGCGCGGGCCTGTGCCGACTGGCCTGTTGCGGACGCGGGGGCAGCCGTCTGCGCGGCGGCGACGCCGGTCAGGCTGCTGGCAATCATCAGGCCGGCGATCAGGGCAATTTTCTTGGTCATCGGGAAACCTTGGCTGGAATGGTTGCCGCTCGGGCGTGATATTGGTTCAGCAGTGCGCGATGGTCGGGTAGGGCGGCGCAGGCGCCGGCCTGGGCGCCGCGCACACGGGTGAATATGTCGCGGGCCTCCGCCGCGCCGGGATAGCGATCCGTTCCAGCGGTGAGCAACGTTTCATAACCCATGCCGTAAAGGATATAATGATAGCTGGGCGGCAGGAACGTCTCGACATCGACCAGGAAGTCGAAGCGCGAGGGTGGGCGATGGCGCCACTGCGCCAGCATGTCCTGCAAATCCTGCGGGATCGAGGCGCGATCGGCATTGTCGCGCCAATAGGCACTGTCGGTGCGCCGGGTGACGCAATAATGGAGCTTCAGGAAATGGACGATCCGCGCGAAGCGCGCGGCCATCAGCCCGTTGAAGCTGCGCGCGGCCGCATCGCGGGCAGTGCGATCGCCAGGGACCAGGAAATCGCCGATCATCCTGAGCGCCGCCTCGATCAGCATGATGCCGGTTGATTCCAACGGCTCGAAAAAGCCGGCGGAAAGTCCCACGGCGACGCAATTGCCGATCCACTGGGTGTCGCGATAGCCGGTCTCGAAGCGGAGCTGGCGCGGTGTGAATGCGTCACTTTCGCTGCCAACATAACGGCGCAAGGTCGCCTCCGCCTCCTCGTCCGAACAGTGGCGGCTGGAATAGACATAGCCGATGCCGCGCCGGCCGGAGAGGCCGATGTCCCAGGTCCAGCCCGCCTCATGCGCGGTCGCCAGTGTATAGGGGCGGACCGGCGCGTCTGGCCTCGCATAGGGCACCTGCATGGCCAGCGCGCGATCATTGAACAGACTGTCGGCGCAGCTCGTGAAGCCAGACCCCAACGTCTGCCCGATCAGCAGCGCGTGGAAGCCCGAGCAATCGAGGAAGAAGTCGCCTTCGACCTTCCCGCCATCGGCCAGCAGCAGTGCAGCGATATCGCCATCGGCATGGCGCTCGACCGCTCTGACCGTCCCTTCTACGCGCGAGACTCCGGCAGCGACCGAAATGCGGCGCAGATAATCGGCGAAGCGGGCTGCGTCGAAATGGTAGGCATAGTTCATCGGCCCGGAAAAATCGGCGTCTTCGGGCCGCTTGGGTGCACGTCCGGCGCGGATCACCCGTTCCTGTACCGTGACCGCATCGGCCCAGGCTGCACGGGCCGGGCCTGCCGCCGCGATCCAATGCGGCAGCAGTGCCTCATCCTCGCCGCCGACGGGCAGGTTGAATGGATGGAAATAGCTGTCGCTGCCTGTCGCCCAGCCGTTAAACAGCACGCCCTGCTTGAAGGTGGCGTCCGCTTCGACCAGGAATTCCGCCTCGCTGATACCAAGCCCGGCCAGCGTCGTGCGGATGGTGGGGAATGTTCCCTCGCCCACGCCGATGATGCCGATCTCGCTGGATTCCACCAGCGTGATGTTCGGCATCTTCAGCGTGCGGGAGAGGTAGGCGGCGGCCAGCCATCCGGCCGTGCCGCCGCCCACTATGACGACGCGACCGGGGGAGGGGGAGTCGGTCGTCATGGGTCTTGCCTCCTGCTAAGCGATCAGAAGCCGGCGCGGGCGCGAACACCCCAGGTGCGCGGCGGCTGCAAGTTTGACAGGAATACCGGGTCGTAGCGCGGCGCGCCAAAGGCACCCGCACCGGTCCGGATATGGCCATTCTCGATATTCTGGACGAAGGCCTCGACCGAATATTTCTGGTCCGGCGATGTGAAGCGGATCGACGCATCCGATCGGAAATAGGCCTTCTGCTTGTCCCAATCGGTGCCATAGGTACCACGATCGGGCATGTTTTCGGCCGGATCATTGGCGTTCACGAACGGATTGGCATCGCCGTTGAAATAGCTCAGCCAGCTCTTCGTCTCATAATGGGTGGTAAGGCGCGGGGTGATCCGGGCGCCACTTGGCAGTTCGAAGTCGTGCTCATAGCTCAGCGTTGCGGAGAAGCGCGGTGCATGGGCCAGTTCATTGCCCTTTAACTGGACGATCGAGGACAGCTTGCTGCCGTCATAAAGACGCCCGTCGACGCTCTCCAGACCCTCCAGCTTGGTCTTCTGCAGCGTGGCCGAGAAGTTCAGCCGATCATTGTCGGTCAGCGCCGCATTCATTTCCGCTTCCAGGCCATAGGCCTTGGCGCCCTTGGCATTTTGCGTGATCATCTGGCTACGGATGACATTGCCTTCATCATCGCGGAAGGTGACAGCCTGGTTCACCTGATAGCCCTTAAAATCGGAATAATAGGCGGCCAGGTTCAACGTCACGCGACGGTCGAGCATCCGGGTCTTGAGGCCGACTTCATAGTTGGTCAGCGTTTCCGGATCGGTCAGGCCGGCATTATCCTGGATATTGCCCGACTTGAAGCCGGTCGAGATGCTGGCATAACCCAGCGTGTCGGGCGCGAGGTCGGCGTCGACACGGGCGAGGTAGGTCAGCTTGTCCCACTTGCCCTTCACGTCATTGCTGGAAATCGCGTAGCCGGGCAGCAGGTTGACCAGTTCCTCGGCCGTTGCGCCGGGATAGGCGCCGAAGATCCCGCCCTGGCAGGCATCGGCTGGCAGGGTCTCGGGGCAGCTGGAGAACATGACGTTGCGGCCGCCAATATCCTCCTTTTTGTCGGAGGTGTAGCGCAGGCCGCCAGTCACGCGCAGCCAGTCGGTAGCGTGCCACACGACCTGGCCAAAGGCGGCGCGGCTGTCGATCTGGCGATTGGCCTGGATGAAGCTGCCGGCCCAGCTGAAGGTGCCGTCGCGATAGCCGTTGCGCTGGTCGATGTCGAAGCGGATCTTGTTCTTCTCATGGCTGTAATAGGCGCCCAAAATCCAGTCGATGGCGCTGTCACCAGTCGATTTCAGCTGCAATTCGTGGCTCTGGAAATCGTAGCGCGACCAGACCGTGGAGTTTTCGTTGAACGCGCCCAGCGGCAGGTCATTGCCGTCCGCATCCTGCTCGCCGGTCGGAGGCAGGGCGCCGGCGTCGGCATCCACGCGGGTGCTGCCGCCGATGCGCGACCAGCCGGCAATGTAGCTCAGCTGGAGGCCCTCTGTAACATCATAGTTCATAGCGCTGCGCACCGCGACCGAATAGCGGTCGGTGTCGGGTGCAGTGTCGCTTAGCGTCGACCAGCGCTTAGTGCCTTCTCGCGGGGTCTGGAGCAGGCCGATCACCGGCGCGCCATCGTCCCAAAAGGCTTCGGTCGACAGGTTCCAGCTGAACCGGTCGCTCGGCTGCCACAGCATCGAGACGCGGCCCGAACGCTGGTCGGCGGCATAATATTTCTTGCCCGAGGTGACGAAGGCCGACTTGTTGACGCCGGCGACATCGGGGGCGGGCTGATAATCGGCATAGCCGTCATGGCGATCGCTGACGAAGGCGACGCGGAAGGCCAGCGTGTCGGTGACCGGGATGTTGATCGCGCCGCGCACGCCTAAACGGTCGTAATTGCCCGCAGTCACTTCAACATTGCCTTCGAACTCGCCCAGCTTGGGCTTGGCCGAGATCAGGCTGAGCGCGCCGACGGTCGCGTTGCGGCCGAACAATGTGCCCTGCGGCCCGCGCAGCACTTCGACGCGCTCCATGTCATACATCAGCACCGACGCGCCCTGCGAGCGCGGCGAGTAGATGCCATCGACATAGATGGCGACTTCGGGGTCGGCGACCTCGGTATAGGCGCTGTCATTGCCGATGCCGCGCAGCGTCAGCAGCACGGCCGACTGGTCGCCCTGCTGGTTGAACTGCAGTGAGGGCACGAAGCGGGCGAGGTCGGTGACATCCTTCACGCCATTCTTGGTCAGCGTATCCTGGCTGAAGGCGGAAATCGCGATCGGTGTCGATTGCAGCGTAGTTTCGCGGCGCGTGGCGGTCACGATGATGTCGCCGCTATCATTGCCGACGGTCGCCGACTGGGGGGCGGCCGTGTCCTGCGCATGGGCAGCGGAAACGGAAAATAGGCAGGCCGCGAGCGCCGTGCTCGCGACGAGTGCATGCCTCGTCATGTCATCCTCCCGGATATTTGTTGCTTGTGCCGGCTGGATGACCGAAATCTGACATCGTTGTCAAGGTCGGATTTGACATCGATGTCAGCCGTGTGTCTTCTGCGTCACAGCGCTTTTGCCTTTGCTTCGAGGGTGCCCTAGATGCCCGTCATGACCATCGCAGCATCGTCCGATCCAGCCGGAAAATCGGCTGAAAGCATGGCCAGAACCTTGTTCTGGCTGTCGATCGGCGTGTTCTTCATCGGCGGCTTCCTCAGTGCTTCTGTCAGTCTGCTGGTGCCTCAGCTCAAGGCGATACTGGGGCTGGATTACAAGGGCGCGCTCCTGATCCAGTTGGCCTTTCACTTCAGCTATCTGCTGTTCGCGCTGCCGGCTGCGCTTGCCGTCGTTCGAGTCGGTTACATGCGAGCTATCGCCATAGGGCTGGCCGTGATGGCGGCGGGGTGCCTCGGGCTGGCGACTGCGCAGGGGCTGCGCGTCTTTGTCCTGCTGCTTGGCGCATTGTTGCTGCTGTCGGCCGGACAGACGGTGCTTCAGATCGCCTCCAACACAGTGGTGACGGTAATCGGCCCGGCCCGTGGCGCGGCCTTCCGCCTGACCTTGCTGCAGGGATATAATTCGCTCGGCACGGTGATGGGCCCATTGCTCAGCGCGCCCTTTCTGTTGTCGCGCGTCATGCCCGGCGCGCATCGGGATATCACCCCATCGCTGCCCTTTGCTGCTGCCGGCTTCATCCTGACGATCCTGGCGCTGCTCTATGTCGGGCATCGGAGCCTGCTGGTGGGCAGTGCCGTCGGCGCGCGCGACTATCTGCCGCGCGACTGGCCGCAGCTGTTCTTGGGCGTGTTGCGCAAGCGGCGGCTGCGCTGGGGTAGCGTCGCGATCTTCGTCTATGTCGGAGCGGAAGTTACGATCGGCACGCTGATGACCAACATGCTGATGCTGCCCGAACGGCTGGGCCTCGATCCGGTCAGTGCCGGGCGGCTGGTCAGCCTCTATTGGGCCGGGGCGATGGTCGGCCGCTTCGTTGGTGCCTGGCTGATGACCTGGATCAGCCAAGCAGGGCTGCTCGCCTGTGCGGCGGCAATGGCCGTGGCACTGACGATGGGTGCGGCCCTGCTGCCGGGGGCACTGGGGGCGGCGGCGCTGATCGCGGTCGGCCTGTGCAACGCGATCATGTATCCGACAATCTATGCGCTGGCCTTGCCGCGAGATCGGCAACTGGCGCCGCTGGCATCGATGTGGCTGTGCATGGCGGTGGTGGGCGGCGCGGTCGTGCCGATGCTGACCGGCGTGGTCGCCGACCGGGTCGGTCTACTCGCGGCCTTGCTTTTACCCGCAATCTGCTATGTCGGGATCGGGGGTTTCGCGATCGCCTGTGGATGGTCGCGGGAGAAGGACGCATGAGCATCGTTACGATCAAGGATGTCGCGGCCCGCGCCGGCGTGTCGCCCAAGACGGTGTCGCGCGTCATCAATGGCGAAGCGCATGTGCGCCCCGAGGTGCGCGAACAGGTACAGAAGGTGGTGGCCGAACTTGACTATCGTCCCAATGCCTTCGCGCGCAGCCTGTCCGGTTCGCGCTCCTATCTGCTGGGCCTGTTCATCGACGATCCGGTGTCGGGCTATGCCGCCGACATTCAGCATGGCGCGCTGATGCGCTGTCGCGATCGCAGCTATCATTTGGTGGTGGAACCCGTCGACCTTGGCGCGCCGGACTGGGCCGATCAGGTGCGTGACAGCATCCGCTCGCTGCGGCTGGATGGTGCGATCATCGCCCCGCCGATCTGCGATGATGCCGCACTAATGGCGGTCCTTGCCGAGGTGGGGTTGCCGACCGTTTTGGTCGCGCCCAGCAGCGCGCCGCCAGCCTCGGGCACGGTGCGCATGGACGATCGGCGCGCCGCACAGGAAATGACGCAGTATCTCCTAGACCTGGGCCATCGCCAGATCGGGTTCATCCAGGGGCCGGTCAGCCACAGCGCCTCGGCATGGCGAGAGGAAGGCTTTCGCGCGGCAATGGCGGCGGCCGGCGTTCCGGTGGAGGAGGCCTATGTGGTGCGGGGCGATTTTACCTCGCGCACCGGCCTTGAACTGGGCGAGCAGTTGCTGGCCCTGCCTCAGCCGCCTACCGCCATCTTCGCCTCCAATGACGATATGGCACTTGGCCTGCTCATCACCGCGATGAAGCGCGGCATTGCGGTGCCCCAAGCGCTGTCCATCTGTGGCTTCGACGATGCACCATCGTCGCGCGCCGCTTGGCCGCAGATCAGCACCATACGCCAGCCCAAGGCGGAAATGGCGGCGGCGGCGGTAGATATCCTGGTCGATCCCCGCTTTCGCAATCAGGTGCCTGGCGAAGGCGCGCATCTGATGCTGCCGCACGATCTAATTCGGCGGGATAGTACCGGGCCCAAGCCATCAATCTAATAGTCGCCCAGACGTGGCGCGACCGGCTTGGCAGCGCTGAAAAGGTTGCTCACTGTCAATGCAGACCGGGTAATAAACGTTGGGAAGGGCTGGTCGCTTGCCCTATTCGAGGCATGCTACAGCCGCCCTCGAGCAGGAATTAATTTAGCGAAATGGAGAGGTGGCATCCCTCGTGGGCAATCCCGCTAAATGCCAAGTTTCCGTCAAATTCGTGACGGCGAGATTCGGGATGTCGTGGCCGTGAACCAAGCAGTAGTGCTCGATCAAGGTCAGGGTTGCTCTCACGCTTGTGCCGGGCTCCCCAGGTTGAGTTTGTCCCGCTGGTCGAGCTTTCGCTGCGCGTCAGTGACCACCGCGATGAAATGGCTGATGCAAGGAACCCCGCCCTCCGTTCGCTCTTGTCGATTCAGCTTTCAAGAAGGCTCGCGGTAGCAACGTCATAATACGCATCACAGACCGCCTAAATGCTTCGCATCGCCGAGGTCACCCGACCGATCGTCGGGCAACTCGATAAACATGTCTTACGGATCGACATATTTGGTGCCCTCATGCTCAAGCTCCTATATCGCGCGCCCGGCAATGGGCGCTGGCACAAGCTTTCCTCGTCAGAATATAGCGCGACTGTTGGCCCACAAATGGGAACAACTGATCACGGCCAAGCTTCTCGCGGCGAAGCGCGCGTCGTTTCAGATGCTCGCCCCGTGCTTTATGCGAGGCCCGCTGACCTGCGGAGTGATCCTCGAACCAAGCTCCGGAGATACGCCGTGAATTTCCCCAGGCACGTGTGCGACAGCACAAGCAGCAACGATGCGCGGCGCGGGAACAACTGGACAATTTGTCGAAGAGCGGGCGCCCGATCGCTTCGGCCGGATGAATCTGGATTGCTCAAACTGATCGTCGAGGCATTCGGCAACGCTGTGATCGTTAAGGGACATCGGCGTGAACGCGGCTTCACCTTGTCGAGACATAGCGCCCAATGCGCTGTGGGTGAGAACGAGAGGAGAGATAACTGGCGGCGGCCTCAAGCCGCCGCCAATTGAACAATTTATCCCGTCGGCTCGGCGGATTGTGCGGCCTTGCTTGCAGCCGCAGTACTTGCTCGCCGTCCCTGGCGAGTGCGAACAGTTTTGGCGCTGGACGGTTCGACCTTGTCGGTATGTTTCGGACTGGTTGAACGTCGGGCTGCCTTGGCTGGCTTCGCTTCTTCGGCGGCAGGGAGCTGCGGCTGGGGTTCTGCATCCACCGGGGGCACGACCTTGGCCGGCATTGCCATATCTTCGGCGGAAGATTTACCGGCGTCGCCGCTCACAGCGATCGAGAGGCGTTTGCGGGGCTTGGCCGGCGGCACGGCCGCGCTTGCGGCTGGAAGTGGTGACTCTATGGCCTCGACCATTGTTGCTTTCCCCTTTTTGGGCTGCTTTGCCTTCACAGCAGAACTGTCTGCCTGCTGGACGGTTGCCTTTTTCGCAGATTTGCGGCTAATTGCCGGGGCATTTTTCTTGGCGCCGGATTTTGCGGGGGCTTTTGTAACTGTGGTTGCAACGGCATCTGCTGATTGAGCTTCCAGCTCGGCGACGGGTGTTGCTGGTCCCGCATCGGCTTCGCTTGCACCCTGTACTCGTCGACCAAGGCCCAGTCGAGCAGCTACCGCGCGTCGCTGAGCTGAATAGGCCGGAGCAACCATGGGATAGTTGGCCGGCAATTTATAGCGTTCCCGATATTCGGCCGGGGTCAGGCCATTAGCGCTAAGGTGGCGAGTCAATGTCTTGTAAGGCTTGCCATCGATCATGCTGAGAATATGCTCAGGAGAGGCGAGGCTTTTGCGTGCAGACACTGCGCCCACATGGGAGGGAGCGTCAGGCGTGTCGGGTTTGGTTTTCAGGTCGTCGAACAGTGCTGCCCGCGTTGCCCTGATGAGCTCGGGAAGATTTTCGCTAGCTACATTGTTATTGGAAACGAATGCGCTCAGCAATTGCACCGTAAGCGAAGTGATATCCGTCTGATTATCGTCAGTCATATGCGCAAGCCCGTTTTCGTAGTGTGACAAGCCCAATTGAGGAACTTCGCGTCCCTTGTAAACGACTTACTGTCAAATTCACTTCAAAGCGAAGTGAAAATTTGCAGATATGCATGACACATGTGGCTCCGACCCGAAACCAGCCGCTCGTCGTTTAGGATTGGCAAAGCCTTTTGGCACGGAGCATATCGGTTGGCGGCCGTTAAGCTCATGGCGATCACATTGATTTATCCCTATAGCGAGCATCTATCGCGACGGTTGACTGTGTTTGCAGACCGGCTCAAATACTTGCTGTCTCTCGAAACCAGATAGTTTGGGCAGGCTGAGGTGCCCCGTCCAAAGCTTTGGAAAGATGATGGTTAAGAGGTCGGCGCTTGCAAACTGGGTGCAAGTCTGGGCCGACTAAATAGCCGCATTGGTTGGCTGCCGCTTCAGCAAAGTCTCAGGTTGCAACGGCCCACTTGCTGCGGACGGAGATCCGCCCGCTAAGCCAACGGGAGCCGAAATGACTTCGACGGATGCCTTCACCTGTCGATATCGATTTTCCTATTCTTACCTGGAAGCTCCGCACCGCTCAGTCGTCGCTCGCTGAAAAAAGGCGGACGCTCAGTCCTTTCATGAATGAAGGGCCTGTCTGCCCCCTCCGATGTGCCCGCCACATTATGGAATGGTCGTATGGATAGATGTCCACACGCAAGTGACACGCGCCAATTAAGCGGCGACTTGCGATTAAACGTCGCGCCGATCCGATAATGTCTTGAGCAGTGCGGTCGCGGAGACGATCTGGATATCAGCGCCCGATAGGCGACGAGCTTCGGCCTTCTTGAAGGCGGCGTCATAACGCACATAGCCAAATGGCTCGTCGGCTGCGACAACCAACATAGTCGTCGTTGCGCCGACTGATGCCATGATCCGGCCACCATTGGCGGCGATCAGTTGCGCCAGGCTCCCGTTGAGGGTTTCTCCCAGAATAGCAATGCGCTGACCTTTCAGTGTGCCGTCGGCGGCGGGTGGGGGCGGTGCCGATGCGCGTTTTCTCGGCTGAGGCGCCAGCCAGTCTGATAACTGCAAACCGGTATGGTCAATCGCTTTCACGACGATCATGCCTGCCGCGCGCGCGTCGCTGAGCGCATCATGATGCTTGAGCGGGATACCCAGGTGTTTCGCAACGACATTGAGCCGATGGCTGGGGAGCTCGGGCCAGGCGCGCTTGGCAACTCGGACGCTATCAAGCCAGGTTGTCTGGAGCATTGCGCGATCATGGATGCGGCAGGCTGCTGCGAGGGCGCCCTTGTCAAAATAGGAATGGGCCACGGTCGTGCGGCCATTCAGATGGGCTTGAAGGATGTCGTAAATGTCAGTGAAACAGGGTTGGCCCAGCACGTGGCTGGCAGCAATCCCGTGAATCCGCGTGTTGAAGCTGCTGAAATGGTCCTGCGGATCAACAAGGGTCTCATACTCAAACGTGACAGCGCCATTGCGAAAGCCAACAATTCCGATCTGGCAGATGCTGCTGACACGCGAACATGCCGTCTCAACATCGAGGACTACGAACTCTGGTTCTTCGGTATCGCCACTTCGTGCATTTGCCGCGGCGTTGGCAGAGTGGTTTGCGCGAAGGGGCTGGAACATATCGTGACAATACGCGGCGCTGATAGAGTTGCACAAGGCCCTTGGCGGGCAATCTTCAATGCGCATTGGCCTTTTATGAGCCATGCGGACATCGATAAAGATCGGCTGTCCAACATAACCTTATGCTTTGGCAGGCGAGAAGCAGGGCGATGGCACAAGATCAGCGGGTTCGTCCCTGCAGAATGGTCAAACACGTTTCGGATCGCCGGAGAAATCGCACGGCATATGGCACGAATTATGGAAACCGATATCGCCCCGCATACATCAGGCACATGAATATCGGTTCATACTTCCGCCTTGAAGGTATGCTTGTTGCGGGCGCGACAAGCCTGTACGTCCAGGCTCGCGATGGCGCTTTCTGGGAGATCGGAAAGCTCAAGGATGTCGGGCATCTGCTGCAAAGTAATGTTGTTGTCGAGGGCATTCGGACAGGCGCTCAAAGCGTGGCAGTAAATTGGATCGAGGCCATCAGGCCTATCCAGCATGCGATGAGTAGCATTGGCATGTAGGGACAGGAATTTTGCCTGCGGGCCGCGCCCTGCCGGTGGCGGCGATCTGCAGCAGCTGTTACAGAAATGACGCGCAGCGACCCGCTTCTGCTGATCAGCGCGCCGCTCTTGCACGCGGGAGCCGAAAGGGAGAGCCTATCGCCTACCAAATTTTCCTTCAAAGCTCATGGTCGTGACCGAGGGATACAAGAATTTCCCGGCGTAGCGCTTGCAACGCCGGCGCATCGCGATGTCGCGGATAGGAGGCATTGACGCGAATTTCGCGAACGATGCGCGCAGGGCGCGGACTGAAAATGATGATGCGCTCGGCTAGCAGAAGCGCTTCCTCCACATCATGGGTCACGAGCAAAGTTGTAAATCGGGCGTCCTGCCACAGCCTCACCAGTTCTGCCTGCAACGTCATTCTGGTCAATGAATCGAGCTTGCCCAGCGGCTCGTCGAGTAGCAGCAGGCGAGGATTGTTGACGAGTACCCTCGCTAGCGCGGCACGCTGCGCCATGCCGCCTGACAATTCGTTCGGAAGAGCGGTTGCGAAGTCGCGCAGGCCGACCAGATCGAGCGCCTGGTCGATCCTCTCCTGCGAACCTTTTACCTGTCCAGTCGCTTCCAACCCTAGCGCTACATTCTGCCGCACGGTACGCCACGGATATAAAGTGGGATCCTGAAAGACGAGAAGTCGTGACGGGGCGGGACCAACGATCCGCACCTTGTCCGCTCCGACCTTTCCAGCACGCGGTGCATCGAGGCCGGCGATCAGTCGTAACAAGGTGGACTTGCCGCAACCGCTGGGCCCAAGCAAGGCAACGAATTCGCCGGGTGCGACGTCGAGCGTTACATCCTCCAGGACATCGAGCCGACCATCCTTGGTGTCGAACCAGTGCCCCACGCTACGGGTCTGGATCGACAGGCCCAAGTCAAAGGCGGCGTCCAATGTCGTTACCATCGCACAATGCCTTTCTGCCAGGCGAGCACCCGGTCACGCACATGGAAGAGCAGGCTGATTAGTCCCGAAAAGAGCAGCGCCATTACGATCAGCGCGCCATAGAGATTGGCATAGGCCGCCCACCCTTGCGCCCATTGGAGATACCAGCCCAGGCCCGCCTTCACCCCCATCATTTCGGCTATGATCAAGACGGCGAATGACGAGCCCAAGCCCATGAACAAGCCGACGAATACGTTGGGCAAGGCAGCGGGCACGGCGACTTTGAGAATCAGGAAGCGTTCCGATCCACCCAATGTGCGTGCGATATCATAATATGCTGAATTGACGCCCTTCACTCCCGACGCCGTCAGCACCGCTACGGGAAAGAAGGTCGCAAGGCCGACTAGGAAGGTGCTTGCACTGTGCGAGCCGGGAAAGAAAAAGAAGGCGATGGGAAGCCACGCCGTGGCAGGCAAGGGCCCGACGAAGCGCAGGATTGGATGCCCCCAATAGTTGGCCGCCTTTGACCAGCCGATTGAAGCGCCCGTTACAAAGCCAAGTGCACCGCCAATCACATAACCGGGGATCAAAAGCGCCAGCGATCGCCAGACGCTTTCAAACAACCTTGCCGCATCATCGGTGTATACCTCGAGTATCGATTGCGGAGGCGGGAAGAAGGGAAGCGGCAGCAGGCCGATCTTAGCCGTGAGCACCTGCCATAGCGCCAGGATCGCGGCGAGCGCGCCGAACCAGCGGTCATAAGGGTAGATCGCCGAAAGCCGGGGGCCGCCCAGCAGCGCTACGCCCGCCAATAGCAAGGCAACGCCAGTCTCCAGCAAAGCTAGCAATTCCGTACGTGGCCAAGGTGTCAGGTCCGGCCACGCCCAGGTGAGCACCGCAGTCAGTGCCCATGCTCCCGCGGCCGCCAACCCACCTTTCCATGGGGCCGCCAGTGCGAATGCCGGCCCGTTGCCCCTGATGCCACCAAGCGAAGCGAAGCGATCTGTTTGCGCTATGCTGTTCATATTGCCTCCTCAGGCATCCAGCGTATCGACGACCTGCGACGCGAAGACGTCAGGCACGATATTGGGTTTCATCACGCCGACATCGCGCAGTTCACCTGCATAAAGTGCGACCTCGCGGTGCAGGTCGCGGCCGACGGGATGATGATTATGGGTCTGGGTGTGCAACACCGCGACCAGATCCTCGACGCTGGCCTTGGCATAGGGTGCAAAGACCTTCGCAACTGCCTCCGGCCGGACCGAGCACAGCGATGCCGCTGCCACCAGCGATTTGGACAGGGCAACAGCGGACTTACGGTCGTCCCGGATCAGCGAGCCACTGGCTCCCAACACACAGCATACGCGGTTGTCCCAAGGCTTGGACAGGTTCGAGAGGACCTCCACCAAATCCCCGCCCGACTCCTTCTGGAGGACGTAGGCAATGGGATCGGAATCGACGAAAGCGTGGATTTCGCCCTTGGTGGCAGCCTGCGACAAGAGCGGGGCTGGGAAGGCCTTCCATTCCACATCGCGATTGGGATCGAGGCCATTATGCTTCAGCAGCACGGCCAAAGCATTGCGGCCTGCGCCGGAGATGTCCGACAGGCCGATTGCCTTGCCCTTCAGGCTTGCAATGTCATCGGTCACGCCCTGTCGGCGCGATCCCAGCACACGTATGCAGCCGCCATGCGTGCCTGCGATCAGCTTGACGTCGAAGCCCTGTTCCAGAGGCTTTATCCAGCGAAGGATCATACCGACTCCGGCATCCGCCTTGCCGGTGGAGATCGCTTCCAGCAGCTGGTCGGTCGAGCCGGAGAAATTCAGCAGGTCGACGTCCAGGCCGAACTGGTCATAAATGCCATATTCCTTGGCAAGCAGCGCTGGGGCGAGGCAGATCGCATTAGCATTCCAGGCGAGCGTCAATTTGCGCTGGCCCTTTGCATTGTGCGGCAATTCCTTTGGCCCAAGCGCCGCATATCCTGCTGCTCCAGCAACCCCCGCAGCCGCCGCTCCACCGATGAGAAGGTTGCGTCGACTTATCGGGGCGGATCGGGAGCTAGGCTCCGGTTCGGCTATGTCGTCATATTCGGACTTGTCGGTCATGCTGCGCGCCAGATGTTGTGAAGAGATTCACGGCGTAGCGGTCAATATCACGGTACAGTCATTCATTTTTCTTATAGATATCGTCAAAAAATCAATCCATAATCTTGCCACAAATTTCGATAAAATATCGGAATATATAAACAGATATTTTCCTGTATTCGAAGTATCAATAAGTAAAATTAGTTTGGTTCATATCACTTAAAATTTGTTGTCGATCGACATGGTCGAACCTTAGCCCGTCCTCCTCGCAAAAACATATCGGGGGACTGACGATGCTACCGGATAATGTCACCGGACGTCGCACTGCGCGCTATTCAGGATTGATGACAGCTTCGGCCAAGGCGCTGGCCATAGCCTGCCTATTCGCTGGCACTGCCCATGCTCAGCCTTCCAGTCCGCAAGCAGCAGACGAGGAAGCTCTCGACCAGGGCTTAGGCCAGATCGTCGTCACAGCTTCCAAGCGCTCGGAAAATATCCAGAAGACCCCGATCGCGGTCACCGCCGTAGGTGCGGACGGGATCAACCAGCTCAAGATTTCTGACTTTCGCGATCTGGCCGGGCGCGTGCCCAGCCTTCTCGCGCCGCGGCGCTCCACCGCCTACACCACCCAAACCTATTCGATCCGCGGCATCGGCGAGATCGACACCTACCCCGAGCCGACCGTCGCCGTCTATGTGGACGACGTCTATCTCGCCCGTACGGTGGGGTCGCTTTACGACACGCCGGACCTGGAGCGGGTGGAAGTTCTACGCGGACCGCAAGGCACGCTCTATGGCCGCAACTCAAGTGCCGGCGCGATCCGTTTCATCACGAAGGATCCGACTGCCGACAGGGAAATTTTCGTTGGCGCTACCTATGGCAGCTTCGACAATCTGGATCTGCGTCTGCGCGTCAATGGCGCCATCCTGCCAGACAACAAACTGAATGGTGCCTTCTCGATCATCCGGCGCAAGCGCGACGGCTGGCAATATAGCGTGCCGCTCAACAAGCATGTGAACGACATCGACCTGCTGGTCCTGCGCGGCAAGCTGAAGTCGGAGCTGACCGACCGCCTCACATTGACCTTGTCGGCCGACGGCATGTTCGATCGCTCGACGCAAAGCTATTACACCCCGGTCAACCAGCCCAATGGCGTACCTTCGGGCAAGAAAACCGATCCCGACCTGACCTGGGCTGACACGCCCCCTTACAACTCGACCGAAGCTTTCGGCGCATCGCTGACGGCGGCCTATGAGCTCGACAATCATCTGACGCTCAAATCCGTGACTGCCTGGCGTGGGCTCGAGGGGCCGATCTATTATGACAATGACGGCGTCATCGCGATCAAAGGCGACAGCTATGCAGGCTTTAGCCAGCGACAGGTAACGCAGGAATTCAATCTGAACGGCGAATATGATCGTCTCAATTTCGTCGCCGGCCTCTATTTCTTCTACGAGAAATTCTTCAATAACCGCCTCAATCAGGCAACCGCATCAACCACCGATGATATCGGCTCTGTTTCCCGTATCCGCAACACGCTGCGGACCTGGAGCTACGCCGCTTTCGGGCAGCTCAACTATAAGGTGACGGATGGCCTGACTGCGACAGTGGGCGCGCGCTACACGGTCGACCGGCGCAAATATGTCTCCTTCGTTGGAAACAGTGTGGGCGTGCAGCTGCATAATCCGGTCGAGTGGAATTTCGATCCCGACGTCTATGAAGCGCAATATGGGCCATATCAGTCGACCTTCACGGCGCGACCGGACCCGAAGAATTTCTCGAACTTCACGCCGAAGCTGGGTCTGCAATATCAGTGGACACCCGATATCTTCCAATATGCCTCCTATTCCAAAGGCTTCAAGAGCGGCAGTTTCGACCTGCGCAGCGCGAGCCTGCTGGGATCGACCGTCCCGTTCGAACCGCAGGTCATCACCACTTATGAGACGGGCCTCAAGACTCGCTTCCTAAGCGATCGGGTCGTTGCCAATGTGGCAGTCTATTATAACGACATCAGCGATTTCCAGGTCCGAGCTACGTCTCCCGCCACGCCGACCCTGCCCGCCTTCAACGGCGTGCTCAACGCCGGCGATGGCGTGTCGAAGGGGGTAGAGTTGGAACTGTCGATCGCCCCGATCGACGGGCTGCGTATCGACACCAGCGGCTCCTATACCAAGACCCGTTACAAGAGCTTCACCGCTTCCCTTCCCGCCAATGTCGCGGGGCGGACCACGCTGCTTGGCCTCGAATTTCCGTTGGCGCCCAAATGGCAGTCGTCTGTCGCGGTCAACTATACGCTGCCGATCGATACACCTGGCAAATGGCGGATCGGCGCGGACGCCCAATATGAATCACGCCGCTTTATCGACATCTACAATACCGAGCAGACCAAGGTTCGCGCCCAGACATTCGTAAATGGCACCATCAACTATGCCGGCGAGGACGGGAGCTGGAACGCAGGCGTCAACGTCAAGAACATATTCGACCTTCGCCGGGGACAGGCAGGCGGATACTCGCCCAACAATGCTGGGTCGCAGGTCAATTATTATCGCGCCTACAACGAACCGCGCACGGTCAACATCTTCATCAACAAGACATTCTGAGAAGGGGCAGGGCATGTATCGTTCCATCATCCCGATCGGTCTGTCGTTGCTGGCGGCCGCTGCTGGCGCGCAGCCGGCGCACGACACCCCTGCCGCTCTGGCCGAGGCCGCCAAGGCGCGCGCCGTCGCTGGCGACGACCTGAAGGACCCGCTCTTCCTGTGCGAGCCTCATGGTGGCGGGGTCGTGCGACAAGCGCTGGAAATGGGCAGCAAGCAATGGCTTGAGCCCGCCAGGCTGTTCGACAATCTCTATTATGTCGGCAATGGCTTCGTGGGCGTCTTTGTCCTCAAGACGAGCGAGGGGTTGGTCCTGTTCGACGCATCGCAAAGCGAGGCGGAGGCGCGTGATCACATCGTGCCCGGCCTGCAAAAGCTGGGGCTTGATCCAGCCACCATCCGCTATGTCATCGTCACCCATGGCCATTATGACCATTTTGGAGGCGCCGCCTGGTTGCAGAAGACCTATGGCGCGCGGATCGCACTCAGTGCAGCAGACTGGCAGTTGCTTGAAAAGACGCCAGCCGACGCGATCGAGCGGAGCGGGACCGAATTGCCCCGGCGCGACATCGTCATCACCGATGGCCAGCAGCTTATACTCGGTGATACCAAAATTGCCCTGTACGTGACGCCTGGTCACACGCCAGGCGTCGTGTCGGCGATTGTGCCCGTGCTCGCTCAAGGCAAGCGGTATAATCTGTCGTTGCTGGGAAGCACCGCTTTCCCCGCATCGATCGAGCCGACGGAAAAAGTGGGCGGATTGAAAGCCTATGACGCTTCGGTCCTACGCTTCGCGAAGATCAGCCGCGCAGCATCAGCACAGGGGATACTCAATACCCATGTCTTCGCCGACGGCACGCGTGGGAGAATCGAAGCGCTCTCTGCCACGCCGGACGAGCCGAACCCGTTCCTCAAGGGCTCGCGATTTGTGGGCCGCTACTATCAGATTCTCCATCACTGCCTGCTCGCCGCGCAACTACGGCCGCAGGCGGACAATGTCTGGCTTCCCAAATAGGCGACAAGCGAGCGAAAGGACGGATCATGGACCTGAAACTCAAGGGCAAGCGTGCACTCGTGACCGGCGGCAGCCGGGGGATCGGGAAGGCGATCGCACGTGCGCTCGCGCAGGAGGGCGTGCGCGTCCTCCTGTCCTCGCGGGATGGTTCAGCCGCCACTGCTGCGGCAGAGGAACTAGCGCGCGATACCGGTAGTGAGGTACATACATTCGTCGCTGACACGCGCGATGATGCACAGGTCGATGCTCTGGTCGCCCACGCAGTGGAACAATTGGGCGGCCTCGACGTCGTGGTGAACAATGCAGCCCGCCCCGGTGCGCAACCGCAGGTGCCCGGCGTCGCAGGTGTTGCATCCGACTATCTGCTGGACGAACTCAATACCAAACTGGTTGGCTATCTGCGCGTCGCGCGGGCGGCCGCACCCCATCTTGTGGCTAATGGCTGGGGACGGATCATCAACATCAGCGGTCTTGCAGCGCGCCAGACGGGCACTATTCCCGGATCGACGCGCAATGTGGCGATTGCAGCGCTGACCAAGGGCCTCGCCGACGAGCTGGGGCCTAAAGGTGTCAATGTCACCGTCGTCCACCCGGGCGCTACCAGGACCGAAAGAACCGCAGATGCCATTGCGCATAAGGCGGCGGCGGACGGCATCAGCCAGGATGCCGCCGAGAAGATTCTGTTTGGTCAATCTCTCATCGGCCGCATCGTCGAAGCGGAGGAAGTGGCAGCGGTCGTCACTTTTCTCGCATCCCCGCTGAGCGTCGCCATCAATGGCGACGCCATAGCGGCTGGCGGAGGCAGCCCCCGTACCATCCATTATTGAGCGATGGTTCAGCGCTGGCTTCGTTCGCACGCGGCGCAATTCGTCGGCAGCGGCTCCAAGCGCTAAGAGGTAAACGTTCCGTTCGACGACACTGTCGGCCTCTTCTATTTACGCCTCCCAGTGAACATCGAGAAATTACAATAAGGCGCTGCTTGCAAGGGGAGGCCTACAGACGCGAAAGGCGGCCTTCCTATAAAGGGGTGGCGAATGGAGATGATGACCGGCACGGCTGCAAAACAGGCCGACGCTCACCTTGTCCCGTTGCCATCTCTGCATCCGATGGCACCATTGATCGTGGGATCTGCCCTGCTGATGCAAGGGATAGATGGTACCGCCATCACTGTTGCGCTGCCGGCTATGGCTGATGCACTGGGAACAAGCCTTCTACAGATGAATCTGGGGGTAAGCGCCTATCTCCTTAGTATAGCAGTCTTCATCCCGGCCAGTGGATGGATCGGGGATCGGTTCGGAGCCCGTACCAGCTTCTGTTGGGCCATCGCCCTGTTCGTCCTGGCCTCACTCTTTTGTGGTCTTGCCACAAACTTGTCGCAATTTATCGTTGCGCGCGTCGCCCAGGGCGTGGGTGGGGCAATGATGGCACCGGTCGGGCGATTGATGATGCTGCGCGCCGTGCCGCGGCGCGATTATGTTCGGGCAATCTCTCTCTACACGGCGCCAGCGCTGTTGGGGCCGGTGTTGGGCGCGCCGCTGGGTGGGCTGATCGTGGAGCTATCGTCCTGGCACTGGATTTTCTTCATCAACATCCCCTTGGGCGTGATCGGCATCGCGGCCACCCTGCATTACGTGCCGGATTTGCGCAGTCCCCATCCAGGGCCTTTTGATCTGCCCGGCTTTTTGCTCCTTGGGGCCGGTGCATCATGCGGAACGCTAGCATTGGCAGGCATTCCAGGCGCGATGGATCGGCTGGTGGTCGCAATGTTCGCAATCACCAGCCTCCTCACCCTGGCTCTGGCCATCCATCATGCACGGCGTGCGAAGCACCCGCTGATTGACCTCAGTCTGCTCAAAGTGCGGAGTTTTCGCGTTGTCATGCAAAGTGGCACATTGTGGCGGATCACGGTTGCCGGACTTCCCGTGCTGCTTGCCTTGCTGCTTCAGGTCGGTTTTGGTCTTGGCCCGCTCGCCAGCGGGCTCATTCTGTTTGCAAGCGGTGTGGGCGCTCTGATGATGAAAGTGGTCGCGGGCACCATATTGCATCGTTTTGGCTTTCGTCGAGTGATGATTGGAAATGCGCTGATCGCTGGCATTTTCGGCTGCAGCTATGCTCTGTTCGATGGGACATCCCCTTTGTGGTTACTGGTGCCGGTTCTATTTCTGGGCGGCGTATCGCGCTCTCTTCAATATACTGGTCTCGGGGCGCTGGCATTTGCTGATCTTCCCGACGCAAGCATGGGACGAGGCAGCGCCTTCGCGAGCATGTCGCAGGAACTCGCGCAAAGTCTGGGTGTGAGTCTGGCGGCCTTCCTCATTCAACTCAGCATGCTTGCGCGACATGGCGATGAGGTCGCTGCCACCGATGTGCGTATCGCATTAGCATTGCTAGGGATCTTGAGCCTGGCGACAACACTCGGCTTTCGCAAGCTAAAGGAAGATGACGGCGCCTCAATCCGGCGTATCCCAGGTTTGTAGCACAATGCTAATGTATTGCGGCACCACCTCATCGCCAGGTAGATTGATAGCACTCGATCCCGTGTTTTTTGCAACCATATTGTGGGTAACGCTTGCATCACACGGGCAGACAAGTTGCGCGTAGCACTTGGATCGCCTCCAGGTCGTGGCCCACGAGGATTATATTATATAAAATGTTTCTCTCGAGAGCGATGACAATGGGAACGCAGGACTATAGAAGGCGCGCTCCGATATATCTGAAAGGGACGCGTGGAAATGCCCGAGCAAGACGAAACCAAAGAGCATCTGATCACCCTTACCGCCGATATTGTAGCGGCGCACGTCAGCAACAATTCAGTTGCTGTAAGCGATCTGGCTGCTCTGATTGCAAATGTTCACGGCGCACTCGCCGGTCTTGCGGTTCCTGCGGAGCCAGCGGCGGAGCCGTTGCATCCTGCAGTTTCCATCCGATCCTCGGTAAAGCCCGATTACATCGTCTGTCTTGAAGATGGCAGGAAGTTGAAGATGCTAAAGCGCCATCTCATGAGCCAATATCAGATGACGCCGGAAGATTATCGCGCCAAGTGGGGACTTCCCGCCGATTATCCGATGACCGCACCTAACTATACTGCACAGCGCAAGGCATTGGCGGTCAAGATCGGCTTGGGACGCAAGCCGGGCCAAGGAAACAATGCGGCTGCGTCGAAAGCGAATGCCGCCAAGGGGCGGACCAAGAAGACTGGCGTGAACGCAGGGGCCGAATAAACAAAAAGGCCCGCCCGGCTGAGCTGAGCGGGCCAGTTAAAAGGCTCGAAGCCTTCGGGTCGCGCACTCTCGCTATCCTCACGCTACCGATTCGCATTGTATGAATCAGACATAGGGAAGAATATTTCCGCTACGGAAAGCCTGCGAACAAGCCGGCGCGATTTCGCACGTCGAGCTATCGCAAAGGCAGGCGTCGTCGTTCGTGCTGGCTTGAGTCAAAGGCGAGGGATCAGCGCGGCGCCATCCGGCTATCCCCAACATCATCTCGGGGAACGACATGTGGATCCACAATATGTCATCCAACTGGGTTCGATTCATGTCTGCGCGGCCGGAGTGCAATCGGGCTGCGGCGCAATCGAACGCGTTCCATCCGAAGGTCGATTTGACCGCTGTATCGTTGACGTCATTCAAGATGCAGCGGTCAAGATTGCGATCGGTTTGGAGGTGTCAAAAATCGATGCTGCCGGTCAACCCGAAGTAGCGGTCATTATCGCGCGGCACAAATCGGGATAGCCCGGCAACTGCGCCATAAGCTAGGAAGGTCGAATAATGTTTGTCCGCGATATTCTTGACGATCCCGCGCAAGCTCCAGCGATGTCCATCCTTGTCACCAACCAGCGCGATTGAAGCGTTCCAGATGCCATAGCCCGCCTGAATGGTGTCGGGCGTTTGCGTGATCGAATATTGGGTCTTGGACTTGTAACTATAATCAGTATTGAGCTCGAGACCGAGCGTATCGCTGAGCGGAGCGGTGTAGGTGATATCCCCGTGAAGTTTCCACTTGGGCGCATAGGGGAGCGGTTGCCCGTTGAAATCGGTGCAGGTGGCGCCGGCCGGGCAGTTGAACTCGTCAATCTTGGCATCCGTATACGCAATGTTGAAGCCGATGTTGAGCGGATCGATCGGGCGGAAGGAGAAATCGCCTTCCACGCCCCGCGAAGATACGTCGCCAGCGTTGGTAAGGCGGGTCACCAGGGCGCCCTGGAAACTATCCTGGAAGTTCGTCTGATAACCGTGGAACTTGGTGATATAGGCCGCGATGCTGGCCTGCAGCCGATGATCGAAGGCGGACCCCTTCAGGCCAATCTCATAGCTGTTCGAGGTTTCCGGATCGAGCGGCTCGACCGCATTTTGCGGCATGTTGAAGAAGACATTATAGGCCTGCCCCTTATAACCGCGCGACCAGGTCGCGTAGACCTGGGCGTCGCTCGAAAGGTCATATTGGAGACCAAGGCGGGCGGTATAGTCGGTCTTCGACGTGCTGCCCTTGTTCGCGATCGAGGCGGCGATGCCGGGCACGCCGGCTGCTGGCGCATCGGACACGCGCGCGTGGTAGAATTGCAGTTCGTCCTGGATGATACGGCCGCCGACGATGCCGCGGAACGACGGGGTGAAGTTGATATTCGCCTCGCCATAAGCCGCGAAATTGTCGGACTCGATACCATAGTTGGCGACGCCATAATTGGCGACAGTGGCCCCGTTGATCAGGCGGGTGATGTCGCGACGATAGATCTCGTCCGTCTTGGCCTTGAGGAAATAAAGTCCCACGACATAATCAATCAGACCGCCCTTGGCGGAGGTGTAGCGCAACTCCTGGCTGATCTGACTGCTGTCAACGCTGCCATGATCCTCGCCCTGTGTCAGAGAGGTGGTGGCGCCAGGCGCGGTCAACAGGCTGAAGCCGTCCCAATCCTGATGCTGTTTGTTTTTCCATTCGCGATAGGCGGTGATCGAAGTCAGGGTCGCGTCGCCAATTTCGATGTCCGCCTGAACCGATCCGCCATAATTTTTATCGCGCACGTCGCTGTCGAAATTTGTCGCGACGGTTCTGTTGTCGCGCGACGCGGTCACTCCTTCAGCAGCGAGGATCGCAGCGAGCGAAGGATTGGGTGTGACGCTGCCGGTTGGATAGGCAACCCGGTCAGTGCTCGCAAAGACCCCCGTTGGCACATCCTCATGACCCCACAGATAATCCGCGTTGAAGGTCAGCGTCACCGTCTCGGACGGCTTGGCGATCAGCTTGGCACGGCCACCGCGCCGCTTGTAGCCGTTGGCCTCATCGTCTGTGACAATATTCCTGACATTGCCATCATAGCCCGCGATGAGGCCGGTGACCGAGAAAAGCAGCTTGTCCGGGATGATCGCGCCTGAAACGCCAGCGCGGAAGCGATATTCATCGCCTTCGAAATAGGAAGCCTGGGCCGACAGGTGGAAGTCGTTGGTGGGCGTCTTGCTGACAATGTTGATAACGCCGGCAGACGCATTCTTTCCGAACAATGTACCCTGGGGACCGCGCAGCACCTCGATCCGATCTATGTCGACGAGGTCAAGCGTCGACTGACCCGGGCGCGTAAGCACCACGCCGTCGACCACAGTGGAGACAGAAGGCTCTACTCCGGGCGAAGTGGTGATCGTACCGACACCGCGAATGAAGACGGTACGGTCCTTGTTTGATGCCCCGGCACGGAAGTCCACGGTCGGGACGATCTGGGCGATATCCTGCAGATTGTTGATATTTTTCTGAGCGAGCGCATCGCCTTTCAAAGCGGTGATGGCGATCGGTACGTCCTGGATGGATTCAGCCCGGAAGCGCGCGGTGACAACGATCTCGTTCGGGTCGCTTTGTTCAGCGGGCTCCTGTGCCATAGCGATACCGGGAAAAGCGGCAGCCGAGAGAAGCAACAGGCGATGGGCGACGAAACGAGACATGGGGAGCTCCCTGATATTCAACTTTATCAGTAGACAATTAGCGCTGCTTGAGGATGGGGTGCAAAAAAGAAAAACTATGCCGTCCCTAAACGGCTCCAGGATGGCCTAGCGAGCCAGGAATTTCAGCAGTTCTTCGGGAAAGGGAGCGAGTGAAGCCCTGTCGTCCCGCCTCAATATCTGTCGCTCGCCAGCGTCCCGGGGAAGCGGCATGTCGAGCCCGCCAGTTGCTTCCAGCCGGTCAAACAGAGACTGGTTTAGCCTCTCTGCGATGGCGTGATGACCCGGGCTGAAGATCAGGTTGCGGCTTTCGAGCGGATCATCCTGAAGATCGTACAATTCGTCTATGTCCCAGATTCCATGATAACGGACATATTTATAGCGATCCTCGCGGATGGCATGGACCGTCGGCGTCTGGGGAAAATTGCGTTCCCAATAATATTCGTAGAGCAGGGCGTCTCGCCAAGCGACCTGCTCGCCTCTCATCAGCGGCAACAGGCTGCGCCCTTCCATCCACGCGGGCGGTTCCAGCCCTGCCACCTCCAACATGGTGGGTGCGATGTCGAGATTGGCCACAACTTCATCCACTTTCCGGCCGGCGCCAAACAGCGCTGGACAACGGGCAATCATCGGGATGCGCATCGATTCTTCATAGGCGCAGCGCTTGTCGATCAGGCCATGCTCACCGAACAGGAAGCCATTGTCGCTCATGTAAAGGATCAGCGTATCATCGAGCTCGCCGCGCTGCTCCAGATGGTTCATGATCCGGCCCATTCCCTCGTCGACCGATAGATAGGTCTCCATATAGCGCTTGTAATAGTCGCCGATGTCGAGATCATCATGATAGGCAAAATCGACGCCATGCCAGCTATTGCGCTGGTTCTCGACCCACATTGGCCGACCTTGCGCGCCTGGCGCCATCGTCTCGGGATAGCGGAAGGTGGCATCCCTATAGCGGCCCTCATGGCGCGGCGCGGGATAGAATTCGGCGTGCACTGCCTTGTGCGCCAGAAACAGCATGAAAGGCTTTTCACGAGTTCGACTTTCCAGCCAGTCGAGCGCATAGTCATTGAGCTGATCGGTCAGATAACCATCTTGCTCGACCCTGGCGCCATCAAGATTGAGCCCATCGCCATTAGGCCAATAATCGCCCTGCCCCTTGAAGCTTACCCAGCGATCGAAGCCGGGTTGAGGATCATCGCCTTCGAGCCCCATATGCCATTTGCCGATGAAGGCGGTCTCATATCCGTTTGCCTGGAGATATTCGGGGAAAAAGACCAGCCCCGGCGCAATCGGATGATTATTGTCCACCACGCGATGCTGATGGGCGTAAAGGCCGGTGAAGATGGTAGCGCGGCTGGGCGAGCAGAGCGCTGTCGTGACAAAGGCGTTGCGAAAATGAACGCCTTCGCGCGCGATCCGGTCGGTGACCGGCGTTTCGATAAAATCCTGCGGCTTAAGGAACCCCATCGCATCGTAACGATGATCGTCGGTCAGGACGATGATGATGTTGCGCGGCTTGCCATCCGCCTTTTTCGGCAGCGTCAAATCCTTCGTCCGGGTGTTGAAGGCAGGCTCAGCTGCTTCCCCATCTGCAGGCCAGGAAAAGGCTGCATAGGATTGGCCCTGTCCACGGGCCGCGAGTAGGACGCGCTGTTTTTCGTCACTCATGGGATTTCTCTCCGCAATTGGGGCAGGCGTGGCAGGAGCAACTGGATCCAGCCGATGCCGAGGAGATAGGAAATGGATGCGAACAGGAAGAGCGGCAGATAGCCAAGCCCCGTCGCCAGAGTCAGGCCCGCGATCTTGGCGATGGCCATGCCGCCCAGATTGCCGCAAAAGGCGCCGAAGCTGGTGACGCGCCCGACCTTGGCCTGCGGCGTCACATCGGCGATGAGGGCGAAGAGGTTGGTGGAGAAACCCTGATGGGCTGCGAGGGTCAGGGCCAGGATTGCGACCGCCCCCCAATAATATTGCATCTGTAGCGCAAGAGGCACCGGCAGGACCAAGAGGGCCGATACGAGCAACACGCCCTTGCGCACGCGGTTCAGGTCATGGCCGCGCGCCAGCAGTCGCGCTGGCACCAGCCCGCCGACCAGCGATCCGACCGCCGCACCCCCATAGGCAACGGCTAGCGGCGGGCCCAGATCGACTCCGGACAGGCCGAACTGTCGGTTGAAGAAATCCGGCATCCAGAACAGAAGCAGCCACCAGGTCGCATCCGAGAATATCTTGGCGACGGCGATTGCCCAAGTTCGCCGATCCTTGAGAATTGTGCCATAGTCAGGTGCTGCGGCTTGTTGAGAGGGCATCTCGGTTTGAGTCGCGCCGAAATTGATCCGTCTGGTCGCGAGCAGCCAGAGTGCCGCCCAGGCAAGGCCGATCAGGCCGGCCGCGATGAAGGTGCCGCGCCAGCCCCAGATAATGGCCAGGACAGGAATTGCCAGCGGCGCAAGGACGGCGCCAAGGCTGTTAGCTGCATTTCCGAGCCCGAAGCCAGCCGATCGCAGCGAGGGCGGAAAGATCGTCGCGATCGTCTTGATGCCGGTGGGCGTACCCATCGCTTCGGTCGCACCCAGTGATACCCGGCAGAGGATGAACTGGACGATGCTGTGCGCCCAGCCATGAGCGATGGCAGCGATGCTCCAGGCTGCGACGCCCAGGGGATTGGCCCATTTGACGCCGATCCGGTCCGCAATCCAGCCGGTGAAGAGAAACGCGAAGGCGGCCGCGCCCTGAAACCATGCGGCCAGCGTGCCATAATCATTGTCGGTCCAGCCCAGATCCTGCGCTATGATTGGCTTGAGTACCGAAATAATCTGGCGATCCACGAGGTTGAGGATACCCGCAGTCACGACCAGGCCGAACAGCAGCCAACGGGTGCGGCCGGTAATAGCCGACACGGCAATCTTTTCCTTAATGGTCATCCGAAACTGACCCGTTCTCCGTCGCGCAGGAAGGCGATGGCATTGCGGCGTAGATGACCATTCGCGTTGAGGAGTGGTCGAGATGTATATTGGGCGAGATAAACGCGACGCGGATAGGCGGTGAGGTTGGCGCCAGTCGCATGCAGCAACAGGCTGGAGAAGGCGACGATGCTGCCAGCGGGGACCGTCAGCGCCAGTCCTTCATTCTCTACCACGACACCGAGATCAGCGGTTGCTATTTGCCGTTCGTGGGTGAGCAGGCCTTTATGATGGCTGCCTGGAATGACCCGTACTGTCCCGTTTTCAATCGTGGCATCGTCCAGCGTGCACCAGCAGGTGAGATACGGCAAGTGATCGGCCGGGCCGCCGTTGCCGGCGACATAGCCGCTGTCCTGATGCCAGGAAAAGGCCGTGCCCTTTCCCGGGCCTTTGACGACATACTGATCCATGAAGAAATAAGCGTCCGGCCCCAGGGTGGCGCGGCAAATGTCGGCCATCAACGGGGAAAACAGCATCTCTCGCAGGACGGGCTGTTCGCGTTGGCACTCATTGGCGAAGTAGCGCGTGCCACGATGGCTAAGGCCCAGATTGTCGGTACCGGCCGCATCCATGCGGGCATCTTCCCGGGCGATGAAAGCGGCGCATTGATTGCGTAGCAGATCGAGCAACGGTCCTTCGAGTGCCCGCTTGAACACCGCGTAGCCCTGCTCGCGGAAAGACCTGGATTGGGCGTCGAAAATCATGGCCTCTTGCTCGCACGCAGCGAAACAGGAGGCAATGATATTATTTCTATCTCTTCAGTAGACTTTTCTGTCGCTCATTGATCAGAGCGTGAGCGGGGCATGATCCAAACGCGGCAGCACATGACGGGCGAACAAATCCGCCTCCGCTGCATGGGGGTAGCCGGACAGGATGAACGCCTCGACCCCTTCGGCCTGATAGGCTCGGAGCTTGGCCAGGACCTGATCGGGATCGCCGACGATTGCCGCGCCGCAGCCCGACCGAGCGCGGCCGATGCCGGTCCATAGATTATCCTCGACATAGCCTTCATTCCCCGCCGCCTCGCGAAGTTCGGCCTGACGGCGCACGCCGGCGGATTGCGAGTCGAGCGAACGCGCGCGAATCGCCGCCCCCTCGCGATCGTCCAGGCGCGACAGCAGCCGGTCGGCCGCTGCGCGCGCCTCCTCTTCGGTTTCACGCACCACCACATGCACCCGATAGCCGAACCGCAACATGCGGCCATGCCTGGCCGCTCGGGCGCGCATATCTGCGAGCACCTCGCGCACCGCCGGAATCGTATCGGGCCACATCAAATAAACGTCAGCTGATTGCGCTGCGGCTTCGCGCGCGGCTTGCGACAGGCCCCCAAAATAGAGAGCCGGGGCCTGGCCGCCAAGAGCGATACGCGGCGGATCGAGCTTGAGCTTCCAGAAATCGCCCTGATGGTCGAGCGGCTGGCCGTTCAGCAGGATGCGCAGTATGTGCATTGCTTCGACCGTGCGCGCGTAACGCGGCTCGCTGGCCAGCGTTTCGCCCGGCAGGTCGCTGGAGATGATATTGATCGCCAGCCGGCCGCCCGCTATCTGATTGATGGTCGCGATCTGGCGGGCCAGCTGGGGCGGCCAGCTTTCTCCGACGCGTACAGCCATCAACAGTTTGATACGTCGGGTCAGCGTCGCGATTGCGGCAGCAAAAGCGGTGGTGTCGATCCCCAGAGCGTAGCCCGATGGCAGCAGCACATTGTCGAAGCCGCCGCTCTCGGCGGCCATCACGATATCACGGCAATGCTCCCAGCTCGATTTCAACTGCGGGTCGGGCACGCCGAGAAACTCATAGTCATCATCGCAAAGGGCGGAAAACCACGCGATCTCGCACGGATTGGTCATGGCAGCCTTTCTCCCAGCGATGCTTCAAGTACCCCATACCATTGGGCACGGGTCCATTCGACTTTGAACGCATCAATGCTGCGGGCGATACGATCAGGCGACTGGCTGCCGACGATAGGGATCGGGCGCACGGGATGCGCCATGATCCAGGACAGGGCGGTGGCGGTGATATCGACGCCATAGCGCGCGCCTTGATTTGCGAGCATCACAGCGGCCGGGTGCAGGGCCTTGGCAAGGCGACCACCACCCAAAGGCGACCAGGCCAGAACCGCCATGTCGCGCGCCATCGCCTGATCGAGCGTGCCGTCATGGAGCGGCGCCGTGCGCAGCGCGGAAAATTCGGGCTGGGTGCTGACGATCGGCAGGTCGAGAAAGCTCTGGAGCGCATCGAGTTCGTGAATCGCATAGTTGGACACGCCGATCGCGCGCACCTTGCCGGCTTCGACCATGCGGGTCAGGCTGGCGGCGACTTCCTGCGGATGGGTCAGGAA
>NZ_JAFCGW010000019.1:0-61313 GCF_018604485.1 Sphingobium sp. BHU LFT2
ACCGACTGCATCAACAGGCCGGACAGACGACTGCACCCGACCAGACGCCAGATCATCACTTTATGCTTGCAACGCGGGAGCCATCCACAGAGGACCGACCGCACCTAGGACTGAGAAATGGGCCGCTGAATGGCGCCAAAGGGGCGAGATCGGCGGAACTTGGGGCAATCGTCGCGATGGGGAGAGGTATTCGCCGTGGAGGGTTGCAGGGAACTGTTATCCATGACGACACTGAGCGCCTTCCTCGTTGACGCACAAAACTGATCGAATGGTAGCAACGGCAACGACCGTACAAAAGGTCCAACACGCTTTTACGCATCGAGGAAGTCGCATCCCCCACCAGTTATCTAGCGCTATGCGACCAGCTTGCAGTCGAGCATTCCTCTCTAAATCGGCGGAAAGCCCCAAGCTTTTTTCCACCTTTCTTCTAGCGCATTATCATTGAGGAGGACGCATCGTTGGTCAGGGCACAGGGGCGACGATATCCGCCTCCTCATGCAAACACTCCGACGGCATGAGCAATCTGGTCGGCTGGCGGACAGCCTCTCAGGCGAATAGCCGGAGAGGCACTTTGGCGCCTGTTCCCGCTAATGATCGAGCCGTCAGGTTCTTGCTGAGGATGTCGCCGGCCGAATCCTCGACGATCACAACAAGCCACGCGGCCGTCGGCGACAAGGCGCGGATTGGGTAGATTGCAACTTTACGAAGTGTTTTCTCTCTGAGCGAGAGGTCCAAACAACAGATTACTAAATATAGCACGGGGCAATCTTATGATGAAGCGGGTGCCAAACAAGGTGACATGACGGAACGCACACCCCGCCGGTCTATTGGAAGACACGAAGGAGCCTGGAAAAATGGCGAATGCTCGCGAGCGGCTGACTGCATCGGAGTCAAAGGCGCCGAAGGTCGTCATCGTCGGTGCCGGCTTTGCCGGTCTGGAATGCGCCAAGGCACTGGGATCCTCGGCCGCGCATGTGACGATAGTTGACCGCCGCAACTATCATCTGTTTGTGCCCCTACTCTATCAAGTCGCAACGGCAGCACTATCTCCCGCGGACATCGCAGAACCCGTCCGCAAGGTTCTTCGCCGGCACCGCAACATCGAGGTGGTTCTTGGGGAGGTAAACGGCGTCGACTTGGCATCCCGTGTGATCACAGTGGCTGGCGGCGCCCCACTTCCCTACGATATTCTCATCTTGGCCGCAGGCAGCAGTTACAACTATTTTGGCCATCCTGAATGGGAGGCCTTCGCTCCGGGGCTGAAATCGATTTCTGACGCGCGGCAATTGCGCAGCCGGCTGCTTCGCGGCTTCGAGCTGGCGGAACGCAAGCGAGACCCTATTGAACAACGCGCACTCATGACGAGCATCATCGTCGGCGGAGGGCCGACCGGCGTGGAAATGGCCGGAGCAATCGCCGAGTTGGCGCGCTACACCCTGGCGCGTGACTTCCGGCATATTGATCCCGCGGCGGCACGCACCATCCTGGTCGAGGCGGGTCCCCGAATCCTTAGCGCTTTCCCGGAGAAGCTCAGCCGATATGCCCATGATCGCCTGGAGCACCTTGGCGTGGAAGTGATCTGCAATAAAGCGGTCGAGAACATTACCGCAGGCCGGGTCAGGATCGCTGGCGAGGAGGTAGGGGTAGGAACAGTCATCTGGGGAGCTGGGATCAAGGCTTCACCGGCTGCGCAGTGGCTTGGCGTTGAGGCCGATCGGATCGGACGGGTCAAAGTGAAAGGCGATATGTCGGTGGAGGGCAGGGACGGCGTGTATGTCATCGGCGACAGCGCCCACCTCGTCGATCCGCGAACAGGCAAAGCCTTGCCAGGCCTCGCACAGGTCGCGAAACAGCAGGGCGAGCATCTCGGTCACGCGCTTGCCCGCCACTTCGAAAGCGGGACGGCCATCCCGCCGTTCAGCTTCCAGGATCGCGGGAATACCGCAATCGTGGGCAGGAACGCAGCCGTCTTCGATTTCGGGAAATGGCAGCTGAAAGGCAGGCTGGCGTGGCTTCTTTGGGCGATCGTGCACGTCTATCTGCTAGTCGGCTTCCAAAAGCGCCTGCTCGTCAGCATCCAATGGCTCTGGAGGTATTTGACTTATGAGCGCGGTGCGCGGCTCATTTCTTGGAACGATCCTGCCGGCCAAGATCCGTAGATACCGCTCCATCGCATTGGATATATGAGATCAATGTTTTGTGGTCCCGCAGGCTGGGACTGCTCGCTACCAGAGGCGAGCACCCAGGGCTACCAATGCATGAACCCTGTAGCCTTGCGTGGCTCCGCTAGTGCACGGCGAGAAAAATCCGACGGCTCTTCCTCGCCCCTCTCCGAGGCCGGCCAGAACAGGTGCGTCCCGGAAAGACCGGCGTCTCGCCAGTCGTACCTCGAGTGCGCGTTCGCGCTGAAGGCCGTGAGTGCGCATCGCCGTCAGGCAGGTGTCCTTAAGGTCGGCACGTTCGGCCCACTTTTCCAGGCCCTCCGGCGCCTGCGCCGTTGCTGGAAACACCCGCATAAAGCACGGCGGCGGCGCTTTGCAATTGCGGTCCGATGCGAGGAGCGGCTCCAAGGGCGCACTGGCGTTAAATATGCCATCGCCTAGAAGTTGCCCAGCAATGCGAGCAGATGGAAAAGCGGTGAGCAGGCTCCCGCTGGCGAATAACGAAATCAACGCCGGGTCCAATCGAAGCAGCCGCTTGGCAACCCGGCGCTGCTCACCAGCATTGCGCCGCGGCGGTAGAACGACAGCCGCTCGTTTGGAGCAACGTCGATGACAAACACGCTCATCTCGGGATTTACCCAGGCAACCCGGGCATCGGTCATGTTGAATGCATCCCATATCTGAGCGGGCGTCACGCCGGGGACAAACACCACAGTCGTAAAAGGCTGATCCTGCGGAGGTCGCCCCGCCCATATTCCCATCAGGCCAACTGCCGCAAACAGCAAAAGCAATGGTCCCGGCCGCCCGATCGCGCCTTCGCGCCGACGCGACCACCAGGCCAAAAGTAGGGGCGCCAGGCCAAAGGCAAAAAGCCAACTTAAATCCCACAGCAGAGGGTTCGGACTGTCGATCCGGATACGGTGAATGCCTAGCACCCAGTGGGAGAGGACGGCGTCTACAACGTGCCAAAGTCCGAAGCCGGCAAGAAGAGAAGGCAGGACTGGGCCGCCCGTTTGGGCCTTGTCTCCCCGCGAGCGCCAAAGTCCGCCGATGGCGAGCAGCGCGAACACATACATGAGCGCGTGAAAGTAGCCGTCCCAGACCACCTGTGCGCGAAGGCTTGCAACCCCGGGCACGAGACTAAACAAATGGTGCCATTGCAGAATCTGATGCAGCAGGATACCATCGAAAAAGCCACCGACCGCGAAACCGAGCAGCAGCGCCCATGGCCAGCTGGCCCGCCGCGTTCCGAGAACGGAAGATTCCAGAGGCTCAGAGCGCTGCATGCAATGTCTTCATTTGCTTCAGATAGCGTTCGAAGACAGGACCTCCTGACAGCGCGGCAGAGCATCGCTGCAGGTTCGTGTGTGTCCGAATATTGCCGAGCATGAGCGTGACGCTTTCCTGATGCCCCATCACCTGATTGAGATAGATCTTGTCGACGGCGTAGTGTGATGCTTCAAGATGCGTCCGCATGGACGGACGGCGCTGGTCCAATACGACAGGCGACATCGCGATATCGCCGATTTCGTTCATCTCGGTCGCCGCCTGCAAATAACGCGTGCAGGCCGTACGATCGGCAATCGTCTGCAGAGCGGTCGTCCGGACCGGTTCCCCCCAACTGCGTTCGAGCGCGATCCTGACCGATCGTATCTCATACTGGCCGCCCAGCGCGGCGATGTTGACGAGAGCGTCATCCGCGACGGTCGTGGCAGCGCCGATCTGGCCGAACACGCCGCCCGCAGTGTCCAGCAATTCGCGACCTGCTTGAGGCCGCCTATTTCTTGATAGCTCATCATGGCGTTCCTTCCAGCACGACCGTCCGGCTGGATGCCCAATTGGAGAAACGACCGGGATCGCCGTTTTCACTGAGCGCTTCCGCAGGGTGCGATCCCCTGGTCTCAAAGTGATAGTCCGTGCCGCGTGATGCCTGTCGATGACCTGCTAGCTCGGCGAGCGCGCGCCCCTTTTAAAGCCAAGTCGTCTCTCCCTTGTTCATCACCGCATCGAACGGCGGCGTCGATCGCCCGTTCCACCCCAAATCCCTTTAGCGCCATGGCGCTAACACAGGTGAATAGGTCGACCGCTGCCGCGCGATTAGTGCGCCAAAATCGGACCGCCCGCTAACCAAAGTTATAGGCCGCTGCAACCCGTCTGGCCCGGTCAGGCATTTTACCTATCCGCATCACTGGTGGGAGAGGATCATGGCTGCATCGTGTCGATTATTAGCCCTTCAATGGATAGGGCCCGTCTCCCTTGCCCTGCTGGCAAGCGGCTGCAGCCCGGAGGCCCGCCGCGAGAACGGTCGGGTCCCAGGCGGCACCAATCAGCAGGAGGCAATCAATCAGGCTGGTGACGCCGGGCCGTCCAACATGATGCCCGGCGTTGGCGCGCCGGGCACCGGGGGGAACGGCACGCAATGAAGCCGGTCATCTTTGCCTTGGCGCCGGGCAATGTTTTGCTGCTGATGCTCAGCAGCTGCGATCAGACGCGCGGCGGACGGGCGGGGGACGGGCCGTCGAACGGATCCGCGACGGTGGCTAAATATTATGGGGGTCCCAAGCCCGAAGGCGTCTCCGGGCCCAACTATGCCGTCACCACTACTTTCTATATCCCCCAGGCCGCTATTAGCGACATGTATGAAATCGAAGCCGCCGAACTCGCGCTGGTTCGTGCCCACGCACCGGAAGTGAAGGCTTTCGCTCACATGATGATCAAGGATCATCGCAAAAGTAGCAAGGCGCTTCGCCGGTTCATCGCCGATCACCCCGTTAACGTTGCGGCGCCCAAGAATATCGATCCGCGCCGGTCGGCCATGCTGGCCAATCTACAAGGCGCTGGCCCTGCCGAATTCGATGCCGTCTATGCCGGCCAGCAAGCAGCCGCGCATGACGAGGCCTTCAACCGGCACAGCAGCTATGCGCGCCGCGGCGACAATCCCGCTCTTAAGCAACTCGCGCGCAAAAGCGTCTCAATGGTCGCCCACCATCGCGAGCAGGCCAAAGCGCTCGATCGCGCAATCGGCCCTCAATCCGGGTCCACGCCGTCGACCGGCACGTAGCGCGCCTTGGCGCCATTATAGAAGAGGATTGATCATGAATGATCGTAACGCCTTCCTGCAAGGACAAGGGTCTCCTATCAAGGATGATGAGCCGCCTCCTACGCAGGGCTGGCGCGGCGAAAAATCCGTCAATGACCAGATGAGCAGAAAGGGCCAGCGCCTGCCCATTCCAGGGACGAAGGCACAGGCCGAAATCATATCTGGTGAAGCCTATGTTGAATCTCGAGGGCTGCAATCGCCGACGGACGCCTCTGACGACAGGCCGGCCGCGTCAGCCACCATCAAGAAATCGACGGGCGACGAGCATCCCGACAGCGTACACGATCTAAATGAGAGCCGCGACAGCCCCGGCGGCCAGAGCGCTGGCGCCCCCTATCCCAATCCCCATCATGGCGATAAAAAAGACCCCCAGTTCGGAACGGCCATGGGGCATGGCGGCCAGAGCGAAATAGCCTATCATGGGCCAGGACATCTGGGCGACCAGATCGTCGACGATGGCGACGATCGCAACGGCGTGGCGGAGTCCGATTGAGGAAAGGGACGGTCGATTCCCCCGAACAGGATGTCGAGCGATCTCCCTATAGCGTGACGTCGGCGCGCATCGGGCCACCCGATTCAGGAAGGAAAGCAGACGATCAACCAAAGAGACGAAAGTGCCCAAACCGGGACCACCGGGCGCGGGAGCGGTGGAGTGGAAAGCTCGGGTGCCGGCGCCCGCGGGGTGGTAAGCCGGAAGATCTCGATAGCGATCCTCTTGGCGGCGGCGACGCGGGACCTGCGACAGCCCAACAAGGCAGAAGGCGATGATGATATGGCTCTGCCTACCCGTCATTCGCCCAAAGAATGATGGACGTGCATGCAGTGACGGTATTTCGGGGACAGCGTCCCACCGTCCCAAGTTGATAAGAGGAGATTTTCGACGCACTGGCATCGGCGGCGCTTGAGGGAGCGAGCTCAGCGGCCAGCCTGAATGCTGCCACCAAGAAAGCAGGAGCGGTCTATCCCGCACGGGCCTTTCAGACGAAATGCACCGTCCGTGATCGTCGTCCGCTAGCTTGGCCGCGTGCGCCGATCGTCGTCATGCCTCGAATGCTGGCCGATCCTTGTGCCAGCCAATGCCGGCGCCAGGATCGTAGCGGATGAGCAATGCCTGGGCGAGGCTGTCCGCGTCAAGACCTGCGAAGCGCGCAGCGCGGTTGCGTAGCGGAACCAACCAGTCGGGCAGGGGATCGGTCGGCACGAACCGGCCATGTTCAAAATCATAGCTCCAGCCGTAGCTGCAGGTAAGCCGCTTGCCGGTCCACTGCTGAAAGCGAAAGGGCGTGAGTGGCGCGCGATTGATGCTTTCAATAAGCCTCACCTCTTCCCCAGCGCTCACCAGACCAGGTCCATAGCGAAGACCCGGCAGGAGAGGC
Source organism: Sphingobium sp. BHU LFT2 (assembly GCF_018604485.1). Classification (NCBI taxonomy): domain Bacteria; kingdom Pseudomonadati; phylum Pseudomonadota; class Alphaproteobacteria; order Sphingomonadales; family Sphingobiaceae; genus Sphingobium; species Sphingobium sp. BHU LFT2. The sequence continues at coordinate 6,639 of NZ_JAFCGW010000019.1, forward strand.
GGCGTAAAAAGATCGATCTGCCCGTTGGCGGACATCAGAGCAGCGCCAGTCTCCTGGAACTCGTTGGATCTAGCCGAAGTGGACTGCTCAAGCCAGATGCCAACGGGCGGACGCAACCGTTGCTAAGACTTCCTCAATTGGCATTTTTGGCGCGCTTGTCCGCGCTGACAAGCGCGGGAATGTCGGCGCGCATTCCCGTGTTGGTTTTGTAGATCTCGGCGAGCCGGTCGAGAAGCGACTCGACGATTCCTTGCCCCTTCTTGGTCAGGCTGACCTTTATTCCGCGTCGGTCCCGGTCGGTCGCATTGCAAAGGACCAGACCGATCTTCTCCATTTCGTACACCTTGCGACATGCTGTGGGGAACGGGACATTTGCGAAACTGCAGAGCGACCAGAGATAGACGACCCTCTCCTCTCTCTCGGCGATATAGAGTTCCAGAAGCATGTCCCAGACGGGACTGGCGCAATAGCGATAGCCCAGCGTGTCACCAAGAGCTTTACGCATCGTCACCAGCCTGCGACAGGCGTCCATGCGAGCAACGACTTGATGCGGCATTGTCTTTCTCCCTTTGCTAAGGGCGCTGCGCGTGCTCGGCCGGGCCGATCGCTGCGGGCGCCTGCCTACAAAAATCCTTTTCTACGAAAGCTCAGGCTGCCCTCCCGGGCGATAAGAATATGATCGTGCACCGCGATACCCAGCGCTGTGGCGGCCTCGACGAGCTTGCGGGTCATGATCCTGTCTCTCCGGGAGGCCACAAGACGACCAGATGGATGATTATGCGCAACGATGATGGCGGTCGCGCCGAGCTCAAGACAGCGCTTGAGCACTTCGCGCGGGTAGATATGGACAGCGGAAACGGAGCCGATGCTGGCAACCTCGTCGCATAGAGGCTCATTGCCTGCGTTGAGATACAGTACCCGAAACTGCTCTTGCGGGGCGAACGCCATCGCGCCCCTCAGATAGTCAAGGACGGCGGGCTCATCGGCCAGCACGGCTCCACGTGGAAGGCGATCTCGCAGGACGTGGTGGATAGCCGTTCGAACCGATGAAAACAGCCCCTCCAGATCATCGCCACCAACAGCTTTGACGCGCTCCCCCTCCGTAGCGTTGAGGGCCTCGGGAAAGGACCCAAATCGTTCGAGAAGCCGGTCAGACAATTCTCGCGCGCGATCGGGCGCTCCCAGACCGATCAGGTCTTCCAGGATTTGTCGACACCCAGCCGGGCCAGCCGCTGCTGGTGTCGCCAGGTCGCGGCAATCAGAATGATCTGGGCAATCCAGCTCCAGAGCGCCACGGCATCCATATAGGCTTTTGGCACCACAGTCGGCACAGCCACGCGCATGGTGTGGATCGAAAGTTCGGCTACCAGCATTCCCGAAACCCAAAGCGGCCAAAATCGCGTGCTTTTGAAAGAAAGCCATAGGAAAACACCCAGCATGGCCGTGTCGACCAAGAGCATGCCGTGCTCGACACCCTGGAACCGGAAGCCAACGGGATGAGCGAGCGCAATGCTGGCGATGACGCCGCTCACAAAGGTTGCCGCCCCAATCTGCTCGGGCCGGCCACCCTTTGCGAACCCATAAATCGAGCTCAGGACCAAAAGTCCGATGAACATCATTTGTCTAGTCATATCGACTTCGAAACGGAAGTGTCGTTCCCAGTCAAGCGCTTGACGATCGTCGCTCAGGCGGCGCGGAGATGGTCCGGTACCGCCGGCTGCTGGCTTTGGCCGGCTGCGACCTTGAAGACATCGCCATAGGCCTGCTCGCCAAGACCGATGTCGTCACTCACGCGCTTGAGCTGGTCATGGGTCGCTACGAGCTCTGCCCGCGTCTTGGCGACCAGCATGATGGCCGAGGCGGAGGAGGCAAATGCGTCCTGCCCGATCGCCGCTCCAAGGCGCCCCTCAAGTCGGGCGAGGGGAAGGGCAGCATTGAGTTCGGCGATACGAGCCGCCGCAAGGTCGATAGCTTCTTCAGCTGCGTGCAGTCGCTGGGCGATCGAATGGGCGATAATCTGACGTTGTCTGGGCATGATGCCTCCTCCCGCATTCCACAAGAATGCATGGTTCATAAAATTGATTGTCGGATGGTGGCCTTACGGGTGGGCTATACTGTCCATGACCGTAAGAAGCGATATGGCCGAGCCGGCAAGCAGGAGCGCCAAGGCGCCCAATGCCGCTGCGGTAACGATGGCCTTTGATTGGTTCAGGTCATTGCTCGGTCTCCTGCCTGAGCGGAGCGGAACCCAGTCGATGAGGGAGATTGTAAGGCGTTCGAGCGTGTAGCTTCCTTGTTCCTCAACAAGCTCCCCATCATCGTCTGGATGTCCGTCGACTTCGTGATCAGCAGGGACAGTTGCCGCGATCGTGCTTCCACAATCTATTCCCAACGATTGGGGGGGTACTAAAAATTGGGTGTCAGCGGGAATATTCAGGCCGGGTTCCTCGAACGCGAGGATAATCTGCGCCGCATCAAACCGGTCCATTTCCCCAAGGATATTCCGGGCGTTCTCGATATGCTTGTCGACTGTTCCGGACCGTATACCGAGTTTTCCTCCGATGCGTTTCGATGTCAGCCCTCGGGCGACATGCGCCATGCATTGTCGTTGACGCTGAGTCAGCGACTCGACGGCTGCGCGATATTTCTCCAGCTCAGGAGGCAAAATGTTGCTTGTCACGGTGCGACCCGACCCCTGCCATGCGTCGGCGACCATAGCCGGGTGAGCCAGGCGAGGTGGCCGATCCGTTTCGATGAGCCACGAGTGTCATCAAACTGCAACACAAAATCAACGCTCATATATCAAATGATATTGTGGCGACCGCGTACCGCTTGAGGGCGAGCAGGAGAGAAGGGGGAGGAAGAGGTCGGCTTCATTTAGTATCAGGATATCCAAGATGTCGTGCCACCTTTTGGCTGCTGGCCTCTCGAACTGCCCCCAAGCCCCCCTCTCGCAGGCGGACTGGCTCGGGCGAAAGCACTTCGTGATCTCGCAGCAATCACGCGCTCGGGGGCATATCCCTCGGCATCTCGATCACGCTCGCTCAAACATTCTGACAGCTGACGCTCGGAGTTTGCCATGAGCGCCCACATGACAGCAGCCGGAGAGCACATTGTCCGGCGGCTCGGGGGCGTCTGGTCCAACGGGCGGGGCATGTGCCGATGCCCGGCCCATGAGGATCGCACGCCGAGCCTGTCTGTGCGGTGCGGTCGGAGTGCCCTTCTGTTCAAATGCTTTGCCGGCTGCACGATTGTCGAGATTCTGTCGGCGCTCAGGCGCGAGAAGCTCGATGTGCCTGACGGGGCGCGCCGAAAGGTCGAGGGGTTCCCGCCTGCCGCTGACATGCGGCGATATGCCGCTCGTCTCTGGCGCGAAGGACGACCTGTCAGGGGTACCCCAGCGGAGCGCTATCTGCGCAATCGAGCAATTCCAGCGATCCATGATCTCATGCGCTACCATCCGGCCACACCCTTGGGGCGAGGTCGATCGGTTCGACGGTTGCCCGCGTTGCTTATCGCTGTCGGGCAACCGCGTCGTCTGGCAGCTGTTCAACGGATATTCCTGCAGCCCAATGGTCGGCCGGCTTTGCTCCGCCGGACAAAGCGCGCGCTGGGGCCTCTATATCGAGATGCCGTGCAACTGTTCGAACCGATGGAGACGTTGGGACTGGCAGAAGGCGTGGAAAATGCCCTCTCGGCGTCCTTGCTTCTCTCCGTCCCGGTCTGGGCGAGCCTCGGCGCCGAGCGGTTTGATCGGATCGACATCCCCTCGCGCATCAAGCGCCTAATCCTCCTCGCCGATAACGACCATGCAGGCAGGCGGGCCGTGAACAAGGCTTTGCAGAGCTACGTGCTTCCGGAACGCGATATAATTTTCCTTTGGCCGGCAGCGCCGTTCAACGACTGGAACGACATGCTTCGGGCAGGAGGGAAGGCGAGGTTGGGATGGGAGCGGAATGCGGCCTGATGGTCAGGGCGCCCGCGAACAGGAGAAAGCTCATGTCCCAGGCACTGTCCGACATCCAGGTTCCCGCTTCCAAGCTCTCGATCGCTCCTTCCAATGTCCGCAGGCGAACTGACCCCGTGGCCGATAGCGAGCTCAAGGCCAGCATCCTCGCGCGCGGGATCATCCAGAACCTGATTGGCCTGCCGGTGGCGCGCAAGAAGGGCGAATATCAGATCACCGCCGGTGGTCGCCGTCTAACCCAGCTCAAGGCACTGATCGGTGAAGGCAAGCTGCCGGCCGATTACCCGGTGACGGTGAAGCTGCTGAGCAATCGAAACGACGCGGCAGAAATCAGCCTTGTCGAAAATTTCAATCGGCTCAACATGTCGCCGGCCGAGGAATGCCGGGCATTCCAGACGATCATCGAGACCGAGAAGAAGAGCCCGGCGGACGTTGCCACAAGATTTGGCCTCACCGAGCGTTTCGTGCTGGGGCGTCTGCGGCTCGCTGGCCTGGCTGACCCAGTCTTTGACGCCCTCGCTGATGGGACCATTACGCTCGATGTGGCGAAGGCTTATGGCAGCATCACCGACACTGCCCGCCAAGCGGCTGTCTTCGAAGAACTTGCCGGCGGCTACTATGCCACGAACTGCGCGGAAATCCGGCGCCGCCTGATCTCCGGCTTCTATCGGGGCAATGATCCCAAGGCCCTGCTCATCGGGCGCGACGCCTATCTCGCCGCCGGCGGTCGGATCGATGGCGATCTTTTCTCCGACAATGCGAGCGAGAACTGGATCGACAGCGACATAGTCGAAACGCTAGCGCAGGAACGCCTGGAAGCGGCGGCCGCGGAGCTCAGATCACGCGAGGGCTTCGGCGAGTTGCGGGTCATCTGCCACAGCCGTGTCCCCTATATGGAAACCATCGGCCTCGATCCAGTCGAAGGCGAACCGGCGGAACTGACCCCCGAGGAGGAAGAGCGGCAGCGCGCGATCAAGGTTGAGTTGGAGACACTTGCCAAAAATGCCGATGAAAACGGCTATTCCGACGAAGAGGTCGAGCGGGTCGAGGCGCTCGAAGCAGAATATCAGGGTCTGACCGAGCGCCCGTCGGTTCTGGGTGCCGACCAGAAGGCTACGTCCCTGGCCTATCTCTTGATCGGCGATGACGGCACTCCGCGGCTTCACGAACAGATCTATGCGATCCCGCAGCCTGAACCCGAGTTCGATGAAGAAGCCGATACCGAATCCCAAGAGGGGGATGAAAGCGCCGATGCGCCCGTCGATGAGGCTTTCGGACGGTCGCCGATAAGCCAGAAGCTTGCGGAAGAACTGGCTCTCATGAAGACGGAAATTCTCCGGGTCCATGTCGCAAGCGATCCCCATTTTGCCCTTGACCTTGGCGCGTTTATCATGGCTGACGCGGCGGTCGCTTATCGCTACGACATGCCGAGCGATCTGCGCGCCACCGTGCCCAGTTCGCGCGTCGGCAATTTCGAGAGCGACACGCCCGCAGCGGAAAGCTGGGACGAATTGCAGGCGGGCCTCGACCGCAGCTGGATCGATGCAGGCCGGATCTGCGAACGCTACGATGCCTTCTGCGCCCTCGCTGATACGGCGCGGGCGGCCTGGCTTGGCTGGGCGGTCGCCAGAACCCTCCACGTGGTGCCCGCAGGTGAGCGTTCGGCCATGCTCATCGACCACCTCGGGACCAAGCTCGACATCGATGTTGCGCAATGGTGGCGTCCGACCGCGCGACGCTATTTCGATCGCGTAGCCAAGCCAACGATCCTGGACCATTTCCACGAGGTTGGCGGAGCCGAACTGCGCAGCAGGTACAGCGGTTCGAAGAAGCATGATCTCGCGCTTTCTGCCGAAAAGCTCTTTAGCGGCCAGATCATCGTCGAGGCCGATATCAAGGATCGGGCGATGCAGTGGCTACCGGACGCGATGCGCTTTGGTCCGCCTGAGGATCCCGCATCCCTGGATGGCGAGGCGCAGTCCCCCAGCGGCGAGCCGGTGTCTGCTGATCAGCAGAGCGACTTGCCCGAAGCGGCCTGAACGACACGGGGCGGGGCTGCATGCGCACCTCGCCCAAATTTCCAACCGTTGAAGTCAGGTAGACTCAGGCGCCCGACGACCTCCCCCTCAGCCGCTTGGCTGCAGGCATCTGGAGCTTGCCATGACCTCTGATCTCTTTGCCGCCATTACCGCCGGCACAGGGCCGCACGATCAAAAAAAATCTGGACTCTCGCGTCGGTCGCCAAGGACCTTTACGAACTCATAGCGAGCGGCCAGCCCATCAACCGTCACCGTCTCACTCGTCTGATGACTTCCCATTTTGGTGCTGGCGACGCGACGGGCGCCTGGTCGCTGCGCGAAGCGTTTGACGCGCTGGAGACGGCTCAGGCCTTGGCGCTTGGACATGTCCGCTGTGCTGAGCCCAGCGGAGATGATCGCTGGCGCCAGAGAGCGGGAAGGGGTCCCGATCGTCGGCATGGATGCTGCACGACTGATGCAGGTCCATGTGAACGATGCGCGACGGCTCGAAATTCGCGATTTTCCCGCCGCACGACGGGATTGGCTGAAGTCGATCGGTTGTTTCACCGAGATCATCAACTACAAGACGAGGCTCTTTGTACCGACGGACCGAGCGGAGCCCATCCTCGACCAGACCGTGCGCACGGGCGAGCAATGGAGCCGGCTTGCCGGCTGAGGCATCGCCGACCCGTCAGGCGATCAGAAGGAAAGGAGGGGGGAGGGCGGCGGCGAAGCGCGGTTGGAAGCTGCGCTGGATCGCCAAATCTCCCACCTTCGGAGGCTTCCATGAACGCACTATCTCCTGCCTCGCGCCCGCAGGCGCAGCCCTATCGCGTCGATATATCTCGCGGGACCAATGTTTCTCGCGTCTCGTCCGAATGGTTCAATCGCCCCCAGGATGAACGCTATCTCTCGCTAGACGATCTTTATGCCAGCGTGCGCTCGCGCGCCGAGCGGGCGACGACGCGGATCATCGAGAGCAGGACGGTGCGGGTCGAGGCCCGTAGCGACGAGCCCGAACGGCTTTCGCTCGTTGTTCCCGGTGACGGCGCGCCGGTTGCACCCACCAACTGGTCGTTCGGGCAGCTGTGCAGTCTGTTGGGCGCCCCGGCCTCCTATCTGCGACAACTTCCCGCCGCGCTTGCCGGCATCAACCTCCAGCATGGCCTCATCCGCCATCCGGCCGAGCATGTGAAGCTGCTCCAGACGCACGATGGCCGGGCCGAACTGCGGGCGGTCACCGGACCGGACTATGGTCGCATCTGGGATCATGAATTGGTCGCCGCGGTGATGAAGATCGCGGGCAATGGCACGGGCGACACAAGATGGAAGGTGCCGGGCGTGCTCGATTGGGGTTCGATGACCTACAACCCCTGTGTCGATGTGACGAGCGACACGACAACGCTTTATGCTTCGGACAGGGATGTGTTCCTATTCCTGGTTGACGATCTCAACCCGATCGAGGCCGGCCGATTGCCCAATGGCGAGCCGGATCTCTATTTTCGCGGATTTTATTGCTGGAACTCAGAGGTCGGCTCCAAGTCACTGGGTATAGCCACTTTCTACCTCCGGGCAGTCTGTCAGAACCGCAATTTGTGGGGCGTCGAAAACTTCCAGGAAGTGAATATCCGGCACTCCAAGTTCGCCGCGAACCGCTTCGCGCATGAGGCGGCGCCAGCACTCGCGCACTTCGCCGATAGTTCGCCTCGCTCGTTCATCGACGGGATATCGGCGGCGCGATCAGCCATCGTCGCGCGCAGGGACGAGGATCGGGAAAGCTTCCTGCGCAAGGAAGGCTTTTCCAAGGCCGAGACCGCCAAGGTCATCGCGACGGTCTTGGCTGAAGAGGGGCATCCTCCAGCCTCGGTCTACGACTTTGTTCAGGGCATCACCGCGCTTGCACGCAGCCGCCCGCATCAGGACGGACGCCTGGAGCTCGAAGGCAAGGCCCGCAAGCTGCTCGAACGCGCTCGCTAAGCGAGCCGGCACCACCCGACCAAAAATTCAAGGAGATTTGTCATGGCTCACATGACCACGACGATGCGCGCCTACCGGATCGATGTTGAATTCTTCAGCGGAGGCGACCTGTTCGCCTCCGACACAATTTCTTTTCATATTGAGGACGGAGTGGACGTCTGGACCGCTGCTTTTCTCGCCGCCGAGGCCTCGACCTATTTCGACCTGCGGATCCCTGATCTTTCCTACAGCTTCAGTTTCGTTCCGAGTTTTCCCGACGATCCCGATCCGACATCGCCCGCCGGCGGCCTCAAACCTGTCTGCAGGGACTGCGGTTGCGACATGCTCGCGCGCGACGCCAGCGCGCGATAGGACGTTCAGCGGCAGGCTTGGGCGATCTCCGGCGTCTATGATCGCACCTCCCGCGACCTCTGCAACGCGGAGAGCGATGACCTGGCTCGGTGGGTGCCGGCGGGTGATCGCGCCCCCTTCGATCGCTTCACCTCCGCCTTGGCAGACGCGGTGTCCTCTCCAGAACGCGCCGTCGATAGTATGTTCCACCTGTTCTGCGTTGATCACGCGCTTACTCACACGGTCGAAGACGCTCGAGTCGAATGGATCGAAGCTGTGGCGCGGCGATCATCGACGAACGGCGTGGACCACCTTCCCGATGGTGGAGGTGATCATGCCTAGACCGATACCAGATGCGGCATATGTACATCGCTTCAACGCGCGTCTTGCTGAACTCAACTCGCCTGCGCGCGTCGCATTGATCCGTCTCGATGCTTACTCCGGGATGCTGGAGCTGAGGGACAACGAGGAGAATTTCCTCGATCTCTTCCGGACTATGCCTCCCCTGACATGGCTGCGATCGCGTTCGGGCTCTACGCCCGTGGCTTTAGCCTCGGTGTCCGCGGCGGCGAAGAGGCAGCCTTCGCAAAGCTGCGACACCTCATCGGTGCGGCGGATGCCTATGAGCAATTCTCGATTGCAGGGCGTCGGGCATAGGTGATCAATTTAAGGTGGGGGCATATTTGTCTGGTTGCGACCAACTCACGCCGTTCCTCTCCGTGCCGAGGAGCGTCCGGTTTTGTCGAAAGTAGTCGATGCCGCTGAGGGGAGGGCGATCTTGGCTAATCCTGCGCGAAGTGTAGCATCTTGACTGCCCCACGCGACCTTTTAAACTTGCAGAAATGGAAACATCATATTACATAAAACGTCTATAACGGAAAGCGATGTTTCCAATGCCGAGTCCCCATTTTCCATCAATTGCGGTTCGCCGCGCGCTCGCCAAGCTGGGATCCGACTTGCGCGACGCCCGGCTGCGGCGCAGCTTACCCGCGGATGTCGTTGCCAGTCGCGCTTTTACCACGCGCCCGACGCTTCGCCGCATCGAAGCCGGGGACCCGGGCGTGGGTATCGGAATTTATGCCGCGGTCCTCCAGGCGATGGGACTGCTCGACGGCCTTAGCGCACTCGCCGATCCGACTAACGACCCGACAGGGCAGCGCCTCTCGGCCGAAGCCCTGCCCGAACGTGCGCGGATCAAGCGGCGCAAACCGCGTTCCGGAAGCACTCGACCTGACAGCAATGGCTGACGTCGAGGTCCATCTCGCACTCGGCGAGGCAACGCTGCGTGTCGGGACGCTCTACGCGCCCCAACGTGGCGGCGACCGCGCACCAGTCGTCTTCGAGTATCATCCCGACTGGCTCGGCCACGACACCGCTTTCTCGCTCGAACCCACACTGCAGCTTGGACGCGGCGCCTTCGCGCCGAACGCAGGGCTGTTCGGCTCGATCGGGGATTCGGCACCCGACACATGGGGCCGTCGCCTCATGCAGCGCGCCGAACGCCGCGCCGCCGAGCGCGAGGCACGAACGCCGCGCACGCTGACCGAACTCGATTATCTGCTGGGCGTCTCCGACCGCGCGCGCCTCGGCGCCCTGCGCTTCCGCCTGGCGGGTGAGGAGTCCTTTCTTGCAGAAGAAGGCGCGGGCGTTCCCGGACTGGTCGATCTTGGCAAGCTCCTCGCCGTGACCGAACGGATCGAGCGCGACGAGGAAAGCGAGGAGGATCTACGCATGATCTTCGCGCCGGGTTCGTCGCTCGGCGGCGCCCGCCCCAAAGCCTCGGTGCTCGATCAGCATGGGGCATTGTCGATCGCCAAATTCGCCAAAGAAACCGATGACTATCGTATCGAATTGTGGGAATCCATTGCGCTCGATCTCGCACGGCAAGCGGGCATCACTGTCGCCGATCATGCGTTGCACGAGGTGGCTGGCAAGTCGGTCCTGATCTCGCGCAGGTTCGATCGCGACAGCGAACGGCGCATCCCCTTTCTCTCCGCTCTGTCGATGATGGGGCTGAAGGACGGAGAGCGCGCGAGTTACCCGGAGCTGGTCGATGTGCTGACCCGTACCGGTGCCAACGCTGCCGCCGACGCGGCCGAACTCTATCGCCGCATGATTTTCAACATCCTTATCTCGAATGTCGACGATCATGGTCGCAACCACGGCTTTCTCTGGCAGGACCAGGCCGGCTGGGTGCTCTCTCCCGCCTATGATCTCAATCCTGTGCCGGTCGATCTAAAGGCACGTATCCTGTCGACCAATATTTCGCTCGACGATGCAACCTGCGACATCGAGCTGGCACTATCGGTGGCGGGGTATTTCGGCCTGAAACAGGCTAGCGCGACCGAAATCGTCAGGCAGGTCGCCGGTGTGACAAAAGGCTGGAGCGCGGCTGCCGAGCGCGCCGGCGCGCGCGCTGCTGAAATCAAGCGTATGAACAGCGCGTTTGAGCATGACGATCTGAGCAAGGCGCTGGCGTTATGAGCTGCGAGTGGTTCGGCCTAGCGAGCCGGAATGCGGGCAGTAGACTCGTCGGCTGGCGGAGGGAACCCTAGCCATGGTGGAACGTGGCGGCCTTGCCGCCAGAAATATTGCAGCATCTGATCGAAACGAGTGACTCAAACGCGCGGATCGGCGCGATCTACATGATCGGTGCAATCGGCACCCGCGCGCGCTCAACTATCTGCTGGGGCTTAGCCGCACCAGCAAGGAGGACTGGTCGTCAATCTTCAAAAATGCCGAGAAGCTGGCGGCAAAGCTCGATCTGATGGTCATCCGCACCAGTCAGGGGCTCGACCTTGCCGAGCCGGCTGTCTACCGATCATCGGCGGATAGTCGTCTTGACCTCTCCGCGACGCCCCCCTGATACTTATCGTCGCGCCCCCCTCAACGTGCTGGTTATTCAATTGTCGCCCTTACTTTCCAGCATGCGTTGACGGTTGCAGAGGCCGAATAACTTCCCACCTCGCATGGCGCGTGCGACAATGTCAGCTCACCACGTACGAAATGCGGAACGTGCCATTCTCTTGACGGCTAACTTTTTCCGCTCCCTGTCGCCGCTTGCTTTCTTCAAGCACGTCCGATGTTCGGCTGAAAACCGCCCTCCGACGCCAGTCCGGGAATGACAGCAAAGTCCCAAAAACTGTGGTTTTGCGAGGAAGTCGCCTATTAATTCCAACGCGAGAAAAGCTTTCCTGCGGAATCTTCCGGAAATGGAGGCGTCCCGCGTCCGGGACGCCTCTAGGAACATCAGCCGTTAAGCTGATCCTTCACCGCCTTGGCGGGCGTGAAGGTGAGCTTCTTCGACGCGGCGATCTGAATGGTGGCGCCAGTCGAAGGATTGCGACCTTCGCGCGCCGGGCTATCCTTGACCTTGAATTTGCCGAAGCCGTTCAGCGAGACTTCGTCGCCCTTGGCAGCGGCTCCGGTGATCTGCGCGAAGACGGCATCAACGTACTTTCGGGCGTCCGCCTTGGTCAGGCCGTGTTCGCCGGCAAGGGCTTCGGCCAGATCGCCATTGTTCATGTCGCATCCTTATAGATTGGGAGGCGATCACTTTAGTGGCTGCGATCCCGGGTTTGAAGCCTGATTGTTGGGAGAATGATGCATGCGCCGATTGCCCATCGTGCGGAGCGCCTTCCCCATGGATAAGAAGCTTTCCGGCAGTCAGTGCTGATCCTCATCTTCAAGATCCTCGCCGTCGGGGCCACGGCCGGTCATCATGTACCATTGTTCCATCGTTGAGGACGCGCCGATCCTTCGCTCATACCCTGTGCAGACATGCAGGGCGACTTCATTCTCCTCGTATCGGTCGAGAACTTCGAGGCACCTGACGAGCGTATCTCGAACCTCTGCAAGCTCGTCGGGCAATTCGCGTTTGGGGGGATGTTCCATATTAATGCCGCCATATTGAAGGATATCGGGTGCGCCATGCCTGCGCACCTGCAATTGGCGCCAGATCGGCGGCAATTTTCTGGTCCGGTAATCAGAATGGCGAGGGGCGTGCGGGATCTGTCTGGCTCTTTGGGTCGAGGGCCGGGCGGGAGTTTTGGGGGAGGAGGGCTCCTCCGGGAACGGCGGCTGCGTTGGACGGACACGTCGCGTGTAAGAGTGGAGAAGGATTTTGGAGGGTGTCGCTTTCGGATGGTCGAGAGCGGCATTTCCAAGGAGTTGAGGTTATGAATATCGGTGAAATCAAGCCCGTGAACGGTCGTCTTATCGGACATATCGCGACCCGTTCGATCGACCTGCCGCGCCTGGGGCTCCGGCCTGTCGAAAGCACCAATGAGCGCGCGCCAGTCTTCGAGATCGTCGCGCTCAATGTCGGGCAGCGCTGGGTACAGATCGGTGCGCTGTGGGAGGCGACCGCCAACAAGACCGGAGAATGCTTCCTCCAGGGATCGCTCGATGATCCCAGCCTGGCCGAGCCGCTGCCGATCGCTCTCTTCGGCAGCGACGCTGAAGGCTATCGGGTCGCTTGGCGGCGACGGGATGCGCTGAGTGGCTTTGGCGGCGGCCAGCGTTCGGAACGTCCGGCGATGGGCGGCGAGGCCATGGGCGGGTTCGGTGCGAGCACCGCCGGCATGGATGGCAGCTACATGGGCGGAAGCGATTTCGACGATGAAGTGCCTCACTGAGGTCTTTGTGCCTCATGGGCCGGGGGAGCACAGCCTCCTCCGGCCTTTCTTTCTGTCTGCCGATTTTGGAAAGGATGCGCATCATGGCTACCGCCCTGCGCCACAGCATCGATCGATTTGCTGACTTGCCCACACTCTACGCACAAATGGTCGCCACGCCGGAATATCAGGCGGCCTTTGGCGACCCGATGCCGCTTACAATTGCCGAGCCCGGAGACGCGCCCGCAGAGCATGAGATGCCGGAGCCTATCGCGGCCCAGGCCGAATGCGGCGGGATCATCGCTGCGATCTTCGACCTCTTCACCGGCACCCGTCTGGAGGCACTGGCACCCGATATCGCCTGGGGTTTCGTCAACAGCTTCCACTATCTCGCGGGGAAACTCGAAAAGCGCGAGGACGGCTATGCCAGGGAACTGGGGGAGCTGGCGCGAGACCCTGAAGGGAGCGAGATCTATTCCCGATCACTCGAAGAAAAGCAGCTTCAGTGTCAGTCAGTAGCCGAGCAGCGGCAGGCCATTGAATGCATGCGCGACTATGCCGCGGAAATGTACCGGGCGCAGTCAGGCTGGCCCTGGTCGCCGGCCAAGGGAACGCGAGCATCTTCTGCATCGAGCGCCAGCCAGATCGCTGCGGTCGATTTCCTGCGCGCCCGACAGCTGGAACAGCGAGAACGTCACCTGCCGCAGGGGCCGATCGTGGTTGTAACCGGTCCTGCCGACTGGCACGACTGGCAGGCGATATGGTCGCGGCTTGACGCGATCCATGCGCGGGTTTCCCATATGACTTTGGTGACGACCGGGCAGCGTCGCGGCGTGGACCAGATCGCTGCGGCATGGGCTGCTCGCACTGGCGTTGAAGTGCCCGTGGTGCGCTATGGCCTATATGGAACCGGGCGAAAGACCGCCTTTACCCGCAATCGAAAGATCCTTGATTTGAAGCCGGTCGAGGCTTTGCTTTGCGAGGGTTCAGGCGTGCAGGCCAATCTCTACCAGCTGCTCCGTCAGGCCAATGTTCCGATCCATGCGTTGCGCAAGGCGGACCAGGCGGCTGATGCCGTGAAGATCCCGACGCGCGCTTCCCGCGGCAACCATTGAGGGAGGGGGGCATGGCAATACCTGACTATCTCAGCGCTAACTTCCAGACGCTCCTTCGGGCAGCGGAAGATGGAAATCTCGCTCTTATGGAATGCCAGGACGCGGTTTCCGGAGACCTGCGCTATGTCATCTGCGGCGTTGGCCGGGACGAGGACGGATATGTGATGACGCCTTTCGGGCATATGGCTGAGGGTAATCCCTTCGAGGCCTATGTGCCGCCCGTTAGCAAGCCGTTTGTGCCGGCATAGGGGCGCATCCACAATCGAATGAGCTTCCAGGGCGGCTGCGCGCTATAAGCGCAGCCGCCTTTGTTATGGCAAGGGTTGCAGGGCGCCAGGCGGAGAGGGCGGGGCAAGATCCATTGCCATGGCAGGGGCATCGAGCCCCTGCCATGGCAGCTTCTACCTCAACTTCTTCCAAGTGTGGCACGGGGTCACCGTCGGCCTCAAGGACGACGGGGCCCCACCATTTTTCCTGGCGGGCTGGCGACGGAGCGCGCCTGCCAGACCTGCGCGGCGCCAGAAAAAATCGTGCCCCCCATCGCCGCTGCGCGGTCGCGACTGCGTCGCGATCCTTGACCCCGCCGGCCGGAGCCCGTGCCGAAAAGAGGATCTCTTTAAGATTGAAAAGGAGATCCGACGTGACTGATTATCTGGACGCCGCTGATCGTTTTGAACATGCCTTCACCGAGACGGTGGAGAATTTCCGGATCGTGCCTGGCGGGGAGGTGACTGACGCACCGATGCCGGACGCTGGCCAGGTGCAACAGGCGACCGAGCTGATGGTCCGTACCATCTTCGACATCTTCCGCGATACAAGGCTGGAGAGCGTCGCCGACAAGATCGCCTGGGGGGTGGTCTATAGCCTGCACAAGGTCGCGAAGGATATCGAGGGTCAGGCGGACAGGGCGGCGCGCGTGGTGCAGGAGCTCATTCCGGGTCAGGACGGGAGCGAGGTCAATTCCCTGGAGCTCGAGGACGCACAAATCCTCTGCCAGTCGCTCGATGAGACACAGGATGCGCTGGCCTGTATGCGCGATCATGCAGCGGCCACCTATCATGTGGAGACGGGGCGGCCATGGTCAACACCGCGCGCGTCGCTCACCTCCAGCAAGCGGACGGCCTCGGTGATCGCGGCGCAGGATTTTCTCAAGGCCCGATATCAGCGACGCGCCCAGGCGCATGCACCGCAGGGACCGATCGTGCTCTTCTCAGGGGGGCAGGTCTGGGAGGATCACGCGCTAATCTATGATGTGCTCGATAGGGTGCATGCGCGGATACCAGGCATGATCCTGGCAACCACCGCGCAGGACAGGGGATGCGATGCCATCGCGGCGGCATGGGCGGCGAGGACTGGATGTAAGCTCATCGCCTTTACCCTCAATCATAAGCTTGGGCAGCGCGCAGGGTTTGTGCGCAATGAGCAGATGTTGCGATTGAAGCCGGCGGAAGCGATCGTCTGCGAGGGGTCCGGAATCCAGGAGCATCTCGCCCGCGAGGCGCAGCAGGCCCGCATTGTCACCCATCTCCTGCGGCGCTCAGATCAGCGGACGAGCGGGTGGGCGAGGGCCATGAACTACTGAGGCGGAACGGGCGGCATGGGCTTTACGCTCATGCCGCCTTTTTTCATGTCGAGGGGAAGATGTCGCCCCGCTCAGGGACCCGTAAACGGGCCCGTCGCGGTGCGATGCGGGCACGCCTTCGGGGCGCCCGGCCAGCTGCGCGCGGCTACGCCGTGCTCGCTGCAGGGACAATCTTTGGGATTGGCTTTGGCTTTGCAGCTTGGGAAGGTCTTCTGATCCAAGGGCCATGATGGCGGCAAGCGCAGGTTCGCCGCCTACCCGAATGGCTTCCTGGACAAGATCCCGAAAGAGGCGTTCAGGGACTTGCTCGACGGGCAATTCCTTGCCGATGTCAGCATATCTGCCGCGCAAAGCGCGGCGGGCATCGAGGATATCTTGCGCGATTTTCAACTGCCGCGCTTCAAGGTCGGCAAGTCTGTCCCGGTCATTCAACTTGGGCATTGATCATCCTTTCAAGTCGGATGGTCTGCCCGCCACCAGCGATGCTCTATGAAAGAGGATCGCAGTGCAAGCGGGGTTTAGAGAAAAAGCCAGAAGACGCCCATGGAGGGCGCCTTCTGGCTGCTGCGGCAGGGATGAGATCCTCTTTCTGCCACCCCAGTGTGACGGACGGAGCAGAGAGCCTCAAGGATCGCGGGTGCCCCCAATTTCGCCAGGGCCTGCGCTTACGCTCCGGCCATGGCAAAATCGGCACCCCCGTCGCCCGCTACGCGGTCGCTTCGCGATCCTTGACCCTCTCTGCTCCGCCCTTTGCGCGGCCCTTCTCATTTCAAGAAGGAGACGAGCGATGGACGCCAATGAACGCAAGATTGCGCAGCTCGAACGGCGCCGTATCGCCCTGGAGACGATACTGCGTCATCGGGACTTTTACATCGAAATGGTCGACTGGACCGCAATGACGAAGGACGACAGGGAGCGGGTCGAGATCGACCAGCTGGAACATATCTGGATGCAACTCTGGGAGATTGATTGTCAGCTCGACCGGCACAGTAGGTGGAGATTGGACAAACGCTGAGGGGGACAGGCCCCCTCTTTTTTTTTGGCATCGGCTCTCAGACGCGCGGAACAATGTCCCCTTCGGGGAAGCCCCGCGCCTTCCGGCACGAGGCTGGCGCAGCGGCGGGGCGCTGCGGAAGGGGTACTCACGCCCAAGGCTTTTTGTAATGCACCGTACGCACGGGTGCTGCGGGCGCGAATCGCGAGGTTTCCTGCGGGTTACAGTGAGGTGCCAGCCGGTGCCACTGTCGTTTTCCTCATTGGTACCTGGCACCAGATGGTCACCAATTGAAAGCAATTCAGGGCTAAGTGATTGATATGCTTTGGCACCATGCCGGTGCCATGCATGCCCATCGTAAGGCGTTGAGATCGCCTGAAAATCGGCGTACAACGACCAGGCTTCACCCCATCTGGACAGGCAACGAACAGGAGTTCGGCGCTTGCCCAGGATCAATATCAGATTGAAAGACGCTCTACACGGGCGTCTTGTCGCCGGCGCCCGATCGGCGCGGCTCAGCCTCCCCGAATATGTCCGCGACATCCTCGATCGCTTCGAAGGCATCGATGCCGGCGGCTATCATGGTCGCTTCGATGAGGTGCAGGCGACCCTCATTCAGGTCTTCGCCATATTGGCCGCCTCGGTCGGAACGCGGCGCCCCGACATTCTCCAGAAGGGCATGGACGATGCCCGCGCCCTGCTCCTCGAACGGGGGCTGCTCGCGCCCGAGGATGGTGCACTATGAGCATCTTCCGCAACGACACGCTAGGCTCTTGGACCCGGGGTGGTCAGGCCATCGTCCACAATGTCAGGATGACCACCCAGGTCTTCTTCCAGACCTCGCTTGCGGGCCTCGCGATCTGGGTCGGGGGCATCATCTGGTATGTGCTCGAAAAATCCAGCGACTATCAGCGCTTTGTCGCGATGAAGATCGCGGAAGCGACGCTGAAAAGCGACGTGCCGGGTGGGGCGCCGATCCTGTTCAGGACCCCGGCTGGGCGCCAATATTGGACGAACTCGGACGCGCTGCTGGCCTCTCCCATCGCGAAGAAGACCATGCAGGCGATGGAGCAGCATCTGATCTATGGCGCGGCGCTATCTGGTGCCTTCGCTGCGCTCATGCTTCTGTGGGCCTGGTTCTACTTCACCCGAACGGGGAAGGGGCTCGGCTCCAATCAGTTCATCCGGGGGGCCCAGTTCGGGACAGCCCGGCAGCTCCGCCGCCTGCTGTGGCGATCGAAGCGGGGAAGCTTCGCTATCGGCGGTGTGCCGGTTCCTGAAGAGTTTGAGCCTGAGCACATCTTGATCTGCGGGGCGCCAGGAACAGGCAAGACCAACATCATCGTCAAGATGCTAGCGGGGATGCGTGGGAAGGGCCGTCGGGCCATTGTGTTCGATACGGCCGGTACCTTCGTCGAGAAATTCTACCGGCCTGGGCACGACATATTGCTCAACCCGCTCGATGCGCGGGCGGATAGCTGGTCCCCCTGGGTCGATGTCCCGCGCGACTATCATTATGATCAGATCGCGGAATCCACGATCCCCGACAAGGGCGGTGATCCTTTCTGGGCGAAGGCGGCGAGGGGAACGCTGGTCGCCGTCTTCCGCAAGCTTGCGAAGAATAAGCAGATGCTTATCTCGGTCTTGCTCGATACCCTTCTGCGGAGCCCCTTGAAGACGCTGGCCGCGTTCGCGGAAGGGACGGATGCCGCCGCGTTCATCTCGATGGAGGGGGACCGTACGTCCGCGGGCATTCGCGCCGAACTGGCCTCTGTTATGCGCAGCTTCTCCTATCTGGACGACACGCTGGATGGCTTTTCCGTGCGCGACTGGGTGGCCAATGAAGAGGATGACAGCTGGCTCTTCATCACGGTGAAAGCCGACCAGCTTCCTTCTCTGCGGCCGCTCGTCACCGTCTGGCTCGACATCGCGATCAGCGCGATCATGAGCCTTCCGCCGGACCAGAAGCGCCGCCTCTATTGCGTTATCGATGAGCTGCCTACGCTACAGCGTCTGCCGTCACTCAGCGATTTCCTGGCGCGCGCCCGCAAATATGGCGGATGCGGCATATTGGGGTTTCAGTCCTACCCGCAACTGGAGGCAACCTATGGCATCCAGGATGCGGCCGCGATCACCGGTTACTGCTCGACCTGGGTGGCGCTACGAGCGAACGATACTCCCACGGCAAAGCATGTGTCGGAGAATTTGGGCCAGGTCGAACAGGTCGAGGCCAATGAGGGCATGTCCTATGGGGTCAACGACATGCGAGACGGCGTCAATCTCTCCCGCATGCAGGTCACCCGTCCGCTCGTCATGCACACCGAGGTCACGAACCTCCCCAACCTGTCGGGCTTTCTCCGGTTCGGAAGAAATCTGCCGGTCGTCCATTTCCGGGATCGGTACAATGGGGTGCCAACGATCGAGCCGGCATTCGTCGAGCGAACGGAGCCTGCCAAGCGGTTCGAGGAGGGCAACGCTCCCCCTCCTCAAGAAAAGGCACCGCAGAGAAAACCTCGGCGCTCTGGGAAGGATGCGAAGCCCGAGCCGCAGCTCCCCTTGGACGGCGGCTCACCCGAAGCAGCAACTGCGGGTGAGCCGCCTGCGCACAAGGGCGCCGAAGTTCCGAAGCAGAAAGGGGACTCGCCGAACGCCGAACCGCCCAAGCTCCTTGGGCCGAGGAGTGGCTTCAACCTCCACAAGCATAGCCGCTCCAACGGTGAGCGTGACGATGCGAGGCCGGCATGATGCATCCGCGCCGCCTCAAAGGTTCTCCGGGCAACATCGCCCGCTATTACACTGTCGGGGACTATTATACGAAGGGAGATGCGGAGACCTCTTCCTGGGGCGGTACGCTCGCCAATGAACTTGGTTTGGACGGAGAGGTGGATACCGCGCAGTTCAATGCACTGCTCAGCGGCGCCGTCGCAGACCAGCAGTTAGGACGTCGGCGGGCAGGCGGAATTGATCACCATCCTGGGTGGGACTTTGCAATCAGCGCCCCCAAATCCGTATCGATCATGGCGCTCGCCCTTCGCGATGAGAGGATAGTCGCGGCACATGAGAAGGCCGTCGACGTAGCACTTTCCTATCTTGAAGAACATGCCCAGCTGCGGCGCCGAGAAGAAGGGAAAATCGTTCATGAGACGACGGGGCGGCTCCTGTGGGCACGCTTTACCGAGCATGCCAGCCGCGAACTCGACCCCCATCTCCATACCCATGTCGTGATCCTCAACATGACGAACTGCGATCCGGGCAACCCGATGGCCAGTCTCGAAACGCGGGCCATGTATGCCGAGCAGATGGCCAGCGGCCAGATCTACCGCAACGCCCTTGCCCACAATCTGAGGGAATATGGATTTGAGATCGACTTTGATCCGCGCCGGGGATTGTTCGAAATCAGGGGTGTGCCCAAGGCGCTGATTAACGAGATGTCGCAGCGTGCCGAGCAGATCAACGCCCATGCCGCTGAGCATGGCCTGTCGGGGCAGGCCGCGCGTAGGCAGAGCTTCTATGAGACGCGCGGCCCAAAGGTGAAGGTCGGGCTGAACGAGTTGCACGATCGTTGGGATGCGCGCGTCGCACCATATGAACCGAAACTTTCAGCTGTCCTTGCCCAGGCCATCGAGGTTGGTTTACGCACAGTCCCGGTGGAACCCGTCGACGCAGCCCGGGCGGCCCTGTTTGGGATCAGGCAATCGGAAGGGCGCGAGGCGGTCAATCCACTTGGTCACGTCATTGCGGTCGGCCTTGCCTCCCATGTGGGAGAGGTTCGGTTCGAAGACCTGCGACCGCTCCTGATAGATCATGAAAGTCGCCGCAAACTCTTGGCAACGCGGGGGCAGACCGGCGACGCAGTCCTCACGCGAGGGCGAACCAGCCGCAGGACCGTGAGGCTGGAACAGGCGCTGACCCAGCACCTCGCACTATCCCTTGGAGACGGCAGACAGGTCGCCAGCGCAGACCGGCTGCTGCCCGTTCTGGAAAGCGCTGGTCTATCCCCGGCGCAGGAGCAGGCTCTCGTGCACATGGCATTGTCGGGAGACCGGATTACGGCAGTGCATGGCGTGGCTGGGGCCGGTAAGTCGATGCTGATTCGCTCCCTCAAGGACGCGGCGCATCCGGGGATGGTGTTGACGGCGCTTGCGCCGACGTCCTCTGCTGCGGCTGAACTGGGTGATCGCGCGGAGATTGCATCCCGGACCGTTGCCAGCCTGTTGGCGAGTGGCGGGCATGGCCTCAGCGCCAACGATGTCCTGATCCTCGATGAAGCGGGGCAGCTTGGAAACCGCCAGGCGCTGCGAGTGCTGGAGATCAGCCGGGCAACTGGCGCGAGGCTTATCCTGCTCGGTGACAATCGGCAGACCGGCGCGATCGAACAGGGAAAGGCATTCTGGCTGATGCAGAAGCTTGGGCTCGCGACCGCCGAGCTGGTTGAATCGCGGCGGCAGGAAACCAGGGCGATGAAGCTTGCCGTCACCCAGGCCCGCGCCGGTGATTATGCCGGTTCGCTAGACCATCTTGATAAGGTGGCAAGCGGCAGCGATGCGGAGGAGCTGGCCAAGGGGCTGGTGAGAGAATGGACGCGCCTGAAGCCTGAAAGCCGGGCAACAACGAATATCCTCGTTTTGGAGAATGCAACGCGCCTCATCGTCAACAGTCAGATCCGCGAGGCATTGCAACGGGAAGGGGTCGTCGCGGTCGAGGACACCCGACTTGCGGTGCTTACCCCGGCCGGTCTCAGCGACCAGGAGAAGCAGATGGCCCGGTTCTATTCCGGCGGTCAGGTGCTGAAGTTCAATCGCGATCAGGTGAGACCTGGCTTGGCGCGTGATGGCGAGTATCGGGTCGTTTCCGTGGTGCGCGATGCGAAGGGCCGGCAGCGTGTGCGATTGGCGGATGAGCAGGGGCGCATCCACAACTGGGATCCCCGCACAAGCAAGGCGGCGCAGGTGAATATATTCCTCTCCGAGCATCGCAACCTCGCCGCTGGTGACCGCATCCAGTGGCGCCTCGCGACTAAGGAGCTTGATCTCAAGAACGCCGAACGCGGGACGGTGGAGCGGCTCGATGGCATGGTGGCGACTGTTCGCTGGGATCGAGGCAATAGGGTCCAGCAGATCGATCTTGGACGCCACACCACTTGGGATCACGGCTATGCGGAGACGGTGTATTCCGCTCAGTCAAAGACCTATGACCGCGTCTATGTGCTGGCGCCTGTGGCGTCCCCGTTGGTCAATGGGCAGAACTTTTATACCGCCATCACGCGCGCCCGCTACGGCGTCAAACTCTGGACGGAAGACCCCAGGAAGCTCGCCGCGAAACTCGAAGAGCGGTCGGGCGAGAAGACATCGGCGCTCGAGGGATTAGGCCGTCTGGAGCGCGATCACAGCAAGCGCTTTGCCGCAAGGAATGAGGCGCGGCTGAAGGGCCTAAGGCTCGAACAGGTTGAGGAGCGGCGGAAGGCAGAGGGCAGGGCGCTCGCGCGCAAACTTGATCAGCGAGAGCCGGACCGCGGAATTGCCGGACGTCTTGCAGGCAATGCTCGATCGCTGTTCGAGACGCTCGATCGTCATCTCCAGGCACTTGCGGCGAATCGGCAAGCCAATGAGCACAAGGCGGAGGACCGTACCACAGGCCGGAACATTGAGGAGCGATCGCATGGTCAGAATCGGTAAGCGGATAGGCGCCCTGATGGTGCTAATCATCTGGCAATCGGATGATCTTACAGCGACGCCTAGTCATGATGTGGCCGATGAACGTAGGATCGCTAATTGCATCCGGCAAGCCACAGGCGGACAGAAATGGCTCGAAGTAACCCTGTGGGGGCTGCGCGACCAGGAAGGAGGATGGATCGGCGCGGCGGTGCCGAACCGCAATGGGAGCCATGATCTGGGACCTCTCCAGATCAACAGCTGGTGGGTTCCCAAAATTGCCGAAACGCTTGATCGTTCACCAGAGGATGTTCGTCATTGGTTGCGTTACGATCCGTGCTTTAATGCCAACGCAGCCCGGTGGATATTCGTTGCTGCTCTGGCATCGACTGGCAGCTATTGGAAGGCGGTAGGCATCTATCACAGTCCGAGTTCTGATCGGCAAAAGCGATATGCAGCCAGTGTTGCGGACCATCTGAAGCGACGGTTTGGTAAGGCGATTTTCTCGCCTTTCAACGCGGGCGGCGCTGGATACCACTCGCGACCCTCATGCGCGAAGCGGTCTGGTTTTGCCAGATGGGGTGGCTGGCGACTTCCCCGTTTTGTGAATTGCATATGTCGGTGGAATGGATGCAGCAGCTTTTCTGCGAAGAGGCAATGGCGCGGCCGCGGAGGCGGCTTTTTGCACCCCGGACATGGCGCACGAATGGCTCAATCGCCAACGTCGCGCATTTGACGAGAGCCTTGGGCAAGGCCGATACTTATCGAGGCGCCCGCCGGTCGGATCGGGCACGGTATCGCTGCGTGATCTTTTATGGCTGTGCAAAGCCGCCCATGCTCTCGCTGGCGAAGGCGCACGTTTTTCGGGCGGGCGCTGGAACTTGGTCGAAAGGCCAACGGTCTATACTGAAGCGGTACTCAGTCTTGCTGTTTTGGAGGCACTCATTCACCTCGATCTGCCATTCCAAATATCCGCGATAATCTGCGCCGTCTGACGATCGAAGTTCCCGACAGCGGCTCGGTTCAAGGGCTCATTTTAGCCCTATCGGCGGCGACACCTTTCTGGAGACTGGTAACGACGTCATCGAAGGGGCGCGCCCACTCCATAATGCAGGTTTCAGAGCGTCGTCGTCTCAAGCCCCCGCATGTCCTGTATAAAACGACCTCTAGTGCGGATGGGGTTTAGCCTGTTCAGCTACCAACGCAGCCAGACAGTCTGATCGTCCTTGATGCGTTCTGGCCTAAGCATGATTCCGCTTGGGGCCGCTTTCTCGAAATGTGTGTGGCGCGAATCATGCTACGCTGCTACTCAGATATTGAGCCCGGCGCGCACTCCCGAAAGTCCGCAAAATTTTCGGCCGCGTCGGGCTCACCTTTCCCGACAGTGTCGAAGTTGGTGTCTTTTTTGCTGATCGCCCTTGGGGCGCGGCAATGGGAAGGCTGACCTTCAGAATGCAATCCTAGCTAGCGCCTACTGATGGGTTCTCGCATTTTTTGCCATTCCACTTCAGTTAAAGATACTTCCAGCATCCTCATTCAAACAGCTTTCCTGTCTGCTGATGGAACCAGTCCAGGATGACGGTACGCTTCGGCGGTTCGCCATGAATGGACGTGATCCGAGCATATAGAGTAGCGCCTCTCGGCGGCATCGCTCCGGCCACCCAGCTCCCTAGCGGCAAGTAGCCTATCTGATGGCCTTCATCGTTCCAGACCATGATCGCACAGGGATTGATCGGGTTGCCAGGCTCAGTGATTAGCGCAACGCTCTGTCCGATCACACAACGCGCGATTGCATCTTGGAAATAGCTTTCACCCACTATGCCTATCGACCGCAGGCTGTGGGCACTGCGGACATTATGAACGCTTTTCAATCCCTATCTCCCTCCGAGCGCAGATATTTTTCCCGCCTCACTAGCTGCGCGAGGTGACAAGCGCCAGGTTCAACCGCTTATCATGTACACAGCTCGATGCGAACCCAAACGCCATGCATATAAGGCGACTGTTGGAGGTGCTTCGCTTCATCCTTGGCCAGACGGGTTACATGCATCATCGCATCAAACCTAGGTTCAAGTTTCTATCGTAGCTCACATTCTGCTCGCGCAGACCAGGGCAAAAAACCATATACAATCGTTCTGCGCGTTTGGACGATTGCAGAGAGAGGTGAGCAAATTTAACTTAGCCACAAGGACGGCTGTTCGGGAGCGAGTGATCGGCCTGTCTAGGAGGGCTAACCGTCATGAAGGACCGCGCTAAGATTTTGATTATCGACGATAGCCTGGAGATGCGAAACGTTCTGTGCGGACTTCTGCGGAAAGATCAACGCTTCGAGGTCGTGGAAGAAGGAGCAGAATGCGCACATGGTATCGCAATGGCGCGCTATTACGCGCCCGACATCGCCATCGTCGACTGCGCTCCACCCGTGGATACCGAGCCGCATTATGGGTCGCAACTAAGGCAGGTCGTTCCATCTGTCTACATCGCGATGTTCACGTTGCAGCTTGGCAAACCTGCGATCGCCAGTGCACTGAGCGCAGGCTGTAGAGCCTATATCTCGAAGATAGATGGACCGGCAGTTTGGAGTCAGGCGATGGATCACGCACTTAAAGGCGAGCCGTTCTTTCCAGGCGATGCGAGTAGTTTCCTCGTTGAGCGCATGCTTGATGAAAGTGAAATTCCGTTACGCCGTCTCAGCCCTCGGCAGCGCCAGGTCGTTCAGCAGATTGCTGAGGGGCGCAGGAACACGGAAATTGCTGAAGTTCTGGGCATGAGCGTCAAAACCGTTGAGGCGCATCGCTTGGAAGCGATGCAGCGCCTCGGGTTGCGGAATGTGGCAGAACTTGTTCGATATGCCATTCGTCATTGTATAATCGAGCCGTGATCAACGCTGTCAACGTCCCCCTTCAAAACCAATAGATTGCTGATTGCGCCAAGCCTGCAGACACCGGAGTTGAACGATGAGCCGCTCTCTTATCCGTTCGACCAAACCGCCTTTCTGGAGGGAGGTAAGGTGCTGCCAGTCCGTACACCGAAGTGCTTGAAGAATAGATCATCGGCGCTATGCAGAATGGCTTCTGCCTCTGCACAGATGCGTCAGCTTCCAATGCCGATCGACGCGCCCGTAATTGCCTGCAATGCCGTAAGCAGGCGATCTCCGTAATCGGCACTGGCCGCGGGAAATGCGGGCTCTTCGCGCCGCATCGCATGCCAATAGCCGCCGCTGGTCTGCGCCGCCTCGTCATCGCTCGCGGCGAGCCAGCTCTGTGTCGCCTGGCCGGTGGCGATGTCGACTGGCGCGGAAGTGCCGCCCCGATGCAGCCTGCTACTCATGTAGACAAGGCGACCGGGCCGTTCGATGCAAGCGGTCAGGACATAGGGCGCCAGCAGATTGACCGCGGTCATGACGCTGTGGCCTTCCGCTGTCCGACCGCGGCCGCTCGCGCCATATAGCCCGGCATTGTGGATCACTGCGTCCATGCGACCGATTGCATTCACCGCATCGGCCAGATCTCGTGTTTCCGACAGCAGGCTGAGATCGCCGGTCACTATTGCCAAAGCTTGCGGCACTTGCGCTGCCAGCGCCGCAGTGCGTTCGACATTTCGGGCATGGAGAACGACATCATGTCCGGCGGCAAGCAACGACTGCGCGGCGGCCAGGCCGAGACCGGTAGAACTGCCGGTGATAAAAACTCTCGCCATATCGACTCCTTGCTCGACACAGTGCCAGCGGCCGAAGGGCCGAAACGCACCAGCTCTATTTGCGCTGCCAAATGTCGCGTTCGGCAAAGATCCTCTGCATTTCCAACATATTCTCGGTGCCCCAGCTGCACAAAGGTTCGAGCGCCTGAGCGAGGCTCTGGCCGAGGGGCGTCAGCGTATAGTCGACGCGCGGCGGCACTTCCTTGTAATCAGTGCGCAGCAGAATCCCATCTGCCTCCAGTTCCTTTAACTGCTGAATTAGCACTTTGTCGCTCACGTCGCGAATCGCGCGTTTGAGCGCGCCGTAGCGATTAGGGCCCTGGAGCAGGAAATAGAGGATTAATGGCTTCCATTTGCCGGCAATGACCTTGAGCGTTGCGTCCAGGCCGCAAGTGAAATTGGGAGCGACGGTTCCGGGCGAACAGTCGTCTCCGGGCTTTGAAGAGACAGGCAGGGATTTAGGCTCTTCGGACATTTTTCATACTTACCAAAAGGTGCATACTTGTCGTTAGGTAGGTGTGCCTCCAGCTACGTGCAACCATAGATTTGGAGGCACTTATGAACAGATTGGAAGGCAAGACCGCGATCATAACAGGCGGCGGTACGGGCATTGGCCTGGCATCGGCTAAGCGCTTCATCGCGGAGGGCGCGTTCGTCTATATTTTCGGGCGTCGACAGGAAAAACTCGATGCTGCCTTAAGCGAACTTGGGGCAAACGCCCGCGCAGTGGCGGGTTCGGTTGCCGATCCTGCCAATCTCGACCGCTTGTTCGAGACAGTGAAGGCAGAGCGCGGATCAATAGACATCCTCTTTGCCAATGCAGGAACCGGCGCGCTGGTGCCGCTGACGGACATCACCGCCGACCATTATGCCGAAACCTTCGACGTGAATGTGAAGGGCACAATCCTCACCGTGCAGAAGGGGGTGAAGCTTATGGGTAGCGGCGGTTCGATCATTCTGACCGGGTCAACCACTGGCGTGATGGGAACACCGGCCTTCAGCATCTACAGCGCATCCAAGGCCGCCGTACGCAATCTTGCTCGCAGTTGGGCGCAGGATCTGCGTGGCACGGGAATCCGGGTGAATGTGCTTTCACCCGGACCAACGCTGACCGAACTGGCGGCCGAGGTCGTCGGCAAGGAGGCAATGATCGAGATGGGAGCGACCACACCGATCGGTCATGTCGGTGATCCGTCTGAAGTGGCAGCCGCTGCTGCCTTCCTAGCCTCATCCGACAGCAGCTTCATGACCGGAAGCGAACTGTTCACCGATGGCGGGCTGGCGCAAATCTAAGCCAACACCGTTCTTTTCCCGCCGGCTTGCTATAGGGCAAGCTGGCGAGCTGGTCCATTTGGCTGTTCATATTGCATAGCTGGCTTTGGAACCTGGAGATATAAGAGGGAACTCACGCTAAAGAGCCGATCTGCTGCATTAAGATATTTTTCTCGGCCTCGCCTCGGCAAATCCCATCTGAGGATGTCAGTCTGGTCTGCTGGTTGGTGGGATACCAAGCTGATCGAGCGCATCGGGATTGTTGCGCGACCACCTTTAAAGCAAAGAGATCAGCTTACCAGAGGAGTGTCCAGCGTGGCGCCGTCCTTTCCCTGAAAGTGCAGATGGTAGATTAGGCTGATATCTGGCAAGCTATAACCGAGCGCGAAATTTTGACTGAACCGAACTTGTCGCCTCTGGTATTTCCCTGGCCTACAAACGCCGATCTTAACCGGCCGCCAGAGGTTGTTAAAGACGTACCAAAAACCGGTGATTTAGTTTTTGAAATTTATCAGGCGCTGATGGAGCCTTTCAAGCCTTACACGGTAAGCTTCGCGCGAATCGCCATATCTTGTGACGCTGAGCATGAAGGAAAGCAGTGCGAATTCCCTGCATATGAGGATGCAAGATCCTTGGCCGCCGTGTAAAAGATCAGTTCGACAATCTGCCGGGTTGATCCGTAAAAAAGGGGAGCCCTGGGGCTCCCCATGAAAATTACCCTATGGCTTTTGCCATCAAACGCTCCAGTCTTTCGGCGAACGCACGCGGATCTGACGGTGCTTCGCCTTCAGCAATTCGGGCCTCATCTAGCAAAAGAAACGCCAAATCCCGTCGGTCTTCCTCATTATCGCCTGCCTGCCCCAGCTTCTCGATGAGAGCATGGCCAGCATTCACCTCCAGAATGGGCTTCGCTCGCTCCGGCGCACGGCCGGCGGAGGCCAGCATCTTTTCCAGTTGAAGATCCATGGCATTGTCTGCCGCAACGATGCAGACCGCGCTTCTAGTCAATCGGTCCGAGATGCGAACATCTGAGACCTGATCTGCCAGAGCCTCTTTTGCAAAAGCGATAAAGCTATTGGCGTGCTCGCTCGGCGCTGCGGCGTTGCTGTTTCCGTCGGCCAAGGGGATGAGACTCAGATCAGCAGCACCCTGCGTGACAGATTTGAAGGGTTTGCCCTCATAATCGACGCCTATCGTCGTCCAGAAACTATCGACCTGATCGGGGAGGAGCAGAACTTCGATGCCACGCGCCTTGAAGCCTTCGATCTGCGGGGACTGTACGAGCCGATCCAGGTCGTGGCCGGTTGCATAGTAGATCGCTGTCTGATTTTCTTTCAGCGCGCTGACATAGTCCTTGAGCGAACGCCATGTGCCATCGGACATCGTGCTTTTGAACCGTGCGAGGCCCAATAACGCTTCGCGGCGCTCGAAATCTTCGTAAAGGCCTTCCTTTAACACCGATCCGAAATTTTCCCAGACCGCGGCATATCGCTCAGGTTCGCTGGTTGAAAGCTTGTCCAACTCGGAGAGAATGCGGTTGCTTACGCCCTTTTGAATGGCAGAAAGGACCGGGCTGGCCTGGATCATCTCGCGCGACATGTTGAGCGGTAGGTCGGCGGAATCGACCAGGCCGCGCACGAAGCGCAGATAGCGCGGCAGGATTTCCGCCTCGTCCGTTATGAATACGCGGCGCACATAAAGTTTGATGCGCCCCTTGCGGTCCGGGTCGAACAGGTCAAATGGCTTGGTTTCGGGGATGAAGATCAGGACGGAATATTCGTGCCGGCCTTCCGCACGATAATGTAACGTGAGCGCTGGTCTGTCGAACTGCCCTGCAACACTTCGATAGAAATCGGCATAATCTTGCTCGCTTATGTCGGACTTCGCCTTGGTCCACAGTGCCATGCCGTCAGCGACCTGCTTTGGCTCATCCTCGCTGCCGACTTCCTGAAGAAATATGGGCACCGGGACATGGCCAGATTGTGCTTTGACAATCCGCTCCACGGTTAAGCGCTCGGCATAGATTTTGGCATCGTTGAGCAGGTGTAACGTGACGCGCGTACCGCGTGCAGGTGCTGCGGCAGAATCGGCCGTTGCAATGGTGTAAGTTCCCAGTCCATCGGAGGACCAAATGGCTGCATCACACTCTCCGGCACGGCGAGAAGCAACCTCCACTTTACCGGCCGCCATGAATGCGGAATAGAAGCCGACGCCGAACTGGCCAATAAGCTGCTGCCCTTCGCCATTCTTGTCCGCCGCAAGCTTGTCCATGAACGCCTTTGTGCCCGATCGCGCAATGGTGCCGAGTGTTTCACCCATATCGACGGCGGTCATGCCGATCCCGTTATCCTCGATTGCAAGTGTGCCTGCTTCCTTGTCCAGTGTGAGACTGATGCGCAATTGGGGATCGTCGCCCAACAGAGCCGGTTTGGAGATCGCCTCATAACGCAGCTTTTCGCAAGCGTCGGCTGCATTGGATATAAGTTCGCGCAGGAAAACGTCACGGTCTGAATAGACCGAATGGACCATCATGTGCAGAAGCTTGGAAACATCTGCCTCGAAGGCCCGTGTTTCGGGTACGGTAACAGTGGCCATTGTCATCGTCTTTCTGACTCGTATGCCTAAATCTGAGCGCGACAGATGGATCGAAAGCTTTTGCCGTTCAAGAGGCGGCAGCTGCCTATTTGGCTAGCGAGACGGATGGGTATCACGCAGCGATTGTCGCGTTCCGCTTTCGGCTGGGGATCGTCTTTTTAAGCTGATTGGGGCGCATAGCGAATATGACCGCATCGACACCAAGGCCGTCGATCAGTCCAAATGATCGGTAGGTCCAAGCAGAACCTCAGGAACGATGAAGACGATCGGCCGGAGGTTATTCATACTAACGTGACCCTTGAGTATAGAAGATAGCAAAATAGACAGTTTATAACTGCTTGCGCTGATCGCTGTATTTGAGCCAAGGTGGTGGCTAATTCGCAAGCTGGCGATTGACGGCTAAATGTGGATAGGGAAGGGGGCTCTCATGTTGATCTGGGAGCGTTGATCGACCTGTCATGCGCAATGGTTTTCCCGGCACGCAAGAGTGGAAAAAGACGCTTCGTCGATCGGCATAATCGACCGCGCGCTGCCAGCGCCCGCGGTCCCTGTCCGAGAATATCAACTATTGCGTTAAGGCCAGGGCCGGCGCCACGATGGGTCGCTTTTGTGCCACCGAGCGCTACGCAAGCGCTGCGATTATGTCAGTGGGAGAACTACGGAAACAGGAGGCGTCGAGCGAAGTTTCAAAAGCTTTCGTTCAGCGGAGTTGCCTATGCTTGCCGCCGCGCTGATTGAGACCCAAAAAGGACGGGCGCTTGTTCAATATAGACTAACAGGCAACACAAGTCCGCACGCCACGAAGCGCTTTCCGACGGGCCTGAGGTATCGGATCGCCGCACTCCGCGAGCCTCGGGCCGGAGAGCATTTGCGAACGCGCGCTCACCAGCGCGCCCTTCACGCTGTCTTCGATCTGTTCCTGTACACCGCAGTCAGGCGTCCATCTATTTGCCATATAACTACCTCGCGGAACAGGACCACTATGTCATAATATAGGCGCGACTGTCGTCATTTCCATCAGGTTGGCACTGCATGGACTGGTCGAGTGGTGGCGCTATTGCTGTCTTTGGCCTACTCATGACTGACTAATCGTGCGTGCGCACAAATTTACAAATCGCTCGTACTTTTATGTGATCGAAGACGATGGCTGCCATAGCTCATGTATAAATTTCACCGGTCCAACGTGAGCCGTTCGCAAGAGCTCCAGTCGCCCTAGCGGCTTGCGATCCGAAAACACCAAAATCTGATCTACGGTGCTGTTTTTCGCGGGAATGCCAAAATGGCCCGTCCATTGCTGGACGGGCCATTACTCACCCAATCGATATCCGCGCAAACTTAATTTGCAGATTTTTCTACCGCTTCACCTGCGCTCTGAACATCTCGACCAGCCCCTTCAACGGTATTGCACGCGCTCACCAGCAGCGATCCCGTCAACAACAGAGCTGCGATCACCTTTTTAGCCATAGATATTTCCTTCTCAATTTTCGAAATGGGCAAATATTATTTAAGCGCGCTATTGGCCGCGGCTGATTTCCTAGCCACTCAAGCGGCTAAAATTCGATCGTTCTTCCATATCCCGGCCTGGAAAATGCTAAGGTCCCCCACTGTTGCCTCAACAGGCCCAAGACTGTCAGAAATGGAAGACCACGCCCCCCATTGGACGTAGGCTGTCGAAATCGTAGGTTTCCATCTGCAGGCGGATGCGAACACCGCTCTTGCCGGTGACTCCCCCCAGGCCGATATCTTTGGGCCCGACTTCAACGCCCACGCCATAGATCCAGTCCTTCTGGTCGCTATATCCGCGCTTCCCATTGACCCACTGATATCCGGCAGAAGCAAAAACCATGCCGCTTTCACCGGCGCGCGCGCCTACGCGGCCGCGAACGCCATATTCCCAATCAATATCGCTAAAACCCTTGGTTGCGTTGCCTTCGGCGCCAACGAATACCGGTCCCAGAGGAATATTAACGCCGGCAATTCCGCTGATGAGGGCGCCGTTCATACGACCACCACGGGGCGATCCGAATTCGCTGTCCTTGTCAAAAGAATGGTAGCCGCCCAGAATACCAACATAAGGCTCCACTCCAAATGCATCCGTGCCGTCGGGAGCGACATCTTGGGCCGACGCGATTGCGGGGAACGCGCACAGTGCTGCTGCCGCCAGCATAAATCTTTTCATATCAATTCCTTGAAATCTTTATTGCCGCTTTCTTACGACGGCGGATCAAACGGATGTTCAGCAAGCTAGTTGCACCGTCGAAGGTAAATTTTGAAAATGTTGCCTAAACAGCACACTAGGCGGCGAGAGCGACAGTGAAAAGGGTGGCGACGCCCTCAACCCCTGGCGCGCGGATGCATCGGTTGTGGATGATGCTATAGGCAAACGCGTTAGGGTCAAAATATACGCTTTTCCCTCCCCGCCCTATTCAAGCGATGGACCTTGCAGCGGTATATGAATGCACGTCCCCTCAATATTCTCGTTTTACCGACCGAATTTTCCAGCCCAATGGATCGCGTTCGTCAGGATGCGGCGATAATTTGGATCGTCGTAGCTTTCCGGCAAATGTCCGAGCGCCGAGTAGACGACACGCCCCTTGGTGGCTGGATTGGTCCAAATCACCGGATGCGATCCCATCGTCAGCTTGGCGCCGGGGTGATAGCTCGCCTCGTCGATCCGGGCGAGTATCGTCATGCCCTGCATTTTCGGGTTCGCATCGAAGGAATACCATTCATCGACGGGCGCCCAAGGCATGGTCACGCCAGCCATGACGGGATGCCGTGGTTGGTCGACGATGACTTGCGCGGATTGAAACTGATCCGTGCCTCCGGGATGCCCGATGAATTTGGTGCCGATGATCGTCTCGGTATACCAGGGCGCCTTGTGGCTATTGTCTCCTGCGGCGTGCAGCGCCACCACGCCACCGCCGCGCGCGACGAAGCGCGCAAAGGCTGATCGCTGCGCCTCGGTCAGGAAATCACCGCTCGCACTGTTGAGAATGATGACGGAAAAATGCCGCAGTTGTTCGTCGTTGAAGATTGCCGCATTTTCGGTGGTGTAGCTGGCATGTCCGAGATTGGCGGCAATATCAGCCAGGACCATGTTGGAATGAGGTATATGCTCAATATGCCGCCAGCCATTGGTCTTGGACAGGATGAGCACCGCATGCTTCAGGTTTTTCGGAAGAGTCGGGGCGGCAGTGTCATAGGTGGGCGCAGGCAGATGAGGGTTGGGCGCCGCCTGTGCCATGGTCAATAGCGCGATGGTCGCGAACATTCTGTACATCGTCTCTCCTTTGGCGCGCTGGCCCATGACGCTGCTTATCGGGTCAGATTACCCCAGCCTGCATCTGCTTGACCGCCTGATCGGCGGCTCGGGCGGTCATCGCCATGAAAGTCAGCGATGGATTGACGCAGGACACAGAGGCCATTTGCGCCCCATCGGTGATGAACAAATTGGCGGCATCATGCGCCTGATTCCATTTGTTGAGCACCGACGTGGCGGGATCATGCCCCATTCGGGCGCCGCCCATTTCATGGATCGCCTCACCTGGCACATGCTTGCCGCGACCGCCGGTCACGTTCCTAAGCCCCGCCTTGCGCAGCATCAGCATGCCCTGTTCCAGCGCATCGTCCATCATCCTGATTTCATTGTCGCGGAAGCGGACGTCGAAGCGCAAAAGCGGCGTGCCGAAGCGATCGGTCTTGCTGTGGTTCAGCATGACGCGATTATCCTCATAGGGCAGGCATTCCCCAAAGGCGCCCATGGTAAAGCGCCACGGCCCATATTCACGCATCCCGTGCTTCATGGACAGGCCAAAGCCTTCAGGCGCGGACGCCTGACGGCCGGCGCCACCCTGGAAGCCGTAGCCGCGCTTGAAGGGCAGATCCTCCGCTTCCAGATTGCGGAAGCGCGGCACATAGACGCCGCCGGGCCGTCGGCCATATTCGACAAATTCGCTCATGCCCGGAATGTCGCCCGACACGCCGACACGGAAGATATGATCCATCACCGCGCTGCCGAGCGCACCGTTGGAATGGAAATAGCTGCGTTCGCTGCCTGCCGGACGGGAGTTGAGCAGGATGTGGAGCGAACTCATCGCCGATGCGCACAGAAAGACCATGCGGGCCTGAACGACTTCCACCTGGCCAGTATTGGCGTCGACCATCCGGACGCCGGTGACGCGCTTTCGGGTCGGGTCATATTCCAGGTTCGTGACCCAATTGTCCGAACGCAGCGTCAGCCGACCCGTGGCGCGGGCGGCGGGTAGTGTGACGGCCTGTGTCGAGAAATAGGCGCCGAAACTGCAGCCGCGGTCGCATTGTGCCCGCTTCTGACAGCGGGTGCGATTCTGCTCGGGCTTATCTTCTGTGATGTTGCTGAGGCGGGCGTTGATCAGCTTGCGTCCGGGAAATTCGTTTTCCAGCCGTTCCTTCAGCCATTTTTCGGCGACGTTCATCGGAAAGGGCGGCATGAATTCACTGTCGGGAAGATAAGGCAGATTTTCCCGAGCACCCGAAACGCCGATATAATTTTCGACATAGCTGTACCAGGGCGCGACATCGTCATAGCGGATGGGCCAGTCGGTCCCCACGCCCTCCTTCTTGTTGGCCTCGAAATCGGCCTGGCTCCAGCGGAAGCTCCAGCGCCCCCAGGTCAGCGACTTGCCACCGACCACTGACGGGCGAACCCAGTTGAACTTGTTGGGCGCGTCATAGTCGTAGGGGTTGAGCCGGTCGTTGATGAAGAAGGGCTGGGTGGCGGGCGAGACCCAGCCGTTGAGCGCAAAATAATCGCTCTTGGCAAGGGCAGCCGGCATCCTGCCACGTGCTGGAATGTCATAGGCCGACTTGCCGTCGAAGGGATAATCTTCCCCATGTTCGACCATGCGACCGCGATCGACCATAAGGACGCGCAGCCCCTTTTCCGTAAGCTCCTTTGCGGCCCAGCCGCCGCTGACGCCCGAACCAATGACGATAGCGTCGAAACGATCTGTTGCTGCCATGATTTTGCCCTTCCGATAAGCGTGTCGGAAATGAATGGATCCAGGATCGAAGGCGATTGCCCGCCCTATGAGGAGAAGATCCGCTTGACCTTGGCATAGGGGTAGGCCCCGTCATATTCGCCGGGGACGGGCAGATATTCGCGTTCCTGCGTGATGCCGATTTCGGACGTGTAATAGCCGGTGATGACAAGCTGGCGGAACGCCTCGAAAAAGGGAGTTCCACCTGGCAGTTCGCCGTTCATCGCAAGGGTCAGCAATGCGTCCTGCTGCCCGGCCGAGGCTTGTACGGCCGGCTTTTTATAATCGGCCATGCTGCGGGCATCGATCGCGACTAGGCCGTCGAAGATCGTTGCCCGTTCATCGGTGATCGCCCAGTCGCCCAGCATATGTTCGATATATTCGGGCACGCCTGCAGCAATGGCGCCGGGCGTATCGGATGTCGGCAGGATGCGTTCGCTCAGCGCCGTGACCAGCGCTCGTTGTGCGGGCGTGAATATGATCTCGGGCGCGCCGGTATTGATGACCGGGTTCGGCTGGTAGGCGATGGCCCGTGCAAGCGGGGCGAAGATGTTCGCGCCCAGCACGCCGACGATGGACGCGAGCGCCGCTCTGCGGTCCATTAATGCCCACCATCATGAAGGTGGCCGGCCGGGCGGGATCTCTCAAGGTGGGATATTGAAACTGCAGATGTAAAAAGAGGTAGCGCTACCATTTTAACGCAATTTACAGTGGCGGAAGAATATCCCTTGGTCATTTTCCTCACCTATTCATATTATCTATCCTGTAAATAAGCATGGAATGACATGTCAGTCAATGCTACCAACCGAATGGGCGCAGGAAATGGTTAGCGCTATCAGAAAACACATTTTTTGCAGCGCACGGAGCTATTTTATGCAATAAAAAGCCCTGCCATCGCTGGCAGGGCTTGCCTGGCTAGCGATTGTTCGCCCGCCAGAAATCCATATTCAAACCCGATAAGTGCTGGTCGCCTCGGGCCTCAAGGTAGCACTCACGCGAGTTTTATTTTTCTCCGTTATCTTTCACGCCGACCGTGGGAACCTCGATCTCTTCTTTCTTCGTGCCTACCACAACTTCTTTCGAATCCACGTCGACCTTTGGAAGTGCGCCCCCCTTCACGCTAACTTCAGGCATATCGCCTTCCTTGACGTCTGCAGACCAGAAACCGGTAGCGAACAGCACCGCTACGATCGCCAAAGCAACTAAAGCTACTATAGCGATCGTACGGCCTGGACCCTTGCGTTCGACTACCACTCGATCTTCATATCTATGGTCAACCATCCCGTCCTCCTATGTGCTAGTAGCATTGGGAACGAGGCGAGAAATAATCTGTTCCGTTTTGAAAATCATTCTCAACCAAGGATGCCCATTTTTTTGAGACTGAGATGGCAGGCAATGATATTGGGAAGGCGAACCCATAACGTCGGATTGGCAATTGAGCCGAGTGGTAACAGCAGTTTAGTCTGATGGCGTGGCCTGTCGCTAATTCATGGGTTTTGCCAAAAGCTACCGTGGTTTCCACGATGAGACCTATACCACTCGCGCCGTTCATGCGGACAGCGGGCCGGCTTTGCCAAGGGATGTCACCGATGCCAGGTGAGCGGTTATGGAATCACTGCTGCCACCAGGTTCGGCCGGTCGGCGACCTTTCAAATGGCCGCCGCAGAGCATTGTCGGAGCGATCCTTTACCTGCTGCGCGGCGGCTTGCCTTGGCGGATGCCGCTACCTTGCTTCCAGCCGTTTAGACCGTGCGCCTCTGGCTCAACCTATGGCGCGACAATGGACTGTAGCTGACGATCAAACAAACCCCGCTGATGGTCATACGCGAGGCGCAAAGCTAAGAGCCTTCATCCAGCGCTGGCGTGATCAACGGCCAGAGCGTAAAAACCTGGCAAAGTGGCGGGCCTTGCGGCTATGACGCGGTCACGAAGGCCAAGGGGCGCAGGCGTCACATCCTTACCGATACCGAGGGGCATTTCGTCCATGCCAAAATCCACACGGCCGACATAAAATATCATAACGGCGCGCCGCTGGTGCTGGCTGAAATCATCCGGCGCTTCCCTTCGCTGCGCCATGCCTTCACCGATGGCGGCTACGCCCGAGCCGAACTCAAGCACGCTCCGCACCGCCTTGGCAAATGGACCATCGAGATCGTGAAGAGGTCCGACAGAGCAAATGGACCCGAGATGTTGCCCCTGGGGCGTCGGGCGAACGCTGGCATAGCTGGACCCAAAGCCGGCGGCTTGCCAGGAAGTTTGAACAGATCATCAAATCGAGAGCCGCATGGTCCTTCATCGCCTCGATCCAGCTCCTCGCCGCCACGACGCAAGATCACCAAATCATGACAGATAATTTTGGATGGGACACCTAAAGCTTGTAGCTTCTGGAACGGCGCTTTGCTTTTGTTTCGGCCAATGTTCGATCACAAATGTGATCGATGCCCTATTGAATTGGCGATCCTTCATTTCATGTGCGATTTCGAGCTGCATGTTGGCATGGCTGCCATTGCTCGAGCTGAAGCGCTTCGGCTTGGGACATGAAGCATTTGTCTGGCCGCCGCCGCCTCGAGGCAAGTGGGGGCGCCATATTTAAGGGAACTTTCGATCCAGCTGTCGGTCTCCACCTTGAGAATGACAGGACGATGTGATGCTGAACGCCTTTGCCTACCCTCCTGAACGTCGCCGCAGCCCACGCCAGCCTTCTGTCGTTCGATGTGTGGTCAATTGGTCTGGCCTATACGAATTTGCGACCATCAAGAACATGTCGATTTACGGAGCCCAGCTTGAGGGGTTCGAGTTTCCTCCGGCCGGGACATCTGTAACGATCGTCGTAGGCAGTGTGGAAATTTGCGCCTCGATCATCTGGGTGAACGGCGAGAAGTGCGGCGTGCTGCTGGAGCATGATGTCGATCCCGTAGACTTCATTCGGAAGCATTCGATTCGACCCTTAGGCCACCAAGCGCCGGCTCCCGGTGCAATCGTTCAGGTGAATGCAGTCTGAGCGCGCGGCGCGACATTTCTTACGGCTGAAGGGCGATTAGTCGTTCACGGTCTTAGTTACGAACGAATTTCTTCAACTGGACAGGTGCCCGCGAGGAAGAGTAGCTGCCCGGCGGCCGATAACCCTCCTTCAGTAAAGCAGCGTTGCGGCTGCGCCTTGGCGATCCCTCTGCGTTATCGACTGTTCCACCTTGTCGGCCTCTTTGCGCGAACGGCGAGTGGCCGCCACTTTAACTGTCTGCACATTGGAATGGTCAGTATTATTTGCGCTGTCTTGATGTAGTTGAGCTTGATCTAGGAAAAAAACGCGGGTCGAATTCGGTGCAACTCCTGAGTGGCTCATTTCAATAATCCTCGCTTGGCTTCATTCCGGGATGGAGCGCCGCAGGCTCCGGCCAGGCGATACGCCCAGCAAGGTCAGTCACTTTTGTTCCCTGACAGCCATTGCTTGCTCCTCTAGCCTTTCGGCTTTGCTTTTCGCTGCCTCCCTCAGCCCTTTTGCCTGCTGTTCAAGCCTGTCGGCTTGAGCATCCGCTTGGGCTTCGATAGCACGCCCCTGATCTTCAAGCGCATCAGCCTGCGAATCGCGTGCCCTGGCGTTCGCGCGATCGACCCTGTCTGCCGCCCGCCCAGCGCGCTCAGCAGGGCCATTACCGTCATATGGGATGCCCGTAGCGTTTGCCGCCGCTTCGTCTCTGGCCGCACCGGCTTTCTCTTTAGGCCCATCACATGCAGTGACCATGCACAGTAAAGAAGCGGTTATCATTATCGATGTTGTCATTTTCATGCGGCAACAACCTTCGGTAGCGCAGGTCGTTCCAGAGACACGATCAATAGCTTCGAAAGGCACTGTGCATGCTTACATGCCATGATGGGGAATTGAGCGAGACGAAATGGCTAGCGATCATACTCGACTGTAGCGATGAGCGTGAACGCGTTCATCGTTCCCCATTGGCAATAATGAAGCCCTATTTTTCAGGGGCTTTCGTGCGACATGTTCGGACATGCGTTTTTGCAAAGCCCGTAAAATATGCGCGTAATGTCGGATCCGAGATAGGGGCAACCATCGCGCTGACCTGATCCTCGAGCGAACCGCCAGTAGATTCCGGCGCAATTCCCAACTGTTCAAATCCCATATCCCACGTTCCGAAGGATCTGGACTCGACCTGCTTATCATGCAGCTTAACGAGCGCAAAATGCCGAGGATCGCGCATTATGCGCTCGTATGTCGCGAAGACTGCTTCGTCGGCACCTTCGAGAACTTGAAGGAAGCGCCGGCCTCCGACAATCAGCAGCCCCGTAATCCCAGCGCGGGAATTTGCTTCCCGCGATTTGAGCAAAAGTTCGTCGAGTTCGGTCGCCGGCAAAATTGCCCGGGCCGTGCTGATGTAGAGAAGGCGTTTCATTGTGGCTCCAATTTTGGCTTGGTTCTAGGTAAAAGGACCAAAGAGAAGATTAACGGGTCGTTTAACCTATGTTTGTTTCGGCGGAATTTCTCGCTTTGTGGGTGCCAATACGGTTTTCATCAATGGATTATGCCGATCGCTGCGCTGGTTATGTCACGATAAAAGCGAGATGGAGGCTGGATAGATGGAAAAGCAGTTATCGGTTTTTTTCACCATATGGGGCATGAGCCTTTTGAGCGGATGCGACGCTTCCACTGCCCAGAAGAACGAACTTGGCGACGTGACAGCAAATGTCAGCAAGGGCGGCCTGAACAATGCGCTGCCGATGGGTGCGGATGCCTCATCTAATCAATAGGCAGAAGCTGGCAACGGTTGAGCAATCAATGTTCCTCGTTCCCAAACCCGACAATGTCGGCTCGAAGTCGATGGTGAAGTGCAAATGAATAAGAAGTGCGAGGTCTTCCCGATGGGCGACGGTGGGTATACTTTGAACGCTTGGAGTTCGGGCAAGCCGGAGAATTCTCTTTTTGCCGTCGTCATAGTTCGGTCTGAGGGAAAAGGAGAAGCGAGCTGGAACGCTGACCCGGACGATAGCAAAGCTATGGACACGCTGGGAGCCGTGACTTTCGAAGAAGGCTGCTGGGTCAATAAGCGGACGAAAATCTGCGCAAGGTGACCCCCAAATTTCAGCGTTAGGTGCTGCAATGATCAGAGCACGCGGAGAGTGGGGGCTGCAGAAAAGCGCGGCATGATGCTCTACACGTCTGTTTTTTTTAAATGCGGAAAGCAGACGCCGCGCGTCGTCGTTAGCAGTTTCCCACCATATCTCTGCAATGTTCCTTGCGAAACTTAGCGACCTTGCTCGCGTTGTAGGAGGCCCGACACAAGGAGAGTGACATGGCGGCCGACACGCACAAGTTGAAACAGCATATGTGGGACAAACTCGAGAAAGGACCATTTCTCATGGTCGGTCTGGCGGACGGCCAAAGCCATTCGGAACCCTTGACCGCGCAACTCGATAAGGATCAGGTCGACACGATCTGGTTCTTTATCGGCAAGGATAATCGGTTGGCGACTGGCGGTCCGGCGATGGCGCACTTCGTATCCAAGGGACAGGATTTCTTTGCCTGCTTGTCTGGCAATGTCGCCATCGACAATGATCCGACCATGATAGACAAGCTCTGGTGCAAACCCGTCGAGGCGTGGTTTCCAGAAGGAAAAAGTGACCCCAATCTCGCGCTGCTTCGCTTCGATATCGACGATGCCGAATTGTGGGAAGCGGATATGTCATTCACAGGTAAGCTTAAGATGCTGATCGGCGGCAAGATCGAGAGCGGTGAGGAGGGCAGCCACGCCGTCGTCCAGAACACCATTGTCTAGCCTCATCTGCCAAAGCACCGCAGTCCGTCATTGCAAATTCCATTCGTCACAATCTAACGGCAACTGATCGGAACAGGCCTGATTGATAAAGGATCGGGTTGTCTGCCTGAAGGTTGAGAGGTACCCAATAAGGAGAATATCATGAGCACAGAAAGCGGCGTTGCGACACTTAACAGTCTTATCCAGGTAACCCTCGACAGTATGAAGGGTTATCAGGATGCTGCGAAGGACGCGGATAATGCGCAATTCGCTACCATGTTCGCCGAATTCGCCCGCGATCGCAGTGCATCTGCGACAGAACTGCAGGCTGAGGTGCGTCGCCTTGGAGGCGAACCGGAGACCGATAGCAGCTTTTTGGCCGCCGCCCATCGCACCTTCATGGATCTCAAACAGGCCTTAACTGGCAAGGATGACAAGGCGATCATCCAGGAGGTTGAACGGGGCGAAGATCACATCAAAGCCAAATATGAAGAGGTGCTGGGAAGTGCCGACCTTGACCCTGCTTCGCGGCAGGTCGTCGAACGCGCTTTCCATTCCGTGCGGGAAGGTCATGACAAGATGAGCCAACTCAAGCACAGCATCACTTGATTGGTAGCGAGGGGCCGTTCTTAGTGATCGGCCCCACATACAGTGGACGGCGTTGGGCCATCATGTTTCCTAATACTATGGGCTAGAGACGAACATGCCGACGAGGAGTAAGCTGTATATCGTTCCAAGTTTGAAACTTTTGGTGGCTATCGCTTCAAGTGCTTATGGCAGAGCATATGGGTAAAGGGTCCTAGCAGGTTTTGCGAGAGGTTCTAGCCGAACTGGTGGTTTCGGGGCGTAATGCTTAAACAAATCGGTATCGAAATGACCCCAATTCTTTCTCCAGTTACTTGTTCAAGCAGTTCAATCGCGAGCCGGGAGGGCGCCCTCCAGCCGTTCAGGGACGGGCAAAGTGCGCAGGCGATGCCAGAAAGTTCGCTGCCCATCATGTCACCTCTTTCCGTTGACGCGTTCGATCGGCGCCGCCCTGCGACTTGCGCCTTACTATAATCCCAGTTTGGCCATGTTGGACAGGCCGGTGAGAGGCTGTAGAGAATCGACCGGTAGCTTTGATCGCAACAGCCCCAAGGATGTGCGAGGATTTCTCGTTGTGCGCGTCGGCCGGTTTGGACTATTTAGCCTGCTTCAAAGACAAGTCCCAAGACGCGCACGCATAACCCGATAACCATTATAAGTTGGCTTGGAAGTTACCGCGCAAAGAGGAGCTAGCTTTGTAGATGTCCCGATGATTGTGCAGCATTATGCCGCCCAGTGTAGCGAGCTCGCTAACAATGTAGGCCTTAGCCGTAAGCCAGCAGCTATATAGGCAAACTCGGACCAACTATCATGGGGATGTCGACCGAAGATCTCTGCAGAGTGGGCCCTCGCATCCGCTGTCAACTGAGTAGCGCCGATGCTCTTTCAGGGCCCCGCCAAAGTTCTGCGCGGCACCCACCAAAGCTAGATCCAATCTGGGAATGGCGTTCTGCTTGCTTGACTCTGATAGAGGCGAACATCTGTTTTATGGGCGGCCTCGTAACCGTGTCTACCGACAATGATAAGCCCTCGAGCCATTCCTCATAACGCGCGCTGCCCGAGAGAAGGTGTTGAAAAGTTGATTGTGACCAGGAAGCTGCCTCGACCTGGGCAGAAGGTCGCTACGGCGCGTTATGGAGGAATTGCAGCAGTGCAGCGCTTCCAGCGATAGTGCCTCTGCGGCAGGATGTGCGAAAACTGGTAAATTCTGTCCTCGCTCGGCACCAACAGGCTTGTGTCGCGTTCAACCTTGCCCCCCTTTGATGATGGAGCCCCTTTTTGGAAACGGTTGCTGGCTGGATTGCCCCTGCCGCCACAATGATCGCGGCCATCATGACCGCTGCTAATCTGGGAGCGCGCGTCACAGGCTGGGGTTTTGTGATCTTTACTGTGGGTTCGATCGCCTGGTCGGCCGTCGGCTTCTCGTCGGGGCAGAGCAACCTGCTTGCGACCAACGGGTTCCTGACCCTGGTAAATCTCATCGGAGTCTGGCGATGGCTGGGAAGGCAGCGCGCTTACGAGGATGGCGGTAAGTCGGCCACCCGCGCTAGCCAGATGTCCATGTTCCCGACGCTCTTCACTGCAACTGGCATCGCCAACATGCCAGTCATTGACCTGGAGGGTGCAACTTTGGGTAAAGCTGTCGAAGCCCTCGTGGCTTGCGAGAGCGGAAGCGTTATGTACGTGGTGGTCGCCTCTGGCGGTCTGGCGGGCGTCGATGAAGAGCTCCGCGCTGTGGACCGCGAGCACATTGCTTTTGCCTGTGATCGACTGACGCTGCTGCGACCGCGAGTCTGGTTCGAAAGTCTGCCGCTGCTTGTCGATGGACACTGGCCGGCGGCACCGGAAGAACGTGGCGGGAACCATGCGTCATGAGCCTTACTCGGGGAACTGGAGAGATCGTGCTGATGCTCTCCGAAGGTCTGTGCGCAGGCGACGTCTTATACCTGGCTGACAATGAGCAGGATGCCGAAGTAATTGCGGGTGGACTTGCCGCCCTTCTCCCCAGCGACCACGTCGTGCACGTCCCTTCGAGTGACACCCTGCCAGGCGACCGTGCTCCGGCTTCGCCTGCTAATATCGGGCGGCGTGTCGCAGCCCTACGTGCGCTCCGCCAGCTTGCCATTACCGCCAAGCGACCGCGGCATGCTACTATTATGACTGGCGAAGCGGCGGCAAGATTCTATGCGGACCCAGCAGCTTTTGATCCCGCCCCTCCTGTTTTGCGCAATGGCGATGCAATTGACCTCGAGGGATTCGCAGCGCACATGGAGTCTATTGGCTACATCTCTGACGACCGCGTCGACGAACCGGGCGAAGTCGCGGTGCGTGGCGACGTCATCGACATTTTTCCGGCCGACGCCGGACTTCCCGCGCGGATCCACGTCTCAAATGGGCAAATTGTCGGCATTCGTCGCTATGACCCTGCAACCCAACTGACACAAAAATCATGCGACGTAGTCGAGATTGGGCGCGCGGCAGAGCCTGATGCTTCAGCCCATGTATCCATCCTTGCCCATCTTGCGCCCGGACACATCTATCTGGCGCCCAATGCCGATGAGCGTCGGCGGCGTTTTATTCGTCTCGCCCGCGACTCGGCCAACCAACGCGGTGCAGTCGACGCTGTTTCCCAAGAGCTATGGAAGAAGGATCTTACGCTCTGGACAGAAGGGAAGGCTGAGCCGAGCTTATCGTCGATCCCGCGATTCATCGAAAAAAAGTCTCCCCTATCC
Organism: Sphingobium sp. BHU LFT2; assembly: GCF_018604485.1. Classification (NCBI taxonomy): domain Bacteria; kingdom Pseudomonadati; phylum Pseudomonadota; class Alphaproteobacteria; order Sphingomonadales; family Sphingobiaceae; genus Sphingobium; species Sphingobium sp. BHU LFT2. The sequence goes on from NZ_JAFCGW010000019.1 coordinate 50,555, forward strand.
GCTCTCAAACGCTTCGTTGCGCCCATGCTGCAGGACGGCCTTAAGCTGCTCCTTGTCGGTAGCGAGCGCGATATCCGCTTTTTGCGGCCAAGATTGGCCAAGATCTTCGTCGCCGAGGTTGAAACCGTTCAGTCCCTGAGTGACATGGCGAAGATCCCACCAGCGGGAGTGGCGGTGCTCGTGGCGCCAATCGACCGCGGCGCTATGGACGGCAAAATTGTCATGGTGGCTGCTGCAGATATTCTAGGAAGCCGCGCTACTATTGACGTTGTGCCGGCGAACCTTGCAGGTCGCTCGATGGCGTGCGGTGACATTCGTGTCGGCGACCTGGTGGTCCATGAAGAGCATGGCATTGGGCGGGTCGTCGGGCTGGCCCCTTCTCCTGGCGGTAGCGGTGAGGAGGTCCTTTCGCTTGCATATTCGGGCGGAGACAGGCTGGTCACTGTTCATGATGCGGGCCGCATCTGGCGTTACGGCGGGGACGGCGATGCTGTTAAGCTTGATAAGCTTGACGGATCTAGCTGGCGGAAGCGTAAGGGATCTATCGACGAAGCGGTCGCGCAGAGTGCACGCGAATTGTTGCGCTTGGCTCAGGAGCGCAAGGGGCTTACGGCTCCGATAATCGACCCAATCCCCGCCAGTTACGAGCAGTTCGTCGCCACTTTTCCTTTCAACGAAACCCCGGACCAGGCCAGCGCCATACAGGCTATGCGGGATGACCTGGCTGCCGGGCGGCCGATGGATCGGCTTATCATCGGTGATGTAGGTTATGGAAAAACCGAGATCGCGCTTCGCGCCGCGGCTCTTGCGGCTCTCGCGGGCTATCAGGTCGTCCTGGCAGCGCCCACCACGGTGCTGGTGCGACAGCATATAGAAACCTTTGCGCGGCGATTTGCCGGAACAGCTGTGACTGTCACAGGTCTCTCGCGTCTCTCGAGCGCAGGCGAGAAAAAAGCCGTCAAGGCCGGTCTTGCCGACGGCTCGATCGACATCGTCATCGGGACGGCTGGGGTTGTGGCCGAGAATGTAAGCTACGCAAAGCTCGGCCTTGTTATCATCGACGAAGAGCAGCGCTTTGGCGCTGCCGACAAGGCCAGGCTGCGCGGCAGGCCGGACATTCATCTGCTCGCAATGAGTGCTACGCCGATACCTCGCACCTTGCATCGCGCAATGATTGGTCTTCAGCAGGTCTCGGTCATTGGTACGCCTCCAGCGCGCCGCCAGCCGATCCGAACCAGCCTTGCCACCTTTGACGATGCTTTGGTAAGGACGACATTGCTTCGCGAGCGCTCTCGAGGCGGTCAGAGCTCCGTTGTCGTTCCACGGATCAACGACATGGGGCCGCTCGCGGAACGTCTCTCGCAGATTGCGCCGGATTTCACGTTCATCCAAGCGCATGGCAAGATGCCGGCTTCAGGGATAGACGAGGCCATGATGCGCTTTGCAGATGGCGACGGCGATGTTCTTCTGGCGACGAACATCATCGAGGCGGGTCTCGACCTACCGCGCGCCAATAGCATGATTATCTGGCGTGCAGATCGCTTTGGGCTTGCTCAGCTTCACCAATTGCGCGGACGAGTCGGGCGCGGGAACCGCAGAGGCCAAGTCATCCTACTGACGGAAGGCAAGCGAGTTGCGGAACGTACGATGAAGCGACTTCGAGCCCTGGCAACATATGATCAGCTTGGTGCAGGCTTTGAGATTAGCGCGGCCGACCTTGACCAACGTGGCGCGGGCGATCCCCTAGCCGACACGCAGGCAGGCCACATGAAGCTAATCGGCGTCGACCTTTATCAGCATCTGTTTGAAGGCGCATTGAGGGAAGCGGAGGAAGAAGGCGCCAGCCGGTGGCAACCCGAGCTCAACTTGGGTGAGGCAGGCGCACTGCCCGCAGAATGGATCCCTGATCCTGATATCCGGATCGGACTCTATGTCCGGCTCGCGCGTGTTCTCGAAGAACGAGACCTTGACCTTTTCGAGGCGGAATTGACGGACCGATTCGGGCCCCATCCGGTCCCCGTTGAGCGATTGCTGGCGGCAGCCCGCATCGGCATCCTTGCCCGATCCGCTGGGATCGCGCGCGTCGATGCGGGCCCGGCTGCTATTGCTCTTACACCCTATGGCGGCGCGCTCAAGGTACCAGAGGGCCTTCAACTTATACAAAAGAAGGGGCGCTGGCTGCTGAAAGAGCCGAACGAGACCGGGGATCGGCTGCAACGCGTCATGGCGGTTCTGGAAGCGCTGGTCACAACCGGGGATTGAATCATGCCCAATCAAGCCAAAAACCTCGATTGTCTGGTTATTGGTGCGGGACCCGCTGGCCTCACCGCGGCGCTCTATCTCGCGCGCTTCCATTTAATCGTAGAAATTGTTGACGCTGGTAAAAGCCGGGCCTCGCTGATCCCTCTTACGCGTAATCATGCCGGCTATCCTGGAGGTATTTGCGGTAAAGAATTGTTGCGCCTCATGAGCCAACAGGCAGCCGAATTTGGGGTAACGGTACGTCCCGGGCTAGTCGAGACTATTGAGCGGGACGGGGACCTTTTTGTGGCCCGCATTGGAGACAAGATGGTGCGGACGCATAGCGTCCTTCTTGCCACTGGCGTTCTGAACAATCCGCCCGATGTCACACCCGAGGTTCACGACGAAGCGCTCGCGCGTGGATTGCTTCGCTATTGCCCGATTTGCGACGGTTACGAAGTTACCGACAAGCGAATCGGAATTATCGGCTCGCGCACTCATGGCCACAATGAGGCCCTGTTCCTGCGCATGTATTCCAGGGACGTCACCCTCATCGCACCCGATGGCGGTCATGCCCTGAGCAGAAAGGAGAAGGCCCGCCTCGTGAAAGCAGGCATTATCGTGCAGGACGGCCCATGCGGATCTTTAAAAATCGACGGAGATAGCATAATCGTTCCTTTGAAAGGAGACATATTGCGCTTTGACACCCTTTACCCCGCGCTTGGATCGGTCATTCGCTCTGAGCTCGCCGTCATGCTCGGCGCGCAAACGACCGACGACGGCTGCATCATAGTGGACACTCATCAACGCACAAGTGTGGCTGGTCTTTACGCTGCGGGCGATGTGGTGAGGGGCCTCGATCAGATTAGCCATGCGATGGGGGAAGCGAGTGTTGCTGCCAGCACGATACGCAACGATCTTTCCGGCAAAAGGCTACTGTTGCGCTAATGTTCCCACTTGTCGCAGCGAGGCGGTGGAATGGAAGGTGGACATACCCTAAGTGAGCGAACGCGCGAGAATCGCAGCCTGAATGACGATAGCGCTCGTCATCTGGATTGGCGTCATCGGCGAAAAACGGACCGGCGCCGTATCGCGCTTAACAGTGCGAGGATCGAAATAGCGACCAGACACGGCCGGTAATCAGGATGGTGATGCCCCACCAGGTCGGTCCGCCGATGGCAGTAGCGACGCAATGACCGCTGGCACCACATCTAGCGGCATTGTTGCGATTGCCAAAGCCTGACTGCTCCTGGTGCGCCAAGCCCAAAGCCGCGCCGGACCCACCCTACATACGCGGGTATGAGCGCCCGCCAGAAAATGACCATGTCTTGCACGATGTCCGACCGGGGCGGCGGCATCAACCATGCTGCAACCACAGTAGCTGCGAAGGATAGCATCAACCCATATCCCAAGATCAGGCTGTCGAGCGGCACCTCGCCGTTCATTCAGGACGACTGAGCCTGCGTTATTTGCAAACCAACACGTGCGCACTCGCTATCGATGAAGCCACCTTTTCGCGCAAATAGGTGCCGATCAGTACTCCCGCGCCAAGCACCTTGCCGGAAATGGCTTCAATGAGGTCCAAGCGTCCCGGATTGTCTTGATTCTCGACTGGAGGCCGGTACCGGATCGTAGTGGACCAGCAGCGCCTGAAGGAGATCGTCTACGGCCAGCCCGGCAAAAGGGGCCGCGCGGCTTCGCACGTGGAGGAGCCGGTCCGGCATTGGCTCGGCCGGTGCAGAGCGGAGATGCTTGAGGTCATAGCTCTAGCCGTAGCAACGGGTCAGGCGCTCGCCGTCCTTTGGACGCAGACAGGGGCGAGGCGCTTCGGTCAATATTCCTTATAGGCGCCATTTCATCCGCTTTGATCAGTATATCGTCACGTAAGGCAAGCCGGGCAGTGACGGGAATGTCGAACAGATCGGACCTCATGTTCATTCACGCCATCGCTTGGCTGTGGGGGGGGGGCGATCGGTTACATGACCCTTATCGACACATGGGATCGATGGTGACCGATTACAGAGCGGGAACCATTTTTTGCTACAAACTGTCTCGGATTCCTCCTTGACGAACAATCCCACAAGGTCTTCTGGCTTGGGCCGATTTCATAACCCGATCCTGCTGCATCCTAGAAGGCGACAAGCCACTCGTTCGGCGACGGCCGCGCAACACCCATAGAGTCAGCACAAACGTGCGCGTTCGGCTCTGTTTCCTCGACGTCGCCGCATTGCGCAAAACATTAAGCGCGCAGGCAATCTTCTCTGCAGGCCTGGTCGTCAGGTCAAAGGAAGTCGTGATTGATGATAGAAAGAACCATAAAGCCAGGCGGATGTCATGAACGCTGGCGGAGATAATGACCGACTGCTCTCAATTGACGGCGTCATACCCCGACGGAGCCGGCTTTGCGGGACGTCGCGCTCGACCAGATTTCCGTTTGCCCGATGTGGACCTCAATCGCAGCTGACCATAGAGAGGGCGGCAACGTCGCATAGAAAATAGGTGTTCCTTGTTCCGATACGCTCAGAAAATTGATCCGAGCTGTCACAAGCACGCGATGATAATGGCAATGCTGCTGGTGTTGAGCCTTTGCCTGGCCGGGCCTTTGCAAGCACAGGCGGAGCCGGCGACTAATCCGGCGGCACGACTAGCACAGGCCGAAAAGGATGTGCGGTTGGTTGACCAGAGTCTCGACACGCGCATGGACGCAGATGATCGCAAGCTGCTTTTGACAAAAGTGCTGGCGGCAAAAACTGCTGCAGCAGACGCGGCAGGCGACTTGCAGGATCAATTGGCTCTGATTGATGCTAAGCTAATGGGGTTGGGAACTGTCGCGGCCAGCAGCAGCGAAGCGCCCGATATCAAGCGGCAGCGTGCGGCGCTGGGGCGGCAGCGGTCCGTGATCGATTCCGCGATCAAGCGCGGTAATCTGATCGGTGTCGAGGCGCAGCAACTCGCTGACGAGATCGAACGAAGCGAAGCAGAGCAGTTTAGCGAGAAAATCACGACGCGCTCGCCATCGCCTGTATCGCCCGGCTTCTGGACCGGGCTTGGTCATGCCTTTTCCCGCGACTTGCGGCGCGTTACCGCTTTTCTGGAGATAGGCCAGGTACAGGCCGCAGAAGCGCTGCGCGGTCAGCGGCCATGGCATGCGCTGGCGGGCCTGCTGCTGGGTCTGCTGATCATTGGGCCAGGTCAGGTCGTCGCGCGGCATATGGGGCAGCGCATGCTGACCGAGGGCGTGCCGGGGCGGCGGGTGCGGCGCTCCACCTATGCGCTGTGGCGGGTGGCGGTCGGTACTTTTGCGCCGTTGCTGGCGGCGCTTTCGATCGCGCAGGGATTGCGCTGGTCCCGACTGGTTGCGGATCGGTGGGAGTCTTTGCTCAGCGCGTTCGTGGGCGGATGCGCCTTTAGCGGCTTCACCTTCTCTGTGCTCGGTGCGCTGTTGATGCGTAGCCGGCCATCCTGGCGGATCGCGTCAATCAGCGACAATGGCGCGACCAGACTGCGACCCTATACTTTTCTGCTGGCGCTGCTCGCCTTCCTCGGCGTGATCTATGCGCAATTCAATGCGTCCGTCGGCGTGAGCAAGGCGGCGCAGGAAGCAACGCAGGCGGTCTTCGCCCTGCTCCACATCCTGCTGGTGAGCGCGGTCCTCGTCACCGTGGCGCGTCTGCGGGCAGCCAAGATGGAGGCCGACGACCCCGATCGCAACGAGAGCGTCAGCGGCCTTATGAGCCTGATCGCGTGGATCGTCGTCGCGGTGGCCGCGATTGCCCTGCTGCTCGGCTATTTCAGCCTTAGCCTCTTCCTCTTGCAGATGGTGAGTTGGGCGACAGTGCTGGGATCGGCGGTTTATCTACTGATGGCGGCGATCGACGATCTGGCGACGACGATATTCGACCGGTCCAGCCGCTTTGGCATAGCGTTGGTCCGCAGCCTTGGCCTGCGCGGGAGCGCGGTCGAGCAGTTCGGCGTCCTGTTGTCGGGGCTGTTGCGGCTAGCTGTGCTGTTAATGGGCTTCTCGTTGCTATTGTCGCCATTTGGCGCCGGCAACGTCGCCAGCCTGTTCAGCCGGCTCGGCGCGCTAGCGGAGGGCTTCGAGGTCGGCGGCGTCGCGGTCTCGCCCGGCGCCATCCTGCGCGGCATATTAGTGCTGCTGATCGGCCTGGCCCTGGTGCGGGGCTTCATGCGCTGGCTGGAGCGACGCTATCTGCCGGTCACCGACCTTGATGGCAGTGGTCGCAATTCCGTCAGTCTGGTCGCGCGCTATGTCGGCATTGCATTGGCGGTGATCTGGGGGCTGGCCTCACTCGGGATCGGGATAGAACGCATCGCAATCCTGCTGTCGGCCTTGTCCGTTGGCATCGGCTTTGGTCTTCAGGCGATCACGCAGAATTTCGTGTCCGGGCTGATCCTGCTTGCCGAACGGCCGATCAAGATCGGCGATCTGGTTCGGGTTGGCCAGGATGAGGGCGATGTGAAGCGGATTAGCGTGCGATCGACCGAAATCGAGCTACCCGACCATTCGACCCTGATCGTACCCAATTCAGAACTCATCACCAAGACGGTACTCAACAAGACGCTGGCAAGCCCACTCGGCCGGATGCAGATTCAGTTTTCGGTTCCGATCGAAACGGATGCGGACAAGGTGAGGGAAATCGTGCTGGCTACATATGCCGACGAGCCGGCGGTGCTGACCGAGCCTGCCTATTCCCTATTCATCGATTCGATCGCGGACGGCCGCATCTTCTTCAACAGCTTCGCCCATGTCGTCAGTCCGCGGGCGGCCTATGGCGCCCGCAGCAATGTCTTCACCGTCCTGCTGCGCCGGTTCCGTGAGGAAGGAATCGAGATCGGCACGGTGCCCCAGCGCATGGAACTGATTAACATGGGCCGCGCGGACTGAGGTGCGGTCGATGACATTGAGACCGATCGCAGCTGGATTGGCGGGCGACAGTCAGCGGTCGCGTCAGGTGCATCTGAGCGCCCGTTGCGAACGTGCACGATTGACTTGATCTGGCGGAGACACACTAGATTCACTGCTGCGGTGTCGGAGGCAAATTTTGAGTGTGTTCCGGTTCATCAGCGGCTGACGCGGGGCCGTTCTCCTCTCGCGCGAACATGTGTCCTCCCTAAGCAAAAGAAGCCGCCGGTTAAAGCTGGACCGGCTCGGGCTTGCATACAGAAGAGCAATCCACTTCAGCAAGCCAATCGGGACAGTAAGATGAAGATCAACCCTAAGCAGCTTCAAACGCTATGAAGCCAATGCTCTGCAAATTTGCGGAAGGGGGCATATTGGTCTGGTCAGCTGAATAGGAGCAAGCCGTCGCTTCAAAAGAAGAAGCCAGACGAACGCCGGCGTGTTTGCTCAAACGCAACGCTTTTGTCAGTCGTCCGATATTATCGGCATATAGGATTTTGATGTGGGAGAAATATCAGCCCCGGTGCGTTTCCTCCGTCAAGTATCACACTTCGTTTTGCTCCATCGAGCCAGCTATAAATGGTTCGGAGAGGCTGTCATATGACCGAAGAAGAAATTTTCGCGCTAAAAATTCAGGCTGCCGCCGCAACGAAGTTGGCACAGACGACGCTAGAATTTGCGATCAATATCGCAAAAATTCAGGGGCTTTCGCTCGATTTGGAGGGCGCTGCGCAAGCTCACCTCAATAGCAGATCTACTGCAAATCTTAATCCGGTCGGATATGCGATTGAGCAAGAAGCTCGCGTCATGGTGTCGGAGATGCTGCTGGCATTCGCTCGGAAAGCTGGCGATGAGCCCAAAGGTAGTTTCGATTTGAGGCGTGACACCCGAGGTGATGCGTAGCATTTCATCCTGGGTGGGGCGATCCTCACCCAGGATGGCGAAATCTATCCGGCCTTGAGAAGGGCGATCTGCTCTCGCAGAAGCTCATGCCGAGTGCGATAGTCCCGGCATTAGCGGGGTGTGCTGTTAAGGCAGTCGGCGACGGCCTGGCTCTCCTTTTCCGACAGCGGCGCAAGGTCGGTGTCGGAGGGCAGGAAGCGCCGTATCCGTCCATTGCAATTTCCCACGCCGCCTTTCTGCCAAGGCGCTGACGAGAGACAGAAAAAGCTGGTGATGCCGAGCCTGTTTCGTAGTGTCGAAAAGGGGGCAAATTCCGTGCCTCGATCGAAGGTGATGCTTCGCCGGAGGGAAGGGGCAGAGCATGCAAACGCCGATCAGTGCCCGTCATGACGCCGGCGAATGCCGCCTCGGATTAAGCGCGAGGAAAGTTAAGCAGCTGCGGCGCTCGACCAGCGAAGTGAGATTGGCTTTGCCATACTCTCGCATAAAGATCAGGAGATCGCCTTCCCAATGGCCAAAGCTGCTGCGGTCCGTGATTTCCTGAGGCCGCGCGCCAATCGTCTTGGCCACAGGAATGTGGAGACCGCGTGGCTTTCGGCCATAGCGTTGCCGACGTGAGCGGCGGGCAAGATGACGGTTGCGCTTGAGCTCCCGATAAATCGTCGATGGATGGCGCCCCAGTGCATCCGCGATTTGCCGGGCAGACCGACCGGTTGCAACCATCCGATAGATATCGCGCCGTTCGTCCAAACCCAGATGTTGATAACCGTTCATCGCGCGCCTTCCTGGAGAAGGGGTCAAACCCCTATAAATTCTGGGATTTCGCACTTCGAAATAGAATCCACCCTGCTACACATTGTGTTCCTGCCGGATAGAGAAGTCATAATCTCTGCTATTTAGAAATGTCACAGGGTTGAGGACAGCAGGGGCTGCGTGGAGCCATCCACACAGCGCAGCGCAGACCCTGCTGATGCGCTGACGTGGAGGTGGCGCACCATAGACCCGCTGCGACAGCAGTGGGCTCGGTCAACCGCTTTTTACGAACTCCCATGTGCCACGCGCCTGCAGCTCCGCCTTACTAAGCCGCGAACTTGGTTTCAGTTTCGAGCCGCCAAGTCGCCGCCGATCAATTTTCGCGGGTGGTTCTGGCTCAGGGAAGATATGCATGGACTGGTCACGGCGGGCAGGGGCGTCGTTGTTGCGCTTGCGGTGGTGCGGCATGATCGCCTGCATCCGTTTTGCCAGCATCAACGCGGCATCGAGATGCTTGTTCTCGACAATGGCGGGCTGGTTGACCTGCCGCATCTTGTCGAACTGACGGTAGGGCAGGACATGGCCCTCATGCTGGATCTCAAGCCGCCCATCGGGATATTCGCACACCGTCACCCGCTTGCGCGCCAGTGCCTTGCTAATCGCGGTCGGCTCCAGGATGAACATCGCCTTGTTGTAGTGGAGCGTCAGCGCCGCTGTCACGGTCCGCTGCTCGCGCCAGACCATAATCGAGCGCAGATCGTCATGCGGGGCGAGGGGGCGGTGCAGATCGCGGGTATCGAAGGCAGGGCGGGCGAACCGTGCATTGTGCCTGGCCATGTAGCTGGCGAGAAAGGCGTTGGCCTCGGCGATGGATGAGGTGCCATCAAGCCGCATCGCTTTGACCAGCCGGTCCTGCAAGGTGCCGTTGGCACGTTCGACCCGGCCCTTGGCTTGCGGTGAGTTGGCGCAGATGATCTCGATGTTGAGCGCATCGAGAGCCCGACCGAAATGCGTCATGCCATCGCCTCGCGCGGCGCTGGCGCGGGAGTTGCGGAAAACGCTGTGCTGATCGGAATAGAAGGCCACCGGCTTGCCGTGCCGCTCGATATACTCACGCGTCGCCTCCATATAGGCGAAGGTGCTCTCGCTCTCGACCATCTTGAGGTGCATCAGCTCGCTCGTCGCGTCGTCGATATAAACGAGCAGGGTGCATTGCGGCCCGCGATCCTCGAACCACCAGTGCTTCGATCCGTCGATCTGGATCAGCTCGCCTCGGCAGTCCCGTCGGTAGCGCGGCTGATATGGGCGTGGGCGCCGGGCCACGCGATCACGCCAGATGCCAGCCTCGATCATCAGCTTGCGCAGCGTCTCGCGCGAAACGCGGATATCGTGCCGCTCGGCCAGATACTCAGCGGCCAGCGTCGGGCCGAAGTCGTAATAATGCTCCCGGACAAGCGCGACGATCCGGGTGCGGATCGCGTCGTCCATGCGCCGGTTACTGGGGCGACCACGGCGGCGCGAAATAAGCCCGGAGGAACCGTCGTCCATGAACCGGGTCAGCAGACGGTGCGCGTGTCGTCGTGTAATGCCCATGATCCGTGCAGCTTCCGTAACCGTCAATCGGCCGGAAGCCACCTGAACCAGCGTCTCAACCCGCGAAAGCTCTTCGGTACTCATCCGCAACACCGCCATGCATAACACCTCCAAACAGCTGGAGGGCACGGTAGCGCAGGTGAGACATCTCAAACTTGCGCGACTGTGACATTTGAACGTTGCTGCTACACATTGTGTTCCTGCCGGATAGAGAAGTCACAATCTCTGCTATTTAGAAATGTCACAGGGTTGAGGACAGCAGGGGCTGCGTGGAGCCATCCACACAGCGCAGCGCAGACCCTGCTGATGCGCTGACCTTGGGGTAGTGGACCATGGACCCGCTGCTCT
>NZ_JAFCGW010000020.1:0-61288 GCF_018604485.1 Sphingobium sp. BHU LFT2
GCGCGGCTCCAGCACAGCCGCGTGTGGATCGTCGACCCGGTCGACGGCACCCGCGAATATGGCGAGGAACGCGCCGACTGGGCCGTCCATGTCGGTCTCGCCATCGACGGCGTGCCGACCATCGGCGCGGTTGCGCTGCCGGGGCATGAAGACGGCATCGTCCTGCGCACCGACCAGCCGCGTGTCGTGCCGCCCGCGCCCGAGAAACTCCGCATGGTCGTCTCCCGCACCCGACCCGCACCCCAGGCGGTCGCGGTCGCAGAGGCGCTGGGCGCCGAACTGGTGCCCATGGGATCGGCCGGCGCCAAGGCCATGGCCGTGATCCTGGGACAGGCCGACATCTATCTCCATGCCGGCGGCCAATATGAATGGGACAGCTGCGCACCCGCCGCCGTCGCCCTCGCCCACGGCCTCCACGCCTCCCGCATCGACGGATCGCCGCTCATCTACAACCAAGAAGACACATACATGCCCGACCTCCTCATCTGCCGGCACGAACATGCCGACATGGTGCTGGGGGCCTTGGCCGAGATCGCGGCGCAGGCCGCCTGAAAACAGAAGGGAAGAGGATCATGACCACCGACACCATCGGCCTCGACGCCGACGCCCTGGTCGCCGCCGCGCGCGAACAGACCGGCCTTTCCGACCTGGGCGACGACGCCATATTGGAAGGGCTGGACGTGCTGGTCGACGCGATCAATCGCGAGGCCAACCTCACCGAAGCAGCGCAAGGCCGCTGGGCGCAGCAGCTAACCGCGACGCTCGCCAACCGCTTGCAGGTCGAGGACTGGCTCGCCCGTCATCCCGAACTGCTCGACGCCCCGGTCGAGAAGCCGATGTTCGTCTTTGGCCTGCCGCGCACCGGCACGACCCTGACGATCAACCTGCTGAACGCCGATCCGGCTCGCCGGTCCTTCCTGCGCTGGGAAGCCTTCAATTCGGCGCCACCCGCCGCCGCCGGCACGCTCAGCAGCGACCCGCGCTATGTCGCGGAACAGGCGCGGCTCGACATGTCGCTCAAATATGCGCCGCATATCTCGGCCATCCATCATGAGGATGCCGACAGCCCGACCGAGTGCCAGTTCGCCATGGCGCCGTCCTTCTGCGCCCAATATTATGACTCGGTGCTGCATGTGCCGAGCTACCAGAAATGGCTGTTCGCCACGAGCTACTTGCCTGCCTTCCGCTATCACAAGCGGCTGCTGCAATTGCTGCAGGCGGAAAATGGCGGCCGCTGGACGCTGAAGAATCCCTGGCATCCGCTGTTCCTGGACGACCTCACCACCGTCTATCCCGATGCCCAGCTGGTGATGACCCATCGCGATCCGGCCGATGTCGTCGGTTCGGCCTGCTCCCTCGTCTATCAGGTGCGCAAGATGTTCAGCGCCGATGTCGACCCGGTCGAGGTCGGCCGCTCGCAGCTGCGCACCTTCGACCTGATGATCGAGCGGATGCTGGCCTATCGCGCAAAGCATGGCCAGGATGCGATCCACGACATCCAGTATGACGACCAGTTGCGCGACCCGATCGGCGAGATGCGCAAGCTCTATGCCCGGTTCGACGAGCCGTTCACGGCGGAAGCGGAAGCCGGCATGAGCGCGATGCTGGCCGCCAATCCACAGGGCAAGCATGGCAAGCACAGCTATGACCTGGCCGATTATGGCCTCGATCGGGCGCAGATTCACGCCCATTTCAAGGCCTATACCGACCGCTTCTCGATTCCCGTGAAGGCCTGATCCGATGACGCAGGCCCATCATGACCTTGCCCGCCGCTTCTTCGCCGCCCTGTCGGCGGCGGCACTGCCGGACGAACTGCTGACCGAGGACATGACCGCCTGGACGACGACGTCGGGCGTCGATGCGCCGCGCGCATCCTATCAGCGCGGCGTGGCGATGCTGGGGTCGCTGTTCCAGGGTGGGCTGAGCTTCACCGTCGATTCGCTGACGGCCGAAGCGGACCGGGTCGCGGCCGAGGTGCGATCGGCGGGCACGCTGGTAAATGGCGAGCCCTTCGCCAATCGCTATGTCTTCCTGCTGCGTATCCGCGACGGCCGGATCGCGTCGGTCGCCGAGCATTTCAACCCGGCGCCGGTGGAAGCCCAGATCAAGCCGCTGATCCAGGCGATGATGGCGGCAAAACAGGGCTGAGCGATCAGCCCTGTTTCATGCCCTCGCTGGCCATCGCGAAACTGTAGCGTAGATGGTCGAGATGGCCGGTCGGCACCGGCGGGAAGAGCAACGCGTCCTGCGTATCGCGGATCGCCTCCAGCCGATCGGCAATCTGCTCGATCGTCCAGTCGGGCTGGAACAGGCCTACCGTCTCCATCGTATAGGCCCGCGCGACACGCCCGGCCATGGCGATCAGCATCTCGCCACTGACCGCGCAATCCTGATGCGCGAGATAGCCGACGGCGGGTGCGACCAGCTCCGGATCCATCGGCGGATAGGCGCTGGTGTCAAGGCCCTCCGCCATGCGCGTGACGGCGCCGGGCAGGATGATGTTGCTCTTCACGCCATGGGCCGCCCCCTCGATCGCGGCGACGTTGGACAGGCCGATCATCCCGGCCTTGGCGACGCTGTAATTGACCACGCCGGCATTGCCATAAAGGCCGTTGATCGATCCGGTCAGGACGATGCGGCCATAGTTCGCCGCGCACATATGCGGGAAGGCAGCGCGCACGACATGGAAGGCGCCGCGCAAATGAACGTCGAGCACCGTCTCGAAATCGGCATAGCTGAGTTCCGCTAGGCCGCCGCGCCGGACGATCCCGGCATTGTGGATGAGGATGTCGATGCTGCCGAAATGGTCGCGGGCGAGGTCGATCATCGCCTGCCCGCCTTCAGGCGTGGCGACGCTGTCGGTCGAGGCGATCGCCTGGCCCCCGGCGGCGCGGATTTCGTCCACCACCGACTGGGCCGGGCCGGCATCGGTCCCTTCGCCCTGCATGCTGACGCCGGGATCATTGACCACGACCTTGGCGCCGCGCGCCGCCAGCAGCAGCGCATAAGCCCGGCCGAGGCCACGCCCGGCGCCGGTGATCAGGGCGACGCGGTCGTCAAATCGCAGCATGATAGTCTCTCTCCCGGAAGATGATTGGCGGCGAGCTTAGCGGCGGCGGTGCCGTCGTCCCAAGCGTGGCGCCAAATGATCGCTCAGGCGACGATTCCGGCGTCGCGCAGGCGGGCGATGGTCTGCGCATCCATGCCCAGAAGGTCTGCCAACACCATATCGCTATGCTCGCCCAGCACCGGCGGCGCGCTCGGCACCGGCTGCTCCGCACCGGGGAAGCGGAAGGGACGGTTGACGATCGGGATCGTGCCCAAACTCTTATGCTCGGTCTCCACCACCATGTTGCGGGCCAGCGTCTGCGGCTGGGCCAGCGCCTCGCTGATGGTCAGGATCGGCGCGTGCGGCACCTGGTGCGCGGCGAACAAATCGGCGAGGTCGGCCACGGTGCGGGTCTGGGTCACCGCCGACAGCAGGGCATTCACCTCCGCCCGTCGCTCGCGCCTCTTGTCGAGCATGTCATAGCGCGGATCGTCGGCCAGCGCGTCCAGCCCCAGCGCGGCGCAGATCTTGCCCCAGAAATGATTGGTGAGACAGGCGATCACGATCGACCCGTCGCTGGCCGGGAAGACGCCATAGGGGACGAGATTGGGGTGCTGCGATCCCTGCGGCACCGGGTCCTGCCCGGTGAAGAAACTGAGTTGCGCCAGATAGCCGAGCAGGCCGATCATCCCGTCCATCAGGCTGATGTCGATCAGCCGGCCGCGCCCGGTCGCATGGCGTTCATGCAGGGCGGCGAGGATAGCGATCGGCCCGTTGATGCCGCCGACCAGATCGCCCAGCGGAATGCCGAGCTTGGTCGGCAGTCCGCCCGGCTCGCCATTGACGCTGAGCGCGCCGGACATGGCCTGGAGCACGATGTCGAAGGACGGCCGGTCCTTGAGTGGCCCGGTCATGCCGAAACCGGAAATGGCGCAATAGATGAGGCCGGGGTTGAGCGCCGACAGCGCCTCATAGCCAAGGCCCAGCCGGTCCATCACGCCGGGCCGGTAATTTTCGATGACGATGTCGGACTTGGCCGCCAGGTCGCGGGCGATCGCCAGCCCCTCGGGGGCCTTGAGGTCGAGCACGATGCTCTTCTTGCCGCGATTGACGCTGAGGAAATAATGGCTCTCGCCGTCGCGCAGCGGCGGGAAGCTGCGGGTGTCATCCCCGCTGCCGGGCGGCTCCACCTTGATCACCTCCGCGCCCAGATCGGCGAGCGCCAATGCAGCCGAGGGGCCGGCCAGGACGCGGGTGAAATCCAGCACCCGCACCCCGGCCAGCGGCCCCGCCCATTCACTCTTGTCGTGGCTGTCCATCATGCATCTTTCGGTGGGCCGTCCCATCCCAAATCCTCCCCAGGGGGGAAGGAACGGCCCGCCGCGCCCGGATCAGGCCGGGCGGCTGGGCAGTTCGGCAATCGAGGTGCCGAAGGCCGAGACTTCGCCGCGATGGGTTTCCGCGCGCTGCTGGATCTCGACATATTTCTTGCCGTTCTCCTCGAACTTGCGGATCACGCTGCCGTCGATGAAGATCACGTCGCCATCGGGATTGTGGCGGCGGATCTGGCACTTGCTCTTGTGCAGGAAGCCGTCGTCGCCGATCCAGTTGGTAACCTGATGGGTCAGCCAGCTGCAGCGTTCCGGACCATAGTCATAAGCGCCCGGCGCGCCGACTTCGAGCGCGAACGCCTCGTCCCAATGGACGCGTTCCGGGCAGTCGGGCACGTTGAAGCGGTTTTTGATGCCGGTGCCGGGATGCTTCTGCTGCATCTTCCACGCCAGCTTGTTGGCGCGGATATAGAGGCCGCCCCAGCCCTGCGCGTAGCAGATGAAGCCGGTGACGGTCATCGGCCCCTTCATCATGCGCGGCAGCTCGTCGCCGACCTGCACATCTTCCCAATAACGGGGCGTAGCGCCGCGAATTTCTTCCTTCTCGTATAGCTTGTACATCTCGGCCAGCTGTTCGTCCGTGAAGGGTTCCACACGACCACGGGCTTCGGTGTACTTCGTGCCACGCTCGCGCGCTTCGTCGCGGTCGGTGCGGAATACCCAGCTATCGCCTTCAGCCACCTTGTCGCCCGACTGGTTGAAGAAATCGACATGGTAGATCTGCTGGAAGCTGCGACCGGCGAACTTGGTCTGATGCTCGATCAGATCCTTCAAATAGGCCTCGGTGCGGATCGTGTCGTTGCGCAGCACCGGCTTGTGCCAGGTCCAGTCGGCGCCCGCCCACATGGCATGGACGCCCGACAGGCCACCGCAATAGCCCGAGATGATGCGGCTGGTGGTGAACAGGAAGCTTGGCAGCGCGACCAGCGAACCATGTTTGGTCTTTTCGGCATAGGCCGGATCGCACCACAGCGGATTATCGTCACCGATACCATGCGCATAGTGGCGGATCGCGTCGCGCGTGGCTTCGTAATTCCACGGTTCGACGGTATTCTCGATCTTGACGCCGATGCGCTTGCGCAGGTCGTCCAGCCCCTCCTCGGTGATCTTGGGGAATTTGTTCACGGGCGCTTCGGCCAATGTTGCCATCTCTCTTCTCCTGACTTCAGTTGGCGAGTTCGACCGCCTTGGCGGCCTCACGATCTCTCAAAATCTTGCGGTGGACCTTGCCGGCCGGCGTCTTGGGCAGGTCGGTTACGAATTCGACGATGCGGGGGAATTCATGCTGGGCGAGCTTTTCGCGGGTGAAGTCCTGCAATTCGCGGACCAGCGCGTCGCTGCCGTCGCGATTGAGGATGATGAAGGCCTTCACCACCTGGCCGCGCTTGTCGTCGGGCACGCCGATCACCGCGCATTCCAGCACCGCCTCATGCTTGAGCAGCGTATTCTCGATCTCGACCGCGCTCATCGTCCAGCCGGCCGAGATGATGACGTCGTCGGCGCGGCCGCAATGGTAGAAATAGCCGTCACCGTCGATCTTCGCCCGATCCTTGGTCGTCTCCCACCGGTCGCGCCGCCACAGCATCAGCTCGCCAATCTCGCCGGGATCGCAGGCGCTGCCATCGGGGCGCTGCACTTCCAGCCTCTGGCCCGGCACCGCCTTGCCCAGCGAACCCGGCTTCACCATGAAATCCTGCGCGCCGGGATAGTTGACCAGCACCACGCCGATCTCGGTCGTGCCGTACATGGAGCAGGCCGGCACCTTGAAATGGGCGTCGATGAACTCCAGCGTCGCCGGGTCGATCGGCTCGCCGGTGTAGGACAGCTTGTCGAAATGGAAGGCGAAGTCGGCGGCCCGGCCGCTATTCTTCATCATGCGATAATGGGTCGCGGCGGCAGACATGTTGGTGATGCCATAGGCATCCAGCGCCTGCATCAGCCGCACCGGATCGAACCGGCCGGCAAAGGTGCCGGTGGTCACGCCCAGCCCCAGCGGCGCCAGCGTGCCATGCCACAGGCCATGACCCCAGGCCGGCGAGGAGGGGCAGAAAAACTCGTCGCCCGGCCGAATGCCGGTGCCGTAGAGGGCGGCGAACATCAGGGTCACCAGCGCGCGGTGGCTGTGCTTGACCGCCTCCGGCAGTTCGCGCGTGGTGCCCGACGTATATTGGAAGACGGCCAGGTCATTGGCCTTGGTCTTCGGGCTGTAAGTCGCCGGGAAGCGGCCGAGATCAGCGAGCAATGCGTCGTCGGCGACGATCACGCGCGGGCCGTCCATGCTGCGCGCCAGCTCCGCCTTTTCGGCATTGGTGATGAGGATGGTCGGCTTGCAGTCATCGACCCGCAGCCGCAGCGCATCCGGGCCGAACAGGGTGAAGAGCGGCACCGAGATCGCGCCGGTCTGCATCGCCCCGAACAGGCAGACATAGAAGGGCAGCGAAGGCTCCAGCATGAAGGCGATGCGTTCGCCCGGCTGAATGCCCTCGGCGTCCAGCCAATGGGCGAAGCGCGCGGCGCCTGCCGCGATCGCATCGAAGCTCAGTATCTCGTCGCGGCCGCCATCATCACCATTGGCCGCATGGGCGATGCGCACGGCGGCACGGCCCGATCCGTCGGCATGGCGGGTGATGCATTCATGGGCGATGTTGAGGTCTTCGCGGTCGCCGTCGAACAGATCCCACAGCGCGGCTGAGGTCGCATGCGCCTGTGCATCGGCATAGCTGCGATAGTCGGTTAGCTTCGCCATCATCCCATCCCATCGGTCCGGCATTCAACCGGGCGAACGGGCCGAAATCCCGTCGCTGCTTGCCACAAGCGATGTCACAGCGACTCATTTGTTGTAAATGGTGAATGATGTTCTATATTTCGAATGACAGGCCATCGGTGTCGCGATAGGATGACGCCATGACCGACAGCCGCACGACGCCCCGCCCGCCCTCCACCGTCCGCAAGGTCGCCAAGGCCGTGCAGGAGAGCAAGGCACCCGCCATCTCCCGCGCCGCCGCGATCCTGCGCCTGCTGGGCAAGAGCGACCGGCCGCTCGGCGTGCAGGCGATCGCCAAGGAACTGGGGCTGGTGCCCAGCACCTGCCTCTATGTGCTGCGCGCGCTGGTGGAGGAGGAACTGGTCGCCTTCGATCCCGATACCAAACGCTATGCGCTGCAGGCCGGCGTGCTAACCCTGGCCCGCAACTGGCTGCGCCGCGACGCCTTCAACGACCTTGCCCAACCGGTGCTGGATCGGCTGGCCCAGCGCTTCGGCCTCACCATGCTGGGGGTGCAGGCGGTGGGCCTCGATCATATGATCGTCGTCGCCATGGCGCAGTCGGGCAGCGGCTTTCAGCTGAGCGCCCAGGTCGGCAGCCGCTTTCCCGCTCTCATCAGCGCCACCGGCCGCTGCATCGCCGCCTTTGGCGATTATGGCGAGAAGGAATTGAAGGCGCGGTTCGACACGCTGCGCTGGGACGATCCGCCGCCCTTCGCCGACTGGATGGAACAATTGCGCCAGACCCGCGCGCAGGGCTTCGCGGTGGACGAGGGCCAATATATTGCCGGCGTCACCGTCGTCTCCGCCCCGGTGTGGAAAGGCGCGGGCCGCCCGGTCCATGCGCTGGTCGCGATCGGCATCGGCGCCGCGCTGCAGCGCGAGGGGCTGGGCGCATTGCAACAGGCGCTGGTCGAGGCGGCGGACGCGCTCAGCCACCAGTTGAGCGGAGAGCGGCCCCTACCGGCGGCGTAGCGCCAGCACGCTCCCTTCGGCGTCGCCCGACACATAGAGCTTGCCGTCCGGTCCCGCCGTCACATCGGCGAAATTGATCATCGGCCCGGCCATGTCGCCGATCGGGCCCAGGAATTTGGGCGTTATGCCGGCGGGCGCGCCGACCGGCAGGGCGCTGGCGATCGTCTCACGCGCGCCGCCCGACAGGTCGGTGGCGACCAATGTCTTGGCCCGCGTATCGACGACGAACAGCTTCCCATCATGGATCGCCAGCCCTTCCGGTCGGCCGAGACCATCGATGATCGTCTCGCTGCGGCCGCCCGCGATGCGCAGCACGCGCCCCGCTCCGGTCTCGGCAACATAGGCTGTCCCGTCCGGCGCCAGCGCGACGCCCATCGGCTTGTCGAGTCCGGTCGCGAGTTCGCTGACCGCGCCATTCTCGATCGAGAGCAGCCGGCCGGTGCCATATTCGGCAATCACTACCGCGCCGCCCGGAGCGACCGCCACACCCATCAACTGGTCGAGGCCGGTGGCGAGGAAATCGCTTTCCCCTTGCCCCGGCCGATAGCGCGCCACCGCTCCCAAGCCGGTGCTGATGATCCATTCGCCCGCCTGCGCGCCCGCAGCGACACCGCGCATATAGCCGGGACAGCCGGGGTAGAAGATCATGCCGGCCAGGGTCAGCGCCGCGCCAGCTCGCAGCGTATATCCGAAGGTGCCATCGGCGACGAACAGCGCGCCGTCCGCGCCCATGGCGAGACCCAGCGGCCATTGCAGTGCGCGCGGCACGACGGAGCGGACCTTGCCATCGCCCAGCAATTCGGTGATCTCGCCCGGAATGCTCGACACGAAGATGCGGTCGCCGATGAAGCTGACATTGTCGAGGCCGGGGCCAAGATCGGCCAGCACCTCGCGCGTGCCGCTCACCAGGTCGAGCCGCAGCACCTGCCCGCTGGCCACCTGGGTCGTGACGATCCGCCCCTTGCTGTCGAACTTCACCGAATCCGGCACGCCCAGATCGCCGGCCACCACTTCGGGCGCACCACCATTCAGGTCCACCCGCCAAATCTCGTTGGCGCCCATCACCGGGAAATAGAGTTTGCCGTCCGGCCCGACCTGAAAGGCGTTGGCCATCGGGATATTGTCGAGGATGATGCGCGGCTCGCCCCCATCCAGGTTCAGTTCCATGATCCGCGCACCGATGCGGCATTCGCCCGCAATCAGCCGGCCCTGATGCCAGGTGATCGGATTGGCGACCGGAATGTCGCCGCGCACCACCCGCACGTCGCCCGATGGCGTGCGCATCGCGACCCGGCCCTCGGTAATCTCGGTCAGATAGAGGTTGCCGGCATCGTCGAACACCAGATCGTCAGGCGCGACGATGGCGCCGCCCATCGCGCTGATCGTCTCGATCGCGCCGCTTTCGACATCGATCGCGCTGACCTGGCTACCGCCAACCTGCGCGACATAGAGGCGCCCGTCCGGCCCGGTGGCCAGACCATTGGCGCCGTGCAGGCGACTGGGCGGGGTCAGCCGCGCGAGGGTCCAGCCCTCGGCAGCGACCGCAGCACTGGCGGCGCCATAGCGCCCGGACTGGACCGCCATCTCAGGCGTAGCCCAGCAGCGACTTCACTTCGAGATATTCGAGGAAGCCATGCTCGCCCCATTCGCGGCCATTGCCGCTGCGCTTGTAACCGCCAAAGGGGGCGTGGAAATCGAAGCCGCCATTGATGCTGATCCAGCCGGTGCGCATCCGCCGGGCAACGGCGCGGCACTGGTCGACATCGGTGCCGCTGACATAGCCGGCAAGGCCGAAATTGCTGTCATTGGCGATCTCGACCGCATGGTCGATATCGTCATAGCCGATGATCACCAGCACCGGGCCGAATATCTCCTCGCGCGCGATCACCATGTTGTTGGTGCCGACGAACACCGTCGGCTTCACGAACCAGCCCTTGTCGATCCCGTCCGGGCGACCGGCGCCACCGGCGATCAGGGTCGCGCCCTCGTCCAGGCCTTTGCGGATATAGTCCTGGATGATGTTGTACTGGCTCTTCGACACGACCGGACCCATGGCGACATTGCCGGTCGGATCACCGACCGTCACTGCGTCCGCCGCGCCCTTGGCCGCCGCGATCACCTCGTCCATGCGCGACGCGGGCACCAGCAAGCGCGATCCCGCGCTGCAGGTCTGGCCCGAATTGCCCATCATGCCTCCGGTCGCGCCGGCGACATTGGCGGCCAGCGCGTCATCGTCCAGCACGATGAAAGCGCTCTTGCCGCCCAGTTCCAGCCCGACCCGCTTGATCGTGGTCGCGGCATCCTTCTGGATCTGGACGCCGACCGGCTCCGACCCGGTGAAGGACACCATGTCGACATCCTCATGGGTGGAAAGCGCCGTGCCAATCACGCTGCCGCTGCCCTGCACCATGTTGAACACGCCCGCCGGCACGCCCGCCGTGTCGAGAATCTCGGCCAGGATCTGGGCCGAGAAGGGCGCGAGTTGTGGCGGCTTCAGGATCATGGTGCAGCCGGTCGCCAGCGCCGGGAAAATCTTCACGCAGGTCTGGTTCATCGGCCAGTTCCACGGCGTGATGAGCGCGCAGACGCCGATCGGCTCGCGCGCGATCATCGTCGCGCCATGCGGCTCGTCGAACTTGAATTCGCGCAGCACCTCGATCGCGGTCTGCAGATGCCCCGCCCCCAGCCCGACATGGAAGCCATGGGCGAGCGAGGACGGCGCGCCCATTTCCTCGATGATCGCATCGCCCAGTTCGGTCTGGCGCCGCGCATATTCGGCCTGGATGGCGAGCAGCAGGTCGAGCCGCTGTTCGCGTGTGGTCTGCGACCAGCTAGCAAAGGCTTTGCGGGCGGCGGCGACCGCCTTGTTCACGTCGGCGACACCGCCGAGCGAGATGGTACCCGCAACCGCCTCGGTCGCCGGGTTGATGACATCCGCGGTCTTCGGTTCGACCGGGGCGACCCACTGGCCGTCGATATAGAAGTTCCGATAGTCGCGCATGTCGATGTCCCATCCTCTCCAAAATCCTCCCCCGGAAGGGGAGGTGGCTGGCCAAAGGCCAGACGGAGGGGTGTGCCCACCAGGGTGACACCCCTCCACCGCCTGCGGCGGTCCCCCTCCCCTTATCTGGGGAGGTAGGGCGTTTTACTGGGTGCCTTCGGCATACCAGGTGCGGAATTCGGCATATTTCGGCATTTCTTCCGAATTGGCCTTGGGATCGATCACGACATGGACGACGCCCGGCTTGCCGCTGGCATAGGCGCGCGCGATCGCCGGCTTGATGTCCTCTGCCTTGGTCACATATTCGCCGTGGCAGCCAAAGCCCTCACCGATCTTGTCGAAGCGGACGTCCTTGCTCCAATGGGTGCCGGTTTCTTCCGTGCCCTGGCCGAAGGTGCGCTTGTAGACGCCCACTTCCAGGCCCCACTGATTATCCACGCCGACGACACAGACCAGCGGCAGCTTGGTGCGCACCGCCACTTCCAGTTCGGCGATATGGAACATGAAACTGCTGTCGGAGGTCAGCAACAGGCCCGGACGGCTGACGCCAGTGGCCGCCTTGTCCGCCAGCATCGCGCCGGTAGCGTAGGGAATGCCGGTGCCGATATGGCCGAAATTCTGGTTCCAGATGACGTCGTTCGGCTTGCACTGCGAATAGGTCCACTGGAAGATCACGCCGGCGCCGCCGTCGCGGATCAGGATGCCGTCCTTGGGGAAGGCCTCGGTCGCTTCCACCGCCAGACGGGCGGGATGGATCGGCAGGTCGCCGGTGCCGTCGCTCTTGGTGCGCGATTCCGCCGCCAGCTCGTCCAGTTCCGCCTGACCGTCGCGCATGAAGGCTTCCAGCATCGGCGCAGGGGCGCGCGGCGTGTCCTTCAGCGCCTCGACCAGCTGCGGCACGACGCCGCGCAGATCGCCGACCAGCGGCACGTCGATCGGGCGGTTGACGCCGATCGCAGCGGGATCCTGCTCGACATAGATCCATTTGCGGATCGCTTCATTCTTCATCCAGTAGCGCCATTTGCCGAAATGGACCGGCTCGCCCAGTTCGGTGCCCAGCGCCAGCACCAGATCCGATTCCGTGACCGCCTCGATCGACGCCTTGGAGAAGACGTACTGGAAAGTGCGATCTTCCAGCCCCTTGATATAGCTGGTGCCGCCCGAAGTCTGGATCACCGGGCAGTTCATGAGGTCCGCCAGTTCCTTCACCGCCGCGCCGGAGCGCGAGGTGTGGACGGCATGGCCGACCAGCAGGATCGGGTTCTTGGCCGCGCGGATCAGGTCGGCCGCTTCCTTGACCCGGTCGATGTCGGCGCCCTGGTTGACCAGACGATAACGATCGGGCGCCAGTGGCGCGGGAAGGTCCAGCTCCTCCAGGATGATGTGGCTGGGATATTCGATATAGACCGGGCCGGGAGTGCCGCCCATTGCCTTGCGGATGCCCTCGCGCACGACCTCGTCGGTCTGGTCGGCATATTCGATCGAGGCAGCATATTTGACGCTATTCTCGAACAGGGGCATCTGCTTGACGAACTGGATGCGGCCGCGACGGACGCGCTGTTCGGTGACGCGGGCGCGCTGGCCCGACAGGAAGATGACCGGCGAATTTTCGACCAGCGCGCACTGGATGGCGGGCGCCATATTGGCGATGCCCGGCCCCAGCGTGCCGATCGCGACGGCCGGCTTGCCGGTGATGCGCGACGCGGCCTCGGCCATGAAGCCGGCAGCGGCCTCATGATGGGGCGCAACCACGGTCCAGCCGCGCCGTTCGGCCTCCAGGAACATGTGGACGAAATTGGGGTCGGGAATGCCGAACAGCGTGTTGATGCCTTCGGCCTCGAACAGGTCCAGCATCCGCTTGTAGACCGGCGTGCCCTTCTTGTCGGTGGCGTTCACGTTGACGGCGGGCTTGGGATCGTCATAGCTCATTTGAGTAACCTCGGTGCGCCCGTACCCATGTACGTGGCTAGGTTGCGGTGGAAATTGGTGATCTTGCGTTCCTGGTGGGGGTTGGGCAGCGGCCCGCGGAAACCGCGCGACTTCATGCCCTTCTGCACCCACTCCATGTTCGAGAAATCCTGGGCGAGGACGGCGCCCCAGCCCTCGGCCGTGGCCTCCGTCTCTTCCCACTCGGTCGCCGGCACTTCACCTTCGGGAAAGCGCTCGATCGCGTAGGATTCAAAGATGCACATGTCGGGATCGTCGCCATAGGGACGGGTGCGGTAGCAAAGGGCGAAGGTGATCCCCTGCAGCACCGACATGTTGGGAAAGACGTGCCAGGCAAGCCCCGCCTCGGCCATCACCTCGGGCGGGATTTCCGGCCAGATGACGCCGCGCGCGGCATCGTCGGCCTTGGCGGATTTCAGCCAATGGGCGATCACGTCGCCCGCCGCCGTGCCCTCGGGCAGTTCGTCGACCAGCCGGCTCGCCGCATTGACCAAAGTCTCGGTCGAGGCGGCATAGTTCAGCGTCTCGTAATTTTCGCGGATCAGCTCATAGGTGGAGCGGCGCGGATCGTCGCCCTTGCCCGCGCGGGTGACGCTGCTGCTCTGGCTCATCTGGAAGGCCGGGTCGCGCTGGTCGAAACCGCTCACCCCATGCAGGCCATAGGCCGCGCTGTATGCGTAATAATCGCCATAATCGAGCAGCTGGGTATGGGTGCCCGCGACATGATAAGGCTCCATGAAAGCCTCAAGCGCGGTCTTCCAATTGGCCGGATAGACCACCCATTTGCGCCATTTGTAGCGCATCTTGTCCATTTCGAAGTAGGACAGGATCCGGCCGGCATCGCCCAGGAAATCGATCAGCGGCTCGGCATTGAGGTCCATATGGATCCAGATCCAGCCGCCCCATGTGTCGATCTTGACGTCCGACAGGCGGGTGCATTCGGCATTGAGCGCGCCCTGCCAGTCCTGCGGGTCGAGAATATAGGTGTTGTTGCCCTCGGTATCGAAGGTCCAGCCATGGAAGCCGCAGACGAAGCTGCGCCGGTTCTTGCCACGCACCGAATGCACGTCCTTGGGCACGTCGACCAGCTGGCGGCCGCGATGCGGACAGACATTGAAGAAGGCGCGCAACGTATCGGGCGCGGTCCGCACGATGATGATCGACTCATCGCAAATGTCGTAGGTCATCCAGTCGCCGACATCGGGCAGTTCCTCGACCCGCGCCGCCATCTGCCAGACATGGGGCCACAGCTTCTCCTTCTCCGCCAGGGCATAGTCCTTCGACAGGAATGCCTCGGTCGGGTAGGTCAGCGGCTTGGCCAGCGCCTCCACATCGATATTGTCGATCTTGCTCATGGCATCCTCCTGCAACGTCCGCGTTGCCCGATGGGTACGGCCCGCGAGTCCGCTCGCCGGGTCCGCAAGGACAATATTTTCAACCTGCCTATCGCAACTGGCGGGAGCGCCCCAAGGGAAGAGCGGCGACCGCTACGAACCATCCCCGGGGCGATCCGACCCATGGCTCAGGACCGCAATTCCATGCCGTCGAGATCGCCCTTCGCGCGCCAGTCCTGCACCAGTTTCTGGAAGGCGCCCCAGCCCGGCCCATAGCTGCGGAACAGCGCCCAGGGCGCCTTCACCTGGCCCTCATTGGTGAAATAGCTGGGGGTGCATTCCTGCTGGAATGCGGTCATGTCGATTTCCATTTCCTCGAAATGGCGGACATAATCCTCCTGCCCCTGCAGGGTGGTCTCGACCACCTTGGCGCCCTTATCCATCACCGCATGGATGATATGGGCGATATGCTCCGCCTGGCGGCCGAACTGTTCGGTCACGCTGGCGTTGAGGCCGCCCTGGATATAGCCGATGAAGAACTGGTTGGGGAAACCATGGGTCATGGTGCCGTGCAGGGTGCGCGGGCCATTGGCCCAATGATCGTAGATGGACAGGCCATCGCGCCCCTCGACCGCGTCGATGCCCCAGCGGCGCTTCAGCTCGCTCGTCACCTCGAAGCCGCTGGCGAAGATGATGCAGTCGACCTCATATTCGACGCCGCCCGACACGAAGCCCTTCTCGGTGATCTTCTCCAGCCCCTTGCTGTCGGCAACGTCGATCAGCGTGACATTGGGCCGGTTGAAAGTCGGGTAGAACTCGTTGCTCGACAGCGGGCGCTTGCACAGGAAGCGATACCAGGGCTTCAGGGCCTCGGCCGTCGCCTTGTCATCGACCATCTCGTCGACGCGGGCGCGCAGCCGCTCCATCACGCGATAATCGACCAGCTCGCGCTTGGCCATGAACTGCTCGATCGACATTTCCGGCCAGCCTTCGGCTTCCAGTTCGGCCGACAGGTTGCGGGCGATCTCGGTCCAGATGTCGCAGATCAGGTCCGGCTCGCCCGGCGCGAAGGATTCCATCGCGGCGCGGTGGAAATTGGCCTGGCGATCGGCCTGCCAACCGGGCTGCAGCGATGCCGCCCAGTCAGCGTCGGTCGCCGGATTGGGCCGTTCGTCCACGGTCGATGGCGTGCGCTGGATGACATAGAGCTGCTTGGCGTAGCGGCCAAGATAGGGCACCGCCTGGATCGCAGTCGCGCCGGTGCCGATGATGGCGACGCGCTTGTCGGCCAGCTTGTCGAGCACCGGATTGGCATAGCTGCCGCCGCTATAGTCATAGTCCCAGCGGGCGGTGTGGAAGATCTTGCCCTTGAAGCTGTTGATGCCGGCGATGCCGGGCAGCTTGGGCATGTTGAGCACGCCGCAACCCATCACCACGAAGCGGGCCAGCAGTTCGTCGCCCCGACTGGTGCCGACGCGCCAGCGCTGGATCGTCTCGTCCCATTTCAGCGAGGTGATGAGGGTGTGGAACAGCGCCTTGTCGGCGAAACCGAAGCTTTCGGCGATCTGGCGGCAATAGGCCTGGATCTCCGCGCCGTCGGCGAATTTCTTCGACGGCATGAAGCCGGTTTCTTCCAGCAGCGGCAGATAGCAATAGGCGTCATTGTCGCACTGGATGCCGGGATAGCGATTCCAGTACCAGACGCCGCCGAAATCGCCGCCATGGTCGATGTTGCGGAAATTGGTGACGCCCTGCTTGGTCAGATGATAGCCGGCGAGCAGGCCGGCGAAGCCGGCGCCCAGCACGACGACATCCAGTTCCTCGACGATCGGGTCGCGCGCGACGACCGGCATATGCGGGTCGACGTCATAGCTGTGCGTCGTGTCGTCGGTGGTCGGCTGATATTGGCCTTCCCGGTCGGCGCGCATCCGCTTGTCGCGCTCGGCGCGATATTTCTCGCGCAGGGTCGGGATATCGAATGTGTCAGCCGCAGGCGTCTGCGTCGGCTTGCAGGTCATGACCTCTCCTGGGGATCGCTGTTCTCGCCATTTTGTTAATCAACACATATGTTGACTTGCAATGGCGTAGCGGCGGGCCGGCGCTGTTAGCGCTGTGGCGATCCCTTGGCGGCCTTCTGGCCGCGGCGCTGCCCTGAAAATGGGCAGTCAGCGGGAGAGGTGGTCAGTCGTCAGCTAGCGCGCCGATCAGGCGGCGCGGGCCAGCTTTTCTTCCTTGGCGACCGGGAAGGTCACGACGTCGGCCGAAACCGGCTCGGCAGCGGGGGTCAGCGCGGCGATATAACGCTCGGCGGTGACGACGTCCCGGCGATAGGCGAAATAGAGCGAGATGAGCGAAAACATAAGAACCTCGGACAAGAATATTGCTGCGTCGCAGCATCGAGGTTCATCTGGTCCTCCCCGGCTTTTTTCGCAAATGCAAAGGCGCCAAGGCCAGTTGCACGAAACGCCATCGACCGGTTGCGCGCCTTGCAACGGCAACCGGTCGATCGCGATCAGACCCGGCCGGTGACCGGGATCAGCGCGCCGGTGATCGGTGCGGCGGCAGGCGACAGCAGGAAGGCGATCACCCCGCCCAGCGCCTCGGGCGAGACCCAGCGGCTGACATCCGCGTCGGGCATGTCGGCGCGGTTGGCCGGCGTGTCGATGATGCTGGGCAGCACCGCATTCACGCGCACGCCCGCATCCTTCAGTTCTTCGGCCAGCGCCTCGGTCAGGCGCGCGACGCCCGCCTTGGACGCGGCATAGGCGCCCATGCCGGCGGCCGCCTTTACCGACGCCGCAGCGCCGATATTGACGATCGCCCCGCCGCCATCGCGCAACAGCGGCAGCAAGGCGCGAGTCGCGATCAGCGCGGTGCGGACATTCATGCCATAGAGCCGATCCCAGGTGGCGACCGAGCCATCCTCCACCGTCTCCCAGCTGAAGCCACCGGCGATATTAACCAGCGCGTCGAGCCCGCCCAGCGCTTCGCCGATCTTCGCCGCCGCGCCGGCCACCGCCTGCTCGTCGGACAGGTCGATGCCGCCCAGCGCCAGGTCGACGCCATCGGCCGGCACATCGCCCAGGTCGATACCCGCCACCGTCCAGCCGGCCGCGCGCAGCACCTGCACCGCCGCCCGGCCCAGCGCACCGGCCGCACCGGTTACCGCCACCACTCCCGCCATCATCATCCCCTTTCGATAGTCTGCGTCAGATCCCGGACATGCACAGATATTTGATCTCGACATAGTCCTCGATGCCATGGCGCGATCCCTCACGGCCCATGCCCGATTCCTTGATGCCGCCGAACGGCGCGACCTCGGTCGAGATGAGGCCGGTATTGATGCCGACCATGCCGACCTCCAGCGCCTCGCCCACGCGCCAGGCGCGCGACAGGTCGCGGGTGTAGAAATAGCCCGACAGGCCGACTTCGGTGGCGTTGGCCAGCGCGACCGCTTCCTCTTCCGTGTCGAACAGGAAGAGCGCGGCAAGCGGCCCGAACGTCTCCTCGTCGGCCAGCTTCATCTCCGGCGTGCAGCCGCTGATGATGGTCGGCTCAAAGAAACTGTGGCCCAGTGCATGGCGATGCCCGCCACTCACCAGCGTGCCGCCCTTGGCCAGCGCGTCGGCGACATGTTCCTCGACCTTCTCCACCGCCTTCTCGTCGATCAGCGGCCCCTGGGTCACGCCCGCTTCCGTGCCCGGCCCGACCTTCAGCTTCGCGACGGCGGCCTTCAGCTTCTCGGCAAAGGCCGGCGCGACGTCGCGCTGCACCAGGATGCGGTTGACGCAGACGCAGGTCTGGCCGCTGTTGCGATATTTGGACGCGATCGCGCCTTCGACGGCGGCATCCAGATCGGCATCGGCAAAGACGATGAAGGGCGCATTGCCGCCCAGCTCCATCGACAGCTTCTTCATCGTCGGCGCGCATTGCGCCATCAGCGTCTTGCCGACCTCGGTCGATCCGGTGAAGCTCAGCTTGCGCACCAGCGGGTTGCCGGTCAGTTCCGCGCCGATCACCCGCGACGATCCGGTGACGACGTTGAACACCCCCTTGGGCACGCCCGCCCGTTCGGCGAGCACGGCCAGCGCCAGCGCGGTCAGCGGCGTCTGGGTGGCGGGCTTCAAGACCATGGTGCAGCCTGCCGCCAACGCCGGTGCCGCCTTGCGCGTGATCATCGCGGCGGGGAAATTCCACGGCGTGATCGCGGCGACCACGCCGACCGGCTGCTTGATGACGACGATGCGGCTGTCGGCGCGATGGCTGGGGATGATCTCGCCATAGATGCGCTTGGCCTCTTCCCCGAACCATTCGATGAAGCTGGCGGCATAGGCGATCTCGCCCTTGGCCTCGGTCAGCGCCTTGCCCTGCTCGCGGGTCAGGATCATCGCCAGGTCATCCTGATGCGCGATCAGCAGTTCGAACCAGCGGCGCAATATGCGCGACCGCTCGCCCGCCGTCTTCGCCTTCCACTCTGGCAGTGCCGCCTCGGCCGCCTCGATCGCCGCGCGCGTCCCCGCCTCGTCGATCGCGGGAATGCCGGCCAGCCGCTCGTCCGTCGCAGGATCGGTCACGTCGATGCTGGCGGCGCCGATCCACTGGCCGTCGACATAGCATTGTTCGCGCAGCAGGCTGGGGTCGGCAAGGGCTATGGTCATCGGATCACCTTCTTCGGCAGGATGCGGGGCAAGGGGCGCAGGGCGCGCCCGTCGCTGCGTCCAACGCAGCATGGCCCCATTTCGATGCGAAGGTGGGATGCGCGGCAGGCGGCGTCAACGTGGACAGAATGTCCCCGCCCAAGGATCGACCCCGCGATGCGCGCTATTGGGGAATATGCGGCGCCCGCCGGTTGGCCAGCGGCCGCTGATAGGAGGGATCGCTCTTGTCCCGTGCCGGCGCGCCATTGGCATGCAGGTCCGGTATGTCGCCAAAGGGGAGCGGCAGCGTCGGCACCAGCCCGGACCATTCGATCATGTTGGTGCGCAGCACAATCTTCCACTGGCCATCGCGCCGTTCCAGCCGGTCGAGATAGCGGCCCCCGGCGATCCAGTTGCTCTCGTCCCGGTTGCGGCCGACGAACAGATAATAGGTTTCGGCATGGGCGCTGTCGCCGTCGATATCGATCGTCATGTTGAGCAGATTATGATGGGTCGCCACCTGCCCGCCCTCGTGCAGGGCGCTGGCCCAGGCATAGAGCGCATCGGGCGCGCCGACGAAGCTGCCCGCCGCGACGGTGGCATCGTCATGAAAGGCCGACAGGAACAACGCCCGGTCGAACCGGTCCATGCCCCGGCTGAACCGGGTCAGGCAGTCGACAATATCCTGCCGGTCGAGCAGCGCGTCGATCCGCGCCTGGCGATCCGCGTCCATCCTATGCCTCCGTCCGTGGGGCGATCGGCTGCCAGATCGGCGCGCCGCGCTCGGCCCGCAGCGACGGGATGGTCTTTCCGTCGACATCGGTGATGCCATAATCCTGCGCCAGCTCCGCAGTGATGAAGGTGCCGCCCGATCGCGCCATGATCGCCGGATCGGCCAGCAGCGCGGCGATCACCCGGCCGGGAAATTCGGGCGAGCAGCCGACCAGCGGATTGGTGACGGTCAGCGCCTTCATCGCCGGATTGGCGGCGATGTTGCGCTGCGCCCGCTCGGTCATGGTAAGCCCCTGCCATAGCGAGAGCGAAGCGACGCCATGGGGTTGCAATTCGATCGCCATGTCGCGCGCCATGCGGTCGACCGCCGACTTGGCAGTGCCGAACACGACGCCATAGGTATAGGTCACGCCGACATAGCCCGATATCGCGACGATCAGCCCCGAACCCTGCGGCACCATCATCTGCGCGGCATGGCGCGCCGCGACGAAATTGGAGCGCACGCCGACATCGACCATGTCCCAGTTGGACAAGGGCTTTTCCCAGAAGCTGCCCGGCACGGTCAGATCCTCGGGGATCGCAAAGGCATTGTTGACCAGCAGGTCGAGCCGCCCCTGTTCGCGCCGCACCTGGTCGAACAGGGCCGCCACCTGCGCATCATCGCCATGGTCGACCTGCACCGCGATGCCCCGGCCGCCGCGCGCATCGCATTGTGCCGCCGTCTCGCCGACCGTGCCTGGCAGTTCATGGTCGCCCGCCTTGACCGTGCGCCCGGTGACATAGACGGTCGCGCCCTGCTCGGCGAGCGCCAGCGCCATCCCCTTGCCGATGCCCCGGCTTGCGCCGGTGACGATCGCGACCTTGCCGTCCAGCGGTTTCATGATCCTCTCCCTCAGTCCGTCTCGCGCGCGAAGAAGCGCATGCTGTGATCGCCGTTCGCGCGGCCGGTGAAATGCGGCGCGCTGAACGCCATGCCCATCACGCCCTGGCTCCAGTCGGCCGATGCGCCGATATCCTGCACCCAGTCATAGAGCATGGTCCGCCGCGCGATCCGCCACTGGCCCTCGCGCCGTTCGAAAATATCGAGGTAACGGCCGCCGATCATGACGTCGCGCTGCGCATCGCCCATGTCGATGCGATGATAGGATTGGACCTGCGTTTCGACCCGCGCAGCGTCGCCCTCCAGGTCGACGACGCTCTGCCCCAGCAGATGCTGGGTGCAGAGGATCGCGTCGGCGCCGGGCACCACCCAGGCGAGATAAGCGTCGAAATCGCCGGCGAACACGCCATAATCGGTGCTGCCATCGGGCCAGCAGCAGGCCCGGATCAAGTCAGCGTCGCGCCGGTCCTCACCCCGCGCCAGCCGGGCGAGGCAATCGCGGATCGCCTCCCGGTCCAGCATCGCCTGCAAATGCGTGACGGCAATGTCCATCGGGCCCTCTCCTTCCCGCCCGTCGCGGCGGGCTGTCTGTCCATGGGCCGGTCATAGGCGCGCGCCATGACGCGTCGCTTGACCAATTCGGACAGGAAGGAAGCGGGCGGCCTCAGCCGCGCGGGGCGAGGCCCGCAATCAGCAGGTCGACCTGCGCCGCCGCGATTGCCTCGGCGCTCATCGCGCCTGCCGGATCGCGCCAGCGTGCCGCCCAGTTGAGCGCGCCGGCCAGGGTGAAGGCGGCCAGCTTCACGTCGACCGGGGCGATCGACCCGTCCGCCACCGCGTCGGCGATCAGCCCGCGCATGGCGAGGTCGATGTCGCGCTTGCGCGATCGGAACAGGATCGCGCCTTCGGCCGACAGGCATTCGTCACCCGTCCGCACCACGCAGGCGCCGAAATCATCCATGATCACCGCGCCATAGCGGCGCAGGAAATAGGCAAGCCGGGCCAGGCCATTGCCTTCCCCCGCGCGGGCCTCATCGGCCGCCGCGCGCAGCATCTCCAGGCCGCGGGTGACGCATTCGATCAGCACCTGCTCCTTGTTGCCCAGATAATGATAGATGGTCGGCTTGCTGATCCCCAGGCTGGCGGCGACATCGTCCAGCGAGGTCGCATGGAAGCCGCGCGCATTGAACATCCGCACCGCCGCGCGCAGCACCGCCTCGCGCTTTTCCTCCCGCTCGCGCGCCTTCTCCTCCCGCGTGCGGAAGGGAGACGGGATCGCCACTGCGCTTTTCGCCGACACTCGCTGTTCCTCCATGCCGCCTGTTGACAAGAAATCGCAACAGGCGCAACCTACTCATGAGTATAGGAGAGACGCAAGGGTTTATGCTGACCGAAATCCAGAGCGCGATTCGCGACACCGTCCGGGATTTCGCCCAGGCGACGATCCGCCCGCATTCGGCCCGGTTCGAGGCGGAGGGCGGCTATCCCCGCGCGCTGTTCGAAGAGATGGCCGGCCTTGGCCTCTGGGGCATGACCGCGCCCGAAGCCTATGGCGGCGCGGAGGCTGACTCCGTTTCCTATGCCCTCGCCCTGATGGAACTGGCCGCTGCCGACGGCGCGCTGTCCACCATCGTCTCGATCCAGAATTCGATCCTCGTCTCCGGCCTGCTCAAGGATGGCAGCGAGGCGCAGAAGGCCCGCTTCCTGCCCGACCTGATCGGCGGCCGCACCATCGGCGCCTTTGCCCTCACCGAAAGCGACGCCGGCTCCGACGCGTCGGCCGTGCGCACCCGCGCGGTCAAGGTCGATGGCGGCTGGCGCATCACCGGTGCCAAGCAGTTCATCACCTCCGGCAAGATTGGCGGGCTGGTGATGATCATCGCCGTCACAGATCCCGATGCCGGCAAGAAGGGCCTGTCTGCCTTCATCGTGCCGACCGACCGGCCCGGCTATGCGGTCGACAAGGTCGAGCACAAGATGGGCCAGGGCGCGTCCGACACCTGCGCGCTGCGCTTCGACGACATGTTCGTCGAGGATGATCTGCTGATCGGCCAGCCGGGCCAGGGCTACGCACAAGCGCTCGCCAATCTGGAGACCGGCCGCATCGGCATTGCCGCCCAGTGCGTCGGCATGGCCCAGGCGGCACTGGAGATTGCGGTCGCCTATGCCAGGGACCGCAAGAGCTTCGGCAAGGCGATCATCGAGCATCAGGCGGTCGGCTTCCGCCTTGCCGACCTCGCCACCCGACTGGAGGCCGCGCGCCAGCTCGCTCTGTCCGCTGCCGCGATGAAGGACAGTGGCCAGCCGGCCCTGACCCAGGCGTCGATGGCCAAGCTGTTCGCGTCGGAAGCCGCCGAGGCGGTGGTATCCGGCGCGATGCAGACACTGGGTGGCTATGGCTATCTTGAAGAATTCGGAATCGCGAAAATCTACCGCGATGTCCGCGTGTGCCAGATTTACGAAGGCACGTCGGACATCCAGCGCATGGTCATTGCGCGCAGCCTTTGAAGGAGTATTTCGATGCAGGACGATCCGGTAGTCATTGCGAGCTATGCCCGCACCCCCATGGGCGGGTTCCAGGGCGCGCTCTCGGCGGTCAAGGCGACCGATCTTGGCGCGACGGCGGTCAAGGCCGCGGTTGAGCGCGCCGGCGTCGCCACTGACGCCATCGATCGCATCTATATGGGCTGCGTGCTGCCCGCCGGCCTTGGGCAGGCGCCCGCGCGTCAGGCGGCACTCGGCGCGGGCCTTGGCCTCAATACCGAGGCGACGACCGTCAACAAGATGTGCGGATCGGGCATGCAGGCGGCGATCATGGCGCATGAGGCGCTGGCATCGGGCGCAGCCGACATCGTCATCGCCGGCGGCATGGAGAGCATGACCAACGCCCCCTATGCCCTGCCCAAGCATCGCAGCGGCGCCCGCATCGGCCATGACCGCATCATCGACACGATGATGATGGACGGGCTGGAGGATGCCTATGAACCCGGCAAGGCGATGGGCGTCTTCGCCGAAGAGGCCGTGCGCGACTATCAGTTCACCCGCACCGACCAGGATGATTATGCCATCCGCTCGCTCGACCGCGCCAATGCGGCGATCGGCAGCGGCGCCTTCGTCCGCGAGATCACGCCGGTCACCGTATCGGGCCGGGGCGGCGACACCGTCATCGACACCGACGAACAGCCCGGCAAGGCCCGGCCGGAAAAGATCCCCGGCCTCAAGCCCGCCTTCGTCAAGGATGGCACCATCACCGCCGCCAATGCCTCGTCCATTTCGGATGGCGCCGCCGCGCTGGTGATGACCCGCCAGAGCGTTGCGGAAAAGCAGGGCCTTAAAGTGGTGGCGAAGGTCGTCGCCACCGCCGCCCATGCCCATGAGCCCGCCAAGTTCACCACCGCGCCGGTGCCCGCGATGCGCAAGCTGCTGGCCAAGGCCGGCTGGTCGGTCGAGGATGTCGACCTGTTCGAGGTCAACGAAGCCTTTGCCGTGGTCGCGATGATCGCCGCCAAGGAACTGGGCATCCCGGCCGACAAGCTCAACGTCAATGGCGGCGCCACTGCGCTTGGCCATCCGATCGGCGCATCGGGTGCGCGCATCGTCGCCACCCTTTTGGGCGCGCTGGAAACGCGCGGCCTCAAGCGCGGCGTCGCCAGCCTCTGCATCGGCGGCGGCGAAGCCACTGCCATGGCCGTCGAACTCGTATAATTCTGCCGGGAGAGGACAGATAATGGATATCAAGGGACGGGCCGCCATCGTCACCGGTGGCGCCTCCGGCCTCGGCCGTGCCACCGCGACGATGCTCGCGGCGCAGAGCGCCAAGGTCGCGATCTTCGACCTCAATGAGGATGCCGGCAAGGCGGTCGCCGCCGAAATTGGCGGGCTTTATGTTGGCGTCAATGTTGCCGACGATGCCAGCGTCACCGCCGGGCTCGACACGGCGGAAGCCGCCCATGGCACCGCCCGCATCCTGGTCAATTGCGCCGGTATCGCCCCGGCCGTGAAGACGGTGGGCAAGGAAAATGTGCCTCATCCGCTCGACACGTTCAGCAAGACGATCACCGTCAACCTGATCGGCACCTTCAACATGATCTCCAAATTCGCCGCCCGCGCGGCGGCGGCCGAGGAGATGGACGGCGAGCGTGGCGTCATCGTCAACACCGCCTCGGTCGCGGCCTATGACGGCCAGATCGGCCAGGCGGCCTATTCCGCGTCGAAGGGCGGCGTGGTCGGCATGACCCTGCCGATCGCCCGTGATCTCGCCCAGCACAAGATCCGCGTCATGACGATCGCACCGGGCATCTTCCTGACCCCGATGCTGGAGGCCTTCCCCCAGCATGTGCAGGATGCGTTGGGCGCGCAGGTGCCCCACCCCAGCCGCCTCGGCAAGCCGGCCGAATATGCCCAGCTGGTCGAATCCATCGTCCGCAACCCGATGCTGAATGGCGAGGTGATCCGCCTCGACGGCGCCATCCGCATGGCGCCGCGCTGATGAGCGGGTCGGGCAGCGGCGTGACGCTGGCGATCGCCGACGGCATCGCCCGGATCACGCTCGACCGGCCGGCGGTCGGCAATGCGATCGACCTGCCGCTCGCCCGCGCGCTGCTCGACGCCGCAATCCGCTGCGAGGGCGATGCGGCGGTCCGCTGCGTCGTCCTCACCGGCAATGGCAAGCTGTTCTGCGCCGGCGGCGATGTCGCGTTGATGGGCGGCGCGGGCGCGCAACTGCCCACCGTCCTCACCGAACTCATCGCCACCTTCCACGCCGCCGTCACCCGCCTCACCCGCATGGCCAAGCCGCTGGTGACTTTGGTCAACGGCCCGGCGGCGGGCGCGGGCTTTAGCCTCGCCATATTGGGCGATGTCGTGCTGGCCGCCCGCTCGGCCCATTATACCGCCGCCTATGGCGCGATCGGCCTGACCGCCGATGGCGGGCTCAGTTGGCTGCTGCCGCGCCTGGTCGGTCTGCGCCGCGCACAGGAGATCATCCTCACCAACCGTCGCATCAAAAGCGAGGAGGCCGAAGCGATCGGCCTCGTCACCCGGCTGGTCGATGACGAGGTGCTGGAGGCCGAGGGGCTGGCGCTCGCCGCCCGCCTCGCCGATGCGCCGACCGCAGCATACGGTGCCGCCCGCACCCTGCTGCACGACAGTTTCGACACCGGTTTCGAGACCCAGCTCGACCGTGAATTGCGTTCGATGGCGATAGCCGGCGCCGGTGAGGCGCAGGAAGGGCTTGCCGCCCTGCTCGCCAAGCGTCCCCCCAATTTCAGAGGAGCCTGACCCATGGCCGAGGCCTATATTGTCGATGCCGTCCGCACCGCCGGTGGCCGTGCCCGCAAGGGCGGGCTGATCGACGTCCATCCCGCCGATCTGGGCGCCACCATTCTCAACGCGCTGGTCGATCGCACCGGCATCGATCCCGCCGCCATCGAGGATGTGATCGTCGGCTGCGTCAGCCAGGCGGGCGAACAGAGCTTCGCCTTTGGCCGTAACCTCGTCCTCGCCTCGAAACTGCCCGACAGCGTGCCGGCCGTGACGATCGACCGGCAATGCGGCTCCTCGCAGCAGGCGCTGCATTTCGCGGCGCAGGCGATCATGTCCGGCACCCAGGATCTGGTGATCGCCGCCGGCGCCGAAAGCATGACCCGCGTGCCGATGGGTTCCAATTTCCAGCTCCACGCTGCCGCCGGGCTGGGCGACGGCCCCTGGCCCAAAAGCATCCAGAAACGCTATGGCGTCGCCGAATTCAGCCAGTTCCATGGCGCGCAGGCGATCGCCAACAAATATGGCTTCAGCCGCGAGGATATGGACGCCTATGCGCTCGCCAGCCACGCCAAGGCGGCGGCCGCGATCGACAGCGGCGCCTTCAAGGCGGAGATCGTGCCGGTGCTGACGCCCGAAGGCATTTTCGACACCGACGACGGCGTGCGCCGTGGCGGCACGATGGAGGCGATGGCCAGCGTCAAGACGCTGGAGGAAGGCGGCACCATCACCGCCGCCAATGCCAGCCAGATGACCGATGGCGCGTCGGGCGTGCTGGTGGCGAGCGAAGCCGCGATCAAGCGCTTCAATCTCACGCCCCTCGCCCGCATCGTCAACCTGACCGTCACCGCCGGCGATCCGGTCATCATGCTGGAGGAGCCGATCCCCGCGACCCGCAAGGCATTCGAACGCTCGGGCCTGAAGCTCGACGATATCGACCTGTTCGAGGTGAACGAGGCTTTCGCCTCCATCCCCATGGCCTGGCTCAAGGCGATCGGTGCCGATCCCGACAAGCTCAACGTTCATGGCGGCGCGATCGCGCTCGGCCATCCGCTCGGCGCGTCGGGCACCAAGCTGATGAGCACGCTCGTCCATGCGCTCAAGGCACGGGGCAAGCGCTATGGCCTGCAGACCATGTGCGAAGGCGGCGGCATCGCCAATGTGACGATCGTGGAGGCACTGTGATGGCTTTGAAGACGCGTTTCACCGAATTGTGCGGCATCGAACATCCGATCGTGCAGGGCGGCATGATGTGGGTCGGCCGCGCCGAACTGGCCGCCGCCGTCTCCAATGCCGGGGGCCTGGGCATCCTTACCGCCCTGACCCAGCCGACGCCGGACGATCTGCGCCGCGAGATCGACCGCTGCCGGACGATGACGGACAAGCCCTTCGGCGTGAACCTCACCATCCTGCCCTCGGTCAATCCGCCGCCCTATGCGGAGTATCGCCAGGCGATCATCGACAGCGGCGTGACGATCGTCGAGACCGCCGGCCACAAGCCGCAGGAACATGTCGATGATTTCAAGGCGCATGGCATCATCGTCGTCCATAAATGCACTGCCGTCCGCCACGCCCTCTCGGCCGAGCGGATGGGCGTCGACGCCATTTCGATCGACGGCTTCGAATGCGCCGGCCATCCGGGCGAGGACGATATTCCCGGCCTCATCCTGATCCCGGCGGCGGCCGACAAGCTCAGCATCCCGATGATCGCCAGCGGCGGCTTCGGCGACGGCCGCGGCCTCGCCGCCGCGCTGGCGCTGGGCGCCGAGGGCATCAACATGGGCACCCGCTTCTGCGCCACGGTCGAGGCGCCGATCCACCAGAATGTGAAGCAGTTCCTGGTCGACAATGACGAACGCGGCACCAACCTCATCTTCCGCAAGTTCAAGAATACCGGCCGCGTCGCCAAGAACAGCGTGTCGGACGAGGTGGTCGAAATCTCGCTGCGCGAAGGATCGGTCTTCCCCGACATCCAGCCGCTGGTATCCGGCGCCAGGGGCCGGGTCGCACTCGAAACCGGCGATCTCGACGCGGGGCTGATCTGGGCCGGCCAGATTCAGGGCCTGATCCACGACATCCCGACCTGTCAGGACCTCATCACCCGCATCGTCGACGACGCCACCGCGATTATTCAGAACCGCCTCGCCGGCTTCGTCACACCGGAACTGGCGGCAGTAGGCTGACCTAATCCTGCGCCAGCAGCAGCGCCGCATAAGGCGGCAATGCCATCCCCGGCGCGGCATCGCCAATCGCCGCGATGATCGCGCCGCGCCCTTCCACTTCCTCCGGCCAGGGCGCGGGCGTCGGCGACAGGTTGAAGATGCAGGTCAGGGCCTGATCCCCTGTCACACGACGGAAGGCCAGGCACTGGTCGTCGGCACGCATGATATCCAGGCGCCCATGGCGCAACGCCGGATTCGCCTTGCGCAGCGCGATCATCGCGCGGGTGAAGTGCAGCAGCGACGCGGGGTCGCCCTCCTGCGCCGCCACCGCCCGCGCGACATTGTCATCGCCCAGCGGCAACCAGGGCTCGCCATCGGTAAAGCCCGCCTCCGCCGCATCGACCGACCAGGGCAGCGGCGTGCGCGCGCCGTCGCGCGATAGGGTCAGCGGCCAGTTGGCGATCGCCTCGGGATCCTGCAATTTCTCGAACGGGATATCGACCTGGGTGATGCCCAGCTCCTCGCCCTGATAGAGGATGACATTGCCGCGCAGCGCCATCAGCAGCAGCATCTTGAGCCGGGCGAAGGCGGGCTGATCCTCCGGCGTACACCAGCGCGACAAGGCGCGCGGCGCATCATGATTCTCGAACGCCCAGCTCGGCCAGCCCATGCCCGGTTCATCCGGCCAGCGCGCCAGCGTATCGGCGATCAGGCCAGGGGTCAGCGCCGGGGCATAGAGGAAGTTGAAGCCATAGGCGCTGTTGAGATGGCCTTCGCCCGCCGTATAGGCCTTCATCTCCTGCTCGGCGAGGTCGCCGCCCACCTCCGCCACGGTGAAGATCGCGCCATAGCGATCGGTGAGGTCGCGGATGCGCGCGACGAAATCGACCACGCCGGGATGCGACTGGCTGTAGCGGCGAATCTGATAGTCGAACGGCCGGGTGCGCGGCCCTTCCCCCTCGGGGGCGGGTGGATTGTCGCGCAATTCCGGGTCATGCATCGCATGGTTGAGCGCATCGAGGCGAAAGCCGTCGACGCCCCGATCCAGCCAGAATTGCATCGCGCCCAGCAGCGCATCCTGCACTGCAACATTATGGACGTTGAGCTGCGGCTGGCTGGTCAGGAACTGGTGCATATAATATTGGCGCCGCCGCGCGTCCCAGGTCCAGGCCGGGCCGCCGAACACCGACTGCCAGTTGTTGGGTGGGGTGCCGTCCGCCCGGGGGTCGGCCCAGACGAACCAGTCTGCCTTGTCATTGTCCCGGTCCTGCCGGCTCTGCGCGAA
Organism: Sphingobium sp. BHU LFT2; assembly: GCF_018604485.1. NCBI lineage: Bacteria > Pseudomonadati > Pseudomonadota > Alphaproteobacteria > Sphingomonadales > Sphingobiaceae > Sphingobium > Sphingobium sp. BHU LFT2. Next base: position 29,419 of record NZ_JAFCGW010000020.1, read on the forward strand.
CCAGGGGTGCAGGTCGGAACTATGGGCATAGACCTGGTCGATCGTGACCTTGATCCCCAGTTCATGCGCGCGCGCCACCAGCGCGTCGAAATCGGCGAGCGTGCCGAAGATCGGGTCCACCCCGCAATAATCGGCGATGTCATAGCCGAAATCGCGCATCGGCGAGGGGAAGAAGGGCGAAATCCAGATCGCGTCCACGCCCAGCCGGGCGACATGCTCCAGCCGCGCGGTGATGCCCGGCAGGTCGCCAATGCCGTCACCGTTCGAATCCTGAAAGCTGCGGGGATAGATTTGATAGAGGACCGCGCCCTTCCACCAGGGCCGATCGCCTGCATCACGACTGTCGGGAGCCATTTGCGCCACCCCATGTCCCAAGCCTGCGGCGCATCATGCCGCAGCGCCAGTCTACACGGCGGCGCGCGCAGGTGAAGAACTATGTTGCAGCTGCGAAGAGGTCAGGGCGTATGTCGCGATCGCGTCACGCTGGAGATCAGCTGGTTGATGACGCACTCATCCTGCGCGGCGGATGCACAGATGCCGCACAGCCAGTCCAGACACCGAGCCAGAAATGCCATGGCCCTCTCCTTCTTCTTTATGCGCGCAGAATAACAGGATTCGCGGGCATGGAAAAGCCGGAGAAGAGGGCGGATCGGCGCCTATTGGTCGGCGCCGATCACCCGGTAGAGCAGGATGCGATTCTGCACCGCCGCCAGCTCAGTCGCGATCGCCGACTGCTGCGCGCTGTAGAGCGACCGCTGGCTGGTCAGCGAATTGAGGAAGGTGTCGATGCCCGCCCGATAGCGCTGGTCCGCCAGCGCATAATAACGCTGGTTCGCCGTCACCAGCGCCTGCTGTGCCGCCTGCTGCCGGTCGATCGTGCCGGCCCGCGCCAGCCCGTCCGACACTTCCTGGAAGGCGGTCTGGATCGCCTTCTCATATTGCGCGACATAGAGGTCGCGCTGCGCCTTGCTATAGTCCAGATTGCCGCGCGCCGCCCCGCCAAAGATCGGCATGCTGGCCGATGGTGCCGCCGACCAGGCAAATCCGCCATCGCTGAACAGCGAAGACAGGGCCGAGCTGGCCACACCGATCGCCGTGGTCAGGCTGATCTTGGGGAACATCGCCGCCCGCGCCGCGCCGATATCGGCATTGGCGGCCTTGAGCTGATGCTCCGCCTGCAGCACATCGGGTCGCTGCAACAGCACGTCGGAGGAGAGGCCGGCTGGCACCTTCGCGGTCGATTGCAACAGGCTGTCGAGCGATTGCGGCAGCAACGCATCCTCGACCGGCGCGCCGACCAGCAGTTCCAGCGCGTTGCGGTCCTGCGCCACCTGGGTGACATTCGCCTCGATGTCGGAGCGCGCCTGCTCCACCGTGGTTTCGGCCTGATGCACGTCCAGCTTGCCGGCCAGACCTGAAGTGTTGAGCGTCTGCGTCAGTTTCAGGCTGCGCTCGGTGCTCGCCAGCGTCTGGCGCGACAGGGCCAGCAATTCCTGGTCCGCTGCCATCGTCGCATAGGCGTTCGCCGTCTCGGCGATCAGGGTGATGCGGGTCGACCGCATCCCTTCCTGCGTCGCCAGATAGGATTCCAGCGCCGATCGGGTCAGATTCTTGACCCGGCCGAACAGGTCGATCTCGAAAGCGCTGAAGCCGACATCGGCGCTATAGCTGTTCTGCCGATTGTCATTCTGGCGACTGAAGCTCGCCGCTGCGTCGCCAGTGATCGTCGGCAACTGCGCCGCCCGCTCGACCTTGTACTGCGCCCGCGCCGACTGGACATTGGCCAGCGCCACCCGCAGGTCGCGATTATTGGCCAGCGCCCGCTCGATCACGGTCTTGAGCCGCGCGTCGCCGATCAGCGCGGTCCAGGGCAGGCCCGCAGGCTCGGCGCTGGCCGGGGCATAGGCCTCACCCGTGGGGAAGGCCGGCGCCACCGGCGTTTGCGGCCGGACATATTTGGGCGCCATGTCGCACCCGGCCAGCACCAGCGCCGACAGCGGCATCATCATCCATGCAGCGCGGGTCATGCGGGCACTCCGTCCACGGGCGGTTCCTGGGCCGGCGGCTCGCCACCCGGCTTCTTCTTGTCCATGCCGAACAGGCGGGCGATCGAGACGAAGAAGAGCGGCACGTAGAAGATCGCCAGCACCGTCGCCGTCACCATGCCGCCGACCACCGCCGTGCCGATCGCGACGCGGCTCTGCGCGCCAGCCCCAGTGGCGATGGCGAGCGGAATGACGCCCGCGATGAAGGCCAGGCTGGTCATCAGGATCGGACGGAAGCGCAGCCGCGCCGCCTCCAGCGCCGCTTCCAGCGCATTGCGGCCATTGCGATGCGCCAGTTCGGCAAACTCGACGATCAGGATCGCATTCTTCGCCGCCAGACCCATGGTGGTCAGCAGGCCGACCTGGAAGAAGATATTATTCTCCAGCCCGCGCAGCGTCACCGCCAGCACCGCGCCGATCAGGCCGAGCGGAATGACCAGCAGCACCGACAGCGGGATCGACCAGCTTTCATAAAGGGCCGCGAGGCAGAGGAAGACGACCAGCACCGACAGGCCATAGAGCAGGGGTGCCTGTCCGCCGGACAATTGCTCCTGATAGCTGAGGCCGCTCCAGGCATAGCTGGTGCCGGCCGGCAGCTGCTTCTGCAGCGCCACCATCCGGTCCATCGCATCGCCCGAGCTGGCGCCCGGCGCCGACTGGCCCTGGATCTCGAAGGAGGACAGGCCGTTGAAGCGCTGCACGCTGCTCGGCCCCATCACCCAATGGCTGGTGGCAAAGGCGGAGAAGGGCACCATCTCGCCGGTCGTGCTCGACCGCACCATCCAGTTGTCGAGATCGCTCGGCAAGGCGCGATAGGGAGCGTCGGCCTGCATATAGACGCGCTTCACCCGGCCGCGATCGACGAAGTCGTTGACATAGGTGCTGCCCCAGGCGGAGCTGAGCACATCGTCGACATTGGCTTGGGTCAGGCCCAGCACGGTCAGCTTCTCGGTATCGATGTCGATCTTGAGCTGCGGCGTGTCCTCCAGCGAGGCTGCACGCACGCCGGCCAGCACCGGATCCTGCTGCGCGGACGCGATCAGCTGGTTGCGCAGCTCCAGGAAGCGCTCGCGGCTGAGGCCGCCGCTGTTCAGCAGTTCGAAGGTGAAGCCATTGGACTGGCCCAGGCCGCGGATCGCCGGCGGGGTCATCGCCAGCACCTTGGCATCGCGGATCGCGCCCAGCTGCTTGGTCGCCCGATTGGCGATCGTGCCGGCCTCGTTCGTCTTGCCCTTGCGGTCGTCCCATGGCGCCAGGTTGATGAAGCCCTGGCCGACATTCTCGCCCTGCCCCTGGAAACTGAAGCCGGTCATGATGAAGGCGAAGGCGACATTGTCCTTCTCGTCATTGAGGAAATAGCTCTGCACCTGGTCGATCGCCGCATTGGTGCGGCTCGATTTGGCGCCGGACGGCAGCGTGACCTGCACCATCACCTGGCCCTGATCCTCGACCGGCAGGAAGCTGGTCGGCAGGCGCATGAACAGCACGACCAATATACCCAGCACCACCACATAGAGGCCCCAGAAGATGCCCCGCTTGCCGATCACGCCCTGGGTGCGGCGGACATAGCCATTGGTCAGCCGCTCGAACCAGCGGTTGAACTTGCCGAACCAGCCCTTCTCGCGATGCGCCTTGTCGATCGGCTTCAGGATGGTGGCGCACAGGGCCGGCGACAGGATCAATGCGACCACGACCGACAACAGCATCGACGACACGATCGTGATCGAGAATTGGCGATAGATGACGCCGGTCGATCCGCCGAAGAAGGCCATGGGCAGCAGCACCGCCGACAGCACCAGCGCGATGCCGACCAGCGCACTGCCAATCTCCATCATCGACTTGATCGTGGCGTCGCGGGGCGACAGCCCCTCTTCCTCCATGATGCGCTCGACATTTTCCACCACGACGATCGCGTCGTCGACCAGCAGGCCGATCGACAACACCATGCCGAACAGGGTCAGCGTGTTGATCGAATAGCCGAACAGGGCAAGGATGCCGAACGTGCCGAGCAGTACGACCGGCACCGCGATCGCGGGCACCAGCGTCGCGCGCCAGCTCTGCAGGAAGACGAACATCACGATGACGACCAGCACGACCGCCTCGATCAGCGTCTGCACGACTTCCTCGACCGACAGCTTGATGAAGGGCGTGGTGTCGCGCGGATAGACGATCTTGTAGCCGTGCGGCAGGTTGCCGCCCAGTTCGGCGACGCGCGCCTTCACCAGCTCGGCGGTCTTGAGCGCGTCGGCGCCCGGCGCCAGCTGCAACGCCATGCCCGATGCCGGATGGCCGTTGAGGCGCGCGCTGGTGGTATAGCTTTCATTGCCCAGCTCGACGCGGGCCACGTCGGACAGGTGGACGACCGACCCGTCGCTCTGCGTCTTCACCACGATATTGCGGAACTGGTCCGGCGTTTCCAGGCGCGCACGCGCCGTGACGGTCGCGTTGATCTGCTGGTTGGCCGGCGCCGGATCGGCACCAATCTGGCCGGCCGACACTTCGATATTCTGCGCCTTGATCGCCGTTTCGACGTCCGACGGCATCAGCTTGACCGCGGCCAGCTTATAGGGGTCCAGCCAGATGCGCATCGCATATTGCGACCCGAAGATCTGGGTCGCGCCGATGCCGTCGATGCGGGCGATCGAATCCTGGAAATTATTGACCAGATAGTCGGCAATGTCCGCCTGGGTGGCATTGTCGGTCTCGTCATAGAGACCCACCAGCATCAGGAAGTCGGTCTGCTGCTTGGTGACCGACAGGCCCTGCTGCTGCACGGCGCTGGGCAGCCGGCTCAGCGCCTGCTGCACCCGGTTCTGCACTTGCACCTGCGCGGTGTCGGGATCGGTGCCCTTTTGGAAGGTGACGGTGATGCGCGACTGCCCCGTCGATGTCGACGAGGAGGAGAAATACATGAGGCCGTCGATGCCGGTCAGCTGCTGTTCGATGACCTGGGTGACGCTGGTCTCGACCGTTTCGGCCGATGCGCCCGGATAGGTGGCGCTGATGCCGACGCCCGGCGGCGCGATGTCGGGATATTGGGCGACTGGCAGCGACAGCATGCCACCCAGGCCCGCCAACATGATGCCGATGGCGATGACCCAGGCAAAGATCGGCCGGTCGATGAAAAAGCGGCTCAGCACCGGGCCTCTCCTACTTCTTCGCCGCGACGGCGACGGGCTTTACCTTGTCGTCGGGCTGGACCTTGTCGGTGCCCTCGACGATCAGCCGGTCGCCGGCCTTCAGGCCTGCGGTGATCAGCCATTTGTCGCCGATCGCCTGCGCGGCGGTGACGGTGCGGCGCTCGACCTTGTTGTCCTTGGTCACGACCAGCGCGGTCGCATTGCCCTTGGCGTCGCGGGCGATGCCCTGCTGCGGCGCCAGGATCGCGCCGGGCACGACCGACTGCGGCGCGACGACGCGCACGAACATGCCGGGCAGCAGCATGCCGTCGGGATTGGGGAAGCGCGCCCGCAGCGTCACCGTGCCGCTGTCGACATCGACGATCGGCTCGGCAAATTCGATCCGCCCTTCCAGCGGATATTCGGTGCCGTCGTCCAGCTTCAGCCGGATCGTCGCGCTGGCCGGCAGCGTCTTGCCCGCCGCCAGCGATCGCCGCAGCTGCAGCAGCTGGCTGCTCGACTGGGTGACATCGACATAGATGGGGTCAAGCTGCTGGATCGTCGTCAGCGGATCGGTCTGGCTGGCGGTTACCAGCGCGCCGGGGGTGAAGAGCGTGCGGCCGATCCGGCCGCTGATCGGCGCACGCACCTGGGTGAAGGTCAGGTTGACATTCGCGGTGTCGAGCGAAGCGCGCGCTTGGCCCACTGCGGCCGCTGCCTGGCGCGCCGTCGCGATCACATCGTCGCGGTCCTGCGCGCTCACCGCCTCGGTATCGCCAAGGCCGCGATAGCGCTGCGCCTTGGCCTGTGCCGCTACCGCCGTCGCCTGCGCGCTCACCAGCGCCGCCTGCGCCTCGTCGCGCGACGCGCGATAGAGCCGTTCGTCAATCTGGTAGAGCGGCTGGCCGGCCGTCACCATCGATCCTTCGGTGAACAGCCTTTTCTGGATCACGCCGGTGATCTGCGGCCGGACTTCCGACTGCATGGTCGACACGGTGCGCGCCGGCAATTCGGACGAGACGGTCACATTCTGTGCCGCCAGCGTCACCACGCCCACTTCCACAGGCCCTTTCTTTGGCGCCTTTTCCTGTCCGCAAGCGGTGATCAGGATGCATAATGCGATCGGTGCGACCCGGAGGCTCCGGAGCTCTGCGAAAATGGGCATGGCTTCACATCGTTACCGCCGGCAGGCAGCGCCGACGATCGCCTGATCGCGATTTGGGCGGTATCCTGCTAGACCAAGTTGATATCCTGACGCATCATCATGTCGCGTGACATCCGAACGCGTATCGCTTTGTATCGCCCTGTATCATCCCCGGTAGAGGCACAGACTTTTGCAATATCCGCCGCTAGAAGCGCAACATGGCTGACCTGTCCGATCCCCGCCGCAACAGCGTCATCGTCGTCGACGATGATGCCGATATTCGCGGTCTGATCGTCGATCAGTTGCGGCAGGAAAATTACGACCTGCTTTCCGCCTCGAACCTCGCCGAACTGCGCCAGGCCCTGCGCGAGCAGCCGGTCGACCTGATCGTGCTCGATCTCAACCTGCCCGATGGCGACGGCCTGTCGCTGTGCCGCGAGTTGCGCGCCGAAGGGTCGGGCATTCAGATCATCATGGTGACGGCGCGCGGCAGCGCGATCGACCGGGTGCTCGGGCTGGAACTGGGCGCCGACGATTATCTGACCAAGCCGTTCGAGCCGCGCGAGCTGCTGGTGCGTATCCGCAACCTGCTGCGCCGTCCCCGCGTCGAGGCCCCGGCACCCGCCGACCAGTCCCGCTATGCCGTCTTCGGTCCCTGGCGGCTCGATCTGCTGCAACGCCGGCTGATCGCCCCGGATGACCGGCTGGTGATGCTGTCCTCCGCCGAATTCCGCCTGCTCTCCCGCTTCATCGAGGAGCCCAATGTCGTGCTCGCGCGTGAGACTTTGCTGCCCGAACGGCGCGCCACCGCCGCCTTCGACCGCACCATCGACCTGCAGGTCAGCCGCCTGCGCCAGAAGCTGGCCGGCGCCACCGGCGGCGCCGACCTGATCCTGACCGTTCGGGGCGAAGGCTATGTCCTCGCCAGCCCGGTGCGCTACGAATGATCGGCCAGCCGGTGCAGCGCGTGCGGGATTTCTTCCGCTCGATGGCGGGGCATATCTTCGTGCTGCTGACCGTCGGCATCTCGCTCTCGGCCATCCTCGCGCTCGCCGTGTCGGAACAGGGGCGGCGTCATGATTTCGAACGCGTTCGCCGCCAGCGCGTGCTGGCCAGTGCCTTCGACGTCGCCGATCGGCTGCGCCGCGATCCGGTGCGCGTCCAGCAGATGCTGGAAAATCACGGCATTGTCGGCGCTTCCATCGCCCCTGACGGCATCTCCATCAATGAGCCCGATCCCGATCTCGAAGCCGCGCTCGCCCGGCGTTTCGGGGCCCGCGCCCAGCCGGAGGCGGGACAGGTGCCCTTCGGCCTCTGTTTCCCCGACAAGGATGCCGGGCGCAGCCGCGCCGCCGGCCTGATCGATGCGCCCCGGCCCGATTGCTGGATCGTGCGCATGACCGACGCGACCGGCCAGCGCCGCGGCATGGCGCTCACCTTCCCGCGCCTCGCCCGGCCGCCCAGCTCCTTGTTCAGCCCGGCCTATCTGGTCGTCATCCTGCTTTCGGCCGCCGGCCTCTCCATCCTGATCGGCCGGATCGCCGCCAAGCCGCTGCGTCGTCTGTCCCAGGCGGCCGAGGCCTTTTCCGTGTCCCGCGACCCGGAGGAGATTCCCGAGCGCGGTCCCGAGGAGGTGCGCGCCGCCCTCTCCACCTTCAACCTGATGCAGCGCCGCGTCCGTGCTGGCTTTACCGAACGGACCCAGTTGCTGGCGGCGATCAGCCATGATCTCCAGACCCCGCTCACCCGGCTGCGGCTGCGGCTGGAACTGGTCGAGAATGAGGAATTGCGCGCCCGCCTGCTGCAGGATCATGAGGCGATGCAGCGGCTGGTGCGCGAAGGGCTGGACCTTGCCGCCAGCACCGAGACGCATGAGGAATGGTCAGTGATCGACCTCGACTCCCTGCTCGCCAGCATGGCCGAGGATGCGCAGGAACTGGGCGCGCCGGTCCAGTTCGCCGCCGGTTGCGGCGCGTCGGTCCGGGTCAAGCCCAATGCGCTGACCCGCTGCATGAGCAATCTGGTCGACAATGCCGTCAAATATGGCGGATGCGCAAAGATCAGCTGCCTGCGCACGCCCGGCCATGTCACGATCGAGATACGCGACCATGGCCCCGGCATCCCGCCGCAGGATCTGGACCAGATGTTCGAACCCTTCACCCGCGGCGCCAGCAGCCAGCCGGGCGGCCGCCACGGCACCGGCATCGGCCTCACCATCGCGCGGTCGCTGGGCCTCAGCTTCGGTGCGATCGTCGCGCTGCGCAATGCGCCCGATGGCGGCCTGATCGCCAGTATCGAGATGAAGGCGGCCTAAACCGCACCGATTGCCATCAGCGCCAATGCCAGCAGCAGCCCGCCGCGCGCCAGCCGGGGACCATAGGTCAGCGCCAGCAGCACCGCCCCCGCCATCAGCGGCAGCAGCCCGCACCAGGTGACGACGCCGATCCCGTCGGTGCCGGCCAGGATCGCACCGATCAGCGACAGGGCAATCGCGCTCCAGCCGAGCAGCGGCAGATGCCGGGCCAGTCCATGGCGTTGCCATGGGCCAAGCAGCGCCGGTCCATGCCGCGTCATCGCCGCCGCCAATGCGAAGAAACCGATATAGAGCAGTCCCGCGACGATCATGCCGGCTGCTCCCGCATCCGCCGACGCGCTGGCGTTGGCGCATTGCGCCGCCGCACCTGCCGACGCACGATCAGCGCCAGCGCGGCCGCCATGGCCAGGAACAGAAGATTGCCGGCCAGCAGGACCGGTTCGGTCGACCAGACCGGCCCCAGCACCGCCGCCAGCACGCAGGCAAAGGCGAGCAGCCCCATCATCAGCGGCCAGCCGATGGCCGGTCGCAGCGCCAGCCCGGCCAGCACGGCCGCGGCCGCGGTCCACAAGGCCACGGACACTTCCGCTTCGGGGCGCCCCGCCATGCCGATCGGCAACAGGCGATTGGCGATGAAATAGGCGACCGCGCCCAGCGGCACGCCGATGATCACGCCGACATTGAGCCGTTCGAGGATGCGATTGCCGATCGAGAGCGGCTGGCGCTCGCGCCGCTTGGCGATCCACAGCACCATCCCGGTCGAGATCGCCAGCGTCAGCATCGCCCCGCCCAGCACATAGAGCCAGCGCGTCGCCATCGGCGCGAAGCGCGCCATGTGCAGGCCATAGATGACCTGATAGGTGCGCATCGCCGGCCGCCGCTCGACCCAGCTTTTTAGCAGCCGGCCCGTCGCGCCGTCGAAGCTCGCCTGCCCCCGCATATAGCCGATCGTGTCGGCATCGGACTGGTAGACGGTGACGACCGATGCCGCGTCGCCGGGGTTGAACACATAGACGCGGCCGACATGGCCGCCGCCAAATGCGCGCTCGGCCGCCGTCAGCATCGGTGCGATCGGTGCCAGCGACGCGGGCTTTCCGGCCGCCGGACGGGTCACCGAACCCGGCGCCAGCGCCTCGTACATCTCCATCACCTTGTCACCATAGCCGGCACTGATCGGCCAGGGCATGTTGAGCGACGCCAGCGTCAGCAGCCCGGTGAAGGTGATCATCAGGTGAAAGGGCATGGCCAGCACACCGGTCGCATTATGCCCGTCGAGCCAGGACCGCTGGCCCTTGGCCGGGCGGAAGGTGAAGAAGTCCTTGAAGATGCGCTTGTGCGCGATGATGCCGGTGACCAGCGCCACCAGCATGACCATCGCCGCCAGCGAGGCGAGCAGCCGGCCCCAGGGATAGGGAATTTCCAGCTCGAAATGGAGGCGGTAGAAGAATTCGCCGCCCAGCGTCTCGCGCGCGACCGGCGCGCCGGTCACCGGATCGAGCGCGCGATAGAGATAGTCGCTGCCCTGGTCATAGGATGCCTCGACCGTATTGGCCCGGCCGTCAGGCGCGGTCAGATACCAGCCGGTGGAACCGGGCGCATGTTTCGACAGCCAGCCTGTCGCCGCGACGATCGCGCTCTTGCTATCCGCCTGCGCCGTCACCTCGGGCCGCATCCAGCGGCCGATCTCCGGCTTGAAGACGCTGAGCGTCCCGGCCAGGCACATGACGAACAATACATAGCCCAGCAGCAGCCCGGTCCAGCCGTGCAGCCAGGCCATCGCCTGCCGCACGCCATCCCGCACCATCGCCGATGCCCCGCTCATGCAAAGCCTCCGCTGGTCCAGACCAGCCCGGCCAGCAGTGCGGAAAGAACTATCACGCCGCCCAGAGCGACCCAGGGTCCGCGCGCCAGAAAGGCCCAGACGCTGACCGCCGGGGCGAACAGGTAGGAGAACATGGTCGCAACCGTCACCGCCTCCAGCCGGCCCATCGGCAGGGTGCGGGCCAGCAGCATCGCCGCCAGCGCCGCCACCGCATAGGCGCCCACCGTGCCCGCCAGCGTGCGCAGCGCGACATTGCCGCGATAACGCCAGCCGCTACGGGCGCGCAGAGCCGCCGCCTTGCTCAATAGTCGACGCTCAAGGTGAACACCGCCGTGCGCGGCGCGGCATAGAAGGCCTGGCCCCACATCAGGCTGCCCAGATATTTGGTGTTGGTGACATTCTTCACGTTCACGCTTGCCCGCAGATGATCGACCACCCGGATACCCGCCATCAGGTCGAGCACGGCATAGCTCTTCTGCTTAACGACCACATCGCCCATGTAAACATCGCCGTCATAGACATCGGTCAGCGTCGTCTTGATCGCATTCTGCCAGCGCATCTGCGCGCCCAGCTTCAGGTCGTTGAGCTGCGGCACCTGATAGGTGGTGGCCAGCTTCAGCGACTTGGTCGGCAACCAGGTGCGGGTGTCGTTGCCGTCATCATCCTCGATATCATATTGGGTATAGCCGCCGCTCAGCGTCCACTGGTCGGTGATCTTGCCTGCCACTTCCAGCTCGAAACCGGTCGAGGTGGTATCGACGCCGGCATAATAGCTGCCGCCGGCCTTGCCCGGTCCATCCTCGCCAAAGGTGCCGGCATAATCGGCCAGCCCCTTCTGCTTGGCGCGGAACACGGTGGCGGTGGCATAGAGGCGATCGCCGAACCAGCTGCTCTTGATGCCGCCCTCGATGCTGGTGCCCTTGGCCGGGTCCAGCTTGCGATTATTCGCGTCGACCTCGGCCTGCGGATTATAGATGTCGGTATAGCTGGCATAGAGGGTGACATTGGGCGTCACGTCATAGAGCAGGCCGAGATAGGGGCTGATCTTGTGGTCGTCGCGCGCCTGATCGGTGCCATAGGAATAGCCGGACGACTTGATCCACATCGCGCTGGCGCCGACCACGCCCTTCAGCTGGTCGGTGAAGTTGAGATGCGCCGCGCCATAGAGGCGGGTCAGCTCGTCGCTATATTTGGCGGCCAGATATTCGCCCGGATAATCCGGCTCGGTCACTTGCGCGCTGCCCCAGTCATAGACCGACGGATAGACCAGCGCCGTGTCCTCGGCGAAATTCTCCCACTCCTTGGCATTGGACTTGGCGTAGGACAGGCCCAGCACCAGCTTGTGCTCGCGGCCGAACAGGCTGAACGGACCGGTGGCGCTGAAATCGCCCAGATATTGCTTATAGTCGGACGGGTAGATGCCCGCCATGCCATAGACGCCCTCGCCGGTTTCCTTGTCGGGATAGCCATAGGCATAGAGCAGCTTCGCATTCTCCTGGAAGCGCTTGTAGGTGAACATCCCGCTCAGCGTCCATTGGCCCATCGTATAGACCAGTTCGCCAAAGCTGTTCTGGTCCTTGGTGTTCCAATAGGTCCAGTCGGCCGAGGTGGTTGCCGAGCGCGCATAGTCGATCCGGGTGCCGTCGGTGAAGACCAGCGGCATCGCCCCCCACATCACGCCGTCGGCGTCATTTTCCTGGCGCGTGTAACCGACCGTCGCCTTGAGATCGGGCGTCACCTGCCAGGCGAGGATCGCGCCAAAGACGTCGCGATTGATATGGTTATAGTCGAGATGCGTGTCGCGATCCTCATGCGCATAGATGAAGCGCGCCGACACCGTATCGGTCACCGGGACATTGACGTCGCCCTCCACGCGCCACAGGTCGCGCGAACCGAGCTGGGCCGTGCCCTTGGCCTGGAACTCGTCGAGCGGCCGCTTGCGGACATAGTTGATCGTCGCCGACGGATTGCCGATGCCGGTCATGATCGCATTGGCGCCGCGCACCGCCTCGACATTCTCGAACAGGGCGGTGTCGAGGTCGCCGAACTGGATGCCCCAGGCGAGCGGCAGGCCGACGCCATCGACCTGGAAATTGGACACGTCGAAACCGCGCGAGTTGAAATAGGTGCGGTCCGTCTCGACGCGCTCGACATTGATGCCGATCGTCTGGTCGAGCAGGTCGTTGACGTTGGTGATCGCGAAATCCTCGATCCGTTCGCGATTGATGATCGTCACCGACTGCGGCGTCTCGCGCACCGACAGCGACAGGGCGGTGGCGGAACTGGACGGCTGGTTGGCCGCGGTCACGACGATCCGCGACGCGTCCTCTGCGGCATTGTCCGCTTCTGCCGCGCGGGCGACATGCGGCATCACGACAAGGGCAAAGCTGCTGCTCAACAGGAGGTGGCGCAAGGACAGACGCATTTTGATTTCCCCGATGGCTCTCTATCTGCGCCGCGCGTTAGGCATGTCCAGAATGCGAGTCAAACGCATTAGCATTGCATGCGCGCTACAATCGCGCCACGAAGATGAAATTTTGTTCATGTCTGGAACGAAGCTGGTCGGTTTCTCCTTTGTAAACTGGCACCTGCCCGTGCCTCCTGCCCAGGGAGTATCCGACCATGACAAACGCACCGCCCCGCCGATCGATCGCCGCCCTGATATTGGGCATCGTCTTCGGCCTCATCGGGCTGGTGCTGACCGGCGGCGGCGCCTGGCTGCTGATCTCGGGCGGCTCGCCTTATTATCTGGTCACCGGCATCGCCCTGATCGTCGCGGGCGTGCTGCTGGCACGCGGGCGCAAGGCGGGCGGCTGGCTCTACATTGTCATCTTCGCTGTCACTTTGCTCTGGGCCTATTGGGAAGTGGGCCTTGATCCCTGGGCACTGGTGCCGCGCGTCGTCGCCCCGCTGGTCCTCCTGATCGCGCTGCAACTGGTCTGGCCGACGCTCGACCGCAGCGCCGGTCGCTGGCGTCGTGCATGGGTCGGGGTGGCTGTCACTTTCGTTGTCGCGATCGGCTTTTTCTGGAGCATCGCCAGCAACTTCATTCCGCCGGTGCTGCAGGGTCTGCCCGACGCCCGCTATGCCATGGCCGATCCCTCGATCGGCACCACCGGCGCCGACTGGCCGGCCTATGGCGGCACCAACAGCGCCCGTCGCTACTCGCCGCTCGCCCAGATCACCACCGCCAATGTGGGCAACCTCAAGCGTGCCTGGCTGATCCACACCGGCGACCTGCCGGCCTCGGCCCAGATCCGCAACACCTATGGCGCGGAAAACACGCCGCTCAAGATCGGCGACACCCTCTATGTCTGCACGCCCAAGAGCATGGTGATCGCGCTCGATCCCGCCACCGGCAAGCAGAAATGGCGCTTCGATCCCAGGGTGTCGGACGAGGCCATTCCCTATACCGCCGCCTGTCGCGGCGTCAGCTATTATGCCGTGCCCGGCGCCACGGCCGACGCGCCCTGCGCCCAGCGCATCATCCTGGGCACGCTCGATGCCCGGATCATGGCGCTCGACGCCCGCACCGGCCAGCAGTGCCACGACTTCGGCAGCAATGGCCAGGTCCGCATCACCGACGGCATGGGCCAGGTCCCTCCGGGCTATGTCTCCATCACCTCGCCGCCGACCATCGTGCGCGGCGTGATCGTCACCGGCCATCAGGTGCTGGACGGGCAGGATCGCTGGGCGCCGTCCGGCGTGATCCAGGCCTATGACGCGGTCACGGGCAAGATGCGCTGGGCCTGGGACATGATGCACCCGGAACGCAGCGGTCCGCCGCCGGCCGGCCAGACCTATGCCCGCGGCACCCCGAACATGTGGACGATCGCCTCGGGCGACGAGCAGCTTGGCCTCGTCTATCTGCCGATGGGCAACAGCGCCGCCGATTATTACAGCAGCCTGCGCCGGCCGGAGGAAAATCGCTACGCCACCTCGCTGGTCGCGATCGACGTGATGACCGGCAAGCCGCGCTGGAATTTCCAGGCGGTGCGCAAGGATGTGTGGGACTATGATTTCGGCGCCCAGGCGACCCTGATCGATTTCCCGACCCCGCGCGGTCCGGTACCGGCGATGCTGCTGCCCAGCAAGCAGGGTGACATCTATGTGCTCGACCGCCGCACCGGCCGGCCGCTGACCCCGATCGGTGACATCAAGGCCCCGCAGATCGGTGTCGAGCCGGAGCAGCGCGCCGCCACCCAGCGCATCTCGCTCTACCATACGCTGCGCAAGCCCGACCTCACCGAAAAGGACATGTGGGGCATGTCGCCGATCGACCAGATGATCTGCCGCATCCAGTTCCGCCGGGCGAGCTACAAGGGCTTCTTCACCCCGCCCGAGGCCGACAAGCGCTCGATCGAATATCCCGGCTATAATGGCGGCACCGACTGGGGTGGCATCGCCGTCGATCCGGCGCGCGGGGTGATCGTCGCCAATTATAACGATATGCCCAATTATGTCCGGCTGGTGCCCCGCAAGGAAGCCAACAAGAAGGGCTGGGCCCCCCGCGACCAGGCGCGCGGCGAGATTGGCGGGGCGGAGGGCGCAGGCGATCCGCAGGCGCACACCCCCTATGCGATCGATGTCAATGCCGGCTGGCGCCTGCCCTTCACCGGCCTGCTCTGCAAGCAGCCCCCCTATGGCGGCATCCGCGCGATCGACATCGCCACCGGCAAGACCATCTGGGATCGTCCCTTCGGCACCGCGCGCACCAACGGCCCGTTCGGCATCCCCTCCATGCTGCCGCTGACGATCGGCACGCCCAATAATGGCGGGTCGGTGGTGACGGCCGGCGGGCTGATCTTCGTCGCCGCCGCGACCGACAATCTGATCCGCGCGATCGACCTCAAGACCGGCAAGACCCTGTGGCAGGATGTGCTGCCCGCCGGTGGCCAGGCGACGCCGATGACCTACAGCCAGAATGGCAAGCAATATCTGGTCATCATGGCCGGCGGTCATCATTTCATGCAGACGCCAGTGGGCGACGAGCTGATTGCCTATGCCCTGAACTGAGGTGCTTCCTGCCGCCCCTTGCCTTACCAGGCGAGGGCGGCGGTCAGCATCAGCGCCTGCGCCTGATCCTCCGGCCGCGCCGCGCCGGAGGCATCAACGCGCATCAGCCTGCTGCTCGCCAGTTGGTCGGGATCGGTCAGGTGCAGGCCAACCCGCATCGGTCGACGCCCGGTCAACGCATAATCGATGCCGGCCTCCAGCCGCAGGCCACCATCATCCTGCATCAGCGCCGGCGCGCTGCTCTGCGCGGCAGCGATCCGGCAGCGCCATGGGCCCTGCGCCCACAGTCCTTCCAGCATCAGTTGCTGCTCCTGCACATTGCCGCCCCGGTCCTGGCGCAACTGCGCCATATGGTATCGCGCCGACAGGCTGAGCGCGGACGTCAGCCGATGCTCCGCCCGCATCGCCAGCCCCCGCACATGCGCCGACCCGCGATTGACCGGCAGATAGCCGTCCTCGACGAAGGCCAGCCGGTCTTCGACCTCGCCGTCAAAGGCATCGACCGCCAATGTCAGGTCCGGTGCCACCATCCAGTCGCTGCCCAGCCGCATGCGGCTGTCGCGTTCCGGCTGCAGACCGGCCTGCAACGTGCGGAACGCCTCCCGTGTCAGCCCCAGCGCACCCGACAGGCCGACCCCGGCATAGGCCTCTATCGTTTCGCGATAGTCCGCGCGCAGGGTGACGCCGGGCGCGGCGTCATAGGCCAGCCGCCCCGTCGGCAAGAACAGGTCGCGGCTCTTGATTGCGTCGCTGCCATAGAGCGCCGTCACATTGGCCCCGCGATTGTTGAGCTTGGCGCCCTGCCAGCCCAGCTCAGCCTGCAAGCCGTCCGCCAGTGGCAGGCTGCCATGGGCGTCGACCAGCATCAGACTGCTGCGCGGCTGGGCATCGCCGGACAGGTCGGCGGGCAGGGGTACCGTACCGATCCGACGAGCCGGCAGCGCCACCATACGGTTACGCTTGCGCTGGACGGCGATGCCGATCGCCGCCGGCTCGGTCGGCGATGGCGCCAGCTCGACCGCATAGATGCGCGCTGGCTTCGCTGCACCGTCCAGCGGCGCGGGCAGCAGGGAAAACCGCAAGGGCCGTTTCAGCACAAAGCCGCCATGGTCGGAGTTAATCGTCTGCGCCAATGCCGGGACCGCGAACGCCAGGGCTGCCAGCGGCACCAACATCCAGCGGATCATCGTCATGACGCCACCTGCGCCAATTGGATGACGGCCCCGGCGCGACTTTCCGGTTCATAGGCGATCATGTAACCGAAATGGTCGGACAGCGGCGCGCCCTCCACCTCCGTACCAAAGGGCACGGCCGCGTGGATGGCCCGCATCGGCCGACCACGATCGTCGCGCGCGAACAGCCAGTCCTTGCCGCGCGCGCGCGCCTGTTCGAGATCCCGGTGCGTGCCGGCATCGGATGGCAGGCTGTCCGCCAGAGCCCGACGTGCGCCGCCCAGATGCGCCGCGACAAAGCCCATGCCCGCCCGCGCCCAGCGGGTGAAGAAGGCATGGATGCGGTTGCGATCGCCGCCGATATTAAGGTCGCCGCCCAGGATCATCGGCTGTCCGGCGGGAACATGGGCGCGCACGAAGTCGGCCAGCAGCCCGGCCTGCCGATCAAACGCCCGCTGCGACCGGGCGATCGCCACGCCTGCCGCCTTGCGCGCGTTGAGATGGGTGTTAACGATGCTGACTGGCCGGTCGAAGCCCGGCACCGCCAGATGAGCGATCAGCACGCCCTTGTTCGCCAGGCAATCGAAGCCGGCACAGGCGAAATCGGGAAAGGCCATGCGATCGATGCCGGCGATCGGATAATCGGACAGGATCAGCAGACCGCTGTTCAACTGCTTGGGCACCGTCTCGCCCCGGTCCCAGCGCGCCGCCTGCAGAAAGTGGCGGTCATCCGGTCCCGCCACAATCGCCGTACGCAACCCGCTGTCCGGGCCGATCGCGACATGGGCATAGCCGGCGCGGCGCGCCAACTGCGCGACCTGCGGCGAAAAGGCTTCCTGCAGCAGGACGATATGCGGCTGGCGCCCGGCCCGGCGCAGCTCCGCCAGCCGATCGGCGATGCGGCCCAGTGCTTCGTCCCGGCCAAGGGCGATCGGCCAGGGCAGGCCCATCACATTATAGGTCATCACCGACAGCGGCCTATCCGGCTCTAGCCCGGTCGCCGCCAGCCCGGCAGTATCGCTCCGCCGACTTTCGCCCTGCGATCCCGTGGCGGCCAACACCGCCAGGCTCGCGACCAATATCGCACGCAAAGGCTTCGCCATCCCTCATTCCCCTGCCTCCTCCCTAGCGGGCGCATGAGTCACGCTCGTGTCGTTCGCGCGGCAGTGGGGTTAAATTTTGAAGGCGGCGATCGTCATCCGACCGACGCCGGACTGTCATCATCGCCGTCAGCTTGCGGGCGGACGGTTCCAGCTGATAGGGGAACTCAGACCCGCCCAGACGGCAATGAAGAGGACCCCATGGCCTATTTCCGGCGGCTTGATGCCCGCCATTTCACCCCGACGGAACTGGTCGGCGGCGCCTGGAACGTGACGGAACAACATGTTGCCCCCGCGATCGGCCTGCTGGCCCACGCAATCGAGGTCGATGCCAGATCCCGCCGGCCCGATCCGCTGCAACTGGGGCGACTGTCCTATGATATCCTGGGCACTATCCCGCTCGATACGGTCGAGATTGAGGTCAGCGTCATCCGCCCCGGCCGCACCATCGAACTGGTCGAAGCGCGGCTCAGCCATGGCGGCCGACCCGCAATCCTGCTGCGCGCCTGGCTGGCCCAGACCTACGACACCAGCGCGATCGCCGGCGGCGGCTTTGATCCCGTTCCCGGCCCGGAAACCATGGCGCCATGGGACGGCACCGGCGAATGGCCCGGCGGCTTCATCGCCAGCATCGATGCCCGCCGCCAATATGTCGCGCCGGGCCGCGCCATTGGCTGGATCCGCACGCCCCATGCGCTGATCGAAGATGAAGCGGTATCCCCGCTCGCCCGTGCCATGGGGCTGGTCGATACCGCCAATGGCCTGGCGCCCCTGGTGTCAACCGCCGATGCCGCCTTCCCCAATCTCGATCTCACCGCCCATATCTTCCGCGCGCCGGTCGGTGAATGGCTGGGCTGCGACGTCACCGTTTCCTTCGGCGCCGATGGCATCGGCCTTACCCACAGCATATTGCGCGACCGGGACGGCGCGATCGGCACCGTCTCGCAATGGCTGACGATCCGTCCGCGCTGATCAGCCGGCGAACAAGCCTGCCTCAAACGCTGCGCGCTCCAGCTGTTCCCGAAAATCGGGATGGGCGATGGCGATCAGGGCCTTGGCTCGCTCGCCCACCGACTTGCCCTTCAGGTCCGCCAGGCCATATTCGGTGACGATCAGATGCGTGTCCATGCGCGGCGTTGTCACCGGCCCGTCCAGACGCGGGGTGATGCGCGATATCGTGCCCTTGGCCGCAGTCGAATGGCAGGCGATGATCGATCGGCCGCCGCGCGAAGCATAGGCGCCGCGCACGAAATCCACCTGTCCGCCAGTGCCGCTAAACTGTCGCCCGTTGACGAATTCGGAATTGCACGCGCCGTGGAAATCGACCTGCAACGTCGCGTTCACCGACACCATATTGTCGTTGCGCGCGATCAGGAACGGGCTGTTCACATAATCGACCGGATGCGCCTCGACCGCCGGATTGTCGTGCAGGAAATCATAAAGCGCCTGATCGCCGAGCGCAAAGGTATAGATCGCCTTGCCGGCATGGATCTGCTTGCGACTATTATCGACCACACCCGACTGCATCAGTCCTGCCAGGCCCGTGGTCATCATCTCGGTATGGATGCCCAGATGCCGGTGATTGGCAAGGCCGGCGCACACCGCCTCCGGCAGCGCGCCGATCCCCATCTGCAGGCAGTCGCCATCGCGGATCAGCCCGGCGACGGTGGCGCCGATCGCGTCATCAACCGGCGTGCGGGTGATGGCCGGCAGAGTCGGCAGCGCGACATCATGCTCGACCAGCGCCGTCACCGCCGACAGGGGGATCATGCAATCGCCCCGCACATAGGGCATATGCGCATTCACCTCCAGGATGATCCGGGTGCCCGACTTGCGCGCCACCGCCAGCGCATAGTCGACATCGGTTCCCAGGCTGAAATTGCCGTCCGCATCCATCGGCGCGACCGTCGCAATCAGCGTGTCGACGCCAACATGCTCGACCATGGCGCGCGGCACCTGGCTGAAATGGCAGGGCAGGAAATCGATCATCGGGAGATGCGCGTCGCCCAGCTGGCGATCCAGCGTCCGTTCGACGCCGCCATGGAACAGGCTCATCGGCGTGATCCGGTCGCGCAACGCGAAGTCGAACAGGCTGGCGCCGGCGATCCCGGTGCAGAGCATATAATAGATACGCAGATCAGCGACAGAAGCGGACCGGGCGCGTTCGGCAAGGGCGGCTAGCAGGGCAGGCGGCTGGCCGGTCCCCAAAGCCATGCAGATCTTCGCGCCCGACGGGATCAGCGCCGCCGCCTCCTGCGCCGAACGCCGTGTCTGCTGATATAATGCCTGGTCGCCCTTTGGGGTCATGGATCGCCTCTCTCCTGTGGTCGATCCCTAACCTATAGCGGCCGGCGCGCGTTTCACCACGCGGCAAAAGGACCAAGGGCGGATCCGGTTGCCCGACCCGCCCTTGCCCTCTCCCCCTCAGGAGACGTGTCAGCCCATGGTAGGGATGACGAAGCTCTGGTCCAGCACCGCGCCGCCGCTCGGCCAGCGCTGGGTGACGGTCTTGACCCGCGTGTAGAAACGCACGCCGTCCATGCCATATTGGTTCATGTCGCCAAAGCCCGAGCGCTTCCAGCCGCCGAAGCTGTGATAGCTGACCGGCACCGGGATCGGCACGTTGATCCCGACCATGCCGACCTCGACATTGGCGCAGAAGCGGCGCGCGAAATCGCCATTGCGGGTGAAGAGCGCGACGCCGTTGCCATATTGATGCCTGGTCGGATAGCTGATCGCTTCCTCGAAGGTCTCGGCGCGGACCATCTGCAGGACGGGACCAAAAATCTCTTCCTGATAGCTTTTCATCTGCGGCGTCACGCGGTCGAGCAGGGTCGGGGCGAGGAAAAAGCCATCCTCATAGCCCTGCAGCGCGAAGCCGCGACCGTCGATCACCAGTTCGGAGCCTTCATCGACCGCCATCTGGATATAATTCTCGATCCGCGCCTTGTGCGCGGCGCTGACCACCGGGCCATAATGGGCGTCGGGATCGCTCGGCACGCCGACGCGCAGCCCGGCGATACCCGCCTCCAGCTTGGCACGCAGCGCCACCGCGGTCTGCTCGCCCACCGGCACTACCACCGGCAGCGCCATGCAGCGTTCGCCCGCCGAACCATAGGCCGCGCCGAGAATGTCGGCGACCGCCTGATCCAGGTCGGCATCCGGCATGACGATGCCGTGATTCTTGGCGCCGCCCATGCACTGCATGCGCTTGCCGTTCGAAGCGCCCCGGCCATAGACATATTGGGCGATGTCGGACGAGCCGACGAAGCTGACCGCCTTGATCGCGGGATGATCGAGGATCGCGTCCACCACCTGCTTGTCGCCATGGACGACGTTCAGGATACCGGCCGGCAGCCCCGCCTCCATCGCCAGTTCGGCAAGGCGCACCGGGACAGAGGGATTGCGCTCGCTGGGCTTCAGGATGAAGGCATTGCCGCAGGCGATCGCAGGCGCGAACATCCACATCGGGATCATCGCCGGGAAGTTGAACGGGGTGATGCCGGCCGCGATGCCGATCGGCTGGCGCAGTGAATAGACGTCGATGCCCGGACCTGCCCCCTCAGTATACTCGCCCTTCAGCAGATGCGGGATGCCACAGGCAAATTCGACCACGTCGAGGCCGCGCTGGATATCGCCCTTGGCATCGGAATGGACCTTGCCATGTTCGACCGACAGCAGTTCGGCCAGCTCGTCCATATGCTGTTCGATCAGCGCCTTGAGATTGAACATCACGCGGGCGCGGCGCTGCGGGTTCATCGCCGCCCAGGCGGGCTGCGCGGCCTGCGCATTGGCGACCGCTTCATCCAGTTCGCTGGGCGCCGACAGGCGAACCTGCGCCTGCACCTGGCCGGTGGCGGGGTTGAAGATGTCGCCCAGGCGCGTCGACGCCGATGCGCGATGCTGCCCCCCGATGAAATTGTCGACTATGCGCATGCTGCCCTCTCGAAACGGATCGGGTCGGCCATAAAGGAGGATCGGAAGGGTCGGAACCGGCCAGCCGATTTGATCGCGGGGACGGTGGATCAGCGCCGCGCTTGCCCGGTCGGCGCTTCTTTCGCATGGCTCGTCCATCGACAGCGGAGCGAGCATGGCCGGGACAGGAGCAGGACGGCGGATCACCGCCGCAGGATGGGACATACGCTGGGACGCCGATCAGGCAGCGCAGGCCTATGCCGATGGCTGGTGGCGATCGGACACGGCCGCCGATGCGCTGGTGAACGCCGCCCGCGACACGCCCGATCGCATCCTGCTGATCGACGGCGATCATTGCCTGACCGCCGCCGGCCTGCACGATCAGGCGCAGCGTCTGGCGCAGGTACTGCTGGCACGCTTCCCGGTCGGCAGCGTCATATCCTTCATGCTGCCCAACTGGCAGGAGGCGGCCGTCATCTACATGGGCGCGACGCTCGCCGGCATGGTCGCCAATCCGATCCTGCCGTCGCTGCGCGACCATGACCTGCGTTTCATCCTGGCGGATGTGGACAGCCGGATGATCTTCGTGCCGGAACGCTTTCGCGGCCATGATTATGGCGCGATGCTGGAACGGGTGGCGGCAGAGATGGAAAGGCCGCCGGAGATCGTCATCGTCCGGGCGGAAGATGGCAAAGTTTGCGCTTATGACGCTCTGTTGTCTTCGGCCCCGGCCGGCCGGCCGCTGCCCGCGCTGGATGCCGACGAGGTGCGCATGGTGATGTACACCAGCGGCACCACCGGCCGGCCCAAGGGGGTGATGCACAGCCATAATTCGATCAATGCGCTGATCCGCCAGATCGGCCGCCACTGGCTGGTCGAACCGGGCGACCGTTTCCTGGTGCCCTCCCCGATCAGCCATATTGGCGGGTCCATCTATGCGTTCGAGACGCCGCTGCTGCTGGGCGCGACGGCGATCCTGATGGAGCAGTGGAACCCGGACGATGCGGTGCGGATCATGGCCGAGGCCGACTGCACCCATATGGCCGGAGCCACCCCCTTCCTGCAGCATCTGCTGGCGGCGGCGCGCGCGGCGGAGACGCGGCTGCCCGCGCTCAAATTGTTCATCTGCGGCGGCGCGTCGGTGCCGCCGGCGCTGATCCGCGAAGCGGCCGGCTATTTCGAGCAGGCGGTGGTCAGCCGCGTCTATGGATCGACCGAATTACCGGTCACCACCGTTGGCGTGATCGACCGGGCCGATATCACCCATGCCGCCGAGACCGACGGCCGCCCCGGCATCGCCACCGTCCGCATCGCGGAGGATGGCGAGATCCGCGCGCGCGGGCCGCAGATGATGGTCGGCTATATCCACAAGGCGGATGAGGCCGCGAGCTTCGATCCGGACGGCTATTATCGCAGCGGCGACCAGGGCGCCTGGGTCGATGGCGACCATCTGGTGGTGACCGGCCGGATCAAGGATCTGATCATCCGCAATGGCGAGAATATCGCGCCCAAGGAGATCGAGGATCTGCTGGTCGGCCATGACGCCATTGCCGAGATCGCGATCGTCGGCGTCCCCGACCCGCGCACCGGCGAACGGGCGGTGGCGGTGATCGTGCCGCGCCCCGGCGCCACACCCGATGTCGCCGCGCTGGCCGCGCATCTGGCCGGCCATGGCGTCGCGCGCTTCAAATATCCCGAGGCGGTGGCGCTGTGGGACGCCCTGCCCAAGAATGACGCCGGCAAGGTGCTGAAGCAGCAGATCCGCGCCCGGCTGGTGGAAGAGGCCGCGCCGGCAACGTCGTAGGACAATTGGTCCGCTGGCCGCGCGCCGTGCGATCGGGCATGGGCGCGCCATGTTGCGTCCCGTCTCCGCCGCCCTGTTGCTGACCCTGAGCCTGATCGGCTGTGCCGACGATCGCCGCGCCGAGCGGTTGAAGGCCGCCGGCCCCAATCCGACGCTGGAAAAGCTGATGACGGTGGCCGACGCCAAGGCCGGCGCCCGGCTGTTCGGCACCTGCGCCGCCTGCCACACCAGCAGCGCCGGCGGACCCGACACTGGCGGCCCCAATCTGCATGGCATTTACGGCCAGCCGATCGGCCAGCACAGCGCCCGCTTCGGCTATACCGCCGAGTTGCGCGCCAAAGGCGGCGTTTGGGACGACAAGGCGCTCGACGCCTGGATCGCCAATCCGCAGCGCTTCGTGCCCGGCACCAAGATGCAGTTCAGCGGCATCCCCGACCCGCTCGCGCGGGCCGACCTGATCGCCTATCTGCGCAGCCTGTCGGACTGAGCGGCCCCGGCCAAAGATACGAATTTTTTGGGGTAGCTGGCGCACCGGGGGCTTCGTACATCTGGCGCCATGACCAGCGGGATGACAGACGGCCTTTGGGCGCTGACCGAGAAGGAAAAGCAGACGCTGCGCCTGATGGTCCGGGGCCATGACGCGAAATCGATCGCGCGCAGCCTGGACCTGTCGGTCCATACCATCAACGAATGGCTGCGCGACGCACGGCGCAAGATGGCGGTGTCGAGCAGCCGCGAGGCCGCCCGGCTGTTGCTGGAAGCCGAAGGCACGCCCGAGGCATCGCCCCCCGATTTTCTGGGGGACAGGCTATTGGGGGCAGACGCAGCCCCGGTCGAAGCGGATCAGGACGAGGCGCCGGTCATCGGCGTGGGGCCGGCCGATCGCCGGCGCCCGATCCTGCCTGGAGTGCTTCTCATGTCTTTTGTCCTTGGCCTGCTGGCCCTTGCCGCCCTGCCCGATGCCGCCCCCACACCACAATCGACGCCGGCCGCCGCCCAGGCCCATAATGCCGAGGTCGTCGACGCCGCACGCCAATGGCTGGCGCTGATCGACCAGGACAAATGGGCCGAAAGCTATCGCGGCACCGGCAGCGCTTTCCAGAAACTCAATACGGTGCAGGTCTGGACCGAGGTGTCGCAGACGATGCGCGGCCGGTTCGGCGCCCTCCAGTCGCGCAGCCTGCTGAGCCAGGAGGAACTGCCCGCCCCGCCCCATGGCTATGAAGTGGTGAAGTTCCGCGCCAGCTACGCCAACCAGGCACAGGCGATCGAGACGGTGACGCTGGATCGCGAAAATGGGGCTTGGCGGGTGGTCGGCGTGACGATCGAATAAGGCGGACAGGGGCGCGTATCGGCGCGCCCTTCATGCCCCCGCGGCCGGCGGCGCCCCCAACCGGAAGAACAGCGCGAGTTGCAGGCTTTCCGCGATCCGCTGCGCCTTGCCCTGCAAGGCGGCGGCCGCCGCCGGAACCATGACGGCGTCGGTCGTCTGCGACCAGAGATTCAGCCAATGGTCGAACAGGGCGGGCGTGATCCGGTCGCGATGCGCCATATGCACCGGGACGGGCTGTCCCTTGTAACGGCCCGATGACAGCATCACCGACGACCAGAAATCGACCAGCCGGTCGATATGCGCCGGCCAGTCTTCCACGGCGTCGTTGAAGATCGGACCAAGTCGGTCGTCCGCGCGGACGCGGGCATAGAAGCTTTCGACCAGTTGGCGCAGGCTGGCCTCGTCGATCCGTTCCGCCTTCATGGGTTCCGACTCCGCACGGGGATGCCCGATCCATAGCGCATCGACCGCCAGGATTCGACCGGCCGCATTCGACCGGCCGGATACAGTCGGAACGCGGCCTTTATTCCCCCGCGACGGCGCGGCCGAAGCTGTAGCGGATATGGTCGACATGGCCCTCCAGCCCGAAGACCAGCGGGTCCTGGCTGTCCATGATCGCGTCGATCCGGGCGCCGACATCCTCCGGCGTCCAGCTGGGCTGATAGACGCCCTTGCTTTCGGCGATGAAGGCGCGGGCGACGCGGCCGGCGATCGACACCAGCATCTCGCCGGTGACCGAGCAGCTTTCATGCGCCAGCCAGGCGACGACCGGCGAGACCAGTTCCGGCCCCATCGGCGGATATTGGGAGATATCCAGCCCCTCGGCCATGCGGGTGACGGCGCCGGGCACGATGATGTTGGATTTGACCCCTTCGGCCTCCCCCTCCAGCGCCAGCACATTGTTGAGGCCGATCATGCCCGACTTGGACATGCCATAATTGACGCAATCGCGATTGCCATAGAGGCCGCCGATCGAGCTGGTGAGGATGATGCGGCCATAGCGCGCCTTGCACATGTGCGGGAAGGCAGCGCGCGCGACATGGAAGGCGCCGCGCAGATGAACGTCCAGCACGGCATCGAAATCTTCCTGGCTGAGCGCCTGCATCGAGCCGTAGCGGACATTGCCGGCATTGTGGATCAGCCCGTCGATCCGGCCATAATGGTCGAGCGCCGCCTCTATGATGGCGCGGCCGCCCTCCGGCGTGGCGACGCTGTCGGTCGAGACGATCGCGTCGCCGCCCTGCGCCTGGATCGCGGCAACCACTTCAGCCGCCGGGCCGACGTCGATCCCCTCGCCGCGCACGGCGCTGCCCGGATCATTGACCACGACCCTGGCGCCGCGCGCGCCCAGCAGTTCCGCATAGGCGCGGCCAAGCCCCCGCCCGGCACCGGTGATGACGATGACGCGATCGTCGTAGCGCAGTTCGGACATGAGCGGGCCTTTCGCTGGATTATGCAGATGATGGCGCAGGGGTGACGCGGCGCGCGCGCGGGTTCAAGCCGGGGCGGCAAGGCATCGCCATGGCGGTTCGCCGATGCCCGGCGAAGCGGATAAGAGCGGGGCAGGACAGAGTAGAGGACAGGATAGATGCAGGTAGCGATCATCACCGGGGCGGGCAGCGGCATCGGGCTCTGCACGGCGAAGATGCTGCATGACGCCGGCATGGCGATCGTCGGCGTCGGCCGCGATCCGGCCAAGCTGGCGACGCTGGAGAGCGAAATCGGCGATCCGGCGCGGGTCGCCACCCTGTCCATCGATGTGACGCAGGATGATGCGCCCGCGCGGATCGTGCAGCTGGCGCTCGACCGGTTCGGCCGGATCGACTTCCTGGTCAACAATGCCGGCGCGGGCAGCCCCAAGCCGCTGCACGAAACCGACGACGCCACGCTGGACGGGTTCCTGGACCTGATGCTGCGCGCGCCCTTCCGCCTGGCGCGCGAGGCGATCGTCCATATGGGCGAGGGCTGTGGCATCGTGAACGTCACCTCCACCTATGCGGTGATCGGCGGGCGGCGCGGCGGCGCCTATTCGGCGGCCAAGGGCGGGCTGGACGCGCTGACCAAGCATATCGCCTGCGATTACGGCCCGCAGGGCATCCGCGCCAATTGCGTCGCACCCGGCGTCACCATGACCGACATGGTGCGCCACCGGTTCGAGGACGAGATGTTCAAGCGGGTGAATGTGGAGACCACCCCCTTCCCGCGGCTGGGCGAGGTGGAGGATGTGGCCAGCACCATCGCCTTCCTCTGTTCGCCCGGCGCCGCCTTCATCAACGGCCAGACGATCGTCGTGGATGGCGGCTGGACCTCGACCAAATATCTCTCGCCGCGCGCGCTGACGACGACATGGGTCGAGGCGGAGCAAGGCTAGTCCTTGGCCGGCCGCTCGGTTAGGGCGGGCCATGGCCGATGCCCCGATCCTATATTCCTTCCGCCGCTGTCCCTATGCGATGCGGGCGCGGCTGGCGCTGCTGGTGAGCGGACAGGCGGTGGCGCATCGCGAAATCCTGCTGCGCGCCAAGCCGGCGGCGATGCTGGCCGCCTCGCCCAAGGGGACGGTGCCGGTGCTGGTGCTGCCCGACGGAGGCGTGATCAATGAGAGTCTGGAGATCATGCGCTGGGCGCTGGGGCAGCATGATCCCGAGGGGTGGCTGGCGGGTGACGCAGCAGCGCTGATCGCGACCAATGACGGACCGTTCAAGCGGCATCTGGATCGCTACAAATATGCCGAGCGCCATGGCAGCGACCCGATCGCCCATCGGACCGAAGCGGCCGGGCTGCTCGGCGCGCTGGACGCGCGGTTACGCGATCAGGCCCAGCTTTGTGGCGCGCGGCGGACATTGGCCGACATGGCGATCTTTCCGTTCGTGCGGCAGTTTGCTGCGGTCGAGTCGGACTGGTTTGCCGCGCAGCCCTGGACCGCGTTGCGCGGCTGGCTGGCCGGGCATCTGGAATCGGATCTGTTCGCTCTAGCCATGGTGCGGCACCCGCTATGGGTGGAGGCGGAGGCCGATTAGGCCGGGCCGCAACAGGCGTCGAGGCAGATCTGACGCAACAGGGCGATGACGTCGCGACGCTGTTCGATCGGAATCGCGCGACCGATCCGCGCCTCATGCGCGTCGAACGCCGCGCAGACCTGGCCGTGCAGCGTCTGCCCCTGCGCCGTCAGCGTCAGCGGAATGGCGCGCCCCTTGCCCGCGCCCTTCTCCAACAGGCCAGACAGCGCCAGCTTGTTGATGAGCGGCACCAGATTGGCCGGCTGGGCGCGCAGCGCACGGGCGATATCGCTCTGACTGCACCCCGGATTGGCACCGATCAGGCGCAGCAAGGTCGCTTCGCCCGGATTGAGGCCAAGCGGCGCCAGCGCCTCGCCCAGCGCGCCGGTGACCGCCGCCGCCGTGCGCCGCAGATGGAAGCCCAGCATCGCGTCGAGCGGGTCGGTGAAGGCGCTGTCGGGATCGATCGTCACCGCGCGGGTCTAGCCCCCTTGCCGTTCCGGCTCAAGTCGATATGTTATATACCATAATATAAGATGGAGAGGAGCGATGTTCATGACGATGCGATTCGCCTTGCCGTTTGTCCTGCTGGCCCTCGCGGGGACGGCACCGGCCCAGACACCACAGTCCGATAGTCCGGCGGCTTCCGGCACGATCGAGCCGGATGGCACGGTCCATGTCCCCGGCTTTCGCCTGCCGCCCTCCATCTATCTGAGCGAGGCGGCGAAGAAGGCGCTGCCGCGCAGGCCGACCGATCCCGAAGAGCCGATGATGCGCGCGGTCGCCGCCGGGCAGGCCGGTGCGCTGCGCCAGCGCATGCCGCAACTGGTCGCGCCGCGTATCGATGCGCTCAAGGCAATGTACAAGGTGACGACGCGCGAGGAACAGATTGCCGGCATAGCGGCCGTGCGTGCGACCCCGGCGGCTGGCCTCGCACCGGGCAACCGCGGGAAGATATTGCTCAATCTGCCGGGCGGCGGCTTCATCATGGGCGTGGCCGGCGGCACCGGCATGATGGAATCGATCCCGCTTGCGGGGCTGGCCGGGGTGGAGATCCTCTCCATCACCTATCGCCAGGCGCCCGAGACCATCTGGCCGGCGGCGACCGAGGATGTGACCAAGGTCTATCGCGAACTGCTCAAGACCTACCAGCCGCAGAATATCGGCATCTTCGGCTGTTCGGCCGGGGGGCTGCTGACGGCCGAGGCGATCGCCTGGTTCATCCATGAGAAGCTGCCGCTGCCCGGTGCGATCGGCATCTTCTGCGCGTCGGGCGATGCGCGCTGGGGCGGCGACAGCCAGAGCTTTGCCCGCCCCTTCCAGGCGCTGCCGCCGCGCGACGATGTCCGCGCCTATTTCAAGGGTATCGACCGCAGCGATCCGCTGGTGTCGCCGGCGCTGTCGCCCACGACGCTGAAGCAGTTTCCGCCGACGCTGCTGATCACCGGCACCCGCGCCTTCGAAATGAGCGCGACCGTCAATACCCATCGCGAACTGGTCAAGGCCGGGGTCGATGCCGACCTGCATATGTGGGATGGGCTGGGCCATGCCTTTTTCTACGATCCCGCCCTGCCGGAATCGCGCGAGGCCTTCGACGTCATGACCGCCTTCTTCCGCGATCGGCTGAAGCTGACGCGCTAGGCCGCAATCGCCCGGCGACAAAATTCCCATATCTCGACCGCCAGTTCGGATCGGCGCTGGCGGTCGGGAATGGCGGCCTCTTCGGCAAGCAACTGGCTATGGACGGTGGTCGAGACCAGATTATAGACGAGCAGCGCCATCCACGACGGCGGTCCTGCGCGGACCTGCCCCTCTGCCATGCCTTCGGACAGGATCGTGGCAATCAGGTCGATGAGCGGGCTTACCGCCTTTTGCAGTTCGACCGGACGCGCCTCCGCCAGGCGCAGATGCTCGCGGCTGAGCGCCGCGCTCCGGCGCTGGCCGCCTTGCCATTCCCCGCCCATCGCTGCCCGGCCGATAACGATACCGGCCACAATATGATGCAAGCGCGCCAGCGGGTCCGGCAGGTCGCGCACCTGTTCGCCGAACTGTTCCGCTGCGCGGCGAAGTGTATGGGCAAACACCGCCAGCACCAGATCATCCTTGCCCGCAAAGCGATCGTACAGCGCCCGACGGGCGAGCCCGGTGCGCTGCAATACGGCACGGATCGTCAGCCCTTCCAGCCCCTCTTCGTCGAGCAGATCATAGGCGGCGGCGACGATCTGCTGGTCGCGATCGTCCAGTTCCGCGATCGCGTCGTCGGTCTGCGGCGCCCGGTACATGCTCATCGATCCTCTCTGCAATAATCGCTTTCCATCTAGCAGCCCGCGACTATAGTGCCAGCATTGAGAACATTGTTCTCATCACGAAGATATATGGGAGAGTGCGATGGCGACGGTCCTCTTTGTCGAGGCCAGCGGTGCGGAGCATCGAATCGATGTGCCAGCGGGCGAGAATCTGATGCGCGCGGCGCTCAACGAGGGGCTCGACGGCATGGTCGGCGAATGCGGCGGTGGCCTCGCCTGCGCGACCTGCCACTGCTATGTCGAGGAGGATTGGGCCGACCGTCTGCCCGCGCCCGCGCAGACTGAGCTGGACATGCTCGAATGCACCGCCAGTGAGCGCCGGCCGAGCAGCCGCCTGAGCTGCCAGATCATCGCCAGCGATGCACTCGACGGGCTGGTCGTCCACCTGCCCGCTGCGCAATATTGAGGAGCCCGATCATGGCAACCGCCCAAGCGACGCCCGTTATGGACATTCCCGCCCATGTCCCGCCCGAACTGGTGCGCGAGATCGGCCTGACCACCGGTCCCGAATTTCTCGCTGCGCCCCATGCCTTCATGGCGAAGCTGCACGAAACGCACCCGCCGATCTTCTACAGCGTCAATCCGCTGATCGGGAACAGCTGGTGTACTATCAAGCATGAGGATGCCTTCTTCGCGCTGCGCCACCCGGAATATTTCACCACCGCCGGGGCCACGCCCTTCCCGCGCGATCCCAATAATTATTTCCATTTCATCCCGCTGGAGATCGATCCGCCGCATCATCGCAAATATCGCGCGATCCTCGATTCGACCTTCTCGCCGCAAAGCGTGCTGCGGCTCGAAGCCTATATGCGCCGCCTGACCAACGACCTGATCGACAGCTTCATCGATGCCGGCGAAGTGGAATTCACCACCGCCTTCGGCCGACCGCTGCCGGTGTCGATCTTCCTCGACCTGATGGGCCTGCCGCAGGAGATGCGCGACACCTTCGTCGACTGGGCGGTCGACCTGCTCCATTCGCAGGATCGCATGACCGCCGGCCTCGCCATGCGCGGGATCGAGGCCTATCTGGCGCAGGTGATCGTCGAGAAGACGGCCAGGCCCGATGATGGCGTCATCAGTACGATCATCCAGGCACGGCCGGGTGGCGAACCGCTGACCGAGCGGGAGATTTTCGGCTTTACCTTCTTCCTGTTCATCGCCGGGCTCGACACCGTGTTCGCGACGCTCAACAATATCTGGCTGTGGCTAGCGGAAAATCCCGATCGGCGGCGCGACATCATCGCCCATCCCGATCAGATCAATGCCCAGGTGGAAGAGCTGCTGCGGGTCTTTTCCGTCACCTTTTCCGGTCGGACCCTGACCCAGGATCTGGAAATGCGCGGGGTGCAGATGAAGAAGGGCGACAAGTTCAACAGCATCCTGCCCGCCTGCAACTATGACCCGGATGTCTTCCCGGATCCGACGCGGGTTGACTTCGACCGACCGCGCAAGCCGATCCTGGCCTTTGCCGGCGGCGTGCATAGCTGCATTGGTGCGCATCTGGCGCGTCTGGAGGTGAAGGTTGCGTTGCAGGAGTGGCTGCGGCGCATTCCTGACTTTGCGGTTCGGTCTGATGCGTTGATCAGCTACTGGCCTGGCGGGGTGGTTGGGCCGAAGTCTGTTCCGCTGGTCTGGTAGGGCGCGGACACAAAAAAGCCGCCTTGGGGATATCCGAGGCGGCGTGTCTGTGTTGTGATTTGGTTGCGGGAGTAGGATTTGAACCTACGACCTTCAGGTTATGAGCCTGACGAGCTACCGGGCTGCTCCATCCCGCGACACTGGGC